>NZ_JASHIV010000001.1:0-672814 GCF_030733525.1 Bacillus sp. MMSF_3328 | reverse complement strand
TGAGCCGTTACCTCACCAACTAGCTAATGCGCCGCGGGCCCATCTGTAAGTGATAGCCGAAACCATCTTTCAGCATAGCCTCATGAGAGGCTGTGCATTATCCGGTATTAGCTCCGGTTTCCCGAAGTTATCCCAGTCTTACAGGCAGGTTGCCCACGTGTTACTCACCCGTCCGCCGCTGACTTCAGGGAGCAAGCTCCCATCCGTCCGCTCGACTTGCATGTATTAGGCACGCCGCCAGCGTTCGTCCTGAGCCAGGATCAAACTCTCCATATAAGAGTAAGATTTAGCTCTGATAAAAAATTAAGATTAACGTTGACGTTTTTGTTCGTTCAGTTTTCAAAGAACAATCTTTCAATAGCGCTCTTTTAGAGCAACTATATCATAATACCACCCAATCAATCTCTTGTCAACATAATTTCGTAGAAACGATTTATGATGAATTCATAGATTAATAAGCAGAAATTATGCCAGCAGTTAATGTCGATTGCTGTTCATTTATAATAACAGCACTTGAGAAGATGGTCAACAGGAAATCAGGTGGGAATTATTGGTTTTGCCAAAACAAGACAGGTGCCCTCTCTTGCTTGAGACGGTACCTGTCTATTGGCAGATCAGCAGTCCATATCCGGTATTTTTTATTTTTTCAGCGATGCGATTATAGCCGCTGTCATTGGGATGCACTCTGTCCATCGCCACTAGATCATTCTCATTCCCTTTAAATGCCTGATATATATTTACCGTTCGAAAGTGATGGCGGTCGCACAGCTGCTGCATCTGCTTATTGAACTTTCTGATCCATCGGTCCGCTGTTTCTTCTTTGGGAACGGGACTGTAAAGGTTTAGAAGATAAACCATATAAGGCCCGGCAGAGTCTGATTTTATTTCAGTAATATGATCAACGATGCCGCTTAGCTTTTCTGCAGATATATTCAGGCGCGAAGAAATATCCTTTTCATTTTTCGTCAGCTGATATGACCTTAACCCCTGAATAAGATCGTTGCCTCCTGCTGTGATCGTAATAAGTTCTGATTCAGCTAAAGCACTGGATACTAAAGGAGACCTGACAGCTTCCAGGATTTCACCCGAAAGCGCTCCGGGCCTGGCAAAAATTTTGTGGACGACTCTGCGGCCAAGCGATTCCTCGGCGAGTCTTGCAAATCGCGGCACAAACCCAGGAGAAAAGAACGAAGCACCCACACCGGCAGTAATCGAATCGCCAACTGCTGTATAGTTCAGCGGACTTTTTTTGACATCCAATCTAATCCCCCTCGTGATTACGAATTTAATTATTCATATTCATTCAGGGGCATTTCTGTTGATTGTACGATAAAAATTATTCACAGCAAAAGCGGTCTTCGGCAGGAATGTCAATGATAAACTGTGTTCCCTGCCCATCACTCTTTACATTCATCATGCCGCCGTGATTCTCAATAACCTTTTTGGAAACTGAGAGCCCAAGCCCTGTTCCTTCATCCTTCGTAGTAAAGAATGGGTCAAAGATATGGGGCAGAATAGAAGAAGGAATTCCTCTTCCATTATCCCGGAATTCAATTCTGAGAAAGGAGTCAACTCTTTTGGCAGCAATGATTATTTTAAGCGGTTCGCTTCCTTTAGCCTGGAACGCATTTCTGAAAAGGTTAATGAACACCTGCAGCAATTCGTCACGATCACCTCTAAAGAACGTATTATCTGTAATTTCTGTAAGTTGATATTCAATTTCGGCATTATACAGCAGCGCTTCACTATTTAGGAATTTTCCGGTATAGCCCAGGATAAACTCCTTTGCATTCAGCAGTTCGCTGGTCGTTTCCCCCGGTTTAGCAATCCGGAGAAAATCTGTGATGATTTTATTGGCCCTGTCAATTTCCGGGATCAGCAAGGAAGAAAAAAGCTCAGACACCTCTTGATCCGTTTTGCTTTGAAGAAGCTGGAGGTAGCCCCTTACCGTGGTAAGCGGGTTTCTGATTTCATGGGCTATGCCTGCTGCAATCCTCCCGGCCAGAGCCTGCTTTTCTGCTTCCTTTACTCCATTGAGGAACTGAAAAGCTCCCAAAACCCTTTTCACGTTTCCGTTTTCGTCTAGTATGATCCTTGTGTTATTGATTCCGTAATTTTTGTCAAGCACTTCCCTATTAACGATCGGCTTCTTCGTCCTGAGGGATTCTAGCAGATTAATCTGGTCATCAGGTATCCTCAGCAGCTCCCTGATATGGCGGCCCACTATGACCCTTCTGTCAGCATGAAGGTCCCTTGCAGCCTGGAGATTGCACAAAGTTATAAGTCCATTCCCATCTATAAAAACAATATGATGAGGAACCAGATCAAGTATAGGATTCAGGAAGCTCTCCAGTTGTTCAAAAGATACGCCATCATCCCCTTTATCCAAGCCGGGCCAGTAAGCCTGATTTTCTTCTGCCCTGTTTTTCAGCTGCAATATTTCTTTCCTTAATTCAGCATTTTCCTGTTTAAGCCGTTGAACTTCATCCATTAAAACTTACTCCTTAAAGAGTGCATTATTTCTTTTATTATAATGCAATTCGCCTGAAAGGACATTATACAGATTCACCTTTAATATCAGGAAAGAAATATACGGCCAGCTTGCCGATCAGAAAGCAGAATAATGTAATAAGCGCAGCTGAATATACTGAACTCCACAAATGGGAAATAGTCAGAACACCCGCCTGGATTAAAAGTTTTTCAAAAAGCCAGGCTCCCGCAAATAATCCTGCAAATACCGTCTTCCTGAATTCATAGATGACTATGACAGCTAAAATCAGGCTGTATATCAGCCAAATAAGCGTGCTGAAAGCCAGCTGATCACGGTCATGCGACTCAAAAAAACCGGCGTTGTAGGTATGAATCCGAAAGAAGATCACCGTATAAAAAACAGCTGCCTGAATGATTGTGGTAATTGCCATATATATCGTCACAAACCTTACAAAAGGCGAAGGTTTCCTTAATGAATCCCTCCATATGTCTGTAACAAACATAGCAGCAAAAAGTATTGCGCTCGTGTACCACGACCTCCACCAATGCTGTTCATATACGCCCTCTTTCAAGAAAAAGCTCTCTACCAAAAAAATACCCGCTATCACTGCAAGCCTCCACAGATAGCCGATCCGGTAAATGGAGACCGCTGTAAGTACTGCGGGAATGAAAAGTGCCTGTGAAATGCTTGCCCCAAATACCTCATCAAACCATTTTTCTTCAAATACAGTCGGTCTGTATGTGTATGCTTTTCCCAGAATAAATACTATGTATTCCAATATAAAAGACAACCCCATTACAAAGAAATAGAGCGGCAATGATACCCTGATTTCTTTCCTGAAGGAAATAATTATCAATATGATGCTGAAAAATACTAATGCTATAAAAAGGTGCATGCCGTTCACAGTTTCTTCACTTCCATCATAACTAAAGGTTTTTCCTTTAGTATGCCCGCAGCCTCCTGTTTCATTCTCCCGCTTTCAAGTACAGACAAATGAAACATAACTGCTCACAAAAAACGCCAATATCAACTTTTTACACTTACAAAGCCAAAAACATAAAAAAAACCAAATGGCGAGGCCATTTGGTTTCCTTATTTTGAGTAGATGCTATTATTAACAACAACTTGAAGCAGCTTAGTCGATTCCTTCATCTCACTGTTGCAAAGCGGGCAAGCCGGCTGATCACTGCTTTTAAAATTATCACGCAGCCATCCATTACAGCTGTCAGAAATACATTCCCAGACTTTCACTTCTTCCGTTTTTACTTCTTCGGTATTTTTTCTCCCGAATCCCATTGCCATAAAAGGCACCTCCTCAAAGAGCCGAAGCCCCCGAAAAATAAAAATCCACCCGTTATAAAATAAATGGACTGGATCCTTTATAACAAGTGAATCTGAAATTAGATGTTATTCCCTTAAATAAATACTTTATAAGTATACAGCATTTCCCTGTTTTTGTCAATGTATCAAATCAAAGTTTGTCAGCATAAATCTGTACCCCTTGAAGGATGGAATTCCTGGATTTGAAGAAGGATAAGAACAAAAGATTACGCATGCTTTCATAAAAGTGTATAATACGAGTGTCGATAAACTGAAACTATCCAGAGAGGATGATATAGATGGAAATTACAGGTCATTTGATTGAAGAAATCATTGATCCTACAGGGATACTGGAAGGACAGAGGTATGAGTTCCTGTTAGACATAGAAGTTCCGGAGGATGACGAACTTTACTCCGAGGATGGGCTGAGTCTGCGTGTACTTTTTTACAAAGATGAGAAAGGCTCAAAGATCCTCAATTATCACTTCTTTTTTTCAGACGAAAAGGCTCTCGATTTTGCACTGGATGAAGAAGAGGAAAAAATGGTGGAAAGCTACTGCCGGATGAATCTTCCTGCATAACAGCTGTCCTGGCAGGAATCATTAAAGAAAAAAAGAGCAGCGCGCTGCTCTTTTTTCTATTCCTCGATTTTTTGGCCTTCTTCAATGATATGATACATAAGATGTGCAAGATGATGGATAGGCCCGTACACTTCCTCTTCGTCTTCCCCTTCTTCCCCTGCTTCTTCACTGAATTCAAGATCGTTCAACTGAAGTGCGGCGAATTGGTAGAAATCCTTCAATTCAAATGAATAACAGGCACTTGGCTCTTCATTCTCTTCTTCATAATGCAGAACTAAATACGACTCGGTCCCATCATTGCTGATGGCATCAAAGTAAATAAAGAAGCCGACGTTAGTATCAAGCTCAAAAAGATGCCTGGTCCCGCCTTCAGTGGCAATATTGAAATCCTCTTCATTGAGCTTACTAACCTTCATTGCTTCTACTTGATCTTCTTTGTGAAATTCTACTGTAAAACTTTTCACTATCCAACACCTCCTGAATCATTACTCTACTTATAATAACCATTCCAGCTTAACTACACAATTAAATGCCGCTTATTGCATAATTCTGATGGTTTGCAATTTTGTATTCCCCTTCTCCATTCATCAAGCTAATATAGATATATACGAGATTGGGGAGGAACAGCGATGCTTACAGTAAGACAGCTGAAAGAAATCAAGGAGCTTCAGGATATTTGTGAAAATCATGAAGATTTCAGGTTAAAACTGAATTGGGATATGCTGAAATCCAGAAATAATGAAACAAAAACAGACTTCTTCACTTATCAGGACGGAAGATTAACTGGATTTTTGGCTTTGTATCCTTTTGGAGCTAAAGTGGAGGTATGCGGGATGGTTCATCCTGAGTATAGGAAGAAGGGACTCTTTACAGCCCTCTTAAAACAGGCTGAAAAACAATTGGCAAGCGCTTCGGAAGTCCTTTTAAATGCGCCAGCTGAATCCTATGCTGCCAAACAGCTTTTCCAATCGCTTCCTTGCAGATACTCTTTCACTGAGCACCAGATGAAGTACTTTCATTCAGATACTCTTTCTGAAAAAGAAGGGGTAGAAATAAGATCAGCCTCTGCCGGAGATGCCGGTCTTTGCATCCAGCTGGATATTGTTTGTTTCAGCCTTTCCGAAGAAGATGCCACTCTGTTTTACGGGCAAACGGCAGCCGAACAGGCACAGACTTTATTCATAATTGAATACAGGGGAGTCCCCGCGGGCAAGGTGAGGATACAGACAGACGGCAATGAGAGCTGGATTTATGGATTTGCCATCCTTCCTGAGTTTCAGAGGCGGGGGATTGGAAGAAGTGTTCTAAGCAGGATCATCAGGCAGGAAAGGAATCGAGGGAGGGATATTTTCCTGGAAGTGGCTGCAGAAAACAATAATGCCCTAAATCTTTATACGTCTTGCGGATTCGTCCCGCTTGAATCCCAGGATTATTATCAGCTGAAACTCAATTAGCAGGACGCACAGATGCGCCTGCTTTTCCCTCTTAAGATTCTTTATCAAAATAAACAATCTCTGCTGAGAGCTCTTCTTCCACCCTTATTACCGCAAAAGAAAAACGCGGCTGCCTCCTTTTATCAACAGGGGAACCCGGGTTTATAATGAGCGTCCCGTTTTCCTTTTTCAGGACGGGTATATGGGAATGGCCGTAGATCAGACAGTCCACCTTGTCGTCTGCAAAAGAAGCCAGCGCCCTTTTTTCCGTTGTCTTCCCTTTTCCATGCCCGTGCACGATACCTAATTTAAACCCATTTAAATTCAGGATGAGCTTATCCTTCAGCATTTCCTTAAGCTCGCCGCTATCCGTATTGCCAAATACCCCTTCGAGCCTCCCAAAGGATGAGAGTTCTTTATAAACAGACAAGTCCTGCCAGTCACCGGCATGAACGATGATATCAGAAATTTCCAGATATTCAACGAGAAGCTCGGGCAGATTCCTTCCTTTTTTTGGCATATGGGTATCTGAAATGGCAGTAATAAGCAAACCTCATTCCTCCTTTATAAAGCAAAGAAGAGCCCCGCTAGGAGACTCTTCATCATATGAAGTGAATATTATAGTTTCGTCACATTAACAGCCTGCGGTCCACGCTGGCCTTCTTCAATGTCAAATTCAACTTCTTGACCTTCATCAAGGCTTTTGAAGCCTTCAGACTGAATTGCAGAGAAATGGACGAATACGTCTTCTCCACCTTCAACTTCGATGAATCCGAAACCTTTTTCTGCATTGAACCATTTTACTTTACCTGTAGCCATTTACATTTCCTCCTAAATTTCAACAAAATCTTTGGGGCGATGCCCCGCTGTATTAATATGGGTAAGTTTTACAGATTTTATAATCATTTTTTTAAATTTTTTCAGGAAAGATATTCATCCTCTTATAAAACCCATAAACTTCCTTAATTATTTATTACCCCTTTGAATTAGGAGTAAAACCTGATTTTCCGCTTCTGCCTCTTCTGCGGTCTCGTCCGCCTCCACCGCTCCTGCTTCTGTCGGTGCGGCGGCTTCTGTCGCGGTCAAACTTCGGCTTCGGCTTTCTTGAGCGGATCGGCTCCACAGCAGTAAGCTTAACAGGTGTTATATCCGGCTCTTTTGTCAGCAGCTTGAGTGCAGCAGCAAGCAGGGTGACTGAATCTGTTTCCTCAAGAAGGTTTTCTGCCGATCTTTTATATTCGTTGAATTCTTCGTTTTCGATGACCTTCATCATTTTATTGATGGTTGCCTGCTGGCTGCCTGCGATAACATCCCTGAAGGTAGGAATCGGCATCTTCGCCATTTTTGTTTTTGTTACCCGCTCAATGAGCTTTAGATGATCGATTTCACGAGGGGAAACAAATGTTACAGCAAGCCCCTTCTTCCCGGCGCGGCCAGTCCGCCCGATGCGGTGTACATAGCTTTCAGGATCCTGCGGGATATCAAAGTTGTAAACATGGGAAACTCCGCTGATATCAAGTCCCCTTGCAGCTACATCTGTCGCTACCATAATATCGATTGTCTGTTCTTTAAAGCGGCGGATAACCTGATCACGCTTATTCTGCGGAACATCGCCATGGATGCCTTCAGCAGAATAGCCGCGTTTAATAAGCCCTTCCACCACTTCGTCCACACGCTTTTTGGTGCGGCCGAACACGATAGCAAGTTCCGGGGACTGGATGTCGAGCAGGCTGCAGAGCACATCAAACTTCTGCTTTTCATGCACTTCCATATAATGCTGTTCAATATTTTTCACAGTAAGTTCTTTAGCTTTAATCTGAACCATTTCCGGCTCTGTCATGAATCTCTCAGCCAAAGATTGAATGCGCCTTGGCATTGTTGCTGAAAACAGCAGGGTCTGGCGCTGTTCAGGAACTTCGCTGAGGATGCGCTCAATATCTTCGATAAAGCCCATATTCAGCATTTCATCAGCTTCGTCAAGCACGGCCAATTTAATCTTATTCAGGCGGATTGTCTTTCTTTCGATATGATCAATCAGCCTTCCCGGAGTAGCTGCAATGATATGCGGTCCACGATCCTTCTTCAAGGCGCGGATCTGTCTGGAAATGTCCTGTCCACCGTAGATCGGCAGAGTCCTGACGCCTTTCACCTGTCCAATCCGGTTCAGTTCTTCAGCCACCTGCACGGCAAGCTCGCGGGTGGGCGCCAGCACAAGGCCTTGAATCCCTTCATTTATGTCTATCTTTTCAAGAAGCGGAATGCCAAAAGCTGTGGTTTTCCCTGTCCCGGTCTGCGCCTGGCCAATCATATCCTTTCCGCTCAGTCCGATCGGGATCGCCTGCGCCTGGATAGGGGTCGGCTCTTCAAAGCCCATATTGGAAACTGCTTTTTCAAGCTCTTTGCTTAAATTAAAATCCGAAAAAGTTGTCAAAGTTTAAATCCTCCTTAATTTCTAACCAATTGTTTCTTATCAAAATGTATATAGGGTACAGCAGGTATATTTCTAGGCTAACCACTTTCTATCTCTTTTTTACATTTCCGATTCAAATAAGTTTAAACCCCGCCCAAGTGATTATATTTACAGCACAATCAAAGTCCGCCTCACGGGCGGTTCTCTAGGGGAATGGTGGAAGGATACGAAATGGAGTAAATGAAGGAAAGAAAAGCGTTATTCAGGAGCCTGCTTCTTCTTTTCATAAGTTGCCGTCCGATTCAATACACAAAAAGGCGATGCATGCTTTGCCATGCATCACCTCATCATTCATGCTATTAGCCTTTAACTACGTTAGAAGCTTGTGGTCCACGGTTGCCTTCAACGATTTCAAAAGTTACTGCTTCGCCTTCTTCTAAAGACTTGAAGCCTTCAGATTGGATAGCTGAAAAGTGAACGAAAACGTCCTGGCCTTCAGATGTTTCGATAAATCCAAAGCCTTTTTCTGCATTAAACCATTTTACTTTACCTGTGTTCATGTATAAAAACCTCCAAAAAGTGTTTCACTATAAGTTTGCGGTATAATATAAAAACAAAAAAACCGCAGCCTGCACGTGTTGAAGAAGATAAAATCGACTACAACCTGCGCAGCTACGACTACTTATCCAAATATAAAACGAATCTTAAAGTGTTAAGTTAATATTACTTCATTAAAAAGAACAAGTCAACCTTTTCTTCTTCAGGCGTTATTCCCAAGCGTCTTTTCTGCTGCTTCAACCGTATGCTTCAGCAGCATTGAAATCGTGACCGGGCCTACTCCCCCTGGTACAGGTGTTATGGCTGATGCCTTTTCGAGGCAGTTGTCATATTCTGCATCTCCGACATTCCCCTTATTATACCCTGCATCCAGAATAACAGCCCCAGGCTTGATCCATTCTCCTTTTATAAATTCCGGCTTTCCGACTGCTGCAATGACCAGGTCAGCCTGGCCTACATACCGGGAGAGATTTTCGGTATAGGAATGGCATGTTGTTACTGTCGCATTCCTGTTTAAAAGCAAAGCGGAAACAGGTTTTCCGAGTATCGGACTTCTCCCTACCACTACAGCATGCTTTCCTTCTACAGGAAGATGATAATAATCGATGATTGCCATAATTGCAGCAGGAGTGCATGATGGATATGTACCAAATCCCAGGGCAGTCTGCCCGTAGCCGTGGCTTGTCACGCCGTCAACATCCTTATCTATGCTGATGGTTTCAAATGCCTTCCGCTCATCTATATGTCCTGGAACAGGATGCTGAAGCAGGATGCCATGAACTTCTTTATTTTCGTTCAGTTCCTCAATCGTTTTTACCAGTTCTTCTGTTGTGGTTTCTTTCGGCATATGAATTCGTTCAGACCGGATGCCAAGCCGGGCACAGGCATTTCCTTTCATTCGGACATAGGTCTCGGAAGATGGGTCATCTCCGACCAGGATGGTGGCAAGGCAGGGAGTGATCCCTTTTTGCGTAAGGTTTTCCACCCTTGGCATCAGTCCTTCTTTAATATCAGCTGCCACCCGCTTACCATCAAGAATCAATTTTTCATTCATAGCAAACAACCTCCAGGTATAAGATTCAGGCCGCTTTACCAAAAAGGTTAAAGCAGACTGCTGGCTGCCCAGACGACCGGCTATATATGCACGCAGCTCCACTGTGGTTTCTTCCACTATCGTCGTCAGTCACTGCGCCTTTATAAATGTTATTCCTAGTCAATCATATCACAAAACACAGATGTTATGAATAGATTCATATGCAAATGTTCGTATTTATAGTAATATAGGCAGTATGAATATAGAATATACTGTTAGGCACAGAATTGAAAAAGGACAGCATGCAAGCAAGCTGTCCTTTTTGTCATATTTGAGGCTATATATAAAGTATATTAAATTTAATTTCAACCTAAAACAATGAAAGCCCTGCCTCTCTTCCATCCTTGCGGCTCCGAGACCGCGCCAGCGGGAATCAGGTAAACAATCGGGATAAGATAGCAGCTCTTTAAGATTCAGTCATTTAAAGACCGCATTATTGAATTGAAGCAATCCATGCGAAGAAATGTTTCGGGTTTATAGAAGATGTGCATTAAGAAGAAATCATACCATTCAGGGGGCATTCTGCTGTACAGCAGCCGCACCTGATCATCAAGCTGTCCACAAATTAATTCTTAAAGGTATAAACCTATTGTTGCTTAGCAGTAAAAATCTAAAGAGCATGATCTGCAAAATGGCGTTCCGCTCCATTCTGCCCGCAGATATCCTCAAATACGTGCTTTACTAGTATATCATAAAAGTAAAAGCTGTCAACTAATTGGAAATCAGCAGCCGAATTCCTCTCCGTCACCTGACTGGTCATGTTAAACGGCTGTGAAGTTCAACATAAACGTTTCAAGAAGCTTAGCTGTATCAATCTCCATTGCAATATAGTCCAAAGTATCCTCAGGCTGATCCTCAGGCTTAGGCCTGAAATCGGCATTCGTTTTACCTTGCGCTCCGCCAAACTGCTCAACCCTGACTCTCCGTTTAATGAATTTCGCTAAGTCCGGATTTGTCAGTATAATCAGCGGGACAGCATCATGAATGGGTGCGCCTCCTATGCCGGGCACGTTTTCTTTATAAGCCTGAAAATAGTACTCAAAGGCCGGCTTTATAAGATCTTTATAAGCCGACTCAGTATTGGCGGAAATGTAATCAATCATTTCAGGCGTTACAACAGCTTTGTTGGTGACATTGAGCGGAAAAAGGTAAACATTCCTCCCTTTTTCAAGAACGATGTCAGCAGCAAGGGGGTCAGAATAAAAATTAGCCTCCGCTTCAGCTGACACATTGCCGGGAACCAGAAAAGCACCGCCCATCATATAGATTGCATTAACATCTTTATAGG
This sequence comes from Bacillus sp. MMSF_3328, assembly GCF_030733525.1. NCBI lineage: Bacteria > Bacillati > Bacillota > Bacilli > Caryophanales > Bacillaceae > Bacillus > Bacillus sp. MMSF_3328. The sequence goes on along the minus strand of NZ_JASHIV010000001.1, from coordinate 661,640 downwards.
CATCCTCTCCATAAATAATAAGCGGGAGAGCTAAGTCTGTCTGCCTGCCTAAACCGACAAGGACAATATCATTTTTGTACTGATCTATAATGTCAATGATCTTATTAATATCATAAACCTTCAGCCCGGTAAAATCTTCAGGAGGCTGAATGGGTCCGAGTCCCTCTTCTCCATGTATCTCCGGATAAAATGTGGCAGGCTTGCCTGAGAGAGGCCCAGAAACACCGGCAATGATCGGAATATCCTCACGGCCGCCCAGTTTAAGGAGATAGGCTGTATTTCTGAGGGATTCTTCCTTGGTGATATTTCCATACCCGCTTACTACCCCGACTATATTCAATTCCGGATTTTGAACAGCGTACATCAAAGCAAGTGAGTCATCGATTCCAGAATCTACAAACAGAAGTATATTGATCATCATGATTCCCTCCCTTTCCCTATTGCTCATACTTTATGCAGGGAAAACTCTCTTTAAACATCATGAAGTTGAAGGCAAGCAAAAAAGCCCATATAAAAGCTTTATTGCTCTTTTTATTGGCCCCCATTCCATTGTCCCAAACCGCATTTACATTATTGCAGCAGAACCTTTTTACAGATTCCTCCGATATTCGTACAACCTGAAAATAATGATACAGGCTGCCAGCCAGGCTCCGCCGGCCAGGAAGCCGCCTATTACATCACTAGGATAATGCACCCCAAGATAAATTCTGCTTAAGCCGATCAATAGGATTATCATGACATTTGCGAGGACAGCCAAGACCTTTAAGCTCATTTTAGAAAACAAATGGACCAGTATATAGGCGGAAGCACCGTAAAATATAAAAGAACCCATGGAATGGCCGCTCGGGAAGCTGAATCCTGATTCAGTCAGAAGCGGGAGAATATCAGGGCGTTCTCTTTTAAAAATCCACTTAAGAAGCCAATTGAACAGCGCACCGCCGCCTGAACCTGCCAGCAGAAATACACCTAATGCCCGCTTTTTATAAATCATGAGAATAACTCCGCCTGCTGCGGCCAGAAATACAAGCCACTTAACAGAGCCCAGGAATGTAACCGAAAACATCAATGCAGTCAGCTGGTCATTGATAAAAGATTGTACAAAATTAATGATTGTATGATCAAAAGCCTCCAGTTCGTTTTCTTTCAGCTCATCTGCGATTTCGGCAAAAAGAAATGTAAAAACCCCAAGAAGAGCTGCAGCAGAAAGAATATACAAAAGTTTGATTCCTGTCAGTTTTTTCATATATGACTTCCTTCTCTTGTTTTTGTCCAATACCTTCTATATTGCCTATTCAGACAGCTTGTGAACATAAATCCAGCAAATCAATAAGAAAAACCGCACGGAGGCGGTTTTTCTTATGCTTCTTTCTTTTCCTTCGGCCGTGCAGCAGCCCTTTTCTTGCGCGCGGCCGGCTTTTTTGGCTTTTCGGGCTTCGTATTGTCGATTGAAGCCTGCAATGCGGCCATCAGATCTGTTACATTTGATTTTGTTTCTTTTTCTGCAGGAGTGACAACTTCTTTGCCTGTCCGCTTTGCTTCGATCAGATCCAGAAGGGCAGACCTGTATTCATCTGTATACTTATCAGGCTCAAATGCCGTTGTCAGCTGGTCGATGAGCATGATGGCAGTTTCCAGTTCTTTATTTGTCACTTTATCCTCAGAAGGAACATTCGGGACATCGCCGGCTTTCCTCACTTCATCTGGAAAGTGTATCGTTTCCATAATCAGAGTATTTTCAAATACCCTGACAACGGCCAGCTGCTCTTTTGACCGGATGATGATTTTGGCGAGCCCAACTTTTTCCGAATCTTCCAGTGCTTTTCTTAAGAGTGAATAAGCCTTTCCTCCCCCATCCCCTGGAGACATATAATAGCTGCGGTCATAATAGATGGGATCGATTTCAGCCATTTTAACAAAATCGATGATTTCAACTGCTTTATCTTCGTTAGCCTGCTTCAATTTCTTTAAATCCTCGTCTTCTAGTACAACAAATTTTCCCTTTGTATATTCATAAGCCTTCACAATATCTTCTGGCTTGACTTCTGTTTCACAGACCGGGCAGATTTTTTCATATTTAATTGGAGAATGACACTCCTTGTGTAGAGTCCTCAGCTTAATGTCCTTGTCCTCAATTGCTGCATGAAGCTTAATCGGTATATTTACAAGCCCGAAGCTGATGCTGCCTTTCCAGATTGTATGCATCCTGATTCTCCATTCTATAGTCTTTACCTTTAATGTGCGATGATTCATCCTGTGAAATGCAAGATAACTTCTGCCATTGGAGTAGGATTCCCCCCAGAATGGAATAATGGAGGATGAGCCGTTTAAATGGCCGTGAATTTCGAATCCTGCCGAGGAAAGGAGTGTCACAATGAAACCGATGCTTCCGAGCCTTACCTTTGATGCGCCGGATGCCAAAGGATGGTTTTATGAAGTAAAATACGATGGATTCCGGGCCATCCTTGAGTGGAATGAAAAGGGGCTTTCTCTGACAAGCAGAAATGGCAAACCGCTGCTTGAACTTTTTCCCGAAATCAGATCGTTCCTTGAAGATAACCTTCAGCTGTTTCATCCTTTCCTGCCTCTTCAATTGGATGGAGAGCTTGTTTATTTAGAAAATAAACATAAAGCCCATTTTGGTTCTATCCAAGTAAGGGGGAGAATGCGTTCAGAAATGAGGATTCTGGAAAAAGCCAGGCAATCCCCATGCCGCTTATTGATTTTTGATGCATTAAAGCTTAAAGGGAAGAGCTTATCAGCACTGGGCTACAGGGAGAGAAAGGCAGCATTGGAGAATTTCTTCACTTCAGCAAAGCTCCCGCTTGAACCTGACGAAAAAAGCACAAAGCTTCTCCAAATGATACCTGGAAATGATGATTTCAAAAATCTGTGGGAACAAGTAATCCTTCATGATGGCGAAGGAATTGTGGCGAAACAGGAGAAAAGCAAATGGGAGGAAGGCAAACGCTCAACTCTGTGGCAAAAGTATAAAAACTGGAAATATGTTTCGTGTTTTATCACAGCCTATGAAAAATCCAATGGTTATTTCTATGCAGGCGTGTATGATGGCGGAAGGATCCACCCGATCGGCCAATTTATATTCGGGCTAAAGCCTGATGAAAAAAAGGCCCTTATGGACACAATCAAAAACAACAAAAGGGAAGAAGATGACAGATTTGTTTATGTAAATCCAGGCATTTGTACAGAACTAAAGTACCTGGAGATATATGACGGACAGATGCGCGAGCCCCATTTCCACCAATTCCGCTTTGACCTGAAGCCTGAACAGTGCACCTACAGCCAGTTTGCCGAACAGCAGAAGAATCTGCCTGATGATGTAGACATCACACATCCTGACAAGCCCATCTGGGAAACACCCGCCCTTAAGAAGATAGACTTCATCCATTATCTGCGGGAAATTTCCCCATATATGCTTCCATTTTTAAAAGATCGACTTCTTACCGTCATCAGGTATCCGCACGGTATTTTCGGGGAACCATTTTACCAAAAAAACGCACCGGACTATACACCTGAGTTTGTTGAAACAAAAATGTCAGATGGAATTAATTATATTGTCTGCAATAACCTTAAGACATTTCTCTGGCTCGGCAATCAGCTTGCCTTTGAATTTCATATACCATTTCAGACCATCAAAAGCAAAGGACCGTCCGAAATCGTCTTCGATCTGGATCCGCCGTCCCGGGACGCGTTCACCCTTGCGATTAAGGCCGCCATTATGATAAAAGAAGTGCTCGATCATCTTAACCTCACATCATTTGTAAAAACATCCGGGAATAAAGGGATTCAGGTTTATATCCCGCTTCCTGACAATGCCTACACATATGATGATACACGCCTGTTCACTTCTTTCATTGCTGACTATCTGATATCCAAAGAACCGGACCTTTTCACAACTGAAAGAATGAAGAAAAACCGGGGCGGCAGACTTTATGTTGATTATATTCAGCATGCAGAGGGAAAGACGATCGTGGCACCATATTCAGCCAGAGGCAACCAGTATGCCGGTATCGCGGCACCGCTGTTTTGGGAAGAAGTCAATGACCGGCTCAGGATGGAAGAGTTCCGGGTAGATAATGTGGTAAAACGGGTCAACAAACTGGGAGACCCGCTGCAAGGCTATTTTGCCGCAAAAGATCTGCAGGCTTTTTCACCGGTGCTTGAATTTTTGAATGCAGAAAAAAAGACCTGAAGGCCTGCAGTATATTTCTTCAAAAAAAGAATGCTGCGGCCGCAGCATTCTTTTCTCTTATCATAGATATTCTTTTATTATTTCACTGGCATGTTCCTGCAGCTTCCTATACTGTTCTTCTTCTGACTCAAAATATTCCTTTTCACCCAATGTAAAAGCCTTAGGCTGAGCAGAATCCATATAGGCATTTACACGGTACATATACGTGGCGTTCCCGATCAGGTCGATTGTATAACCGCCATTTGATTCATGTGCGATACACTGGACCTTCCCGCCATTATTATACACATCCACCGGCCTTTCAAGCTTATTCATCCCTTGAAGGCAGGATACCAGGGTCGAAGCTGACATTGCAGTTCCGCAGGCATTCGTGAAGCCCACTCCGCGCTCAAAAGTCCTCACGTAAATGCTTTCCTCTTTAAGAGGCTTGATGAAGCTTACATTTACTCCATCAGGGAACAGCTCATTCGGGCCATTGACATGTTCACTGATATTTTTCTGAAGATCTGATTGGATATCATCTTTACTGCAAACCGCAATCAGATGCGGATTAGGCACAGCCAAAGCTGTGAAATGAAGTGAATCTGACAGCGAGTTTATTTTTTCATTCTTCAATGTCTCCTGATTCAGGATTAGCGGCAAATCACGAATCTGGAAGGAGACTGGTGATATTTCAACAAGATAGGTTGGAATCTCCGGGAAGATATCCGGCCGTTTTTCCACCTTCAAATCCGCTTTCATTGTTTCAATGATGGCTTCCTTTAAACCAAATAATTCACATACATAGCGGGCGACACAGCGCAGACCATTGCCGCACATTGAAGCTTCTGAGCCGTCGGCATTGAAAACCCTCATCCGGGCATCGGCTTTATCACTCTTCATTGTAAAAAGAATCCCGTCTGCCCCCAGTTCAGAATCCCGTCGGCAAAGAGCAATGGCAAGCTCCCGCCGCTGCTCTTCCGTAAACCCATAATCCTTAGATATTTCATCTATCAGCAAAAAGTCGTTGCCCGACCCATGGCATTTTAGAATTTCTATTTCCATTTCAAAACCCCCGCTTTCCCTTTAACCTGCTAAATCATCATAATAATAGATTGCCATAAATTCCTCTGAAGTTCAATAATCCTCTTATGGACATTATGAGTTAGAATACAATATGGCGGGTATTAACCCTATGTGAAGGCCGGAGGTGAGTCAAAGCGATGCAGGATTATAAGTTCAAATTTTTCATCAGCAGGGTTGAAGAGCTCGAATCAGCAAATGGGATAACAGAAAAAACAGCTTTTGTTGATACGAGGATCCTTTACGGTGAACAGGAAATATACAAAGGCTCTATCCGGGTACGCTTCAATGATCATGGTACATTTCCCAACCCTGCGGACATCATGGCTGCTGTATCCCAGAAATCTTTAAGGCAGCTTTTGGCCGCAGAAGCAAAGAGATATGTTAAACCGCAAAGACGGTGGCTCTAACGAAGAAAGCGCCGCAAACCGGCGCTTTTGAAGTATGCTGCAATTATATGTAAAGAGATTCCTCTGAAAGCAGACTATTGGTCCATGCTATAGAATCGGCATATATCCGAAAAAGAGCATTCTCTTCTATATCAAGGCACCTGCTTTTTTCACTGATCAGCTCCCAGTCAGCCTTCTCAACAGCAACCGCAAGATCCAGCACATCTTTCAGAGGGTTTTCGATGCCCCTCAGCGCATCCCCTATTTCATCCTGCAGCGGCAGATCAGTCAATATATCCTCCATTGATGCCCCCAGGATGCTGTCCATCATTGAAAACATTCCTGTCAAAAAATACTGCGCATTCAAAGCCCCCTTTTTCCTTAGAACGGCAACAGATTCAGCCATCTTCGCCCTTATTAGGCAAATCCTGATTGTTTCCTTCTGGACTGCCTTCTTTTCCAAGGTAGACTCCCTGACAGCAAGCACATATATCCACTTTTGGATTTCATTCAGCCCCAGCAGAACCGTTGCCTGCCTGATACTGTTTATCTTGTGCTTTGGCCTGAAAGCCGGTGAGTTGATCAGCCTAAGCAGCTTATAAGAAAGCGATAAATCTCTTTCAATCAGATTTGATATCAAATCTATGCTTGGATCAGCAGTTGAGAGATTATGAATCATTTCATAATAAGAATGAAAATAGGTCGGAACATCATAAGTTGATACAATTTCAGGCTTTTCAAAGAAGTAGCCTTGAAAATAATCATAGCCCCTTCTTCTCGCATCCTCAAACTCAGCTCTTGTTTCGACTTTTTCCGCAACCATTTTAAGCTTGAGCTTTTTGGCTTCCCGCTCAATCCTCTCCCTCATGCCGGCTGAAGAAGCGAGAAAATCCACTTTAATAATATCTGCATACTCTAGCAGCTGCTTTGAAAAAGGATTGTTTTCCTTGAAGGCGTAATCATCAAGCGCAATCTGATACCCCAGGCTTTTCAGTTCCCGGCAGATATCAATCAGATGGCTGCTGGGCTCTACCGTTTCCAGTATTTCCACAACAATTTCCCTTGGCCTGAAATAGGTCGGGAGCCGGAGTTTGAGCAGATTTTCTGTAAAATTAATAAAACAGGGTTTGCCTTCGGACAGCCTGTCGATTCCTATATTCAAGAAACTATTTATAATGACGTCGGCGGTCGCCTGGTCGCCGTTAATAAGGGGGAATTCGTTCACCTGGCTGCTTCTGTACAGCAATTCATAAGCGAATACTTCTTCCTTAGTGTTAAAAATCGGCTGCCTCGCAACAAAGACTTCCATTCTATAACCTCCGCTGTTATTCCAAATGTTAGGTTGTCTTTATTTTAAAACAATTTTTGCCAGTATGTCTGTCGAAGTTTGTAGAATGGTATATTTATTCGTTAAAAAAGACACCCTATTAGATGCCAAATATTAAAACTAGAAAATGTTTTACCTTTTAATCGGGCTGTTGTTTTCCGTTCCAGGCACTTCGCTTTCCGCGGGGCGGCGCTGAGCCTCCTCACGCTTCGCGCAGCGGGGTCTCAGCTCTGCCGCTAAAATCCCGCAGGAGTCTACGTGCCTTCCACTGCAAACAACAGGGTTTTCAAAGTTTTATTTAAACCTGTAACAAGATGGCAGGCAAAACAAAAATCTTTAAGCAGTGAGATTATGATCTTCTTTTAAATCGCCAGATTGTCATTCTTACTCTAAATATCTCAATATAGGCAAAAAAAAGGGTACGGAATGTGTTAATTCCGTACCCTTTTTTTTACATAGTGAACGCCAATGATAATGGCGCTTTTTTTAGAAATCAGCTGATGGCATGAAAAACGAAGTTTGCCAGGAATAGTCCTGCGATTACATACAGTGCGACGGAGACTTCCTTCGCCCTTCCGATCGCGATCTTGAGGATCGGATACAGGATGAACCCGACGGCTATTCCGTCTGCGATGCTGTAGGTAAAAGGAATCATCGCTATGATGAAGAACGCAGGAAAGCTTTCACTCATATCCTTCATATCAAGATTGCGGATATTTTGGAGCATCAATCCGCCGATGATGATGAGGATAGGGGCAATCGCACTGTTAGGAATCAGCTTGATTACCGGAATGAAGAAAGCTGAAAGCATGAACAGAAGCCCTGTAGCCACTGTCGTAAGCCCAGTCCTGCCTCCTGCAGCCATGCTGGCTGCACTTTCGACGGTCGAAACCGTCGGACTTGTTCCGAAAAGGCCGGAAAGCAGTGCAGATACGGAATTTGCCTGAAAAGCCCGCTTGAAACGTTCCGGCTTGCCGATGAACGAAACATGGCCGTGAACCAGGCCGATATTTTCAAACACCAGGACCATGGTCAGCGAGAATACTGCCACCCAGAACGTTATGGAAAAGAAGCTTTCAAAGGACATTGCCCCGAAAACATCCAGATAATCGCCAAAAGAAAAAGAAGATTCTTTTGCCTGCGATACATCAATATTTCCGAACAGCAAGGCAATGAGCGTCCCCGCAGCAACAGTGATCAGAAAATTTCCCGGGACATTCCGCATAAACAGAACTATTGCCAGCAGGAATGTAATGATCGTCGCCAGCACCTGCGGATCTCCCAGATTGCCTAAAGCAATGAGCGAGTTGGTGCCTTTTTCCACAATGCCGCCCTTTTCAAGCCCAATCAGCATCAGGAATAACCCAAGGCCTACAGTGATAGCTTCCTTAAGCGACTGCGGAATGGCTGCACTCAGGCTTCCTGCAAAACGCGAAAAAGCAACGAATGCAAATACCAGTCCGGAAACAAATACAACCGCCAGCGCTTCCTGCCATGAAAGCCCCATAGACTGCACGAGTGTGTAAGAAAACAGGGCATTGATTCCCATTCCAGGCACAAGAAGGATCGGTACATTCGCCCAGAATCCCATCAGGAAGCAGCCGACAACTGACGTGATGATGGTTGCCATGATGGCAGCTTCCAAAGGTATTCCGGCTTCCGAAAGGATGAGCGAATTGACGGCTATGATATACACAATGGTAAAAAAGCCGATAGCACCCGCCATCACTTCCTTCTTGAAGCTTGTTTCATTGGCATCAAGCTGGAATAATTGATTTAGCATTTTCATTAGTATTACCTATTCTGTTGTATAGCCCTCTCCCTACCCGCTCTCCCTGATAAACAGGTGAGCCACAAGGATATATTTTAGCAGACATTGAGTTCTCTGCCAATAGGAGACTCCTTAATTGGCCATTTCCCTGTAGAGATTCCCCATTTCTATCGCTCCTGCGGCAGCCTCCCAGCCTTTGTTTCCAGCTTTCGTTCCGGCACGTTCAATCGCCTGTTCAATCGTATCGACAGTCAGGACACCGAAGATGACAGGGATTCCGCTTGACATGCTGATTGAAGCCACTCCTTTTGATACTTCGCTGCTTACATAGTCGAAATGCGGTGTAGCTCCCCTGATGACAGTCCCTAGCGTTATGACGCTGTCATACTTTCCGGAATCGGCCATTTTCTTAGCCGCAAGAGGGATTTCAAAGGCTCCCGGCACCCACACGACCGTTACATCTTCCTCTGCAACACCGTGCCTTTTCAAGCTATCCTCTGCTCCAGACAGAAGCTTCCCGGTTATAAATTCATTGAACCTTGAAACAACAATAGCTATTTTAAGCCCAGTACCTACCAGATTTCCTTCAATCACTTTTTTCATCGTATTTTCCTCCATTAAAAAGTCAGCATATGACCTAATTTTGTTTTTTTGGTTTTCATATAGTTTTCATTATCTTTTTTAGACGGAAGCTGAAGCTGTACCCTTTCTGATACTTCCAGCCCATACCCTTCAAGGCCGGCGATTTTTCTGGGGTTATTCGTCAGGAGGCGCATCTTCCTTACGCCCAGGTCCCGGAGTATCTGTGCACCTATCCCGTAATCACGGAGATCATCCTTGAATCCGAGCATGTGGTTGGCCTCCACTGTGTCATAGCCTTCCTCCTGCAGCTTGTAAGCCTTCATTTTATTGATAAGGCCAATGCCCCTTCCCTCCTGGCGCATATACAGGAGAATACCTGACCCGGCTTCTTCTATTTGCTTGAGGGCTGCTTCAAGCTGAGGGCCGCAGTCACAGCGGTTCGAACCAAACACATCTCCGGTCAGGCATTCTGAATGCACCCTCAGAAGCACAGGCTCCTCTTCTGAAATTTCTCCCTTTACAAGGGCAATATGCTCTTTGCCATCCAGTTTATTTGTATAGCCAACCGCTTTGAATTGTCCATACTCAGTAGGAAGCGTTATCTCCGCCTCTCTTTTAACGAGAGAATCATGTTCAAGACGGTACTCTATCAGGTCTTTGATAGTAATCATCTTTAGATTGAATTTCTCGGCCATTTCTTTCAGGTCATCCACTAATGCCATGGAGCCATCGTCCTTCATGATTTCACAGATGACTCCTGCTGGCTTTGCCCCGGCCAGACGAGCCAGGTCAACTGCCGCCTCTGTATGGCCTGCCCTCCTTAGGACACCGCCTTCTTTGGAAATCAAAGGAAATACATGTCCAGGACGGGCAAAATCTTCAGGAACCGAGCTTTCATCGAGAAGTTTTTCGATGGTCTGTGCCCTTTCAAATGCGCTGATGCCTGTCTTCGTCTCCTTATAATCAACACTGACTGTGAAAGCTGTACCATGGCTGTCTGTATTAACATCAACCATGGGATGGAGGCCGAGCCTGACTGCAAGCTCCTCTGTTACTGGCATGCAAATCAGACCCCTCCCCTCCTTTGCCATGAAGTTAATGGTTTCCGGCCCGGCAAACTCAGCAAGAGCAACCAGATCGCCTTCGTTTTCCCGGTCTTCATCATCACTTACAATCACAGGCCGGCCTTTCTTTAGTTCTGCAATAGCGTCTTCGATTGTATTGAACATGGTTACAGCTCTCCTTTGGTTAAGGTCAGACTTTTCCCCATTCATTCCTGGGTGAAAGACATGCCTTCTTTTATTGCTTAAGCTAGTTATCACGCTGTCACAAAAAGCCGTTTTCCCTCAGAAGCGCCTCTGAAACAGTTTTCTTTTCCGGCTTGGCGGCAGCCTTATTCATAAAGCTGTAAATATATTTCCCAAGCATATCAAACTCAAGATTCACAGTTTCCCCTGCTTCCTTCCCTCCCAGGATCGTATGACCTGCGGTATGGGGAATAAGCGAGACTGTCAGGGAAGAAGCTCCCGCTTCAAAAATGGTCAGCGAAACACCATCTACAGCTATGGAACCTTTGTCCACTGGCAAATGGGACCATTCCTCCGGCACTTCGATTTCATAATAGATGGCATTTTCTTCATGCCTTTTTCTAATGATCCTGCCTCTGGCATCTATATGCCCTGATACCAAATGCCCCCCAAATCGGCCGCCAGCTTTCATGGCTCTTTCAAGATTTACAGGGCTATTGCGCTTCAATTCGGCAAGGCTGGTAGAATGGTATGTTTCAGGCATAACATCAGCGCTGAATTTTCTCTCGGTAAAATCAGTGATTGTCAGGCAAACGCCATTTACGGCAATGCTGTCGCCAATCCCCGCATCTTCAAGTATCCTGCCGGCGGATATGCTGAGCTTTAAAGTTTTACCCTGGTGGACAATCTGTTCAACCCTGCCGACTTCCTCAATTAATCCTGTGAACATGATGGCCCTCCTCCGGCTGCGGCACCGCAATAATTTTCAGGTCCGGACCGATGCGTTCGGCCGATTTAAATGCCAAAGGAGTGGATTGATCCATTGAAGAGATCCCTTCTCCCCCGATGAATGGGACAGCTTTTCTTCCCCCTATGATTTTGGGGGCTGCATACAGAATGATCTGCTGAAATAACCCTTCCTTAATGAAAGAAGCATGGATTTCAGAACCGCCTTCAACAAAGACAGAAAGAATCTGCCTTTTTCCTAATTCCTCAAGCACCTTGCCTGCTGGCACCTCTTCCTCAGGAAAATGTACAAGCTCCGTGCCCAGAGCTTTGATTTGCTCCGCCTTGCTGTTGTCATAATTGCTGCCGGTAAAAATGATGACCGGCGCTTTTTGATCATGCAGGATAGCTGCATCATCGGGGATCCTTAATGTGGAATCCAGTATTACTCTAATAGGGTTTTTTCCGCCTCGGGGCAGTCTGGCGGTAAGCTGGGGGTTGTCATGGATGACTGTGTTTACGCCCGTCAATATTGCGTCATGTTCATGTCTTAACCGGTGTACATCTTCCCTGGATTCTGGAGAGGTAATCCATTGGCTGTCACCAGTGTTCGCTGCTGTTTTGCCGTCGAATGATGCGGCGGCCTTTATCGTTACATATGGCCTGCTGGTCCTCATGAAATGAAAGAATGCGCTATTTATTTCTTCCGCTTCTTCCCGCCTGATTCCAACTTCCACTTCTATCCCTGCTGCTTCAAGCTTGGCAATCCCGCGGCCGGCGACAATCGGGTTGGGATCTATTGAGGCAATGACCACCCTCTTGATCCCCGATTCGATGATCAGGTCTGCACAGGGAGGAGTCTTTCCATGATGGCTGCATGGTTCGAGTGTTACGTAGATCTCTGCTCCCCTGGCAAGTCCATCCGCCATCCGGATGGCATGGACTTCAGCATGCTGGGTACCAGCCTTTAAATGAGCCCCCATCCCTGCAATCTGCCCATCTTTTACCACAACGGCGCCGACACATGGATTGGGACTGGTCTGCCCGATTGTTTTCCTGGCCAGGGACAGGGCCAGATCCATATAATCTTCATCTGTCATATGTACACCCTCTTTTCCTATCGTTCAATTTTTTCTCTCCAGAAAAAACAGCAGGCCCCGTACAGAATTAGTACGGGGCCAAATTAGACATGACGAAATAAGCGTTCAAAACACAATGTTAAAAACGCGGTTCATACATCCATTCCTTCTCCCATCCAGACTATAACTGTCGGCTTTGGAATTTCACCAAATCCACCGTCTTCACTAAGCGTAAAGCCGGGTCACGGACTAAGAGGCATGCCTCATCACCGCCGGTTGGGACTTTCACCCGCCCCCGAAGGAATATTATATTTATAATATTAAAGGCATCTTATCATGAATTATCTCTTACGACAATTCAGAGAACTTATGAGCCGCTAAAATTAATTAAAATAGTGCTTTTGCACCTGAAACCTTTGGATGGGGACAAACGTATTATGACTATTACAATCAGAAAGGAATATTACAACAATGCAGGAGACCAAACAAGAGCTGCAGTCTGAGTTGCAGAAATGCCAGGAATGGGAAGCTGATCAAAGCGGCCTATGGTTTTGGGAAAAAATCGGCAGGCTCCCATTTAAGGTGCTGGACAAGCTGACCCCGGCAATCATTCAAAAAAAGATGGGTGTTATGCTTGATGAGCTCGGCAGCTATATACAGACGGGCGGCAGCTATTTAAGCACCTCTAATTCCATTAAATCTTATTATCCGGGGCGGAATGTAAATACTCTTGAAGATACTGCTGTACTTTCAATCAAGGAGATGGACGGAGCAGCAGAAAAGCTGACAGGCTCCAGGAAGAAGCTTGCAGCCATTCAGGGGGCAGGGACAGGGTTTGGAGGATTGTTTACTTTAAGCCTTGATATTCCAGTTCTTCTCGGGATGCAGCTGAAGACCCTTCAGGATATTGCCATCTGCTATGGCTATGATCCGAAAAGCAAGAAAGAACGACTGTTCATCGTCAAGGCGCTGCAGTTTGTATCTGCTGACATCGTTGGCAAGCAGGCGATTCTCAGGCAGCTTTCCGATATCGATTCGCCGGAAGAGGATGTACAGCGGGAAATCGCATCAGAGATCCAGGGATGGCGTGAAGTTGTCTTTGCTTATCGTGATCAGTTTGGCTGGAAGAAGCTTTTTCAGATGGTGCCGATTGCAGGGCTTGTCTTCGGTGCATTCATCAACCGCTCAGCAGTCGGGGATATCGGGGAAGCCGGCATGATGCTTTACAGAAAGAGGAAGATCAAGGAACGCCTGCAGGCAGCATCATCTGATATTTTGCCGACAGATACAGAAGAAAGGCTTCCATGAACATCATGGAAGCCTTTTGCTTTCTTTCTCTATAAAATCCTTATCCACGGCGCCCATAACCCTGCTTCTGATAATTCCGTCAGAATCTATAAAAAAACTGGTCGGATAAGCCATAATCTCATACTCCCCCATGACCTGTCCCTTCACATCAAGCGGAATGGGAAAGGTAAGACCGTGGTCCTTTACAAAGTCCATTTCATCGCCTTTGTTCTTTTCAATAAATGTCATGTTGACAGCCAAGATTTCAAAATCCCCGATTGCTTTTTCTTCGTAAAGCTCCTGCATATCAGGCATTTCGGCCTTGCAGGGCGGGCACCAGCTTGCCCAAAAATTAAGAAAAACCCTCTTGCCTTTATAATCACTGAGGCTCACTGTTTTTCCCTCTATATCAGTCAGAGTAAAGTCCGGTGCTTTATTGCCCGGTTCAATCCCCACCGCTATTTCCTCCGGATTCTCCAGCCTTTCATATTTTTCAGCCGGCAGCACCTTGTTTACGACCCCTTTATCTTTTAAGACCGTCTTATCAATAACGAATAAAGCCAGCAAAATGATCCCTGCAACAAGAAGAAACTTTTTCATTCTACACCTCGGGCTATTATTAGCATTCTTATATGTCCTTAGCAGGCCTAAGCTGCATAGGCTTGAATATTCGTGCTAGAACACCATTTTAATATGCTATGTGATCTAAGTAAACAGGCGGCAATAAAAAAACCGGCACGCCGGCCGGATTGTGTTTGTCTATTTCGTGTCCCTTCAAGCAGCAAGCTTTCTGCATTCTTCTGCACAAATATAGCATTTTTCTGCAGAGTTCATGCAATGAGCTTGTTCAAACTGCTTGCATTGTTCTGCACATTGATCAACTATCCTTGAACAGAGCAGAGTATATTTTTTTATAAAATCGCTATCTGACTCAAGCGCCTTGATTGTCAGCGCGCAAATATCGGCACTGTCTCTGTACAGCCTGATTGCCTCAGACTTTTTCCCGGCATCTGCTTCTTTCAGGGTTTTCTTAAAGGAAACCTCGCATGCTTCCAGGCAATCCAGACACGCTTTGATGCAATTTTCATAGCTGTTATCCATCACTTTATCCTCCGCTCTTTTGCATTATACGATCTTAGTGATAGATTCCCATATATAAGCACTTCAAAACCTGACTGCTTGCGATCATCATCCGTCAGCAAACAGCTTAGCGATTGCTGCCAATGCCAAAATCCTCTCTTTCGGTCCGGCATTGTCATTAAATGCCATAACCTCCATATTAGGATTTTGAAATTTCTCAGCCCAGCTTACAGGCATCAGACCCTTTTTGTAGCTCATCAATTCTTTCCCGCCATCCCATCCAATCCTGCAATCCAGGAAAAACTTTTCCCTTCGAACGGAAAGCGTCTTCTGGCGGAATCGTATGACAGCCGATCCTCCTGGTTTATGAATAAATTGCATCGTCCCAATATAGCGGCGGTCAGCCCTGAAAATATCCACTTTATTCTTCCTCGACAGAAAAAGGATCATCAGGTTGCCTGATCGATTGTATAATCCGTATTCCCGCTGAAATGACCTGGAAAGAAAAGAGGGGCAAAGTTTCCCTAGTAAGGTCACGTACGAATCTCTCAGTTCTCCAGCGAGCTGGCCGTCAGGGGTAAATAAGAGCATTCTTAAAGAAGCAGAAGGAAGATGGGAAACCAGCAGATGATTTTCTTCCAATAGCTTCCCGTGATATTGGCAGCTGTCCAGCCTGTCCACCGCTCTTGACCTTGCCTGATGGAGCACACTCATCTGATAGCAGCCAAAGCTGTACAAAAGAAAAGGCACAGCTGCCAGCACCAGCTCCCTGCCCGGCAGCATAACCAGGCAGGCCGGAAGGATGAAAAATAGAGGCACTAGTGCTGCCAGGCTGCTGTTAAGAGATAGATCTGCTAATCGGCTGTAATGCTTTTGGATATTCATCAGCAAGTCTCCCGTGAAGAATTTGGTTGCGGTTCTGCTTTAAATTTTTGTTTCTCTTTAATTCTATTAATGGCGGGGGGAAATCATGCCAGGGAATGGGTAGGTATATAAAGGCATGTGGGGTCTGCGAGCCATGGAGAGCACTAGGACAACTATTTTGAGAAACAATAAAAATAGTAGTTCCTGCAAATCCTTCTGGAACCACTTTCTTGCCAAATATCAATTATAGTGGTCCCAGCAAACCTCTCTGGAACCACTATCTTGCCGAATATCAGTTATAGTGGTCCCAGCAAACCTCTCTGGCACCACTATTTCGCGAAAAATCTTTAATAACGGTTCCAACGAAACACCCTGCACCTCTATTTTAAAGAAAGATAGTTTAATAATATATTTTGCTTCTCCGGTTCCAATGCTGCAGGACGCTTACCCTCTCAAGACAAAAATCCCTGCCCAAAGCGGGCAGGGATCTGCTATAAACTGGTCTACAACTGGTATAGGTGCCTGTCACCAACATAAATGTCACCCAATAAAAGACTGAATCCGCCCAAATTGCTTCTTGGCATCGCTGTAGCCCTGGTTGTAGAGGTGTTCGAGCTTGGCTGGGTTTCTTTCCATCCTTCCCACTTCGAGCGGCTCTGATGGCTGGATGACAAGGGTGGTGCCCTTCTGTTCTTCCTCTGCCAGGTAGCCGAGTGTCTGGTTGTACTGCCGGTAGCGGTTTTCCATGGCCTTTTGGAGGCCTGTATAGGCTGGATATTTTCTTCTGACAAGGAAATGGAACTTTGAAGGTTTTTTCTGATAGCCTTTATTTCTTGTGAGTATGACTATATTTTTTTGGAATCCGTCCTGCTGGGCTTTTTTCAGCGGAATCGGGTCGCTGATTCCCCCATCCAGCAGCTTTCTGCTGTTGTAGTCTATCTCCGGAGCAATGAAAGGCAGTGAACTCGAAGCTTTCAGCACCTGCAGCACATCCTGCCCGTAGCCTTCCCTGTTAAAATAAACAGGTTCTCCTGTATGGCAGTCGGTTGTGCCAATGACGAACTCCGACTGGCTGTTATGGAACTTATCATAATCATAGGGGACAAGCTTGTTCGGGACCTCATCAAAAATGAAATCCATTCCAAAGAATTGCCGGTTCCTGAAATAATTGCGCCATGATATATAGCGGGGATCACTGACAAGATCCACATTGACGGTTTTATTCCGTCCTTTCTGCCCTGAGATATAGGAAGCAGCATTGCAGGCTCCCGCTGAAACTCCTATTATGTAGGGAAAATACAGATCCTGCTCCATAAAGTATTCCAGCACGCCTGCCGTATAGACGCCCCTCATCCCGCCGCCTTCGAGCACCAGGCCGGTTTCATTGAGCATGACAAAGACTCCTCTCTTTTTTTTGCCTATTATTGCTTGATAATGGATATATTCTAACAAAAAAAATCCGCATTTGTCACAGGCTCCGCCTGACTGCGGCACAAAAAAAGCTGCTGATCCCATTAAAAGGAATCAGCAGCTATGCTGTCTTATTTTATCAGACGAAAAACCAGCGGTATTCTGTATTCATTGCCTTCATAGGCTTTTACTGCCGCCACAATGGTAAAGACCAGGGCCAGAGCGCCGACGATCCAGATGGTGATGAAGCCGATAAGGACAATCATCAGGACGGTACTGATGATGCTGTACACACCATAAGAAATAAGAAAGTTAAAATACTCTTTTCCATGATAATTCACAAGCTCCGAGTCATCCTTCTTCAAAAGCCAGATGATCAGCGGCCCGAGAAAGGTCGTAAACAGGCTGGATATATAAATCAGGGATGCCATCAGCCTTTCATCACTGCTGGAGTTTTTTTGGTATTCCACTCATAATTCCTCCAATATTAAAAATGATTTCTTATAACTATTACTACGCCCCACATCTAAAAAGGTTTCATTCTTCCGCTTAAATTATTCTTTAACCGCATCTTTTTCTTTCCCTGTTCTTGTTTGGGACAACTTGAATACTAATTAGTGAGGGCATATATCGGCAAATACAACAATAAAGGAGCCTTCCTCAATACTCCAAAAAGATGTAAAGGGTGATCAGATGCTTTCTAAGATAGAAGCGCTAATTCTCGGCATGATCCAGGGCCTGACTGAATTTCTCCCGATTTCGAGTACCGGGCATTTATATCTCGGAAGGCACCTGTTCGGGCTTGATGAGGCTGGCCTGTTCCTTGATACCATGCTGCATGTCGGAACCTTGCTGGCAGTCCTTGTCGTTTACAAAGATGAGCTCCTCCAAATCGCCAG
This sequence comes from Bacillus sp. MMSF_3328, assembly GCF_030733525.1. Lineage (NCBI taxonomy): Bacteria > Bacillati > Bacillota > Bacilli > Caryophanales > Bacillaceae > Bacillus > Bacillus sp. MMSF_3328. Next base: position 643,707 of record NZ_JASHIV010000001.1, on the reverse strand, counting down.
GAAACCTTTCGGGCGGCTTTCCCTGCTCCTTGCAGCCGGAACAGTTCCTGCCGTGATTGCAGGTCTCCTTCTCGGGGATCTTCTCGATTCATTGTCAAAGTCCGGCGTAACCATCGGGTGGGAATTTTTGCTTACCGGCTTTATCCTCTGGACTGCCGATGGAATAAAAAAAGGCAGGAAAAAGATGGACGATATCAGTATGGGGGATGCCATTTTCATTGGCACCTTCCAGGCAGCAGCCATCTTCCCCGCCCTCTCCCGCTCCGGATTGACGATTGCCGCAGGCCTCATCAGGAAACTGGATAGAGAAACGGCTGCCTATTTTTCTTTTCTTCTTTCCATTCCAGCGATAGCCGGAGGGATTGTGATGCAGGCAGGAGAAATGTATGCCGGCCATACCGAGGCCATCCCTTTTGGGAGCCTATTGATCGCCACACTCTCCTCAGCGCTGTTCGGCTATGCGGCTGTAGTCTGGATGATTTCATTTTTAAAAAGAAAATCCCTGAAGATTTTTGCTGTTTATGTATGGATTTTGGGCTTTGCTGTCCTCGCCCTTCAAATGACAGGTTTTTTTTAAGGGAGTGATGTATCAGTGAAGGAAGTGATCATTCAGTTATTTGAGTTCCTTTCAAGCCTCGGTTATCTGGGCATAGCCCTTGGATTGATGGCAGAAGTGATCCCCAGTGAAATTGTCCTGAGCTATGGAGGATACCTGGTTGCAAGCGGAGAGATCCATTTTGCAGGAGCTTTGCTCGCCGGGGTTGCCGGCGGCACCGCTGCCCAGCTTTTTCTTTATTGGCTCGGTTATTTTGGGGGCAGGCCCGTCCTTGAGAGATACGGCAAATTTCTGCTGATTAAAGGCAGTCATCTGGATGCTGCCGAGGACTGGTTTAACCGCTATGGAACCGGCGTCATCTTCACTGCCAGGTTCATACCTGTCGTACGGCATGCCATTTCCATACCGGCAGGAATAGCAAAGATGCCTCTCAGAACCTTTTTTCTGTATACTGTGGCGGCCATTATCCCCTGGACAGTGCTTTTTCTCCTGCTGGGAATGGAGCTTGGCGACCATTGGAATGAAGTAAAGGATTATGCAAAACCATATCTGGCACCGATCATCGTCACCGCTGCTGTCCTTCTTGCCGGATATATTGCTGTCAAGCAACGCAAAAAAGATTGATGCGTAAAAAAGGAGGCGTGATCATGCCAAGGATGCTGTTGAAAAATGCGCTTGTCTACCCGATTGTTTCAGCACCCTTCAGGGGTGACGTCCTTGTTTCAGATGGCAAGATAGAGAGGGCAAGCCCTTCAATTAAGGTGGATTCCGCCGTCAGGATCATTGACTGCGGCGGAAGGCATCTGCTCCCAGGCTTTATCGATGTGCATACACATATGGGACTTTATGATGAAGGGAACGGATGGGCCGGGAATGATGCCAATGAAACCATAGAGCCGCTCAGCCCGCATATCAGGGCCATGGATGGCGTATACCCGCTCGACCCTGCATTTTCTGATGCTGTGCGGCATGGTATCACGGCGGTCCATATCATGCCTGGCAGCGCCAATATCATCGGCGGAACCACTTCTGTCATCAAAACCGCCGGCAAAAATATTGAAAAGATGACGATCCAGAAAACGGCAGGCCTCAAAATCGCATTCGGGGAAAACCCCAAGCGGATTCACAGCCACGGCAATAAAGAGTCGATTACCAGGATGGGCATCATGGGAATGCTCCGGGAGGCTTTTTATGCCGCAAAAAACTCGGCATCACCGGAAGATCTCCGCACCGCACCGCTGCTGCTCGCCCTTAATCGTTCCATTCCTGTACGGATCCACGCACACAGGGCGGATGATATCATTTCTGCGGTAAGATTGGCAGATGAATTCAATCTGGATTTGAGGATTGAGCATTGCACAGAGGGTCACCTGGTAGCCGACGAGCTGTCTGGAAGGAGTTTAAAGGTGTCTGTGGGCCCGACATTGACCCGAAGATCGAAGGTAGAATTGAAAAATAAAACATGGAGGACATACAGCGAACTGACGAAAATGGGAATTGAAGTCTCGATAACGACAGACCATCCTTATACACCGATACAATATTTGAATGTCTGTGCTGCCATAGCCATGAGGGAAGGTCTTGCTGAACAGAAAGCACTCGAGGGAATCACGCTCATTCCGGCCAGGAACTTGAGAGCAGAAGACAGGCTCGGCTCAATTGAGCCTGGCAAGGATGCAGATTTGGCCCTTTGGAGCCTCCACCCTTTCCATTTTTTGTCCAAGCCGTCCTGGACGATGATTGACGGGGAATTCGTCTATTCTGAGTGATGGAATTTGTCAAAATCCGCTGCCGAATTTTGCTGTAAATTTTTCAAGAAATATTAACAATTTACCTATTTCTTTTTTTATTTTTTTTTAGTATGATACCTTAAGTGGCAAAGATTCTGCTGAATTTCTGCCTTTGAATAAACACATAATGGAATGCAATAGATATAGGGAAGGCAAATGGTGCGCCACCATCCAATCCAAGGATGGTTCTAGTGGGTTCGATTCCCACCCCGAAATTTTTTAGCAACATTACAAAAAATTTCGAGGGTGGGACCAGAGCTCTATTTGGCATGGAGCAGGACTACCTCGGGCTGGAGGGAACATACATGCTCAAGAAACGCGATCTTCAGGATTGCCATGCTTTGTACGAATTGATGACGCACCCGGAAGTCTTCCCTTTTGTGCGCCAAAAAGCCTATTCCTATGATGAATTTTTATTTATGACCAAGCAGACGATTGAAGCAGAGGAACGCGGTGAGCTTATTTCCCGCACTATCCTCGATGAATGGGGTGCTCCGATCGGGACCATCAATCTGTTCGATATTCAGGATCAGGCCGGGTTCCTCGGCACCTGGCTCGGCAAGCCCTATCATGGGAAAGGCTATAATAAGACAGCCAAGGATGCTTTTTTTGATGAGCTTTTTTATGAAGCCGGAATCGAAACGATCTTTATGAGGATCAGAAATGTCAATATCCGTTCTCAAAAAGCTGCTGAAAAGCTTCCGTATATTATCCAGGCCAATGAAACAAGGAAACATATATTTGAACAGCTGAACAAGCAGGAGCTTATCTACAATCTTTATGAAATCCCAAAGGACTTATATACACTTCATGTAATGCGGAGCGGAGTCCAGCCGGTTCAGGATGTCACCCAGCTAATGGAGGCTTAAGGGTGCACATACACGAGATTTAACCAAAAGCCAGTCATTCCCGACTGGCTTTTTTTCATATATAAAAACTCACCTTGCCTCCAGAAAAACTGCCCTCATAAATGCCTGTTCCAGCCTCTCCACAGGACAAACTGAGGCTAAGCCCTCCCTATCCCTCATCTTCATCAGAATTTTTGGAGGATATTCGAAACGGTTATCAGCATATCGGATGGCTGTTTCGGCTTGAATATGAATCGTTTGCTCTTGGCAGATTCTGTACTTCTGCCATCTCGCAGCCTGTTCAAGGAGTGAATGAAACCGGTTCAGCTCATAATCAGGTTTTTCAGGGTCGGATGCCGAGAAAGCCATGCAGATTCTTTTCCTTTTCATAACAGCCCTTTGCAGCTGCTGGCTTATAGCTTCAAAATCCCTGCCGGTAAAGCTCTTTAATGATTTAGGGAACATTATTAAGCTGATCTCATCCAATTCCCCTACCTGCAAGCCTGATGGAGGTGATCGAATCAGCTTAAGTTTATTGGGGGGGACTTCACTCAGGCCACTCCAGACTTCTTCGTCAATGCCGGTGTATGTAAAGCTGCCGATTTCCTTCTCGCATGCGGCGGCATAGAAGGCATCATATTCAATTGCACTTCCGCACTTAAAAGAGAACAGTTTCCATGGAGGCAAAATCCATTTGCTATCGAGAATCAGTCTGGACATCAAATAATATTCATGGAGCAGGACAGGATAGTGCCCGAGCAGATATATCTGCTGCCAGACTGTGTTCCCCCCGCTTACGGATTTCAGCGGGCAGTCAAAGCTGCTTTCCCCGATTTCCATCCAAATGGTGGCCAGCTTGTTTGCAATAAGAGATCTCACTATCCTCTGCCCCCTTTCTCCCTCATCATATGCTTCGCCGCTTTCCAACATGCCATTATGAAAAACGCATGCTCAGGTGCCGGGCATAGACTGCCGCACCGTTTGGCAAAACAAAGAGACTGCTTTCTATGCAGCCTCCCCATATGTTTATTTTCCCGGATTTTTCTTTAATTCTTCGATGTATAGCTTTCTGACAATATAGGTTTTGTATAATTCTATTTTCCTGCGGTCTATCGGATGTTTATTGATCCCCATTTCCTTCAGCTTCTGAATATACCAGCCTTTCGACCCCTGATATGCCACCCTTCATTCTCCTCTCCAAATCGCTTGTCCGTATACTATATGCTGAAAGAAGCAGCTGAAGACCTTCACGGCAAAAATTCAGCGGCTCAGCCAGCATCCTTATTCTTTAGAGCTTAAATCTGCGGGTTGAAAATGCATTTGCAAACCGAAAGCCAGGAACAGCCATGCTATATTCCAGACTCTGAAAAAAACGGTCTGTCCATTCCTGTACTTTCGCCTTTGATCTCCGCATAGGTATATATGGCAGACAGGCTTTTTCAAAATTGAGTGAAGAGACCCTCTTTTTTCCCCTTTTCAGGAGAGGTTTATTCAGCTAACAGGGCAGGAAAGGATAAAAAAACCAGGAAGTCTTATCCTCATTTGAGGGGCCAGCAAGCCTTAAAATAAGCGGAGAATTTCCGTTTTAACTGCTGAATCTGGCATGAGGGCATTAAATAAGCGGAAAATTTCCGGTTAAGTGCAGCAAAGTTGCCCATTTTTCTGTTTTTTAATCGATCGCCGGAATTTCTCCGACTATTGCAGCTGTTTTTAGAGTTTCTTTGAAATCAGGGGGAATTTCTCCGCTTATTTTTCAGCCTGTCCCCGATTCCCTCATTCAGGTCCTGTAAGGTCCGCTCTTTATGGCTGGTCGCGATTGTTCCTAAATAGATTTTCTTGAATGATCCAGAAATAGCGGTTTTTATACCTCACGTATAAAATTGACGTTGTATGACTTTAAATTCTGGCAAGCACCAGCAGCATTTCCCTTCCTGTAAATGTAATTTTTCCCCTCTTATAAGAATGGCAATAAAGCAACAATCAATGCGTAAAGAGCCTTATTAAAAGTTACGTCTTTCAACCTATTAAATTTTTCCGCAGTTAGTGGTAAAGTGTTCTAATGTTTATCACTGCTTAGTTTTACATCAAGGAGGAAAATGATGACTTACCTGTTAACCGATGATTTTTGGGCAAAGTTTGCCCTTTCTGCCGGAATCCTGATTTTATTTTTGCTGCTCCGAAAAGTGTTTACAAGATATATCTTCAAGCTGATTATTGATTATACTGATAAAAAAGGCATCACCACAGCCTCTTCCATCCTAAATTCGTTCCAAAAGCCTGTCAGATGGCTGTTTGTCGTTATCGGGCTTCAGCTGGCTTTGCAGTTTTTCCCATATGACCTGATCAGCGATACAGCAGAAAAAAAGCTGTTCCGGTCAGTTTTCGTTGTGCTTGCGGCCTGGGGCCTTTTCAATTTAAGCAGCATGACTACGGTGCTCTTCCCTAAACTGATGAGCAAACTCGACATTAATGTCGATAAGCTGGTCGTCCCTTTTGTTTCTAAGATGGCTAAGACTCTTGTCATTGTTCTTGGCGGAAGTATGATTGCTGAAGAATGGGGTTTCAATATCAACGGCTTCATTGCCGGGTTGGGTCTTGGAGGCCTGGCTTTTGCCCTGGCTGCGAAAGAAACTGTTTCCAACCTTTTTGGAGGGATAGTAATCGTAACCGAGAAGCCATTCACAATAGGCGATTGGATTAAGACTCCCAGCGTCGAGGGAACAGTAGAGGACATTACCTTTAGAAGCACGAAGATACGTACTTTTGCCCAGGCTCTTGTGACGGTTCCCAATTCGACCCTTGCCAACGAGCCGATCATTAACTGGTCTAAAATGGGAAAAAGGCAGATTGCCTTTCATCTGGGAGTTACGTATTCCACTTCAAGAGAAAAGCTCCAGGCAATCGCAAGGCGGATTGAGCTGATGCTCATTGAGCATGAGGAAATCCATAACGATACAATCATAGTTCGCTTTGACCGCTTCAATGATTCCAGCCTTGATCTTTACCTGTACTTTTTCACGAATGTGACGTCTTTTGCAGATTATCTTTCCATCAAAGAAGACATTAATTTCAGGATCTTGCTAATCCTGGAAGAGGAAGGAGTCAGCATGGCTTTCCCTACACGGACTCTGGTGGTCCAATCAGAGGGGGTACAGTCCGGAAGCGGAATTATTCAGGAAGAGAAGGCATTGCTGCGTTCATCATAAATTCTTTCATTATGCGGGAAGAATATGCGTGCATCAATAAAGCCGCACCAATCTGGTGCGGCCTTTGTCATGTATGAAGGACCTTAAGGGTTATTTATATAGCCCCTAGAGAACCTGAAAGATCAGGATGCCTCAGTCTGCACCATCTTTCTGGCCAGCTCAATAAAAGCGTCTGCCACCTGTGGATCCCACTGTGTGCCTTTTCCACTTTCAAGTATATGCAATGCTTTTTCCGGCGGCATCCCTTTGCGGTAAGGTCTGTCAGAAGTCATGGCATCATAAGAATCTGCTACGGCGATGATCCGGCCAAAATAAGGTATCTCTTCCCCCTGAAGTCCATCAGGATAGCCTTTTCCATCGATTCTTTCATGATGGGAACGGATCCCGGGGAGCAATGAAGCCACCTCGCCTGCCGGCTGTACCTGCTTTAAAATCGTTTCACCTATAACCGGATGGGCCTTTATGTACTCGAATTCTTCGTCAGTCAGCTTGCCTTCTTTTTGCAGAACACCATCCGGGACACCGATTTTTCCAATATCATGGAGAAGAGCAGTCTGATAAAGCTGCTTCAGTTCCTCATCATGAAGACCAAGTCTCTTCCCTATGTCGCGGGAGAATGATGCCACCCTCATTGAGTGGCCGGAAGTATATGGATCCCTCGCATCAAGTGCTGCAGACAGGACAGTCATGAAGCTTTCAAGCAGCTGCCGGTTCGTCTCTTCCCTTTGCTTCAGGGCCGCTATCATAATATTGAAACCTGTGAATACCTCAGAGAATTCGTCTGTATACACATTATCCTTCAAGTAGGCAAAGTTCTGATTTTCCGCCTCGGACATCAGCGTTTGAAGGCGTGAAATCGGCTCTTCAATATCCTCCGCCATATACTTCGCGGTCAGCATGGCATAGCAAACTGTAATGAAGATCACAACAGCCGCCCACTGCCAAAAAACGGCCGTTTCCATACCCATTCCTTCCAGCTTGATTTGGGCAGCTACCATGAAAATCAGGACAGGAAGGACACCGATCACAAGGACTGTTAAACGGAATTTCTTTTTGATAGGAATGGTGGACGGAGTTTCTTGAACAAGCCACCCGCTTTTATTGGCCGCCTTGAAATGGGCCAGCACCGGCTTGATCGCCCTAAGCGTCAAGTAGAATTCTATTAGGGCGTGCATGCTGGCAACAAGAAAAGCGGCAATGGCGGCATAAAGCACCATATAATAGGAGAGCTTGAGCTCTCCGGCTGAGATCAGATAAAGTGAAGCAGATGCTGCCGGTATCGTCAGTCCAAGCAGATGCGGCAGCATAATCCGCTTGACCGTTAGGACTGGAAACTGCTTCAGCCTCAGGATAGCTTTTCTGACAGACTCCGCATCCATTCCATCTGAAAGAAACACAGCTCGAATGGGCCTGATATGCTGCCTGAAGAAAAAGCCCTCCGTAAAAAACATGATGACCATTGACCCTGCCAGAATCAGCCATATTAGGGCTTTGTCATATCCCCTGGCATCAATGGTTGTAAAGATAAAGGTTGCACCGATTGCCAGCACTGCAATCAAAGAGCCGAATATGAAATTGATTAGAAGTTTTTTAAGAAACCTGTTATATATGTCCATATGCCACAGCACCTGCATCAAATTTATAGTTATTTCCTACTATTTTATCATCCTTCCACCTTCAAAACTATATGTACTCGTTTCTGCAGCAGGTTTTCTCAAACTTTCTCTTTTATTGGCACAAATATTGCAGCAAAAAGCACATTGCCTTCAGCAATGTGCCCTTCTTAGCCATCAAGCCTGTATGCTTTTCCCAGTATATCCTTTCCGCCTGTGACAGGAATAATGCTCCCATTTATAAAGGCGGAATTATCATCACTTAAAAACGAAATGACCCGTGCAATATCCTCTCCGGTTGCATCTCTTTCATTTTCGGGCAAATCTCCGATCAATTCTCTTGCCTGAATGATTTCCTTCTCTTTCCATTCACCTACGATATCACCTGGGCAGACCATATTGGCTGTAATCCCGTTCTCAGACTCTTCCAGGGCAAGAGTCCTTGTGAGGGATGCCGCCGCTGTTTTTGCTGCAGCAAAAGCTGATCTGTAAATCCACCCTGGCGCCGTTTCGACTCTATCAAATCCAATGGTAATGACTCTTCCCCAGCCTTTTTCTCTCATCGCCGGCAGAAGGAGCTTTGTCAGCCAAAAGACTGCGTTTACATTTCCATTCATCAGATAGCTCCAATCTTCAAGGGAATAATCAGCCATTCTTTTTCGTTCATGTATGTATGGCCCGGCATTATGGACAAGGATATCGATTGAGCCGAAATAATCCAGTGCCTTCTCAGCAATGCGCAGGCAGTCTTCTGCAGAAGCGATATCACCCTGGACAACAATATTTTGCGTCCCATATTTTTCAGTCAATTCTTCTGCGAGCAGCTCAGCTTTTTCCCGGCTGCTGCGGTAATTGATTGCAAGCGAAACCCCATTAGCTGCCAGTTCAATGGCTGTCCTTTTTCCGATGCCGGCCGCTCCGCCGGTTATTAAAGCCGTCTTTACATTCACCAAGATACATACCCCGCAATATTTTTTTCTGCTCTCTTAATCACTATACTATGAAGAACCCTTGAGATATGCAAATAAAAAGAGGCTGGCAGAAAATATATGCAATTGGACTGGCAGCTGGTTTGCTGTATGCGTGAAAATTAACGATTAGGCTGCTGCCTGCATATAATACATCAGCATATACCGAACATGGGGCATATACGCCTCACTAGGAAAGGATGTATCATATGTTTCCCTGGAACCTTTTCCCGTTTAACAAAGACATGAAAAAAACGATGCAGCAGCTCAAGCCTGACGAGATTGACAAATATGTTCAGAATATGATGGGCCAGCTTTTTCCCCAATCGACTCAGGGAATGGGAGGGCCACAGAATATGATGCAGGGATTCAGCCCATTTCAGCAGGGGAACCCTGATCCCTCTCCTCCCGGCTCTTCCAAACTCGATACCTCTGTCTACGAAACACATGATTATGTTTTTGTCAGGATCGGAATAAAAGATGAATCCTGGCTCAAACAGCTGAAGCTTTATCATACTTCAAACCAGATCATCCTGGAGCATATTCCTGAGTTTGAAAATAAGCATACGATTACCCTTCCTGCCATTGTAAAAAGGAAAGGCTCTTCTGCGAGCTTCAAAGACAGCATGCTGGAAGTCAGGATACCCAAGAATATTGATATGCAGTTTTCTGAGATTGAAGTAACTGAAATCCTTTAACCTTTTCCTTTTAGCTCTGAGCTCCCATTCATTAAAGGAGGTTACAAGCTATGTCTTTGGAACAATTCAGGCATCTTCTGGAATGGAGCACCCAGGTCCAGAATGATCCGCTGTTGGGCAGTCTGAGCAAAAAGAATCCGGAGGGGCAGATTATGCCATCCAATCCCGGCTCAGCATTTTTCGGCCAGCAGGGATCCGTGCCCCGATGTGATGTCTACAAATCCGGAAACACCATCATTGTTGAAGCAGAACTTCCAGGCATTGAAAGGGAGAATTTCAAGGTTCAACTGGCTAAGGGGGAAATCATGATTCAAGGTAAATATATGACTCTTCTCCCCAACCGGGAATATTTGATAAAAGAGCGCCCCAGCCTGAAGTTTGAGAAGAAATTATCCATTCCATATCAGGTCATACGGCAAGAGATCAAAACCTCTTTTGAAGAAGGTCTTCTTGTCATTATCATACCCTTACATGAAGATGAGGAAGCTGTAGATATTCCTTTCCAGATGGATACTTGAACTTCCGGCATGCTTAAAGAAGTTTGTCGTAGCAAAAGAACGGATGCTCCCTGTCCATATAGATTTCACCGGCTTTTTTGTATCCGTTTTTCTCAAACAGTCTTTGGGCCTTCTTGTTAAGTGAATATGTATCAGTTCTCATATATGGCACATTCTGCTGAACAGCATGCTGTTCAGCAAATGAAATGAGACGGCTGGCAATCCCGGCTCCCCTGATTTCAGGATCTACAACGAGGCGGTGGAACACATAGCATTCACCATCGGCCTTTTGCCAGGAAACCTGGCGGTATTGCTCTGCCTGGACCTGATCGCATGTTATAGCACCGGCGGGTTCTCCATCCATCACTGCTGTAAACATTGTTCCGTTCTTGATATCATTAAGGAAATCAGTTTCTGCAGGATATTCATCTGTCCATTGATCATTATTTTCCTGCCTCATAATTTCTACTGTTTTCTTTACGATTCCCATTATTTTGCTTATATCTTTTGGTTCTGCTTTTCTGATATCCATAGAAATCCCCTATCTATATTAACTCTAGGTTGTATTGTATCCTTTTTCGGAAAAATCATGAAGGAAAAGCACCCGCATTTACTGTTAAACCTTTCGGGCCGCAGCATGAGTGAGATTAAGACGTATAAGACAGTCATTCCCTAGGAAAGTCTAAAACTGTTCAAAAAAAAGAGACAGCAGGTGCTGTCTCCTTTTTTTGAATGCTATATTATTTTCCAATGAACATTTGAGTCCAATAGTTGCCTTCTGCCACATGGCCTACACCGATGTGTGTGAAGTTGGCGTTCATGATGTTCTTGCGGTGGCCTTCACTGTTCATCCATGCTTTTACTACTTCTTCAGGTGAACGCTGGCCCATTGCAATGTTCTCACCGGCTGTTCTGTAAGAGATGCCGAATTTCTTCATCATATCAAACGGAGAACCGTAAGTTGGGCTGTTATGGTCAAAGTAGCCTTTTGTTTTCATGTCATTAGACTTTTCGCGTGCAACCTTGCTGAGCTCTGTATCAAGCTTAAGGGCAGGCACACCATTTTTTGCGCGTTCCTGGTTAGTCAGTTCGACTACCTTTTGCTCAAACGCACTTACTTGTGATGCTGATGGTGCAGCTTTAGGCTGTTTTTCTGCTTGTGCAGGCTGTTTAGCTGGTGCAGGTGCAGGTGCTTCCTGCTTAGGCTGTTCTGCTTTTGCCGGTGCAGGAGTTTCCTGTTTTGGCTGTTCTGTTTTGGCTGGTGCAGGTGCTTCCTGTTTCGGCTGTTCTGCTTTGGCCGGCTGCTTGTTTACCTGTACGCTTTCCCAGTTAATATTGTATTGTTTCATATATTTTTGAAGCAGGCTGTTAATCTGCTCGTTATTCAGGTTTCCAGAGTAATTTACTTTCACTTGCTGTGGAGTCGGGCAATTAGATGCTGCATCTGCTTTATTCAATCCTGGTGATACAAGCAATGCTGCTGCCGCTGCTACTGAAAAGATCACTTTTTTATTCATGTATGAAATCCTCCCTGATAATCGTAGTTTGTTTTTTGTTGCTCTCTTGCTTGCAGTAATATCATAGCATACGATTTTTGTAATATTAGAGGGAGGATTTTACATATTAGCAGTTTGTAAGTGCATCCATAGGCTGCGCATACTGACTTTGGGACTAATTAAGCAGGAAAAGCCTGTTATATCAAGATATCTTAGGGTTAATGGCTGGAATATTATTGTATGGATAATAATTGGTAAAGTGGAAGTGAACATATCTTTTTTCCAAACATATGATAAAGAAGTCTTATTGACACATTTTCAGGGGTCATCCTTTGTTTACTTTTATTACACTGGAATGACAAATGTGAAAAGAAATTCGTATGATTTAAATTGAAAAAACCCGGAAATATCCCGGGTTTCCAATTTAATCCTTTAGCATTGGCAATTTTATGGTTACCGTTGTCCCTTCTCCTGGACTGCTCGCTATTGATATGGATCCATGATGCAGCTGGATGAGCTTTTCTGCAATGGCAAGGCCGAGTCCAGTGCCGCCATCATCCCGGGTTCGGGCTTTATTGACCCGGTAGAACCTCTGCTTGATACTTTCAAGATCTTCCGGCGGGATTCCGCTTCCTGTATCAATTATTGTAAGAATGCAGTCCCTATTGGAAGCTTTCAGGGTAATTTCAATGTAGCCTTTACCTGTATATCGGATGCTATTGTCCATGATATTCTGCACGATCTGCCCGATTCTTCCTTCATCACCCATTATAATGATGTCCGGATCAAGCATTGTCCGCAGCTCTACTTTCTTTTCCCTCAAAGCTGGGGTATACCGCACCAGGCTATCTTCAATGACCTGAGCAAGGGGAAGAGGCATTCTGAACAGCTGGTACTCATCGGTGTCCAGCCTCGATAAATCAAGCAGGTCTCCGACAAGCCTTTCCATCCGGACCGATTCTCTATTGATAAGATGAAGATACTTATCATCTTTATCCGCAATCCCTTTTAATATTGCATCACTATAGCCCTTAATATAGCTGATAGGTGTCCTGAGCTCATGAGAAATATCAGCCAGAAACTCCTTCTTTCTTTCATCTTCCTTCTGGATGGAGGATGACATCTGATTGAATGCCCTGGCAAGGCGCCCTATTTCGTCTTCGGATTGAATCTGGACCCTGCTTGAATAATCTCCTGAAGACACTCTTTCCGCTGCCTTTTTTATATCTGCAAGCGGGTGTGTCAGCTTACTGATTATTTTTGTCCCGAAGATGAAGGCAGCTCCAAGAAACAGCAAAGCAGCCGCTACCCACCAGTAGGCAAAATCCTTTGTGACTTCTGAGATATTTTCCACCGGGATATATAAGTATAAAATACCTTCAAGTCTGTTTTCGTCAAGCAAGGGAATAATAACTCCCATGATTCTTCTGCCGAACCGCTCCTCATACCCGGTTTTAAGGATATGGTCTCCTTTAAGAAGCCGTTCTCTTTCTTCAGGGCCGATCAGCGTGTCATAATCAATATCAAATGGGAGGCAGGCGCTCAGCTCCCTCGGATTGCTGACAGCAAACACTTCCGCATCAGATACCTGGTTATACCATTCCACTTTTTCTTTATATTGTTCGGTAATCGGGCCTGAACTGTACTGCGAGGCCAGGCGCCCGCCCTCTTGCAGCAGCTCTTCCTCAATATGTGAGACATAAAGGTTTTCATAAAACAAATAGGACAAAAAATATGAGTAAACGATGGTGATGACAATGGCGGCCATGATCGCCAGCCAGATTTTCCTTGCCAGGCTGCCTGAGAAGTATTTCATTCGAGGGGCACCTCAAACTTATAGCCGATTCCCCAGACCGTCTTTATATAATCTCCTGCACCAAGCTTCATTCTTAGTGTTTTAATGTGGGTATCCACCGTCCTTAAGCTCCCCAGATAATCCATTCCCCATATCTGCTCTAAAAGCTGTTCCCTGCTCAGCGCATGGGACTGGTGGCCGATAAAGAACATCAGCAGTTCATATTCTTTGAGTGTGAGCATGATATAGCTGCCTTCCACCTTCACGCTCCGCGCCTTTTTGTCTATCGTTATTTTTCCGGCGGAGGTTATATTTGAATCTGCGCCGCTGATGCTGCCGCTCCTCCTCAGGACTGCATGTATGCGGGCAGTCAGTTCCCCAGGGCTGAAAGGCTTGACGATATAATCATCTCCCCCGATCTGCAGTCCTTTGACCTTATCCCACTCTTCCCCTTTTGCAGATAAAAAAATGACAGGTACTTCATATTGGGCACGCACCCTCTCACACACTGAGAATCCATCTTCACCTGGCATCATGATATCCAAAAGAATGAGGTCAGGAAGATTTTTTTGTATTTCTTCCAGCGTTTCTTTTCCTCCTGCAGCATAACGGCAGCTGAAGCCGGCATTTTCCAAATACATCCCGATCAGGTGACGCATATCTTCTTCATCATCCACAATCAATATTTCTAAATCATTCATTTCCAACATCCCCCCGGAGTATGATCTGGAATGGCCCTTCTCCTGTTTTGATCGTCTTTATGACCTGAAGCGGCCCCGGATCAATCAGATGGACATCATTGCTGTCATAGCCCGCAATAATCAGATACTCTCCGAAAGGAAGCATTTCAAAAGGATTGGCTCCGACCTGGATGCTGCCTGCCTCCTTACCGCCGCCGTCCACCTTATAAAGTGTACTGGAGCCGTGGCTGAGAGCAAAAATAGATCCTTTCAGCTCTGCAAAGCCTACCGGCATCGTTGGGGCAGGAATCGTTTTTGCCAGCCTGCCTGTTTCCAGACTGTAAACATGGATGTCTTTCTCAGCTTCTGCCCCTTCTCCATGGCCGCCTATCCAAAGTTCTCCCTCTTCTTCCCTGATCAGGGCTCCTGCTGCAGAAGGATGGATTTTGAAAGATGATATCTTTCTGCCTTGATTTATATCTATGACAGTCATGATTTCCTGCTTGAAGCTTGAGACAAATAGTTTCCCTTTTTCCTTTTCTTCGAGGATGGTCAAGGGATCGGCTTCTGTCTTAACAGCTCCTGTTTCCTTGCCATTCAAATCATAGAACCTGACTTGATCTTTTTCCTGGTCTGCAAAAGCAATTTCCTGCCTGCCTGCAAGGAGCCTGCCATTGACTATCCCGGTACCTGCCGGCCATTCACCGATCTTTTCCCCTTTTTCTAATGAATATAAATCAACGGTGTCCAGCTGTTTGCCGTACAATAACAAGGAATCTCCATCAGGGAGGATTAAGCCGCCCGTATAAGGCTTCTGTAAATCCCATGTCGCCGCTTCATCCAATATATCCAAATCAATGAAGGTCAAAGACATATCTTTGATGTTGACGGTTGCCGCCACCATTTTGTCCTTTGCAATTGGCGGATATTGTTCAGAGCTGCAGGCTGCCAGCATCAGCAGCATGCACGCATATCCCAGCGTAAGTGCAATTGCCCTCATGATTGTTCCCCTTTTCTGCTATGTATAAGAAGATTATATCCTTGTACTGTGAAATATTTGTGAAAAGTTATTGATCATATTTTTAGATCATTCTCGACAGCAGGGCATATGCCGCTAAAAAACTTAAGATCTGATCTGTTCATACACCTGACAATGAATGTCTATCAGAAAAAGTTTATCTTCATTGGGCATATCAGAGTCAGTTAGCCTCTTAACTGCCAGGTAGAACTTTTCCGCCACCCGCTTTCTGGCACGCGGATGGGCATTTTCATCTTTCAGCTCTCTCCGGATTGCTTCCTTTAAGATATCCTCCGCTGAGCCGGTACCTTCAAGCCTGCGGTTGTTCCAAAGCTGCCTGTACTGGCCAAGCAAATAAGCATAATCATTATTCATCTTCTATCTCTCCTTGCCTTTGTCTTACCATCGTTTCTAGTATACCCCTACTATATATGCATAAAGAAGACTGCAATGGCAAAAAATACGTTCACCGGCAAATCTGCAGGAAGAATGAAAGGAGGATGTTCATGGGGACACCTTACCGCTGCCCGAACTGCAAAACCAATAGAAGCAGATTCAATATCATCAGGCAGGTAGCACAGCCAGTAAAGCTTGATCCCGGCTCGGGCATTGTCTTGGAAGAATACGCTGAAGAACAGCTGAGCCCTTTCCATATGGCTTATAAAGGGCCTGAAGTCAGGGTGCAGTGCGCAGCCTGCGGGCTGGTAGAGGATGAGAAGACATTTGCGAAGTTTGGAGAGATGAAATAAGAATGGGGGATGCCATAGCATCCCTTTTTGCTTTTATTGCTGCGGAAAGAGAAAACCGCTTATCTTTCGAATAGGCGGTTTTCTTCCAGGAATTTTTGCGCGTTTACTTTCCAGCCGTCGAAAGCTGACATTTTTATCATTTCGATTTTTCCTTTGTAATGCCTTTTTCCTTCATTTTTTATATACCAGACAACTTCAACGGAAACATCCACAAGCTGGTTCTGCTTTTCTTCCATGCTGAAGCCGCCGGAAGCACTTTCCAGCTGAACATTTTCAATAGCCGGGAGGATTTTTTTCCATGGCAGCTTTTGCAGAGAAAGCATGCCCGCAATATCTTCGTCCTGCTGCTTCAGACCTGCAATGAATGCTGAAGCTGCTTCTTCCGGTCCTGCATTTCCGGTGTATGCCTCCAGTTCGCCTGCAGACTTCAAAATCATCAATTTATGAGATAAGTCCATCTCATCTCTTCGATGAGTTGTGCTTCCGTTAAAATGAATGCAGAAGTGGCCGGGAAAATTATTGGCAAGTGCCCCGGCTCCATGGGGCATCCCATGCATTGAAGCCGCTATTCTCAATTTTCCGGATTTTACAATGATGGCTCTCCGCCTCCAGCTCCACTTTCCATCATAAATTTCCTTCATCACGGCTGTATCCTTCGCCGTCAAGGGCTGGACATCTGCGTGGCGGCTTCCTGCCCTTCGCTGCACTTTAAAATTCTTTCCCGTTTCAACATCCTCAACAGTAAATGTGCTGAATCTTGGAAGCAGCTCATTGACTTCTGACCAATCCAGTGGAGCTGGCCTGCCGGATGCATCAGCATAAAAAATGGATCCCTGAAGAAGAAAACTGGCGAGAATAAGGACTGCCGGCTGTTTTAAGAACTTCATCATCATCACTCGATTTCTCTCTTTGTAGGATGGGTCATGCGGCCCTCAATGAAAAGTGTCCCACACAAGCCTTCTTTTATGCGCGGCGCCGCATCCTGACAGTTTAAAATGAAACAAAAAAAGAGCCTGGCGGGCGCGCGCAGGGCTCATATAAATCATTACATAAGTTTTTGAAACAGCTTTACCAGCTGATCCAGCTCTTCTTCAGTAAAAGAGCGGAACTTTGCCTGCAAATAGGCAGATTTTTTTTCCTCCAGTTTTTCAACAAGTTCCTTGCCGGTTCCTGTAAGCACCAATTCCACCACTCTCCGGTCGTTTTCGGAACGGCTTCTGGTCATATAGCCTTTCCTGACAAGAGAATCAGTTACGCTCGTAATGTGGCTTGCCGATACATTCAGCTCTTTAGAAATGGCAGAAGCCATCTTAGGTCCGTCTGCTATTAGTTTCAGCACAGTGAATTCATTGCTGGTGACTTCATCGCCCATCAGCTTATTCACTTCCTGCCTTAAAGTCCGAAAAACAGTCCGGAATGCTCTTTCCAGTTCTGCTGCTTGTTTCAAAGAAAATCGTCCTTTCCCTATATGGGCTAAATGATCTTTCAGTGATATTATATCATTTACTCCATATCCTTTAATTTCCGGCTGATCTGCTCCCAGTCTATATTTTCGCCGATAAATACCATGTTTAGGGGCATATTCATATATTCCTTCATATATAAAGGCATTCCATAAGAAAATTGGAACAGGAAAGGATAGCCCTCAGCCGAAAACTTAATATATCCCTTTATTCTAAAGACCGAATCAGGCAGCTCTCTCAAAAAAGAATCGAATGCTTCCTGGCTGACCGGGCCCTTGAAGGTGTGAACATAGGATCCAAGGTTCAGATCCTTGAGGGAGGCTTTTTCAGCCCCGGTCTTCCGATTCGTCTTAAGCCCCCGTACCGCTTCGGCGGAGACCTTGGAATAGGTGGTGAGAATAGGCACCGCATGCTGGTTGAAAGACTGGATATCCATGACTGCAGAGGCTTGTTCTGAACTGCTCATTTCATCTGATTTATTCACCAGGATCAGGTCGGCATGCCGCACCTGCTCTATGAGCAGCTGCTGAACTTGCGGGCTCAGCGACTTCCGGGCAAGCCATCTCATCCCGTCAATCGCAGTCATGATGCCTTTAACCTGCAGTTTATCTGCGAACAGCGGCGACAGCACAGCATCAAGCACTTCCACAGGATGGGCAGCGCCGGTCGTTTCAATATAAATCACTTCAGGTTTCTCATCCAAAAGCAGCGACTGCAGCTGGGATTCCAGTTTATCCTGGATGCTGCAGCAGATGCATCCGCCAAGCAGTTCTTTCAACGGGACCTCCCCGTCAACAGCTTCCGAATCAATGGATACCTTTCCAAGCTCATTCATCATAACAGCTGTCTTCCGGCCATCCTTTTTTTCCTGCAGCAGCAGCCTCTTCAATAAAGTGGTCTTTCCGCTGCCAAGGAATCCCGATAATATATATACTTCTGTTTTATTTACCATTTCAGCATGTTCACTTCCTGACAAAATTGGTTAACGCTCCAATCATATGTTACCTAAACTTTGCCCTGTTTGAAAGCAAAAAAGCTGTTAAGGCTTATTTTAGCTTGCAGATTACCCAGGATATGTATAAAGGGCATGGCTCGTCTATTATCTTGCCCTTTATTGTTTTTCTCCAATAAACTGCTGGATTGCCTGTTTATTTTCTTCAAAATCCATTTCAAGCACTGCTCCTGCTTCATCGACAAGTTTATTTTCAAAGCTGTCACTGACTGGAATCCTCAATGTCTGAACATTCTCAGCGGAATTGAGCAGATAGGATACGGCCAAGGGGACTGCCTCATCGGCATCCATATCCGTTTCTATATACTGGGCTGCCTCAAGAACGACCGCCGGGAAATCAAGGACTCCCTCTATACTGCTGAATCTTTCAGTTAGCTTATTTTTAAGGGCAGCTAAGACCTCCTGCTGCCGCTCAACCCGGCCGAAATCACTTTCTCCGTCATGTCTGAAGCGGACATATGACAAAATTTCTTCTCCATGAAGGGTTTGCTTCCCCGGCTGCATATCCAGCTTCATATCCTCTGCCATTTCCTTTGAAACCTCAAGCTCCAGCCCTTCAGGAGCAATCAGATCTGCTGCAGCAATGAAGCCCTTGAAATCTATGATGGCAGTATAGTCGATTTCCAGCCCGAAATTCGCCTCAACTGTCTCTTTAAGCAATTCTTTCCCGCCTTCATAATAGGCATGATTAAGTTTGGTGCGCCTTCCGGTGCCCGGTATTTCCACATAGCTGTCCCTCATTAAAGAAATCAGCTTGATCTCCTTCTCTTTAGGCATATATCTTGCCGCTATGATTGCATCAGACCTTGAGTGTGCTTCTCCCCTGCTGTCTATTCCTATCAGGAGGAATGTAGTGTCTGTTGCACCTTGTCCGTATACTGTATCTTCTTTTCCGCTTGTCCCCGGTATGCCGGGGGCTGCCTTGTCGGCTCCATTGTCAAAGGGCAAGGAGCATGCAGTCAATTGGATGGTGACGCATATGATAAGCAATAGTTTTTTCATCACTGGCCTGCCTCCATTATTCGTTTACTTTCATTCTCGGGCATCGGAGGGCAGCCCTATACCTCCTGGTTAATATTTGTAAAATTCCGGCTCGTCTAAGGCAGCATGAAAAGGACCGGCCAGCAGGCCGGTCCTTTCCATTTAATATTTTACTGCAGTTCTTTCTTAAGCACTTCTACTGCTTTTTGAATCTGCGTATCGTTTTTAAGAAGCTTTTCTCTTAAGAGATCCATCATCTTTACGGTGGTATCTCCTGTAATTACACCCGTCTGCTCAAGTTTATGGGCTTTTTGAAGCTGGATGACTGCCTGCTTTGTTTTTTCATCAAAGAATCCGTCTGTCCTGCCCGGTTCAAAGCCAAGTGCCTTGAGCATTTCCTGTGCAGCCTTCACTTCAGCGGAAGAAGAAGACACCTTCAGTTCGCTTTCAGGATTGATAAACGGAAGCGATGCATAAGAAGGAAGCTCTGCTTTATAATCAGGCTCGATTCCTTTTTCGTGGATCCAGTTCGCTTCCGGCGTCAGCCATTTCTCCGTTGTGAATTTCATATTGGATCCATCCGTGAAATCTTCTGCACGCTGTACTGTGCCTTTTCCGAATGACTTCTCACCAACAAGAGGGACACCTGCAGACTCGTGCACAGCCGCTGCCAGTATTTCCGAAGCACTCGCACTGCCTTTGTCGATTACCACCACAAGCGGGATGTCAGGGCTGCCTTCAGAATTGGATTTTACCACTTCCCGATTGCCTTCCCTGTCTTCGATCTGGAATAATATTTCTCCTTCCGGCACAAACAGGCTGGAAATACTGATCGCCTGGTTCAGCAATCCGCCCGGATTCTGCCTTAAATCAAGGACAAGGCCTTTCATTCCCTGCTTCTGAAGATCGTTCAACACATCAATGAGTTCTTTGGATGTGTTCTCAGAGAAAGTGGTGATCTGGACTTTTGCAATACCGTCCTCCATCATTTCGCCATAAACGGTCTCAAGCGGGATTGTATCCCTGGTGATGCTTATTTTCGTAGCTTCATCAGCACCTGCGCGCTGGATTTCAAGCTCCACTTTGGTACCTTTCTTGCCGCGTATCAGTGTTACTGCTTCTGTTGAGCTCTTGCCCTGGAGGCTTTTCCCATCTACAGAAAGGACTTTGTCATTGGGCTTCAAGCCAGCCTTTTCTGCCGGGGAGCCTTTGAGCGGGGAAACAATGATGATCTGCCCGTTTTGCTCCTGAATCTCTGCACCTATGCCTTCAAATGAAGAAGAGATGCTCTGGTGGAAGCTTGCTGCTTCTTCTTCATTCATATAGTCTGAATAGGGATCTTCCAGGGACTCAACCATCCCGTTGATAGCCCCGTTTATGAGCGTATTCTGCTCCACATCTTTGTAGTAGCTGCCTTTCAATGTATCATAAGCAGAATACAGCTTATCAAATTCGTTTCGTTCATTGCCGATGCTGACAGCTTTTTCATCTCCGAATGCCAGCGCGAAGGTTGTAATCCCCGCTGCCAGGAACACTATGAAAAACAGCAGCATGACAAAGTGAAACTTCTTCATCCGGATGTATCCGGAATCAGGCTGCTTGTCTGAATTTTCCTGGTCTAAATGATTATTATCCAAGCTGTTCACCACTTTCGTCTCCATAAGGAAGTCCTTAGACCCTTAAAAATTAGAATAACATTTTATAAAGTAAATTAACAAAGAAATATGTACAAAAACGGAAAAATTTATGAATAAAAGATGGCTTTTTTGAACAGGCCAATTAAAAGGGGATGGCCTGCTTCCATGCCATCCCCAAAAACCAATCAGGCAATTCCATACCCTTCATTTTCAATTGCTTCCTTGATTAAAGATTCCGATGTCTGCTCAGGATTATAGTCGACCTCTACTGTTTTTCCCTGAAGTGCTATTGACACCCCGGCAACTCCGTCAAGTGAAAGGAGGGCGTTCTTTATGGATTCTTCACAATGATCGCATGTCATTTCAGGTACAGTCATCGTTGTTCTATTCATTATTTTCTTCCTCCCTCTGTCAGTACTGCAGTCATTCTATTCCCCAATCAGGGCAAGTAAAAACAGGGAGTGATGATCATATTTTCTTTACAATGCTGAAATACTCTTCGAGAGTGAGGTTTTTCTCATAAATCTCCTCCGCTGCCGGACCGACATAGCGGAAATGCCAAGGCTCGTACTGATAGCCTGTTATACTTTCCTTTCCTTTCGGATAACGCAGGATAAATCCGAATTTATGGGCGTTTTCAGCAAGCCACTTTCCTTCTGCAGTGTTGCCGAACGCTTCAGAGAGCTCCAATTTTGCGCTTCTGCTGGATATATCCATCGCCAGGCCGGATTGGTGTTCGCTGCTGCCGGGCATGGCTACAGCCTGGACAGCCTTTTCTTCCCCGGCCCGCTGGATTTCAGCATCCAATATCACTGCCTGCCTTTCATATGAACGGTAGCCGGAAACGGCAAACAATTCAATCCCGGATTGCTTTGCTGCAGCAAACATCTTTTCCATATGAGCTGCAGCATCCTTGCGGATATAGCTCTTTTCAATATCCTGTTCCCCGAAAGAAAATGGAACTTTTGGACGGACAAGATCTTCCGGAATATAGCTGCCGGGCAGCATAAACTCTTTATTTACAAGCGCCATGATATTGGCAGGATTTTGAATCACTTTTTTACCTTCTGTTTCGGTTATCTGATTGAAAAAGGCTGCTTCCAGAACAGGGCCGTCCGGGACAGACTTTTCTTCCTCCTCAGCTGCAGCCTGTCCATCATCCGTTGACGGTGCTGCCTCACTGGTTTCTTTGTTTTTATCAGAAGGGCTGTCCGCAGCCTGCCCGCCTTCAGGCCAAAAGGGAATCTTGCTGACAAAAGGCTCCATTCTGCTGCATCCCCCGAGGATAAAAACAGCTGCTGCGATGATCACTATTTTCTTCATTTCTTTCACCTGTCCTATTGTTGTACCAATGTTAGTATTTCACAATATGTTTATCTTAACACTTTTTGCACTGCATCCGAAAGCATAGATAGTATTGATATCAGCAAAAAAAGAAGATGCCCGGCATGGGGCATCGTATTTAACCATTATTTAATCGCAGCTTCCAGTGCAACCTCGATCATTTCGTTGAAAGTTGTCTGTCTTTCCTGTGAAGTAGTTTCTTCACCAGTAAGGATATGATCACTGACTGTAAGGACTGACAATGCCTTTCTGTCAAATTTTGCTGCAAGGGTATAGAGGGCAGCTGTCTCCATCTCTATTGCAAGAATTTGGTATTTCGCCCATTTTTCCAGCTCTGAATTGTCGTTATAGAACATATCTGCTGTGAAAACATTGCCAACCTTAAGGTTCAGGCCTTTTTTTTCACCTGCATCATAGGCTCTTTTTAAAAGGTCAAAATCAGCGGTTGGAGCATAATCCACGCCTCCAAAGGTAAGGCGGTTCATCTGTGAATCAGTTGAAGCGCTCATAGCCAGGATAACATCCCTTACTTTTACATCCTTCTGGATGGCGCCGCATGTACCTACCCTGATCAGGTTTTGGACATTATAGCTGTTCATCAGTTCATTAATATAAATGGATATGGAAGGAACCCCCATTCCGGTTCCCTGGACAGAAATCCTTTTTCCTTTATAAGTTCCGGTATATCCAAACATGTTCCGGACTTCATTGTAGCATTCAGCATCTTCAAGGAATGTTTCCGCTATATATTTTGCACGCAAAGGGTCTCCTGGCAGCAGAACCGTCTCTGCAATCTGATTTTCTTCTGCACCGATATGTACACTCATGTTTTGTACCTCCAATGTTTTTCTGAAGCATGGTTTGCAACTGCTTTCACATCACACTATACCATATTTCCGCTGATGCTGGAAAACCAAGTGATGCCAGCATGTTTTTTTCTGCCCCGGGCAACCTAATATTAGTCTTTCCTAAGGAGGGATAAACATGCCGCAAGAACCGATGAGCAAAAAGCTGAGACAGGCTGTCCAGCACGCGAATGAAACCAATCCATCTTCACGTTCGAATACTGAACCGCATACCTCCAAAACAGTCCGGAGGAAGCATAAACAATAGTTCATGTGATATCAGAGGAGGAGAAGCGCCAGTGGGAAAAAAACACCGCAGCCGCATCAATTCACCAAAGAAAAACAATCATATCCCGCCTGAAGCTATCGTGGCTGAACATGAGGCCCATGGCAAAGAGAATTCTGCCGAAAGACGAAAAAAATAAAAAGCAAAAGCAGCAGGGGACTTTCTCCTGCTGCTCATCCTTTTTTCTATCTGATATGCACCCGGTTCACCTGCGCCCAGCCGCCGGGTTTGAGCTGGTAGTAGAACTGACCCCTTCTGCCCTCATCAATAAAGACAATATCCCCTGTTGACAGAAATCGTCCGCTGAAGTCAGCCGGCATGCGATCGGGAACATTGAAACTCCTGAAAGCGTGATCAAGACACTCCTCATGTGACGCACCCTTTATAGGCAGCCTGTACACCTGCTTATACCCTTTCTTTTGCCGGAACTCCGGTGTCTGGAAAATCGTCACATCATAATCCTTCTGCTTTAACATCGGCAACGTTAATTCCTTCAGCATGAAGCAAGCCTCCTTTATTAATTCCCTATGCCAGACCCATCCTTTTCGTCAGCAGCTCTATATTTTCTACTTCTGTTATTACATTTTCGTCCTGTCGATTCCTTCAAAGAACATTTTCTTTTTTTATCGTTTTTCAGAAAATTCTGTCGCAAACCATTTCCGTACAAGCTTGCTTCCGCATATTATATATAAACCAGCCTGCCGAAGGGGGAAATGATATGAGGGGCCATATTGCAATGAAAACTGCCCTTCCAGGAAGAATCTGCTTCTGCTTCTCCCGATTCTGGAACTTTTTATTCATTATTTTCTTTCATCTGCCGGCATCAAGTGCCTTTGAACGGCTTTACCGCAAAGAGTTATGCTTCTATCCTTTTCGTAAAAAAAACACACTTGCAGGATCCCTGCTTCTCGGCATCCTTGTATCCTTCCTGAGCTTTGCATTCCAGCCGCTTGCCCCTTTTCAGTCCATTGCCCACCGGGGCGCTGTCCAAATTGCTCCTGAAAATACGATGGCAGCCTTTGAAAAAGCCTATGAACTAGGTTTTGATTTTATTGAGCTGGATGTATGGCTTAGCAGCGACCATCAGCCAGTGGTCATCCATGATGGAGATGTCGGCAGGACAACAGGAGGAGAAGGACTCGTAACACAGCTGTCTGCCAGCCAGCTGAAGGAGCTTGACGCAGGTTCCTGGTTCAGCGATCAGTATAAAGGTGAAAAAATCCCTCTGCTGAAAGAAGTGGTAAAGCGTTTCGGAGGGAAGATCGGTCTTCTTATCGAAATGAAGGGGGCAGGAAGTGAAGCAAACCTGGCAAAAGAGGTTGCTGTCTTGCTGAACCAAACACTTGAGGAAGGCGTCGATCCTGATCTCTTAATGGTGCAGTCTTTCAATATTGCTGATATCCGGACATTCAGCACCCTTTCCCCGAAAGTTAAGGCAGGAATACTGGTCAGCAAGCCGCTCGATATGTTCCAGCTTGCTTCATACAGAAGTTTTGCCGATTTCTTGTCTGTTCATCATGCATTCTTATCTAAGTCCTTTGTCACACAGGCAAAATCATTTGGGTACAAAGTCAATTCGTGGACGGTCACTCAGGAGCAGCAATTTGCAGCCATGCAGCGCCTGAAGGTCAACGGCATCATTTCTGACCTTTATCCAGACAGTTCCTTACAATACGCCAGCACTTTTGAACGGCTCTTTTCTTTTGTAGACCCATGAGCAGAATTGAAGGTTTTCCTGCATAAAAAAGACGATGGTTTTCCATCGTCAAATACTGCAGGAATATTGTTTAAGTTGCCATCTTTTTTTGATGTTAATAGGGCTGTTGATTTCCGTTCCAGGCACTTCGCTTTCCGCGGGGCGGCGCTGAGCCTCTCTTCGCTTCGCTCATGCGGGTTCTCAGCCCTGCGGCTGCTTCCCGCGGGAAGTTGAATCCTCTTCTCCGAATTGAACATCGAATGAAGAAAATGCACATGCATTTTATGAAGAGTCTGCGTGCCGTGCACTCCAATCAACTGGTTTTTAAACTTTGGTTGTACAAAAGGACTATTTTCGTTTCTAATACCTTTTCAATCTTTTTTTAACGGTATGACGTCAAAAATTCTGGTGACTCATTGTTTCCTTCAATACGGGATAACAGCTCTGATCCCTCTCAGCTCTTCTTCAGCAATACCGTACAATGGTACTTTCCAATTGCTGTCTGATGCCAGCGAGATCATAATCTGAAACTCTCAGCCTCACATTGGTTTCATCCATTTCCAGTGCTTCTGAAAGGAAACCTCCGAGCCCCCTTGCTTTCCTGTCAACCTGCAGCATCAGCTCCATCTGGCCGCCGCCGGCAGGACGGAATACCAGTTCAAGCTCATCAAGCTTGCCCCTGAAGGGCCCTGAAACCGGAACGAACTCAAATTCCTGTATGAATGGAAGCCTGCCGCGCAGCCTGCGTGGCGCTTCTTCACATTCTGCTTCCCGGAGCCTGAAGCCAAGATCGGAAACTGCCTGGAACACACCGTCCATGAGCCTGTTCGGCTTAATGGATATATAATCTTTGTCGCCGGGATCTACCGCATTTTTAATGTCCAGGCCAGTTGAAATCCATACCTTCGTTCTTCCCAATGTCAGAGGTGAATCCTCAGGGATTTGAATAGAGAAAGGAATTTCCCGCGTTTCATTCGGCTGGATCACCAGTGTCTCAGCAATCCTGTATTTATCGATCACACCTGCAGCTGTATATTTCTTATCATCTGCCTCTCTAATATAAGTTGTATTCAGAGCCAGGTAAATCTGGTCGATTTTCTGCTCTGTCTTCCCTCCCCTGATTTCAATAACACCCTTGGCCATTTCACCCGGATAAAAGGAGTCCCGCTCCAATTTCGTATCAACAGAAGCAGAACCTACACCTACACTTGCCAGCACTTTGTTAAAGAATGACATCTTATTTCCCCCTATTTCAATTAGACTGCTGAAGCTGCATACATGAAGCCGAAAGTACTTTAATACATTTAATATAACGATATGCGTTCATTTCAGCCTGATGATTTTTTAATACGTATGGCTGATCATAAAGTTTCATATCCGGGGAGGCAAAATGAAAATATTTGCTGAATTTTATCCTGCATGGCTGAGAAATATGTTGAATCGCCGCAGCGGGCCTGCCATTCCTGAGAAAACTTTGCTTAGCGGACGGGAGATGGCCAGCATTGAACAGGCACTAATCCGCCAGGCCAAAACAGATACGCCGATTTATATTTTGACAGAAAAAGAAAAGAAGGTTGCAGCGGCTATTTCTAGAGAAACGGAAAAATATAACCGCAATAATATTACGAGAACACAAGCCTATCTTTTGTTTTACAGGCGAAACCCCGATCTCCACTGGGCATTCCTTGCCCATATGGTATCAAGGAACGGCGGCTTTTATATGACAGACATAAAGAGCTCTTATCTGGACAGTTTTCTCACGGAAGAAGACCGGGAGCGTTACTTTCTTTTTCTTGAGCGCTGCAATGCTTATATTTTCCAGGATGCGTACCCGCAGCTGCTGCTTTTAGAATACAGCAGGAGAATGGGAATCCCTCTGTTTCACCTGCTCCCCAAATTTCATGTATCAGGCTGGATGAAGCCTTTTTGGGATCATTTTTATGAGCATGGCTCTTCTGCTGTGATTACAGCAGCGATGATCGTGAACGAACAAAAAATGCTGGAAGACAGGGTCATCAGGACTTCAGGTTCCAGCATACTGGATGATCTGCCTTTCCTTCTTCAGGAAAAACTCGGTTTCACAACAGTTGTATTCCCGCTGAAGAAGGCAAATACCTCTGCATTGCTCGGGGTCTCTGTAGTGGATTTCAGATCTGCTGATGCCCGCATAACCACAGGCAAATCTCTATACCAGATCCTTTTCCATAAAAAACACCACAGAAAGATAAAAGAATTCGCCCTGGGAACTCCCCATACTGCTTCACGGTCCGACTATTGGAGCAGCAGATATTCTGCCAGTAAAGAATCCGGAATGCTATACAGTCCTGCCCTGGATCAGGCATGGAAGGACAAGAAGCATTATTTCACCAGGAAAACAGACTGGTTTATAAAAGAGCAGGAAAGCTGCCTCTATCATTTGGATGCCTTGCCGGAAACCAAGGACTATGATTTAACGCGGAAGCTTCTAAAGCAGCATGCCTTACTTTCAGCTGCAGACTTGATTGCCCATCAAGTAATCCCTTAACACCTCTGGATATCGCTGCATAATAAAGAAAACTGGCGCTCTATCCGGCGCCAGCTTCCACTCTTATCGTCATCTATTATTCTTCAATTTCCTCATCAATGATGCACTTATCCAGCAAATACTCGAAGGTTATATCCGCCAGATCCTCAAGCTCCATCTCCTCAGGAACGTATCCCCTTTTAACAAGCTCATGAAAGAAAAACTCTGCTATTTCCTCCGTATCTATAAAAACTTCGATTTCTCTCACAGCAACGCCCCCTTTTTCAGAATGTATGATGCTTTTCCTACTTTCATGCACAATATGAGAAAAACTTTTATTCTATCACCTGTGAGCATATCTCCCAGGGACAAGCCATACAATGTTATATCAGAAAGTCGGGAGGCGGATGGCATGAATAGGCTCAGAACGTTTGTTGATGATGTAAAAGAAGATGTTAACCAGGAAAACAGCATGATTGTAAATCTCTTTGAAAAAATACTCTCATCTATGTTCCTGATCCTTCTGGCAGGAGGGCTTCCCTATCTTGCTTATTTATACCTCGCTTCCGGCTTGTAGTGCTAGGCATGCTTTTTTCCGTCAGCACCGGTCAGATGCTTAAGCTTCCGCAAGATCACCTGCATGATATGCCTGTATTCATCGTCGCCGAACAGCTGGAAGAGGATCCGGTAATCATTGTATATATCAAGCAGGCCATCAATCATTTGCTTTTTCTCTTTGCGGCTTTCCAGGAACTCTTTTTCCATCTGTTTCACAGAACCCTGCTGCTTCTTCAGATTAACAGGCTTCTGCTGCTTGTTGATTAGATAAAGGAGCCCAAGCTTCTGGATGAAAGTGTCGGCGCTTTCTGCATCCGCAAGCAGGGTCAGCTCTTCTTCCCCGGCCTCCAGCCATTCGCCGTCATTGATCCTGGAAAGCTCATAAATGACATCCTCCCAGGCATCCTCCTTATAGCGCCAGATTTCAGTCCGGAACCCCACCACCTTAAACAGGTCTGAACCATAGCCTTTCACCTGCACCAGATCGCCGAACAAAAATTTATATTCAATATCTATATGCTCTTTCTCCATTATATTTCCTTCATACTCAGAAAGCATCTGAAGGCTGGATTCCATAAACAGGCCCTCGCTTTTATTCACTTCATATACATGCATTCCGTCCAGCCATTTAACATCTGTTATTTTGCCGACTGTTCCATACATCGTGATCACGACTGTATCACCGATATTAAATCTTGGCTTTTTCTTCTTTTCCATATCCTCCATCCTCTCAATGATCGTCGTGAGTATTAATTACGATATCATATGCAGGAAGAAGATATTCGGTCCCAAAATTGCCCATATGCCGCCAAGTTCAAAAATAAGAAAAGGAGCCGCTTATCAAGCAGCCCCTTGCAGTAAGAATAAACTTATCTCTTTGTTTCGGACACCAGATAAAGCTCCCAGGCTTCATCAAAGATGGCCATGCTGTCCAGATAGTGGCCATTCATTTCCAGATAGCTGCTGAGTTCATCATAATCAAATGATGTCTTTGGGAAGCTATGGTCTTCAAACGCGGAATTGGCAAAAGAGCTGATGCTGTCCTTTGGCTCAGGATGACGGTATTTCATCAGGAAATGATAAAAGGATTTCGACATGGTACTCCCTTTCTTCTCTGGTATAATAAGCGCCGGCTGAACAGCCGCACGCAATTTCAACATTTATACCGTCTACTATAAAGGATGCCTGCCGGTTCGTCCACAAAGACAGACTTGCTTACAGGATAGATGTTGCCCAAGTGCCAAAAAGGCCGGGCCCCCGTAAGACAATCTCGCTATTCACTCCCATCTGCCCGCCTTTGCCATTTCAACCAGTGCAAAAATGATATTGAACATCAGGACAGCCACTGCTGCAGGTACGGCATGAAGCCAGCTTTTCCCGTACTTCACTTTTATGACTGCTGTGAAATAACCGCAAATGAAAAGGACAGACATGGAAGACACAAGCATAATCAGCAAAGCATAACGCATAAAAATCCCCCCGCTGAAAGTTTTTTCCATCTTTATTATAGGACCCTGAGGGGGAAACGACTGCCTTATTCATGTATGAATGGTGAATCTTTTCTATCTGTTAAGCAATGGAATAAACTCCTTCAGCTTCAGTAAGTAAGATTCTGCAAGTGAAGCCGGTCGTGGACGATGTGCAGGTGGATAGCTGTCTGCAGTCTTCGACGAAAGCTTAAACTGGACAGCTTCTTCACATAACAGCTGCTGGCTGTTTATACGGTTTTCGCCGCTTTTCCGGTCCACATAGCGATAACGGCCATCATGGTCCTGTTCCCTTGCTTTGCAATTATCTTTCAGCATAACCTCAAGTACACTATAAATCCTTGCTTTAAGCCGCTCCTCCAGAATGGGAAAAAGAATCTCAACACGGTTTTCCATATTACGGGTCATCCAGTCTGCCGAAGAAAGGTAAACCCTTTTAGCTTGCTGATGATTGAAATAAAAGATTCTGGTGTGTTCAAGGAATGTACCCACAATGCTAAGGACCTTGATGTTTTCACTGACACCCGCAATGCCGGGCCTTAAGCAGCAGACCCCCCTGATGATAAGATCTATCTTAACCCCGGCTATCGAGGCTTCATACAATTTTTTAATGATTTTCTTGTCAGTCAGAGAATTCATTTTTGCTATGATTCTTCCATTCTGATAGTTCCTGTGAAATTCTATCTCCTGATCAATGAGCCTGATGAAAGTATCTCTGATGCCGAAAGGTGAAACAGATAACTGTTGATAGGATGGCCTCTCCATATAGCCGCTCAGATAATTGAAAAAGTTAATAGCATCTTCTCCAAGCTGATGATTGCAAGTAAGCAGCCCCATGTCTGTATAAATCCTTGCGGTCGCATCATTATAGTTTCCTGTCCCCAAATGGACATATCTCTGGATATTTCCTTTTTCCCTTCGGATTACCAATGTAATTTTGCTGTGCGTTTTCAGAAGTGTCATGCCATAAATGACATGACAGCCTGCCTGTTCCAGCTCCTTTGCCCACTGGACATTATTTTCTTCGTCAAAGCGGGCCTTCAGCTCCACAAGCACCGTCACCTGCTTCCCATTTTCGGCCGCACGCTTCAGGCTTTCAATGATCGGTGAATCTCCGCTGACACGATAAAGAGTCTGCTTAATTGCCAGTACATCTTTATCATCTGCGGCTTCCCTCATGAAATCTACCACAGGTTCAAAAGATTCATAAGGATGATGCAGCAGAGCATCCCTTTTCCGGATTTTCTCAAATATTCCACCCTCACCCTCTAAATCCTGCGGAGGCTGGGGAATAAAGGACTGCGCCGCCAAATGCTCATGGCTTGCCTGGATTTTTTTACAAAATGAAAAAAGAAAAGTCAGATCCAGGGGGGCTTCGACAGGATAGATATCCTTCCCGTGTATTTCCAGCTCTTTCCTTAGGAATTCAATGACCTGACTGCTGTTTTCAGCCTGCTGATATTCCAGCCGGACCGCTGCACCTCTTTTCCGTTTCTTAAGCTCTTCTTCAATTTCCTGCAGCAGGTCTTCCGCTTCGTCTTCATGAATGGCGAGATCGGCATTGCGGGTAATTCTGAATGGAGTGGCAGAGCGCACTTTATATCCCGTAAACAGTTTGTGGATGCAATAAATAATAACCTCTTCCAAGAGCACAAACTTCCTGGCCTGCCCTTTCTGAGGCAGCTCCACCAGGCGGTCGATTACAGACGGTACCTGTACGATGACCAGATTTCCATCCAGGCTCAGATGCTTCTTTTTATCCGGCGATTTTTCTTCTATGATCACAGCTAAATTCAATGATTTGTTTAACAGCATCGGGAAAGGGCGGTAAGCATCTATCGCCATGGGAGTCAGAACAGGATAAACATATGCCTCAAAGAAGTTTTCAAGAAAAGCCAAGTCCTTTGATGGGACATCTTTAATTCTGGATATTTCTATCTGTTCTTTTGTTAAAAGGGGAGTAAGCTCATTACAATATATTTCATCTTGCTTTTTAACAAGGGTATGTGTTTTTTCAGAAATGGCGCTCAGCTGTTCTTTTGGGGTCAGCCCAGCTTTGTTTTCGGGTTTATTGAAACCGGCTTTTACCTGATCCAGCAGACCAGCTACCCTGACCATGAAAAACTCATCCAGATTTGAGCTGAATATAGAAAGGAATTTATATCGTTCCAATAACGCATTTTGATTATCTTCTGCTTCTTCCAGCACTCTATTATTAAAATCCAGCCAGCTCAGCTCGCGATTATTGTAATAGGAAGGATTATCCAAATTAGAAATATCAGGTTTCTCATGGTTTATGCACATGGTTCTACATCCCCTTCTGCAATCTTCGACAAGGATAAAATTAGCAAATAAGGATGTAAATAACTAGAGTGATAGTGTTAAGTTTTGTAAATTATACATTCATGCTTTCACATTTAATGTCTCAAGATAGGCTGCGTCTTAAATATCCTGGTTTTAAAGACTACACTCTGCCTTTTGCTGTTTAAGCTACTGCAGTACTGTATATTTACAATAGCTTTACATTCGACTTAAGTGTTTTCATATAAAATTGAATGTATAAAAGTCATCAAAGGAGTGTCCTTTTTTTGAACAACCAGACAATAGCCCTGATCGATTTAGGGTCCAATTCCATTCAAATGGCCATTTACAATGTCAATGAGGATCTTCGGATATTTCATGAAGTAGAGCGGGTCAAGGTCGCAGCAAGGCTTATCAATCATTTAAATGAGCAGGGCTTTTTGACAGAGGAAGGCATCCAGCTTATCATCACCATCTTTAAGGAATTCCAGAAGAGAGCTGAAAAATACGGGACAGGCCGCATCACCGGCTATGCTACTGCTGTTATCCGCAATTCACTTAATCAAGAAGAGATTCTGGCTGAAATCGCTGCCCGGACGGACATTGCCATTTCTGTGATAAGCGGATATGAAGAAGCCCGCTACGGCTATCTAGGTGTGGTTAATTCAATGAATGCGGTTGAGGGGATCACTCTTGATATCGGCGGCGGAAGCACGGAAATTACCCTTTTCAGAAACAGGGAAATGGTTCATTATCACAGTTTTCAGTTTGGTGCTGTCAATCTTCATGAAGCCTATACTAAGGGAAAAAGAGTGACTGAGAATCAATTAACTCAATTGCGCCGCTATATTTTGGACAGCATCCAGACCCTTCCCTGGCTGAAAAACGCCGGCCTCCCCATTATCGGAATCGGCGGAAGCGCAAAAAACCTGTCCAGAATACATAACGCGAAATTTGGAGGTGCTGAATTGAAGCTCCATGAAATCAGCAGCATCTTCTCTGAGCTTTCCTCCTTGAATGTAGATGAGCGTTCAAAAGTAAAGGGGTTGTCCAAAAAAAGAAGAGATATCATTCTCCCAGCCATTGGGATTGTAAGCCAGATGATGGAAACTGTCCGGTCTCCCCATTTCGTTTATTGCGATAAAACGGTCAGGGACGGGATCATGTACAAAATGCTTGAAGAAAAGCAATAAACAGCTGCAGGCATTTCAATAACAGCAAAGGCCACCGTTTCGCTGCTTTAACAAAAGCAATTCTAAAGTCCAAAAGGCCCGGTCATCCCGGGCCTTTTCCTCTCTTCTTAATCAAATTTGAAATAATTTCTTTTAAGAAACCTCGGTTTAGCCATCAATTCTTCAAAAGTAAGCGATTTTTCAAGCTTTTTAGTATCTATTAAAAAGAGCTGGTCCTCGATCTCCTCTATGATCTTTTCTTCGTGATATACCATTCCGCACCCACTGCAGACAATGCAGGGTGTTTCTCTTATCTCAATCCCTTTTGTTCCATCAGGCAGTTCCCAAAAGACCGAAGCTGTCTGCCTTGCCGTTTCATCAGATGAGCACCAATCACAATTCATGATGGTTCCTCTCCCTTCTCCTGCTGTCCCCACTTCTTCATCTGCGCTTCAAATTTCTTATCTTTTAATTCATCGCGCTTTTCCCGTTTATCCTTGAGGGAATGGTGCCCCGGATCCTGCTGGTACTCTTCCCTGCGGTCCAGCCTCCTCAGGCCTTCAGGAACAAGATTGAACTGTGAATCATTCATGAGTGCCGATATTCCTGTATGGCTATTCTTCTGGTCCATATCAGGATAAATTCTTTTAAAATAGTCCTCTGCTCTGCCCGGGACATAATTCTCGGGCTCAGGATAAGTGGTTATGACTCCCTCAAAATTGCGGAGCACTGTCTTTTCAGCGCTTTGGGATATCAAATAATTCGGCTGCAGTGCAATCTTCCCGCCGCCCCCAGGTGCATCGACCACAAAAGTAGGTACAGCATAGCCAGATGTATGCCCCCTCAGTCCTTCTATAATCTCCAGTCCTTTTGAAACAGGCGCCCTGAAATGGCCGATGCCTTCTGATAAATCGCACTGATAGATATAGTAAGGACGCACCCTGATCTTAACAAGGTCGTGCATCAGTTTTTTCATGATAGGGACACTGTCATTGATGCCCGCCAGAATGACTGCCTGGTTGCCGACAGGCACTCCCGCATCGGCGAGCATTTCGCAGGCCTTTTTAGCTTCTTCGGTAATTTCAATGCTCGTATTGAAGTGAGTGTTCAGCCAGATCGGATGGTATTTCTTTAAGATATTGCACAGATTCTCTGTTATTCTTTGGGGAAAAACGACCGGAGCCCTGGTACCGATCCTGATGATTTCCACATGATCGATTTCCCTCAGGTTTTTCAATATATATTCCAGGATTTTATCATTGATTAACAGTCCATCTCCTCCTGAGATGAGCACATCTCGGACTTCAGGTGTGTTCCTGATATAAGCTATCGCATCGTCCAGCTGCTTTTTAGGAACACCCATGCCGATCTGGCCGGAAAACCTTCGCCTTGTACAATAGCGGCAGTACATGGAGCATTGATTGGTGACAAGGAACAGCACCCGGTCAGGATAGCGGTGCGTCAATCCGGGCACAGGTGAATCTTCGTCTTCATGGAGGGGGTCTTCCAGGTCATATTTTGTTTTATGGATTTCCTGAGAAATCGGGACAGACTGCATCCTGACAGGACAGCGGGGATCATCCGGATTCATCAGGGATGCATAATATGGTGTAATATTCAATGGGATTGTTTTAGTGGAAATCTTTACGCCCTCTTCTTCCTCGGGCGTCAGATTGATGACTTTTTTCAAATCCTCCAGGTTTCTTATCGTGTTGGTGAGCTGCCAAAGCCAGTCATTCCATTGCTCTTCTGTTACATCCTTCCAAAGCTCTATATCCTTCCAATGGCGTTCTGCTTTATATAAGTCCAGCTTCATTTTCAATTCCTCCCAGCTAATGGTAAAGTTTGCAGCTTCCTTATACTGTATTACATGCAATTTCCATGCCAATTGTTAATCCTTATGCACAGCAGCACGAGCGGGAGAACAATAAAAAGAAATGCCGGTTATTCGGCATTTCCCAGTTGATGCTTATGAAGCTTATATTGAAGCGTCTGCCTCGGGATATTCAGGAGCCTGGCAGCCTGCAGGATATTCCCTCCTGTCCCGGCTATTGCAGCCTCAATGATCTCTTTTTCTGCTGCCTGCACACGCTCTTTTAAGGATAACGCCACTGTCCTGCTTCCGCTTTTGCTCCTCATCTGTTTCAGCATGGCCGGCAGATCCTCTTCAGTAAGCTCGCTTCCCTCAGAAACATTGACCATATACTCAAT
Organism: Bacillus sp. MMSF_3328; assembly: GCF_030733525.1. Lineage (NCBI taxonomy): Bacteria > Bacillati > Bacillota > Bacilli > Caryophanales > Bacillaceae > Bacillus > Bacillus sp. MMSF_3328. Next base: position 608,297 of record NZ_JASHIV010000001.1, on the reverse strand, counting down.
CGTATGCTTTAATTCTCTTACATTTCCCGGCCAGTGGTAGCTGCTGAAGAACTTTGCTGCTGTACTGCCGATCACTTTTACATTTTTCCCGAGCTTACGGTTAAAGGAATCAAGGAAATGGGACGCCAAAAGCCCGATATCTTCAGGCCTCTTTCGCAGAGGGATCAGTTCGAATGTAAACACATTGAGCCTGTAGTAAAGGTCATGCCGGAGGATCCCCTGCTCCATAGCCTCATGCGGGTGTATATTCATGGCCGCGATGATCCGGACATCAGTGGCTATGTTTCTGGATCCGCCGACACGCCGGACAGCACCGTCCTCAAGCACCCTCAAAAGCTTTGCCTGCAGCAGCGCCGGCATTGTATGGAGTTCATCGAGGAACAGCGTCCCCCCATCTGCCAGTTCAAACAGCCCGGGTCTTTCTACGGCTCCCGTATAACTCCCTTTCGCTGTACCGAAAAGGATTCCTTCAAGGAGCGTCTCAGGGATAGCAGCACAATTCTGTGCTATGAATGGTTTCTCCCTTCTGGCTGATGCATGGTGGATTCCCTGGACAAACAGCTCCTTGCCGCATCCGCTTTCCCCAAATACGAGGATGGGAGAAGAAGAGGCAGCAAGCTTTAAGGCTTCCATTTTCAGCTCTTTGAAGAGCCCATTTCCAGTCAGCAGATCATCCAGGGTATATACTGTGCTTCCTGCCGGCCGCAGGTTTTTTTCACTTGGCACGCTTGCTTTCTGAAGATCCAGGAGCCTTTCGGACAATATCTTCAGCCGGGAATAATCTTTAGCAATTTCTACAGCCCCTACTAGCTCTCCTTCCACAAAAATGGGAAGCGTGGTGTTCAGTGTTTCAATCCTCTTGCCATGGAGGTTGATATAGCTTTGGGACTGATCGTATATCGGCTGTTTTGTTTTCATTACCTGGAGCAGGGTGCTTGACTTCAAGCTCAGAGATGGAAAGCTTTCAAGCAGCGGCTTTCCAAGCACCTCATCCATACCCATGCCATCATGCAAAGCAGCAACTTCATTATAAAAAATAGTAATCCCGTTTATATCCACAGCATGAATGCCTTCGTCAATCCCCTTCAAAATCGCTGTAAGCACTTGTTCTTTCATACGTCCAACCCCCTTATTCATCTATATGAAAAGGTGCCGGAAAATTGTCAGTCTAGTGCCGGATTTTTGGCATCATGGCAAGATTTTTCACCCAGATATTCATATCCTCAAGCTTATCAAAGATAAAGCAATTATTGGCCAGCCTGCCCCTGTAGCTGTACCCAAGCTGATGAAGAGCTGCATTCATTCCATATGAAAGGCTTCTGGCGATGGAATAAGCGCAAAAGATGCCCTGGCAGGCCAGCTCTTCCTCAAGTTTGCCAATCAGTATTTTCATCAATCCATGCTTTCGGAAGTCAGGCAATGTGGCACAGTCTGTCAATTCTGCATTTCGGTAGAAAGAATTGATTTCTGCTGAGGCAGCGCTCACGATTTTCCCCTCGTGTTTCACTCCCATGAACATTGTGCCGTTTTCCATCGACTTTTCGATATACCGGGGGTCATCCATGGGAACGGGGTAAATTTGAAATACCGCCTTATACAGCTCAGCCAGTTCACGGGCATCTGCCGGCTTGAAGCGTACAAGCCGGCATGGAGGCTGAAGACTGGAATCATTCCCGGTTCTTTCGAGGCTGCGCACTTTCTCTGCGACCTCATCCTCATCAGCCCAGTGCGGATTGTTTCTCCTGCTGCTCTTATAATACTTGGACATGAAAAAAGCGTCAGAGCCTAAAAAATAGCCGTCGATCTTGCCTTCGGCCTGGAAGCCGTTCTCCAGATAAAAATCTGTCTCCTCTGCCCTGGCTTTAATTATCATTTTTTCTGCCTGGATCTCCTCTCTTAAACCGTATGCGAACGAAAGCGCACTTTTACGGTTTCCAAGGCAGTCATCCACTCTGATTCTCTTATTATACGGGTCAATGAAAACCTCGAGAGAAAAGTTGTCCTGCCTGATAATTCTTACTGATGACTGCTCCATAATCCTCCTCCTTTACAGAAAGGGGACCCTCTGACCGAGCGCCCCTTTTCTTAACAGCCGTACATGTTTGACGGTTATTCATATTTAATGCTGACAAGCTTAAGCTCTGTCATTTCTTCGACTGCATATTTAATTCCTTCCCGGCCGGTCCCGCTCAGTTTGACGCCGCCGTATGGCATATGATCCACACGGAAGGTTGGAAAATCATTGATCATCACGCCGCCGACTTCAAGCTCGCGTGCGGCCTTCAGCGCTGCATTGATATCCTTTGTGAAAATGCCTGCCTGGAGCCCATACTGGGAATCATTCACATAACCGATCGCTTCATCTATACCTGAGAAGCGGTTAATATGGACAACAGGGGCAAATGCCTCTTCACAGGAGATTTTCTGTTCTTTATCAACGTCCAGCAGAACTGTCGGCTGGAAAACAGAACCTTCCCCGCTTCCGCCGAGAGCTAGCTTTGCTCCCCCGTCCACAGCGGTTTTCACCCACGATTCTGCCCGTTCTGCATCATCGAGGGAGATCATGGCAGATACATCGGTCGTCTCATCAAGCGGGTCCCCTGCCTGGAGTCTGCCTGCTTCATGGACAAACCTTTCAGTAAATTCTTCAAAAATGGCCTCATGGACATAGATCCGCTGCACAGAAATGCAGACCTGGCCCTGAAAGGCATACGCTCCTGATACAATTCGCGGGACTGCCTTATCAAGGTCGGTATCTTTATCCACAATGACGGCTGAATTTGAACCCAGCTCGAGGGTCACCTTTTTCAGCCCGGCGTTTTCCCTGATATAAGTGCCTACTTCAGGGCTTCCCGTAAAAGTGATCATCTTGATCCTCTTGTCTGAGAGGAAGCTGTCGCCGATCGTTTTTCCGCTGCCGGAAATTACATTCAGTCCACCTGCAGGCAGCCCTGCACGATGGAAAATATCAGCAATCTTATAGGCGCTTAAAGGCGTCTGGCTCGCCGGCTTCAGGACAACTGTGTTGCCAGCCGCAATCGCCGGTCCGACTTTATGGGCAACGAGATTCATCGGGAAATTGAAGGGTGTAATCGCACCAATGACCCCCAGCGGCTCTTTTACCGTGTAGGCGAGCCTCCCCTCACCTCCAGGCGCCGCATCCATCGGGATGGTTTCACCGTACAGCCTTCTGGCTTCCTGTGCTGCAAATGCATATGTTGTGATAGTCCTTTCCACCTCTGTCCGTGCTGCTTTTATCGGCTTCGCGGCTTCACGCGAAATAATCCTTGCACACTCTTCTTTTTCATCCTTGAGTATTTGGACTGCATTCTCAAGAATTTCAGCCCTTTTATGCGCAGGCATTGCAGCCATCAATTTTGATGCTTTCTCTGCAGAAGCAATGGCTGCCTCTATTTCTTCGCTTCCAGCCGCCGCCACATCTGCCAGCTTCTCCTGATTATAAGGGCTTCTAAGCTCCCTGTATTCATTTCCGGGTTCAAAACTGCCATTGATCCATAAATCCTGCTTCATATCATTACCTCCTAAAGACAATGTAGCTTAAGTATAAATTCTTGAGCTGAAAAATCCCATCAATCGGCTTCCTCCGTAGACAAATGTCAGCTGCACCACTCCAAGATGCACTCGGCAATGATCTCCGCAGCATTGAACATATCATCCAGGGAGATGGATTCATCCGCATCATGGGCTGCCTCTGTAGTTCCCGGACCGAATACGATAACAGGCGTCCCGCCGGCCCCGGAAAGGATCCCGCCGTCTGTACCCCATGGAGATGCTTCTATTTTGGGCTTCTCCCCTGCCACTTTTTCAAAACTGGCTGACAGCACGTTCATCAGGGGATGGCCAATGTCCAGATTCCCAGGCTGCCATCTCCCACCAAACCACTCGACCTTGCAGGGATTTTCAATGAACCAGCCATCTTTTTCAGATAAGGAGTTTAATACCGTTTCCAGCTCTTTTTCTGCCATCTTCATATCTTCTTCAGGAGCAACCCCTATCCTTCCCTCAATGACGGCGGTATCCGGTACAGAGGATGGCCACTCCCCGCTCGTGATTTTTCCGATATTGATCGGAATCGGGATAGGTATTCCCTTGTATAAAGGATCTGCAACCCGCTCATTTCTCGTTTTCTCGAGTTCCTGGAGAGAAGCTATCACTGCTATGGCCTTTTCAATCGCACTGATACCCTCATAGCGGGTGCCGCCATGTGCAGCACGGCCCTTGACTGTAATCCTGAACCACATAGAGCCCTGCTGCTTTGGAAAAAGCTTCATATTTGTCGGTTCAGGGATGATCGCTCCATCTGCTTTATAACCCCTGATCACAGCGGCAAGCGTCCCGGCCCCTCCGCTTTCTTCTTCTATAACACTCTGAAAAATGACATCTCCCTTCAATTCCTTCCCCGCCGCTATCAAGTACTCAAGCGCCAGCAGCAGGGATACTGTTCCGCCCTTCATGTCGGTCGCCCCCCTGCCATAAAGCCTCCCATCCTTTATTTGTCCGCTGTAGGGGTCATATTTCCAATCATCCCTGCTGCCCTCAGGAACCACATCGATATGGCCATTCAAAATGATGCTCCTGCCTCCACCGGTCCCCTTCCAGACTCCCACTACATTCGGGTTGCCGCTGAAGTCCTTTCTGTCAGAACAGAATAGGGGATGTGCGGGCAGCTCATCTTTGCCGATTTCCCATATATCCAGCTCGAGCCCCATTTCCCGGCACTTCTCAATGATCACAGCCTGGGCACCGGCCTCATTTCCCCTAGTACTTGGTTCCTGGACAAGCCTTTGAAGAAGCCTGATTCCTTTGGACCTGTTTTTGCTCAGCCACTCTTTTACGCTTCCATCACTCTCACTCAATAAAACCGCCTCCCCCGCCTGCTAAACTATTATTCTCAAATCCTCTGCCACCTGCAGCCTGCAGCCTGTCTTGCTCTTCACTTCCTCTATTGAATAGGGAGCAAACAGCTCCTTCAGGACCATTCCTGTTCCCTTAATTTCAAACACGGCCATTTCAGTTATGACGAGCGATGCACAGGAAGGCGATGTCAGCGGGAGTGTACAATGCTCAAGGATTTTCGGCATGCCATTTTTATCCGTCTGATTCATGACAACAATGACTCTCTTCGCTTTCTGTGCAAGCTCCATCGCCCCTCCCATCCCAGGTACTTTCCTGCCGGGAACGATCCAGTTGGCCAGATCTCCCTTCCCGCTGACCTGCAGTGAGCCGAGAATAGTCAAATCAACCCTCCCGCGCCTGATCATCCCAAAAGCTATGGTACTGTCGCAATATGAAGCCCCCTTAACGCTGGTCACCGGAAAGCCGCCCGCATTGCAGAGATGGGGATCTTCCTGACCCTTAACAGGGCTTGGGCCCATCCCTGTTATGCCGTTTTCTGCATGAAACATAACACTTATGGATTCCGGCAGAAAATCAGGCACAAGGGAAGGAATACCGATTCCTAAATTGACAATCATTCCGTCTCTGATTTCTTCCGCTGCCCTCCTGGCCATTTTTTTGCGTTTATCTATTCCCATGCCCATTTCCAGTTCACTCCCTTTGAAGGAACAATATAATCCACAAATACTCCTGGCGTCATGACCTCATCCGGATCAATAGCGCCTAAAGGGACGATTTCCTCCACCTCGGCAATCGTCTTATTCCCTGCCATGGCTGCCAGGGGGTTTGTATTCCGTGCACTTTTGTCATATATAAGATTGCCGAACGGATCCGCCTTTTTTGCATACACAATTGAGACGTCAGCTGTGATTGCCGTTTCAATTAGATATTCTGTCCCGCTGATAGTATGAGTTGCCTTCCCTGCTGAAACCATCTCATTTGATATGCCGATATCTGTCAATATTCCGGCAATGCCGGCACCTCCAGCCCTGATCCTTTCAGCAAGCGTTCCCTGGGGTGAGAACTCCACTTCGAGCTTGCCTTCATTCATCAGGCGGCCAGCCTCCGGGTTGGAGCCTATATGCGAGGCAATCAATTTTTTGACCCTCCCCAATGTAACAAGCCTTCCTGCGCCTATGTGGGGAAATCCGGCATCATTGCAGATAAGGGTGATATTTTTTGTCCCTTTTTCTATCAATTCCTCTATGAGGGTCGGCGGCGTGCCAATTCCTCCGAATCCTCCTGCGATTATGGACATGCCATCATGAAAATCATTCATTGCCTTTGCTGCAGTCACAATTTTATTAAAGGAGCTGTTCATGAGCCCCCTCCCTTCAGACTTTCCTGTTCAATGATTCTGTGGAATTCAGACAAAGCCCTGTCTAGGAGTGCTGCCAATTCGTCCAGCTCCTCCATGGTGATGTTCAAAGGAGGTGCAATGATGACCGCATCCCCATGTATGCCATCTATCCCTGAACCGGCGGGGTACAGCAGGATGCCCTGCTCCTGGGCAGCACTGACCAGCTTTTGTCCTGCCATCAGGGACCGGCTGAATGGATCCTTTGACACTCTGTCCTTAACCAGTTCTACACCAAGAAGCAGTCCCTTCCCCCTGATGTCGCCAATGAAGCTGTACTTCTTCTCCAGTCTTCGGAGATGGTCACTCAGGTACTTACCCTTCCTGACCACCTCTGGGATGATTTGCTCTTTTTCCAGATATTCAAGCACTGCCAGAGAAACAGCGCAAGATTGCGGATTGGCGCTCAATGTATGTCCGCTCATGATTGACTTTGTTCCTGCCATAATAGGCTCCATTATTTTGTCGGAGACTACAGCAGCTGCTATCGGTGCATAGCCTGCTCCCATGCCTTTGCCAAAAGCCGCTATATCAGGCTGGATCCCCCAGCTCTCACAGGCGAGCATCGTACCGGTCCGTCCAAATCCTGTCATCACTTCATCGGCTATGAATAAAACATCATGTTTCTCGCAGATTTCTTTTATGACTTTATAGTAGCCGTCTGGAGGGGAAATTGCTCCTCCCGCTGCCCCGATGACCGGCTCTGCAATGAAAGCTGCAATCCGATCGGCTCCAATGCGTTTAATCGCCGTTTCGAGTTCTGCTGCGCACAGATGTCCGCATTGAGGCGCCTCCAGTCCATATGGACAGCGGTAGCAGTATGGCGGATGAACGGAAGGAAAATCCTCCAGGAGAGGGACAAATCTTGCCCTCCTCCCCGGATGGCCTGACATGGAAAGCGCTCCTAATGTGATGCCGTGATAGCTGACCCATCGGGATAAAATTTTTGTCTTTGTTCTTATCCCTTTTTCCTGCCAGTATTGGATGGCTATTTTCATCGCAGTTTCTGTGGCTTCTGAGCCGCTGTTCACAAAAAATGACCAATTCAGATCACCCGGCAAAGTTTCTGCTATTTTCCCGGCAAGGTTCTCAGCTGCTTCGCTGGTGAATTGGGATCTGTATACAAATGAAACCTTTTTAGCCTGTTCCATCATTGCCTGGATCACTTCTTCGTTTCCGTGACCGATGTTCGCTGTCACGGCTCCTGAACAGGCATCCAGATATTTCTTGCCTTCATTGTCATATAAGTAGATGCCTCTGCCCCGTTCAATCGTTGGATAATCGGCATCCAGCATAGGTTTTATCAAAAACGACGGCTGATTCAATGTCGCTTCCCCCATTCACTCACTGGTCTCGCGTGTGCTGCCCCGCTCGCTTCATTATATGAATGTCCACCGGGAATCTTTCTGAATAAATTCCCCGATCACCACTCTCATGCATCATTCCGGGCACCGGATGCCTGGCCAGTGCATATTGTTAACTGAACAGGAGGAGATGTAAAAATGCAGTATCATAGAAACATTCCTGCAGATGTAAATATGATGGGCACTCAGCAAATGCAGTCGCCCGCCCCCGTTTTTCATTTTGACCCTTATGTTTATCAGACGCTTCAAAGTGTATTGGGCAGGAATCTCGTTGTCGAAACGGTGAAAGATACATTGCGGGGAAGACTGATGGATGTAAAGCCGGATCATATAGCTGTTAAGTCTGGAGATGAAATCTTCTTTATCAGAATTGCACAGATTGTGACAATCATGCCCGATTGAGATGTAAACAGGAAGCCATGTTAAGTGCATGGCTTCTTTATTTATTTTTAATTTCAGGATGGACATGTCATTTAAATTCTCCATCGGGGGTAAGAATAGAAAAAGATTACAGTGTTCAGATACAAAGGAGGAATTGAAATGGGCCTGGAAAAAGTCATGATTGCAGCCAGTTTATTTCTATTCTTGATTGCGGGATGCGGAACACCTTCCTATTACACATATGAGGGGAAAAGCAAGAACTGGGACGGCGAGATGGAAATAAAGGCAGATGAAACAATCAGCGAGGCCACAATCACTCTTAAACTGATGTATGACGGTAAAGAAATCCAGGAAGAAAAAGAGCTTGTCTTTTGGGTTTCACTTCCCGGCCATTCTAAAGCAGCCTATCAAACCGATTTTTCAAGCAAAGAAGAATCATCTGTAGAACATGTTTTTGAACACGTCAAATTCCCTGCTGACATTGAAGAGAATTTTACCGTTCTGATCAATCTGGATGGCAAACAAGAAAGACTTCAGCTCACTATGAAATAACAGAAAAAAACCTGCTGCAGATTTTTTTCTGAATTTCGCTAATTTTTGCAGAGTCCCCCTCTAAAACCTGCTATAATTTTCTATATTGGCAGTCTTTTGATCTATGAGCCTGAAAAGGTCTTTTTACCTAGAGGGGAGCGTTCATCATGAAAAAAGTGATTTCATATTTTAAAACGATCAGAGGGAAGGTCAATCTATCCTTTGGAATATTGCTGGTCGTCATTGCTGCGCTATCTGCAGGGTCTATTTTGAGCATTCACAATCTGAAAAAAGAAACGAATTATATCATCGGGCATGATATGGAATTCCACAAACAGCTCCAGCAAATGTCAAAAGCCTACTCAGATATTGAAACAGGGGAACGCGGTTTTGTTATCACAGGCTCGGAGTCGTTTCTTGCTTCATATGGAAATGGCAAAAATATGGTTGATAACAATCTGAAGACGCTCAAGGAATTGAGTGCCGGCAGCAAAGCAAGAATGAAAAAGATCACTGAAATTGAAAATACATACAAAGAATGGCTCGTCTGGATTGATACTGTGATTGAAACACGCAGGGATTTTTCAAAAGAAGAGGCTTCCCAGCTTGTTGAATCAGCAAAGGGCAAAGAAACAATGGATAAGCTGAAGAGCCAGATTCAGTCTTTTGAGGAAGATGAGCTGAAGGCTTCTGAAGAAAGGATTGCTCATCTGAACAGCCAGGTGTCAGCTGCACAGACTGGCACCATGGTACTTGCCGTTGCGGCACTTCTGCTTTCGGCACTGTTTGGATTTACTTTATCCAGAAATATTAAACGGAGCTCAAGTGCAATCAGCTTATCCATGATTGAGATCGCCCAGGCTGGCGGAGATCTGACGAAAAGGATCGAGGTAAAGTCCAAAGATGAGCTGGCAAAGCTGGCTTCTGATGCCAATATGCTGATAGAAGGAATTGCGGGGCTGGTAAGGGAAGTATCCTCCCTGGCCGACAATGTTTCATCCAGCAGCCAGGAGCTGTATGCTTCCAGCGAGGAAACATCCAAAACAATTTCACAGATCGCTGCCAGTGCAGGCCAGATAGCCAGCGGTTCAGAAGAAACCAATAGTAAAATGTATGCTTCCCTTATTGCAATGGAAAAGCTCAATCAGGCATCAGCATCCCTCCAGGAGAGTGCGGATTCGGTCAGCTCAGCTTCTCAATCCATGCAGATGGCTGCAGACGAGGGGCAGCAGAATGTCCAGCTCGCTTCTGACAAAATCAGATTGATTGAAAAGAGGATGCAGCAGAATACAGTGCTGATCGAAGCACTTGGAAGAAAATCGGCTGATATCAATTCCATTATCAGCACAATTTCAGATATCGCCGATCAGACAGGCCTCCTTTCACTTAATGCAGCCATTGAAGCTGCCCGGGCCGGAGAATCAGGCAAAGGATTTGCTGTGGTAGCCGATGAAGTCAGGAAGCTGGCCGAGCAGTCCCAGCAGGCGGGCAAGCAAGTGACGCTTATCGTCGGCTCCATCCAGGAGGAAATCGCAAAGATCATTGCCGGAAATCAGCAAGGTGCAGAGGAAGTAAAACAGGGCGTCATCATTTCCGAGTCAACGAATACTTCGCTTAAGAAAATCAGGGTCAAGGCTGAGGAAACAGCCGGACATATTGAAAAGATGGCTTCTGAGATAACTGCTTCCCGAAGCCTGGCAGAAGAAGTCACAGCCGCATTTGATTCAGTTTCAGCGATTGCCAGGGAAACAGCAGCCAGCACTGACTCTTCCGCTGCTGCAGCTGAGGAAGGTTCTGCTGCAATGTCCCAGATAGCCGGCTCCTCGGAACAGCTGTCAAGGCAGGCAGAGCAGCTGAGGGCTTTGGTCTCAAAATTCAAAATCTGAATATGCGAAAAGAAAAGGATTGCCTCAGAGGCAATCCTTTCCTTTTTACCATTTACCGTAGCAGCTTGCGCCGATGATAATCAACAGAATGAACAGAACAACTATTAACGCAAACCCTGCATAGCCGCCTTGCGCGCCTGCAACCGGATATGCCGGATATCCATATCCTCCGCTATAGCATGGATCGCACCCGTAGCCTGAGTACCCATAATTCATTTCGAATCACTCCTCGTTTTCTCTGTTTCTCTTTCCATACACCATATGTATTAGGTACTTGACCCGTATGTGCATTCGCCCATATTATTCATAAAACTAACTCTCCATGCCCAAACCTGCTTAAAAACTCTTTTAAGATAACATTCATTGAGTTATTATAAAAAGAAAAGTGGAGGCGACTGTTCAGGTGCGAAAAGCATAAGACGCAAAAGAATAAAAGGCGTTCTTTGCCTTTAATTCTTTTGTGGCTTATGACTCGAGCACCTAGGAGCCGGAACTGGACAAAAAGAAAAGTGGAGGGCGCTTGCTCACGTATAAGCATAGGACACACGGGGCCAGCCGGAGCAGGATAGTATGAAAAAGTAAAATCGACCATCAGGGGGAACTTGAGACACCGATGAAGAAGAAAAGAAGATTAATGGCTGTTATCTCACTGATTTTGGCGGCAGTCTCTCTTTGGAGTCTGCAGATTTTCTCAAGGGCGGACGAAGCAGAGGCGACAGTCTATGAAAAATTGGCACAAAATGAAGATATCCGTTATATGATCATCGGAGACAGCATCGGCAGGGGCTCAGGAGCCGAAAAGAAGGAGCTTACCTGGTTTGCCCAGCTTGAGGAGCTGCTAAAGGCAAAGTTCCACAATGATTATAAAAGAGTTTCAGTCGTCCAAAGCGGTGCAACTGCTTTTGAAGGTATATACAAGCTGCAGCATACAGAACATCAGGGAAGCATCGACCTGATTTTTCTTGTATTCGGGGAAAATGACCGCAAGTATATGACAGAACAGGATTTTTCCTATTTTTATGAAATGCTTCTCAGAAAAGCGAAAACGAAATATCCCGCAAGCGAAATAATTACCATTACGGAAAGCCCGCTGGACAACGAACTTTTTACGAATGAAATCGAGAGAATATCGGACCATTATCACGCAAAAAATGTGAATATGAGAGATGTATTTAAAAAGTCAGGTCTCGCAGATGAACAATTGACCAAAGATCTGATCCATCCAAATGGAATAGGCTATAAATTTTATGCTGAAGAGCTTTTTACTGTCATCAGCTCACTTACAGAAGCCAACCCTGCTATTGCTTCACTGGTATCACCCATCCACGATGCTGCCGATTTTTCCATGGACAGAAAAAGCTATGCCCGAAAGATGGAAGGGGATTTCCGGTATCAAAACGGATTTCTGAAAAGCTCAGCGAAGGGCAGTTTCCTGGAATATGAATTTAAAGGCACCTTTGTGGGTGTAAATGTATTGAGGAGTAACGAAGGCGGCATGCTGGATGTCTTTATAGACGGCCAGTATTATACCACCCTTTCCACCTGGTGGCCATTTGAGAGAAAAAGGGCGCTATATGCAGCAAGCGGGCTGCCTGACGGACCGCATACCATTAGATTTGTCGTGAAGGGCGAACAGAGCCTCCAGAGTCTATTGACCTACTCGTCTGTCAGCATATCCTCGATAATCGTGCCGGAAAAACAATAAAGAGCACTGGGCTGCCATGCGGCAGTTTTTTTTGCGGAGGAAACAATTGTAAAGGAGAAAATAAAATGAAAAGCCTTCTGAAAAATTTTATTAATGGTATTCTGACAATTGTACCAATCATTCTGGTGATATTCGTCATATACAAATTATTCATGTTCCTGGATAATCTTCTGGGCAGCACCCTGAAGCCCTATTTGAAGGAAGATTATATTCCCGGTGTGGGACTGCTGGCTACAGCTGCAGCCATTACGATATTGGGCTGGCTGTCAACCAAATTCATTACCGGCAGCGTGATCAGGTTCATTGACAGGATACTGGATCGGATTCCGCTGGTTAAGACCATCTACTCTGTCATTAAAGATACAATCAATTCTTTTCTAGGTGAAAAGCGTGCCTTTTCCAAAGTGGCTATTGTCACCATACCAGGCACCGGCATGAAAAGCATCGGTTTCATAACAGCAGAAAATCTGGAACATTTCTATGAGCCTTTGAAAAATGATATTGCTGTCTATATCCCGCAGACATTTCAAGTGGCAGGCTTCACATTCCTGATTCCAAAGGACAAGGTAGAGATCATTGATGTAAAGCCGGAGGATGCGATGAAATTCATCTTATCCGGAGGCATGGCCACCCATAAGGGAAATGCTTCTGAATAGAAAAAAGCCGTCTTCCAACGGCTTCTTTTTCATTATTTAATAACAGTGATAACAGGAGTCTCCCCGCGATTTACGGCTCCTAAAGGTTTCTTTTCAATGGAAGAAAGAGCATCTCCATTGGTAATGATTACAGGAGTGACCGTGCTTTTAGCCTTTTCTTTAACCAGATCAATATCAAAGCTTACTAGCTTGTCCCCGGTTTTCACTTTTGAGCCTTCGGAAATGTGGGTTTCAAAGCCTTCCCCTTTCATTGATACCGTTTCAAGACCGATATGGATCAGAATTTCCGCTCCATTTTCAGCTCTTAAACCGATCGCATGCTTTGTCGGGAACACTTGTACAACCTCCCCATCCACAGGTGAAACGACAATGCCTTCAGAAGGTTCAATTGCCAGTCCGTCTCCCATCATTTTTTCTGAGAATACAGGATCCGGCACTTCGGCCAAATCAACCGCCTTCCCTGTCAATGGCGCCTTCAGCACTACCTCGGTAATTTCTTCTTTTTTGCCAAATAATTTCTTGAACATTCAAACACCGCCAATTATTTTTTCTCGTCCTCGCCAAAAAGCTTTTCATACTCTTTATATCCTTCTTCTGCGAGCTTTTCCTTCGGGATGAACCGCATCGCAGCAGAATTGATGCAATAGCGGAGCCCATTTGGCCCGGGGCCGTCATCAAATACATGGCCAAGATGGGAATCAGCTTCCTTGCTCCGCACTTCCGTCCGGACCATGAAATGGCTCATATCCGCTTTTTCAATGATTTCTTCATCCTGAATCGGTTTGGTGAAGCTCGGCCAGCCGCACCCTGCATCATATTTATCTCTTGAGCTGAACAGCGGCTTGCCGGAAACGATGTCCACATAGATACCGTCATTAAATTCGTTCCAGTATTCATTCCGGAACGGCGGTTCTGTGCCATTGTTCTGCGTCACTTCATACTGCATCGGAGTCAGATTCTTTTCAAGGTTTTGTTTATTCTTCATTTTATGTCCCTCCAGTTGTTGCGGATGAACGCATCTCGTCCCGAGCCGACGCGATATGATTCGTATCTGTCCGGGTTCTTCTTATAATAGTCCTGATGATAGTCCTCAGCAGGGTAGAATTCCTTGCCAGGCAGTATCTTTGTCGCAATCGGCTTATTGAACCGGCCGCTCTCCTGAAGCTGCTTCTTTGAATCCTCTGCAAGCTCCTTCTGTTCATCATTATAATAGAAGATGGCAGTCTGGTAGGACTGGCCTCTGTCAAAGAACTGGCCGCCAGGGTCGGTTGGATCAATCTGCTGCCAGTAGACATCAAGCAGTCTGCTGTAAGAGTAGACCTCAGGATCGTAAGTGATTTCAACAGCTTCATAGTGCCCTGTCGTTTCGGAGCAAACTTCCCTGTAGGTTGGGTTTTCCACCGTACCTCCTGTATATCCGGAAACTACTTTTTCAATTCCGGGCTCCTGGTCAAATGGTTTGACCATGCACCAGAAACAGCCTCCGGCAAAAACAGCCTTTTCGAATTTCTTCTCATTCACTTGAAGACACCTCTTTCCAGCGTTACATTCACCTTACTCTTATTCCCTTTAAAACAGGGTTTTAAAGCTATCCTCCCTAGATTATCCGATTATGCCGGGTGAGTGCAAGCGCTTTGCACTGATCTGGCGACAGGCAGCTGTTTTGCTCTAATTTAAACATTAAGCCGCAATTGGAAAAAGCCACCTGAACTCAGGAGGCTTTCAATATCGGGTATATGCAGCTGACCGGAATAGCATCGGCCATTCTAAGTTAATGCCTGGTTCTATGCTTTACTTGCTTATGGATGCTCTTCCATTTTTTCTTTTCATCCGACTGGGCTTTTTTATCCATCCTTCTGTCGAGGTATGCCAGCTCACGCTGAAGCTTTTTATAGCTGGCAAGCCTGCTTTCTTCCATTGCTCCATCCTGTATGCTGCCCAGGACAGCGCAGCCTGGCTCATCCTCATGTGAACAGTCCCTGAACCGGCAGGAATCCGCGAGTGCTTCAATATCAGTAAAACTTTCGGACAGCCCATTTTCACTATTCCAGAGCTGAAGCTCCCTCATGCCCGGTGTATCGATAAGTACACCTCCGTCAGGAAGAAGGAACAGCTCCCTATGTGTTGTCGTATGTTTTCCTTTATCATCATCCATGCGTATCTCCTGCACCTTTTGCACTTCTTTTCCCATGAGATAGTTGGTAAGTGTTGATTTGCCTACACCAGAAGAGCCAAGCAGGGCAACTGTTGATCCATGGCCGATATAGGGACGGAGCTCTGCAATCCCCGATTCAGACATAACACTGACCGGAATCACAGGCACTCCCATGCTGACTGATTCAACGAGCGACTTTTTCTCCTCCGCATCTTGACACAGATCTGCTTTGGTTAGGATGATGACGGGATTTGCACCTGACTCCCATGCCAGAAGCAAATAACGTTCGATCCTCCGGAGGTTCAGGTCGTCATTCAGCGAATTGACAAGAAAGATGGTTGAAACATTGGCTGCCACAATTTGCTCTTCAGTTGTATTTCCAGCCATTTTACGGGAAAACTTGCCTATCCGCGGCAATAGGGCCTGTATGGTCCCTTTTTGCTCTCCTATTCTTGGCTTCACAGCCACCCAATCACCGACTGCGGGGTAATCTTCCCTGCTGCCTGCAGCAAAGGCATATTTGCCTGAAACCTCGCAAAGCAGCTCTCCTTCTTCAGTCCATACACGATACATCCTTTTATGCTCAAGAGCCACCCTGCCGGGAATAAGCCCTTCCGTTGCGAGATTATGAAACTCTGTTTCAAAATGTGCATCAAAGCCGATTTGTTTTAAGTTTGTATTCATTATTTCCTCCATGCTGACCGTTTTATTTGTTTTTTGACATAATAAAAAACCATTGGCACACAGCCCATGGTTTTAGTCAGCATAAAAAAAGAATAGAACTATTCTCAGGTTTATACAGCTACTCTCCGGGCCGTGCTCATTGAAAATACAATCTCATTTCTTGCAAATAATAATTTTCCCATAGCACTTCACCCGCTTTCGCTTGTATTTGTTACCATTATATTCTTTTTATCATCGGCTGTAAACACCTTTCTGAAAATTCCGCTAGGCACACACCTATCCTTGGAGGCATATCATACTCTGAGAATATTTGAGGATAGGAGCGGAAAGGTATGTCTTTTAACAGAGATCATCATGATGATTTTGCCAAGGCAAGTAAATACGATCTTCTTGCCAAGTATTATAAGTACAGTGATCCTGCTTTGCATGTTGCCTATTATTATCAGCATCTGAAATATATTAGAAGGGCCGTACAAAGCATGCGAATGGAAGCCTCCCAGCCTTATGGAAGCATGCGGCAGCCAGCTATGGTCCGGGTTGTGCATGCTTCCCCTGATGCACCCAACGTCGATATTTATGTAAATGGCAACAGGATATTGAAGGATTTCCCTTACAAAGATGTCAGCGGCTATTTATCCCTTCCGGCCGGAAAATACCAGATAGATATCTATCCTGCCGGTGATATGGTTTCAACCGTTCTCAGTAAAAAAGTCACTGTGGAAGGCGGAAAATCCTACACGCTGGCAGCAGCAGGACCGGCTGCCAAATTGAAGCTGCTGGCATTCGAAGATCAGCCTTCTGTACCGGCCGGCGAAACAAAAGCCAGATTCATTCACCTTTCACCGGACGCACCGGCTGTCGATATTGCCGTCAAAAAAGGAGATGTCATTTTCCCGAACATCTCTTTCAGGCAGGCGACTCAATATTTAGGGCTGACTCCGATGACAGTCGATCTCGAAGTCAGGGTTGCAGGTTCCAGCAATACAGTCCTTTCCCTTCCCGGTGTCAAGCTGCAGCCGAATAAAGTGTATACCATCCTCGCAGTGGGTACAGCAGCCGGGGAACCGCCGCTTGAAGCCCTTATTATTGAGGGATGACCAAAACCCATGTCCTGCCATTATTGAAACCCTGCCGGCCATTGCCAGCACGGTTATATTGCCTTGCAGCTATCAATCTCTTATTGGAACGAAAAAACTGGCTGAAAAATCAGCCAGTTTTTTTATTTAGTAGGAACATATAAGGTAACGCGGATATCATCCTTTTTTAAGTCAAACTCATCCACCTTAACTTTCAGATCACTCTTCAGTTTCATATCCTGAAGGGAGACATATATCTGCTCTTTATCTGGCTGGATGACAACTCCTTCTGGCAGCTGATATCTGTCGCGGACAAATTTCAGCACATAAGATACCGGAAGGTTCAGCTGGCCGACAGCAATGGATTTCTGGCTAAGGACAACATCGCCGTTGTCCAGTGCTTCAGGCTCGAAAGTCAGTTTCATTTCCAGGTTTTGACTGAAAACCGGGAGATTCCCATAAAGCTCAACCTCATCATCAAGAATCACTTCATAGTCAATGGGGCCGTCCAGCCCCTCCTTGGCAATATAGTGGGCAATGATTCTGTTGAGGTCTCTTTTATTAGTCTGAAGGTGAAATGGAACATACCCGTCTTCATCCACCTCTGTGGTATTAATCGCTTCATCTTTTGCCGGTAGATTAATCATAACGAAAAACAGGGCTATGAAGGCAATCACAATCCCCAATAAGAGGAAAAACAGGACCTTCCATTTGTTTTTTTTGTTCAAGTCAATTCTCCTCATTCCTAACTGTATATTTCTGCTGCTCAGCAATCACCTCGAGCGCCTCCCGGCCAATCTGCCTGTAGACTCTGTCAGCAATAAGCTCATACCCTTTGTCGTTCGGATGGAAATAATCTGTGTACAGCAAATCCTCTGCCTTATTTTCAAATATATCCTTTATATCAACAAAATAAGTATAATCATAGCGGGAAAGAATCTCCCTGCTGGCTTCATTCCAGTTGTCCATAATATCAGATATTTCCGTTATATCCGAAAACCATTTATAAAATGGATTGTATAGTCCAATCAGTGCAATCTGGGTTTCGGAATTCTCACTCCGTACTGTATCGATGATTTCCTTAAGATTTTTTTCATACTGGGCTTTCTGGCCCGTAAAATCGCTGACATTCAAATTGGAGAAATTCTGCCTTACAACTTTCATGACATCATTTCCGCCGATCGTGATAATGACCAGGTCTGCTTCCGAAATGGCAGATCGGACTTCCGATGATTTGAGCTTTTTCAGCAATTGGTCTGTCCGGTTTCCTTTAACTCCAAAATTAAGGAATTCAGTCTGCGAGACTCCTTTTTCCTGTTCCAGCTGTTCTTCGAGGTAAGGCAGATAGCCTCCCCTTCCAGTGCTGTCGCCAACACCCTCTGTCAGCGAATCCCCAACTGAGACCACATGAATATCACGGGGAATAAAGTCATTGGGCACCATTTCCTTTTCAACAATGCTAATATCCTTCATTCCCAGATTTTTAGGGGATGAGTTTCCTGCCCCGCTGCAGGAGGAAAGAAGGAGAGCGGCCAAAACAAGTAAGGTGAATGTCTTTTTCATCTAATCACCTGCCTTTTCTAGTATAATTATTATAACACGTTTGCTTTCAATCGAAACCAATCAGGGCTGGAAGCTTCACCGGGACAGAAAAAGAGGCAGCAGGGGCCGCCTCTTCGCTTATTGAATCGATTTAATATCCTTAATGATTTCCTCATAAGGTATATCCTTCAGCCCTGTATAAGATTTAAGGACTTTGCCTTCCTGGTTTATCAGATAAAATTCGGTCCCATGGATGACCTGGTCATCCGATTCCGGTTTCACGACAAGCGTCTTAAAGCTTTCCTTCGCAAAATCCTCGATTTCCTGCTGTCCATAGCCCGTCAGAAAGCTCCAATTGTCATAGTCTGCTTCAAAATTGTCCCCATATGCCTTCAAGGTTTCCGGCGTATCAACGGCAGGATCGACACTGAAGGAAACAAACTGAAGATTTTCAATGCCCTCTTCCTTTGCCTTATCCTGAAGCTTCGACATATTGAAGGTCATTGGAAGGCAGACATCCTCACAGCTTGTAAAAATAAAATCTGCAATCCATACCTTTCCCTTCAAGTCAGCAAGTCCTGTCTGTTCCCCAGCCTGGTTGGTGTATGTAAAGTCTTGAACCGTCCAATTATAAGGATTTTCGATACCCTTCTGGCCACAGGCTGAAAGAATGATCAGCAGCATCAGACCGAGGGTGAATATCGACACCCGCTTTTTTTTCATATATGATCACCTGCTCTTCATCAGATAGCCATAATTCTAGCAGACGAATTAGAAAGAAGAAAGAAAAAGATTTGACAAATCAGTGAACTCATTTTGCAGCTCCTGCTCAATCGATAACGCCGGTCCTGATGATTGTGTTCTCCACATTGACTTCAAATTCTGCCTTTTTGTATAGGTTCCGCCATTCACCTTTTGTCATACGCTTTTCACGTTGAAGATGGGCACTGTAAATATTTCCGAAGCCGATGGGATCGGACTCCATGTTTTGGAGCCTTTTCAGCATCGATTCCATCTCCTGCTTGATTTTAACTGCTGTTTCCTTTTCCAGCGCCTTGATTACCTGGGGATTGCCCAGATCCATATCGCTTGACACCTCAAGTATCCGGGAATCCAGCTTTACATCAATGGCAAATGTAACATCTTCCATGTCCTTCAGACGTATTTTCTTTGACGATCTGATATCATCGATCGTAATGAACAGCGGGTCGTCTTTTTGTTCTTCCGTTTCGCTGCTTAAAGGAATAATATACTCCTTTAGTTTCTCCTTCGGAATCTCAAGCTCAAGATTCCCTGACTCATAGTTGTCTTCTAATGTCTTCAGGTAGAATAACTTTTCAATATCAATCTCTCCTGCCATCCGATCATCTTTAAAGGCAGCCATCCCTGAAATGATCACTTTATCTTCCTCCAGCTTCAAGATAGGGAGGACAGGGTCCTTTCCCGGGTCAAAAAAGCTGTGATTAAATTCATGGAGCGTTGGCGAGATGATTAACTCGTCTTTTATGTTCTGTTTGATTAAATTATACAGATAGGTGCCAAGATTGGTCTTCTCTTTTTCCCCTGCCTTTTTCAGCAGGTTTTTTGCTGTCCCTTTGCTGACCGTCAAGTAAACCAGGTTTCCGATTGTGGCATCGCGATTCAATGTGTCCACGAGCTGGATGAGCCCTTTTCCCGCTGTTTCCTCACTGTACACCGCAACCCTCAGCTGTCCTGATACAAGATTGTGTGAGGTTTTAATATTTTGCTTCTGCCGAATGCCCTTGCTTGTGTTGCCGGAAGCTGAATTGATCTGCGTGACATTTTCCTCCTTGGACTCAAAGGTATGCAGCACCACGGTCCCTTCAATAATATCCCCCTTATCGTCATAGCCAACTGCTGTGATGAGCCCAAGTCTTTCAAGCTGCTTTGTCTTCACGCACCCGGCAATTGGCAGGAGGAGGGCAGCTGCTATCAGGAGACTACGCACCATTTTCATTTTGCTTCCTCCTCCCTGTCAGTTTCTTTTTGAGCAGAACAAGCATCGAGAGCAATGCGGGATAGCAGATCCCTATATAAAATCCAGCCATGCCTATATAATCGGATACAATATTCATCTGGTATCTCGCCTTAACAAGGAAACTGCAGCTCCACACCAGGATTGCGATCAGGACAATAAAGGTTTTTTGTTTCATACCGGGAAATACCCTTTTCATCCCTCTTGAAGCTGCCCAGAGATATAAACAGATATTGGGAAGTATGATCAGCATCCAAAAGGAAACAGCGATGAATTCAAAACGTTCAAGATTGGGGAGACGGACGATTTTGAACATGGAGAGCACCGGCCAAATTGTCTTTTCAAGCCCTTTTTCCCCAAAGAAGCCAATGGAAATGACTGTAACAAGGACAAATAGCAGTGTTGTATACAAGCCGCCAAGCTGTGTATACAAATGGGCCTTTTTTTTATTCTTAATAAAAGGATACAGAAAAAGGATCATCTCAAATCCTACAATGGAAAGAGATGTTTTGTAGACCCCTTTTAAAATCTCTGCATAGCCCTTATTCAGGATGGGCAATAAGTGGGTATAATCGAAATCTCTCGCTGGTATGATGATAATCAGTACAATCCAGAACGTGAGCAGGAATGACATGAAGGAAAAGCCGACAGCAATGCGGACCCCGCCCATCACTGCATACATGGACAAAAGCAAAAGAATCATCGCCAGGAACCAGGTGGACAGATCAGGAAAAACCCATGCCTGGACTATTTCAACATAATTCATGACGATAACATAGATGCCCGAAATAAGATAAAAGGTATAGAGGATATTAACAAGCCTTCCTAAAAAGATGCCAAATACATCGTAATGTATCCCGAACAGATCTGCGCTTTCATACTGCTTCAGCATCATGACAGAAAGAAAGATGACCGCTGAGACAAGCAGGCCGGCTATTATGATGGATATCCAGCCATCATGACCGGCAGCAAGATAGACAATCCTTGGAAGCCCTGCAATCCCTACCCCTGTTTGGATGGTATGGATAAGGAAAAACATAAAAAAAGCGTCAAATAGGAGATTTTCTTTTGGGTTTATATTGACCTCGGGCTTCACCTTCACACCTCCCTACTCATCCACATCTTTTGTTTTCGATGCTTTGCGCGACGGATATCTTGATTGATCTTCAGTCATATTCATCTCTGGCCTTTTTGACAAATACTGAAGCGGGAAGCGAACCATGCTGTAGCGGACATCTTTCCATCTCAGCGGGTAAATGGGCGCCAGATACGGCCTGCCGATAGCCGATAATTTCAAGAGATGAATCAGCAGGAAGCAGAAAGAAATCATAATCCCGATTCCGCCCCATAAGCCGGCCATGATGATAATGGGGAAGCGGATGATCCTGATGGCTGTTCCCATTGAATAACTTGGGACTGTAAAGGATCCAAGGGCACTTAGGGCAATGATGATAATCAATATATTGCTTGTAAAACCCGCTTCAACCGCAGCCTGCCCGATGACAATACCTCCTACGATACCCATAGTCTGGCCGACCTTCGTCGGCAGCCTAGCACCGGCTTCCCTTAAGAGCTCAATGATAAACTCAAGAAGCAGGGCCTCAAATACAGGAGGAAATGGTACGTTTGACCTTGACTGTCCCAAAGAAACAAGCAATGGCGAAGGAATGACCTCATAATGGTAAGTCAATACAGCCACATAAGCCGGTGTCAAAAGGACTGAAAGAAAGATGGACAAAAAGCGCAGCAGGCGCAGGAACGTCCCCATATTCCAGCGCATATAAAGATCCTCGGTCGTTTCAAAAAAGCTGAAAAAAGTGGTCGGCCCATATAAGGCGCTCGGGCTCCGGTCAAGAAGGACTCCCACCTGTCCCTTGATGAGCGAAATGCAGAATCTGTCAGGCAGTTCCGTTGTCAGAATCTGGGGGAAGACCGACCAGCTGTTATCCTCAATATACTGGGCAAGAACAGTAGTATCCGGAACATAGTCGGACTCCAAGTCACTGATACGCTGCCGGAAGGTCCGTACATTGTCTTCGTCTGCTATATCCTTGATATAGAAGAGCTTTGCTTTGAGCTTGCTCCTCCCGCCCACATTTAAATCCTCAATGCATAGATTTGCACCATTCAGATTCCGCCTGATGATATTGACATTCGATTCAAGTGATTCCGTAAAAGAGATCTTCGGGCCATAGACAAGAGATTCTGTCTCGGCCTTCTCAATTGATCTTTCTGCCGTCTTGCCGGTGCCAGCAAGGCTTCCAAATGGCTGGCCTTCTATATAGATATAGGTATTGCCGTTCAATAAAGCCGCTGAGATTTCTTTCAGTAGGTTTGCGGAGCTCAGCTCCCCTATCGGGAGAAGGTTGGATATATCCTCAGGGTCTAAAGGACCTTTTGCTTTTTGAAGCGGCAAAAGGATCCTTTCATCTAAAATTAATGGATCTGTCAGCGATTTTATAAATATCACTGCTATTTTCTGCTCTTCCTTCCGCAGCATGCGGACATGCAAATCAGGGCTTTCATTCAGTTCCCGGCTGAGTTCATTTTGCAGCTCATCGATTGTCAATGAATGAGAGCGGATCTGTTTCTGATCTTTTATAATGTTTTTTCCTCGTCTGCTTCTGAACATAATGAACACCTTTTTTATTTTTTTATAGCATTTCCCAATAAAGGTAAAATATCAGCATGACATTGAAAGCTGTTCCAGCCAAACAGGAAAAGGGCCTGAAATAGAAAAAAAGCCGGCCCTATAGAATAGAGGCTGGCTTTGTAAACTGCTATATTTCTATGATTGCGGCTGATCGCTATAGTGATTTTTCATCGTCGTGTAGAAGCTGGTGATGAATCTTGCATAATCAAAGGAAATGGCAACTTTGTGCACAGGGTATTCTGCTTTTTCTATATATTTGCGGAAATCTCCAATGCTCTGCCCCTGGCCTTCACCTTGATCAACCTGGATGATGACAGGCAAATCCTTATACTCTATCACAGCGCCGTCAGTCAGTGCCCAAAGCGTAAAAACATCATGAAGCGGGCTTCCGCTTAATTCAGGGTCTCTTTTTTTATAAAATTCATAATAATAGTCAACCATCGGCTTTACAAGCAATCCCGGCTTGCTGTTTATCTCCTGGTAGTATTCATCCAGCCGGTCTATAAGCATAGGAGTCACGATAGCTGACATGGTCACATCAAGCGGAAATATATGAATCTGCTTAGGGGCCTGCCTGATAACAATATTGGCTGCATAAGGATCACCGTAGAAATTGGCTTCTGCCACCGGGCTGACATTACCGGGAACATTAAAGGCCCCGCCCATAATATAGAAGTCCTTCACCCTGGACATGTAAGAGGGATATAAAATAAATGCGGTAGCAAGGGAAGAAAGCCTTCCCACATTCACTATGATAATGTCGTCCTCGTACTTGGCTATTATTTCTTTAATGCCATCAAAGTTCTCAAAAAATTCCCCTTTCACTTCATATTCAGGCAGCGTAATCGGGCCGAGGCCTTCCAGTCCATGGACATCAGGATAATAGACAGGGTTCTCTCCTGTCAGCGGCAGCTCTGCACCGCTGAACACAGGAATATCAGCAATGCCGGTGACCTCACGCAGATAAGCTGCATTTCTCAGCGCATCAAGTCTGGAGATATTGCCATAGTCTGCAACAATTCCAACGATATTGACTTCCTCAGAAAACAGTGCATAAATAGCTGCCACAAAATCATCTATTCCAAAGTCACTGAAAAACAGGACATTTTTATTTTTGGCCATTGCATCTCCCCCCTATCTAAGATATTGCAGCCACCTGTCTATAATGGCATTTTTTTGAAGGGTTTATTAAAAGAGTATGCTGAAGTGCTGTCCAAAATAGAAAAAAAGCTGGAGATATCCAGCTTTTCTTCAGTCATAATAATACATAAAGCCAATTGCACCCGGACCTGTATGCGTGCTGATAATTGGGGTCGTTTCCTCTATTTCGACATTTTCATAGCCTGTCAATTCAACGAGCCCCTCTTTGACCTTCATTGCAAGGTCAAGGCCTTCTGCATGGCAGATGCCTACCCCTTTTATTGTCCTGCCTTTAACATCTTCAGCAAATTGCTTTACAAGATATTTAGCTACCTGTGTATAGCTTCTTACCTTCGTTACAGGTGTATAAACTCCACCTTCCAGCGATGCGATCGGTTTGATATTCAGCAGGGAGCCAATGAGCGCTTTACCTTTGCCTATTCTCCCGCCCTTAACAAGATTTTCAAGAGTATCCACGACAACATATAAATGAGTTTTCTCTCTTATCTTTGCAATCTTGCCTATTATTTCTTCCAGACCAAGCCCTTCGCCGGCCATCTTTGCAGCCTCTGTTACCTGAAAAGAAAGTGCTTTTGAAATGAATCGGGAATCAATTACTGTTACCTTTGCGGAAGACATCTTTGCAGCACTTTCTGCTGATTGAACAGTGCCGCTCATCCCGCCTGTCATATGTATCGACAATACTTCATAGCCTTCTGCCCCAAAACGGTCATAAAGCTCAACGAACTTTCCCGGAGGCGGCTGCGAACTTTTTGGCAGTTCTGCACAAGTTTTCATTTTTTTCATAAATTCAGAAGGGGTTATATCAATCCTGTCCAGATAGGTTTCGCCATCTATAGTAATCGACAGGGGCACCACTTCAATGCCAAGCTCGGCTGCAAGTGCTGCCGGCAGGTCTGCTGTTGAATCTGTCACTATCTTTACCTTTGCCAAAATATCACTTCCCAACAATGCACTTATGAATGTTATTATACATGGATTTGGACAGCAAATAAAATAGAAAGCGGTTAAAATGCCAGCTGAAGTTTCTTTGATGCAGTGATTCGGGCAAAATAAAAACGCCGGAAAAACCGGCGCAAGGAATTAAGCATTATTTTTTAATTCAACTACATTAAACAGGTGTTCATAATCCTTCCATTTCAGGACTCTTTTCAAATACTCCCTGAATGAGTACACACTTCTCCTGCTGGTGTCTTTGTGAACGGCCGAGATGAATGTTTTTAAACGGAATTGGATCATAAAGAAATTTGGGCTATCTTCCTCCAATACTGGAATTTCAATGACCTTAACCTTCTGTCCAACAGCATTTTTGAACTCTAGGCTTTTGAATAGCAAAATATCAATCCTCTTTTTCACCCGTTTGTTATATTATACCTCATCATGGTCCCGAAGTGTGTCTAAATATGCGCTGTTCCTGATATTTTTCAAAAAGGGCAGCAGGTTCCTCATCATATATGGCTTGCTATCCAATATAAGTGGAGAAGGCATACAGCGGTATATAAAAAAGAAGAGAGCAGCAGCAGGTTTTTCAGTAATTTCGTTTCAGGCAAATATTTCATATAAGCAAAGCAGCCCAGCAGCGCGCTGAATGATATTTTGACCAGGAGGAAGAGAAGCGGCCCTTTTTCATACAATCCCCCCATCACCGGATTTGCTTCCTCTATCAGCCCTGCATTCAGCCCCAGGCAGGTGGCCAGTGCATCCAGCGCGTTCAATATCCCTAAATAGATGTATATACCCCTCATGGACTCACCGCTTCCTATCCTTCTTGATTTATTATCATAATCTCCCATTCTCCAAAAGAAGAAACTTCCAAACTTTTCCGATAACAAAATTGTACTTTATAAAGAACGTTTCTGCAAATTTAAAAACCCCGCAGTGCACGGGGTCTGCATTTAAATCAGCAGGTGGAAAAGATTGCTGTCTTTATTGATTTCTGTAAATGCGAAGGCTTTTTTGTTCATCCTTTTTATCAGGCCGGCATAGTCTTCTTTATCCTTTAGTTCAATGCCGACCAGTGCCGGCCCGTTTTCTTTATTGTTTTTCTTTGTGTACTCAAATCTTGTAATATCATCGGAAGGCCCGAGGACCTCATCGAGGAATTCCCGCAGTGCACCAGCCCGCTGGGGGAAATTTACGATAAAATAGCACAGAAGCCCTTCATATAGAAGGGATCTTTCCTTGATCTCCTGCATCCGCCCGATATCATTATTTCCGCCGCTTACAACACATACAACTGTCTTGCCGGCTATCTCCTCACGATACAGATCAAGGGCGGCAATCGGCATGGCGCCTGCAGGCTCTGCTACGATTGCATGCTCATTATACAGCTCCAAAATCGAGGTGCAGACCTTACCTTCAGGGACCAATACAATATCTTCCACCAGCTCGCTGCAAATATCAAAGGTTTTTTCCCCGACACTTTTAACTGCTGCACCGTCAATAAATTTATCGATATCAGCAAGCGGGGTCACAGAGCCGTAAAGGCAGGACTCCTTCATGGAAGCTGCTCCGGCAGGCTCAACCCCGATCATCTTTGTCAGGGGCGAGACGCTGTTGAAATATGTACTGAGGCCGGCCATCAATCCGCCGCCGCCTATGCTGGCAAAAACAAAATCGATCGGCTCTTCACAGTCATTCAGTATCTCAACAGCAGCAGTGCCTTGTCCGGCAATGATCTTCTCATCATCAAAGGGATGGACGAAAGCCATCTGCTCATCCTCTGCGCATTTTACGGCCTCTTTATAAGAGTCATCAAAAGTATCCCCTGTCAAAATGATATCCACATGGCCCCTTCCAAACAATTCAACCTGGCTCACCTTTTGCCGGGGAGTTGTAGCCGGCATAAAAATTTTCCCTTTGATCCCAAGCTGCCTGCAGGAAAAAGCGACACCCTGGGCGTGATTGCCCGCACTCGCACAAACAACCCCTTTAGCAAGCTTCTCTTCTCCCAGTGATTTCATGCTGTAGTAGGCACCCCGCAGTTTGAAGCTTCTTACATGCTGGAGATCTTCCCTTTTTAAATACACATTGCAATTATATTTTTCTGACAGCCGGTCATTTTTCTGCAGCGGCGTATGGGCAACGATATCCTTAAGCTGCTGGTATGCAATCAGTATATCCTCCAGCTGCACCCATTTTTTCTTCATTAATTTCTGTTCCATATCCTACCCTCATTTCTGCCGTTATAATTTGTACATTATA
The DNA here is from genome assembly GCF_030733525.1 of Bacillus sp. MMSF_3328. Lineage (NCBI taxonomy): Bacteria > Bacillati > Bacillota > Bacilli > Caryophanales > Bacillaceae > Bacillus > Bacillus sp. MMSF_3328. The sequence continues at coordinate 581,029 of NZ_JASHIV010000001.1, read as the reverse complement.
CCACGGCAGAATCATTAATCAACAGAATAGTCAAAAAATTTACCTTTTTTATATTTCAAAAAAAAGAGTCGGCGTCCTTATTATGCATATACTATTGAAAAGATTGCCGAGCTGGTCATTATTTCTTGATTAAGGGAATATAGAATTAAAAAGCCAAAGGAGGGCGGACACAATGGAATTTTCGCTCTGCAGCTTTGACAGCAGGCTGCCTGTGGAAGTAACGGCCGATGAAGATAATGGCCGCTATATGATCAGGAAGGCCGATACAAGCGGTGAAGTTTTCAATAATAGAGCAGACTTGCTTCAATGGGTGAAAAACAATTTCCGCGAAGAGGATTTCTGTGATCCAAGCCAATTCCGCAGCATGCTGGAACAGCTGGAAGAAATCTAAAGAAAAGAACAGCCTTATGGCTGTTCTTTTCTTGTGTAAACCAAAAATTCGTAGTCGTAGGGATTCTTTTCATCGCTCTTCCCATTTTCCCGGCTCTCCAATTGCCATTCCTTCCAATCAACTTCCGGAAAGAAAGTATCAGCTTCAAACTTTTGATGGATCATTGTCAGATAAAGCCTGTCGGCAGATGGAAGGGCCATTTTGAAAATTTCTGCCCCTCCAATGATGAAAATTTCCTGATCGTTTTTTTGGCTGCATTCTGCAAGAAAATCATCAAAAGAATAGAAAACGGTGCAGCCCTCGCAGGTGAACCCACGATCCCGCGTCAGCACGATGTTTTCCCGGCCAGGCAAAGGGCGGCCTATCGAATCCCAGGTTTTCCTTCCCATGGCAATCGAGTGGCCCATCGTAACACGTTTGAAGTATTTCAGGTCCTCCGGCAGGCGCCAGGGCAGATCATTATTTTTCCCGATGGCCGAATTTTCGTCCATGGCCCATAGCAGTGAAATCAAACACTGACAACTCCTTTAATATGAGGATGTGATTCATAGCCTTCCAGGATAAAATCTTCATATTTAAAGCTGAAGATATCCTCAACCTTGCGGGCGAACTTCAGCTGGGGCAGCTTGAACGGCTCTCTTGAAAGCTGCAGATTCACCTGTTCCAGATGATTACGGTAAATATGGACATCCCCGAACGAATGGATGAATTCACCCGGCTCCAGATCACACACATGGGCGACCATATGTGTCAGGAGGGCATAAGATGCTATATTAAACGGCACCCCCAGGAACACATCAGCAGACCGCTGATAAAGCTGGCAGGACAGCTTGCCGTCCGCTACATAGAACTGGAAAAGGCAATGACAGGGAGGCAGCGCCATATTGCCAATTTCAGACACATTCCACGCATTGACAATCAGCCTTCTAGAATCAGGATTACTCTTGATTGAGCTGATCAGCTCACTGATCTGGTCAACCGTTTTACCATCCGCACCGGTCCATGATCTCCATTGATGGCCATATACAGGTCCGAGATTCCCTTCCTCATCGGCCCACTCATTCCAGATCCTGACCCCGTTTTCCTGAAGATATTTCACATTGGTGTCTCCATTCAGAAACCAAAGAAGCTCATGGATGATAGACCTGAGATGCAGCTTCTTTGTGGTGACCAATGGGAAGCCTTCCTTCAGATCGAATCGCATCTGATACCCGAAAGTGCTGATTGTGCCGGTTCCCGTCCTGTCTTCTTTGATTGTACCCTTTTCCAGGACATGCCTGCAAAGCTGTAAATACTGCTCCATTCCATTGACCTCCTCATATGAATCTATTAATTAAGTGTACTGAAAAATTGCCAGGTGAGCGGAGCTTTTTCTTTTAAGCGCAGGCGCTCTTCTCCTCCCATATAATACATGGCGAACGTTTCAGCAAAATATTCTTCAGGGAATGTAAGGAAGTAAGGCTGGCCTGGAAACAGCTTTGCCTTCTCCTCTTTCCATATACCCTGGAACTTTCTATTAAAGCGGATCTCGCTCAAGACAAAGCGGTCAACCGAATGTGCCAGCTCATGAAGCTCCAGGTTGACCGATCCATGCCCCATGCCTTTGCCGCTATAGCCAATCTTTACAAGCACAGTCCGTCCCCCGCCTATTCCGGGTACATCATCCCAGGTCGTTTCTTTATTCTGATAACCCCTGGGTGTCAAGCCTGCCAGATGGCTTGCTGTGGGATTATCTGTGAGCTGCCCTGTAAAAAGCTTAAGCGAGATGCCTTCCTGCCTGATTTTAGACAGCAATGATAAGGGGAGATGATCCAGTCTTTCTATCATCCTTGCAGCCTCCTTCTGATCGAACTCCTCTAAAGGAAGAATAATAATCCTGCCCAGATCTTGTCCCGAATGCAGTGACAGGGACTTGACAAGCTCTGAGTTGCCAGGGAAATCTTTCAGTTTTATACCTCCCATTGCCGCCTGGGAATTGCCCATAAGCGCCAGGGAAGCTACTACAATAAGCAGAAAAAAAAGCCTGATTCTCATGCTATCACCTTCTGTCCATTCTCAGACGCTTCCAGCCCCGTTTGCTGCCTGCTATCTATGTATATATGAAAATATTATAGCATATCATATCGGGTAAAAAGGCCGCGATTCATGGGCAATTTCAGGAAGTTTTAAAGTTGTGCGGCAGGAAGGGTATTTTCAGGGCTTTCAGCTTAGCTGAATGAATGCGCCATTAATTTTTTCTCAACTTCATCTGAGACTTTTTAAAAAAGGGGCCTGGAAGACCCCGTCTTACCTCTTACTTACCTCCTGGTCTGTCTTCATCCCTAAACCTGTCGAGCAGTTCCTGCAGGTGTAATACTCCCAGGTTTCCTGCCCCTTTTTTCCTCAAGGCAGCTCCTCCCTGCTCTATTTCCTTCTCACCGATGATGATCATATAAGGAACCTTCTGAAGCTCGGCTTCCCTGATTTTGAGGCCGAGCTTCTCTGCCCTGCTGTCAATGTCAATCCGGCAGCCAGCCTCCTCAAGTCGGGCTTTGACTTCAAGTGCATAGCCGATATGTGCTTCAGAAACCGGAAGCACCATGGCCTGGACCGGTGAAAGCCAGAAAGGAAAATCCCCTGCATAATGCTCGATTAAAATGGCCAGGAACCTTTCAATCGAACCGTAGATGGCACGGTGGATCATGATTGGCCTGTGAGCCAGATTGTCTTCGCCGATATACTGGCAGCCGAATTGCTCCGGCATTTGAAAATCAAGCTGGACAGTGCCGCATTGCCAGCTTCTTCCCAGTGAATCAGTAATATGGAAGTCAATTTTCGGCCCATAAAATGCTCCGTCCCCGGAATTGATTTCAAAAGGAATGCCCCTTTCCTGCAGGACCGATTCCAAAGAGGCTTCTGCCAGGTTCCAAGTTTCTTCCGAACCCATGAATTCTTCCGGCCTAGTAGACAGCTCGACCTTATATTCAAAGCCGAACAGCGAATAAAATTCGTGTACCAGCTCCAGCACCTTTGCGGCTTCTTCTTTTATTTGATCTTCCCTTACAAACAGGTGTGCATCATCCTGTGTAAAGGAACGCACCCGCAAAAGCCCGTTTAAGGATCCCGAGAGCTCATGGCGGTGAACAAGACCAAGTTCTGCATAGCGGAGCGGCAGTTCACGGTAGCTCCTTCTCTTGCTGCTGTAAATCAATACAGCACCTGGACAGCTCATTGGCTTAATCGCATAATCATATTCATCAACTTTTGAAAAATACATATTCTCATGATAGTGGTCCCAGTGCCCTGACTGCTCCCATAATGCCTGCTTCATCATGATTGGTGTCTTGACCTCATGATAGCCAGCTTTATGGTGCTTTTGTTTCCAAAGGTCTTCCAGTATATTTCTTACCTGCATTCCCTTTGGAAGATAAAACGGCATCCCTGGTGCTTCTTCCCTGAACATGAATAATTCTAGCTCAGCCCCCAGCTTTCTGTGATTTCTCTTTTCTGCTTCTGCTTTAATTGACATTTTAATTCCTCCCAAAAATTTTTTGAATAAAAAAAGCCGCAATTCTCCCTGTACCAAGGGACAATTGCGGCTGTGGTTCCACCCTAATTCCGCCTCCTGCATAACATTCGGCGCTCAAACAAGATAACGGTTTCCCGATCATGGTTAGCTGACACACAGCTTTTCCCCATGATTGCTCCAAGGCGGTAAATTCATCTCTTTCTCCTAAGGGCTTTCAGCCGGCGGCCCTTTTCTCTGTCAGAAGCAGCGGAAATGATTCATGTCCTTTTCTTCGCAATATTATATTTGTTTATAACACAAAAAGCCGCAATCCTCCCTGTACAAGGGACAATTGCGGCTGTGGTTCCACCCTAATTCCGCCTCATGCATCGCATGCGGCGCTCAAAAAGATAACGGTCTCCCGACCATGGTTAGCTGACATCCAGCCTTTCCCCATGATAGCTCCGAGGCGGTAAATTCATTTCTTTCTCCTAAGGGCTTTCAGCCGGCGGCCCTTTTCTCTGTCAGAAGCAGCGGAAATGATTCATGTCCTTTTCCCAGCTTAATGGATTCATAAAAATGATTAAATGAATTATATTCCAGTACCTTTTATATTGTCAATGCAATTCTTTCATTTCTAGAGAAAAGAGCTTTCTGCTCACTAATGCCGTTACGCCGCCTAAAGCGTCACGCCGGCTGATGATAAGCAGCGCCCTTTTCTTCATAAGAAAATCATAAAGCATGAAACCAGTTTCATAACAAGCGTTATTTCTCAATTTTTCCAAAAGTAAAAGCCCGGCAGTATGCCGGGCTTTCGGGTATATAGAATTAAACGGCAAGGCCGAAATTTTTGCACAGTGCAGCCAGCCCGCCCGAAAATCCGCTTCCGACAGCATTGAATTTCCATTCGCCTCCATGCCTGTACAGCTCACAGATGACAACGGCCGTTTCAACGGAGAAATCCTCTCCCAGATCAAAACGGAGCACTTCCTGGTTTGTGTCTTCATTCACTACACGGGCAAAAGAATTGGATACCTGGCCAAAATTCTGGCTGCGGCTCTCCGCATCATGGATTGTGACAGTGATGGCAATGCGGTGGACATGGGCCGGGACCTTGCTGAAGTCGATTTTGATCTGCTCATCATCGCCCTCGCCTTCCCCTGTCCGGTTGTCCCCTGTATGCTCCACAGAGCCGCTTGGATGGACAAGATTGTTATAAAAAATAAAATCATGGTCCTGGACGACTTTCCCGTTTTCATCTGCCAGGAATGCAGACGCATCAAGGTCAAAGTCGCCGCCCCCGGAATAGCGGTTTGTGTCCCAGCCAAGCCCGATGATTACTTTTGTCAAACCCGGATTGCTTTTAGTCAAATCAATGCGCTGTCCCTTAGAAAGGTTGATGCTCATATTTTCTTCACCTCTGTTAAAAGTTTTCTATTATAACAAACCATCCAGCTTATTAAGTATAAGAACGAACCACATCAGACAGCCCTGGTGCATTGGTGCCTGTTCCGACTGCGGCAAATTTCCAATCAGTTCCATGCCTGTATAATTCTCCGACTACCAGGCTTGTCTTGCCGCTGTAATCGTCAGTAAGGTTATAATGGATGAGCTCTTCCCTGCCCATTGGATTCACAATGCGGATATACGCATTGCGGATCATGCCGAAATGCTGCTTGCGTTTAACCGCATCATAGATATTCACTACAAAAACAAGCTTCTGCACGTGGGAAGGGACACGGCTAAGATCCACATTGATCTGCTCATCATCTCCATCTCCTTCTCCAGTCAGATTATCGCCGGTATGCTGTACGCTGCCATCTGAACTCTTCAGGTTACCGAAATAGATGACATCGCTGTTATTCCTTAATTTATCATTCTCCCCAAGCATGATGACTGAAGCATCACAGTCGACATTGGCGCCTCCGCCGCCGCCGAAAAGAGAGCCGAGAAGTCCGCCTCCCCCTTTGCTTTCAACAGGATCCCACCCGAGGCCGACCATAATTTTCGATAATCCCGGATTTCCTTTTGTCAGATCTACTCTTTGTCCTTTTTGCAAATTAATCGCCATTCATTTCACCTCATAAATTTACTTTTCTGTATTATTTATATTTAACAGCCCTGTGTCAGGCTGAAAAAAGCGCCATCAGCCTTGATTTTTCATATTTTTGAAGTTTTCCTGGAGCTGTTCGAGCCTCTTGGTCCCTTCTTCCCTCAGTCGCCTGTTTTCATCTTCAATCGATTTCGTTTCCTGCATCCCCTTCATGATGATGTTCCACGATTCTTCAATCGTTTCAATCTTGATGCTCGGACCTCCGGCAAGCCTGGCTATTTCTGCACTTTGATTTGAAATATTCTGGGCATTGCGGACGAGCATCTCATTGGTTCTGCGGTCAAGTTCGCTCATGGAATCGGCAACCAGCTTCTGGCGCTTTGCCGCAACCGCCTGGATCAGACCATTTTTAAATATCGGTATGGTTGTAACGAACGCTGAATTGATTTTCCCGATCAGCTTGGTGTTCCCTCTTTGGAGAAGGCGGATCTGGGGAGCTGTCTGCAGGGCCACCATCTTTGCCATTTCCAGGTCATAGACACGCTGCTCTAGCAGATCGATGCTATTGCGGAGCGTATCTGCCTGCATGGAGGCAATCTGGTCCCCGGATGCTGCTTTTGACTCCAGCTGCGGAAGCTGTGTGCTTTTAAGCTCCTCTGCCTTCATCTCGCCTGCAACTGCATATTTTTCAAGTGTGAGATAGTATTGATAGTTTTGATCATACATCTGCTCAAGCATATTGGTGGAGTCCACCATTTCACTCTGATACTTGGAGATCTCGACATACACCTTGTCAATCTCTTTGCCCATTGTCTGATATTTCCCAAAGAGCTTTTCAATCATTTTTTCCCCGCGCTTGAACAGCTTTCCGAACAATCCGCCTGAAGTCTGTTCAAAATCCTTCTTGTCGAACCTGTCCATTATCTTCCCCAGCTGCTTCAGGAGGACACCGGAGTCTTCCACCTTGGTAGCCCTCATATTGCCGAGAATCTGGTCAGAGAAACGGGAGATCTGCTGCGCTGGTTCTTTCCCGAATTCCAGTATTTGAATCTGATCGCGTTCATCGATCGATCTGGCGAGGTTCTGCACTTCCGCTTCCTGCCTCAGCGCCAGTTTTATTTCCGGCACCTTCGTTTCTGTAAGCATATCAGCGGGATCCTGGGTAACCAGTCCTGCACTAGCTTGTTGCGGATCATTCATGGTTCAGTCTCCTTTCAAATTTTTCAGCAGCCCTTGCAGAAACACTTTCTTGATCAGTGAAGGCTCTTTATAGTCCTGGTCAAAGACCACTTCTTCCAGCCAGTGCGAATCAAAGACATCTTCATTGACATAGTTTTCAAGGTCATTGTGTCCCGGAGGATTATACACGATGATATCAACTCCAAATTGGTTCAGGAGGAGCAGGAGGGCTACATCGCTCCTTGTCATCGTACCATTCATTTCATTGTTATAGAGGATCAGCTTGGGCACATCCTGAGAGTAGTCAAACTTCTGCAGAAGCTTCAGGATGCTGGCCGGCATCTGCATTGCCTGTGTAAATAAATAGATGCTGATTTCTTCCTGACTCTCATTATGGCTCGGCTTTAACTCCGGCTTTGCGCAAAGATTTCTGATTGCATGGGAAATCCCTTTCTGGAGGCCCCCAGGAAGATGGCCGTATTTCCAGTAGTGCGAGCCCATGACAATGTCAGGATCCAGCTTCCCGTCTTTTCCAAGCGCATTTCTGTAATGAAAGCGGAAGTCGCTTGTCAGGGGGTTTGAAAAAGGGAACTGCCTGATCAGAAAGCTGCAGTCATTCTCGGCAAGAGCATGCAAGCGGTCCCAATATTCCTTCCGGCTTTTGCTCACTCCGTTGATTTTCGAAAAGATGGAAGGGATCTTCACTTCTCCGCCGCTGACTTCAAAATTCGGCCTGATCATCGCCTTTTCTTTGGCAAGGATGAACAGTTCATCATAAGTTGTTTTGAGCGTTACAGCAGAAGGTTTGTAATCCCTCAGCTGCCATGGCTTATAAAGGCCAGAGCCTTCGTGGTTAAGAATGGTTTCGATTTCTCTTGAGGCTTTATAAGCCACCGTTGACTTCCTTCTCCTTTTCTCCACGGGAAAAGGTTCAGCTGCCTTCTGTTCAGGATACTGCTGAACAAATGTTTCTTCTTTCCCCGGATCTGCGAGCGCAAGGACATCCTGGCCGTCCGGGCTGAAAGCCGCGAGATCGCAGCCGAGAAAAAAGATGAATGACAGGAAATATTGCTGGCTCTTACTTGCTTCTCCATACCAAAGAAATTTCGGCATGCTTTCTTCCGGATTGCTGCTGCTTAGAGGCTGGGAGAGATGGTTAAAAGACCATTTCACAATATCTACAAGCACCCTTCGGAAATCAGGGCTTTCAAGGCCTTCTTTTTCCCCCCCGGCAAACGTCTCAATGACTTTAGTGAATGCCTCCCTTACCTTTCTGTGGACAAGGGGATTATCAGGCTTCAGGAGCAGCTGCTCACCATCAAGGAAGGCGATGAAGCGGTTGATTGAAAGCTTCTGCTCCCTGTTGATGTTCAATACCTTTTGAATGGCCTGAAAATGCTGGTTGTCGATCGTTTTATCAAGAGTATCGCTGCTTAAAAGGATAAGTCCATTATCTGGTGAGTGTATATAATCATAAAGCTGATTATAGTATTCATCTTCATCCGCAGGAATGCCCAGAAACCTTGCAGCAACCTGGCTGATCTGGATAATGCCGTCGCCTGCCTGGTACTGCGGGCGGTCTGAGCTGCGCTTTTTAATGGCAGACAGCCAATTGTCCGCAGACACAGGCAGCAGATTGACCTTTAATCTATTATAAGTTGGATACATGATTATCCCTTCCCTCTAGGAGCGAAAGATTTAGCCCTAATGGCTTATGTAAATTTCTTTCATCATATCATATCAGGTGCATGTTTTAACAACGATAGCCTTCAGCACTGGCTTTTAGCTCTATTAGAATATACGGATCAGGCTGAAAAAAGTTTCAATATTAATATGATTAAAACAAGTTATATTCACTCTTCCCCTGCACAATCACCAACGGGCTTATCCCTGCATATAGTTGAGTACAAATAATTAAAGAAGGTGATCCCTTGCGCTTCCTGATTAAAAGGCCCTCCTATGAAAGCTGCAGGAATGAACTGGAAGCTGTCCGCCAGATCATGACTTCCGGCGCTTACCAATTCATTGACCTCCTGCTCTGGTCAGCCGTGCTCGCCATCATGACATACCCGCTTCATCACTCACCGTCTTATGCGCTTGCGGTTTTTCTTGCTTTTTATGCATTTGGGAGCCTGCTCCTGTTATTGCTTCATTTCTTTATAAAAGGGCAGTCCGGCCGGAGGCAGGATTACCGCTGAAGGCAGCTTCCCGGCCAAGAAGCAGCCTGAATGCCTTCAGGAGGATTTCTTCTCCGGCAAGTATTCCCCTGTTCTCCGAAAAATTGCAGGTGAATCCATGAGGCATCTCCATAGAAAGCTCTCCATGATCCGGGACAAAAGCATGATGGCATACCTTCAGGAAATCATAATCGAGAAGGGAATCTCCCGCACCGGCAAGAATATCTGCTCCCTCTCTTTTGCTGATGAATTTAACCGCCTCTCCCTTGCAGACAGGAATAGGAATAAAGTAAAGCTTCCTGCCTTGCAGGGATATACGCCACCCGAGACGGCGGACATCCTCTTCGAGTTTTTTCTTTTCCTGAAGGCTGATGCGCTCCTGGAGGATATAGTAAAAGAAAGAATCCCCTGCTTTTTTCAAAGTTCCGGGAAATCTGCATCCTTCAGCAAACTCAGCCATTTCCTCCTGAAGCGCGCACTCTTCCTTAAGGCGCTTATATACCAGCTCAGTCCACTCAGCCAGAAGTTTCCCCTTATAATGGATTTGGGCTCCATTTGAAGTGACCTCATAAGAGACAGGGATATCTTTTCCAAATATCCCTACTCTTTTATACTGTTCATATGTCCTGGTTGTAACAGGCACAACAAGTGCTTCTTCTGCAAGTTCCCTTAACAGGTTAAGCGACCTTGAAGTCATGAATGCCGCAGGCTGCCCTTCCTTCATCTCGGCAGCTGACAGTTGGAGATCCTCCTCTAAGCCAAGCTCTTCAAGCGCTCTGTTTGAATAAATCATTGTTCTGTCAAGATCTGTTGCAAACATATTCATGACTTGCCGCCAACCTTTTTGATCAGTCCGCAGCATGTATAGCTCATGTCAGGGTACCGGACGATCTCCACCCCGCGTTCTTCTGCCAAGAGTTTAATATGCCTGACATAAGGGCTTTCCGGGTCCCTCATCAGAATTTTCCAGGGGACTCTCCTTAACAGTACACGTGTTGTTTCACCAACGCCGGGCTTAACAAAATTCGTGCTTTCAATAGCATATTCTTCTTTGATTGCCATTACTTCCTCCATCCCCCTGAAATCAGGTTCGGATTCAGCTTCAGCAGAATAGCCATCACAGATTTTTTTCGCCTCTTCCATAACGGAATCAAATTGTTCCTCTATTATGCTGATATATTCATTGGAAACATCCGCCTCTGCAAGGCTGCGGTAATATTTGGCACCGTGGAAATCTTCAGGCCCGATTAAGTCATTGAGCACTGTCCTGCTGACAAGTCCGGAAACAGTTGAATTCAGGCAGGCGCTTGGAATCAGGAAGTCCTCCCTTGTCCCATACAGGCTGGTGCAATAGCCTGGATCTGCGAGGACGGCAAGGGTGTCATCAAGATTCCAGCCATATTTTTCATTCATGCTGCTGCATGCTTTCGTCAATTCAATTGAGATAGCTCCTTTGCCTGTCCACCCATCGACAAACTGGATCTTGCAGCCAGGATGCTTTTCTATTATGTATTTCAGGGCATTCTCATCAATGCCCCTGTCACGGATGATGGAAATGCTGTAATGGGGAAGGGTTGTCCCGTATATCTGCTTTATATACCGCTTCATCAGGATCCCGACCGGGGTGCCGGCCCTTGCAAGTGAAACAAGGACAATCTTGTCCCCTCTTCTGCTGAGCAGCTTTTCCGATGTCACCGCAGTGCAAAGCGCCACCTTCTCCTTATAGTCTTCAAGTGTTTTCCAGAACAGCTCTAAATAGTGGGCTGGAGGGATGTATTCAATCGGAAGCGTTTCACTGTAATGCTGGCCTGACTGAATCTTTTTTTCCCTGTTTTCAGTTGCCCCTTCCAGTTCATATGCACTGAGGTCCTTCAGCAGAAAGATGACATCTTCCGTGCTGTAGGAGCCAAAAGTTTCTGCTGCTGTTTCAGCCATTGTTGTTCCCTCCATTAAAATAAACGATTTTTATATCCTTGATCCCTGTTTTCTTCAATTCTTCCAGCAATGGGACAAGCGCTTCCCGATTCGGTTCCCGTTCAAAGAGGATAAAGAGGTCATCATAAACTCCGGGAGTGATATTATAGACAAATTGCCTGATATCAGCATCCTCAGGATTGGGAAATGACAATCCTTCCCTTGCCCCGTACCCTTCCCGGTCCAGAACATGGACAGGGCTTCGTGTGGTGGACTGAAAAAAGACCCCTTCCCCCATTTGCGATGCCACTTTCATAGGGATATACATGAACTCTCCTGTTCCCAGGACAAGTGTATGATCTCCTTTTCTGCTCTTAGCCAGGAGTGCGGCTGCAGCCTCCAGGTCCCTTTCAGGCTCTTCTGCTCCCTTTTGGAGCCCGAATCTGCCTGTTCCTTTGAGATAGGGGATATTGCAGATCCCGCCTCCAAGCGTGATTGAAGGACTCCCGGCTTTTTCAAAAGAAAGCCCCGATTCACTAAGATTGATGAAGCTTATGCTGGAGCCGCCTGCATCCCGTTTTCTGTCTTCTATATTCGTTTGGATGACAGGTTCTCCTGCAGCCTGCATTTCCCCTTTTAAGAGGCTTACACTGTTGATCGTGATTCCGAGTTCTTTTTCAAGCATCTGGAATGCTGCCTGATTTTCCTGTGAACGCCAATCCAATATGGAAGCGACAGTATATTCACTGCGGGGGAATTCTGCCTGGATGGATCTGATGATATTGACTGCCGTTTTGCCTGTGGTCATTTCATCATCAACCAGGATGACTTCACGCTGATTGTCAAGAAGCTCCCTGTCCGCGTAGCAGCGATGGGAGGTTGCATGAGAATGCTCTTCCTCGAAGTCTATTATGGAAACCGCTTCAGGAAGTGTTTCTCTTGTAGTATGAAAATACCCTGCTGCCTTGAAAGCATTATAAAAGCTGTGGCCAAGCGCGGTTGCAGTCTCTGCAAAGCCGATGATCACCGGATTGTACTTTTTATCAACAAAGGGAATGGACGGCCTGCTTACTCCCGGATCCAGCAAAAAGGCCTGCAGAAGCTCTTCGGTTTCCGGCAGCGGCAAGCCTTCCTTTAATTCTGCATAACGTGCGGCCAGCAGCTCTCCCGTGATCAGCCCTTTTTCCGGATGGATGGGGAGATGCTTCCCCAGCAATTTGCTCACAAAAAGGAATGACCTTTTCTTGTTGATGCGGGCTGCCATTGTAAAAAAATGATCAACAGGTATGTTATATGGATTTTCAGTTATGTCAAGTTCAACGTTCAGCCCCTCAATAACTGGAAGCAAATACTTCTTTTTCGAGCAGGTCAATGTATGAGTATTCTTCATGAAGCACCCCGTATATTTCAGATTTTAAAAGAATTTTCTGCGCCCAATATAAATGCGGCTTGATTTCATTCATTTTGTTAGAGTAGGCGCTTTTCATGACGCCAATGCTGCCTTCTGCACTGGCAGCAATATTCCTGGCATCCTCGTACTCTTCAAGGGTAACGGCATTCAAAGCCTGCACCGGCCTTATATGGGTAGGGTGGATGATCGTCTTTCCTGTCAGGCCATTGGCAATATCCATCATAATTTCACGGATCAGGCCATCCATATGCTTATCGATCAGTCCGGTCCTCATCCTGATGCCTGCTTCCCCGTACTTCTCCAGGAAGGGCGTCTGCCTCAGCTGGGGCTTTAGCATTCTATCTTTTGAGGAGAAATATTCCCAGACCGGCCCTGATACTGTGAACTGGCTGCCGGCACGCACAAAAACATTTATAATATCAGCAATGCAGTCCCGTATGACCGCAATATCATATACCGTGTTATCCGAATTTCTCCTGATGCCGTATAGACCGGAAAAATCGGTCGCCCCTATCCTGACATTAAGAATAATATCCCTATATTGTTCAAGAAGCGCTTTTATGTCCAGAAGCTCTCCGACTCTTGTTTCTTTCTGGATGATTTTCTTTGTTTCCAGAATCGGCATTGCATATAGAACGTGGCCTTCTCTATTCCTGCGGCTGATTTCTGCCAGTGATTCTGCTCCTTCGACAGGGTCAAATTTAGGAATGACGACTCCTGTCAGCATGCTTATTTCCTGTCCCATCCTGGAAAACAGCCGCTCCAGCTGTCCATGGCTGCGGATCCTTATAAAAATAAGCGGCAGATCATCCTCCTGGAAATATCCCTTCCCCAGCTCTTGATGAAGGAGCTTAAGTTCAGCCAGCAGGCTTTCTTCAGCCTGCTCCACTTCTGAATCGCCAATGGCATCCTCCAGGCAGATCACCATGGAAGTAAGGCCAGAATGCTTCTTTGAGAGCAGATCCTGATGAATATTAGGCCTTGTTGCAGGCATATAGAGCGTTGCGCCTAAGCAATAGGACAACAGCTCTTTCGGGGAACGTTTAGAGAAGGACCCCGGCTTTTTATAAAAGAGCCTGTCAATTTCCCTGTCTTCCAAATCAGCAAATAATTTCATTTTAATTCTCCTATTCATGCATAGTAAAAGAGGGGAATGCTTGTCTTAAAGGATTATTCAAGCATCCCCCTAAGCATATTTGTCCAATCTAAGAAGCTTTCAAACTGCCAAAAAAGGATAAAAAGAAAAGGAGCGGACAATTGTCAGTTCCCTTTCCTTGTTTCTATACGTCTGTCAGTTGCTTTTCTGGCCCTGCTCAGCCTTCTTTTTATTCATAAAGTGGACGATGAAAGTCGCTCCGAAGACTACTATCAGCAGAAGGAAGAAATAGATATGATCAATGTGGATATGGAATACTCCAAGGAGCATCTTCACAGCAATGAGCAAAATCAGCACATATGCGCTTGTTTCCAGCTCAGGCACTTTATCGATCAGCTTAAGGAATACTCCTGCTACACCACGCATCATCAGGACCCCAAGCATTCCGCCGAGAAGAAGTACCCAGATTTGATCACTGACTCCAAATGCCGCCAGGACGCTGTCAACTGAGAAAGCTATATCCATAAGTTCTACCGCTGCTACTGTTCCCCAGAAGGTACCAAACAGGCGGATCAGCAAACCGCTTTGATTGAGGCCTTCAAGCTCCTCATCATCGCCGACGCCTTTCTTCTTATCAATGAAATATTTAATAGCAAGCCATGCCAGGTAGCCGGCTCCCAAAATCTTTACCCACCACAGCTTAATCAGGAATACCCCAATTCCGATTGCAATGAAACGGAAGAGGTATGCCCCAAGCAATCCGTAGAATAGAGCCTTTTTCCGCTGCTCCGGCGGAAGGTGTTTTACCATAACAGCCAGTACAAGTGCATTGTCGGCTGAAAGCAGTCCTTCCAGGATTACGAGTGTTCCGATAAGTCCCCAGCTAACAGGGTCGCTTAGAACTTCCGCCCACATCTGCCAGTCAAAGAATGCGGCATATGTATCTATAAAACCTTGAAAAATTGTCATCTCTTGAAGTTCCTCCATTACCTTATATAAGTGCTAACGAAAGACCCGGCAGAGCCGAGTCTCAAAGATCAATAATAAAAAAGGGATTATCCAATCTGCAGGCCAAAGTCAGTTGCAAGTGCACCAAGGCCGCCCTGATAGCCGGACCCGATCGCGCTGAATTTCCACTCTCCGCCGTGCCTGTACAGTTCGCCTACAACAAGTGCTGTCTCGATGGAGAAGTCTTCTCCAAGGTCATAGCGGATCAGCTCTTCATTTGTTTCGCCGTTAAGGATGCGGACATAAGAATTGGAAACCTGCCCGAAGTTCTGGCTGCGCGCCTCGCCATCATGGATTGTGATAGTGAATGTAATGCGCTGGACATTTGCCGGTACAGCACCGAGCTCAACCTTTACCTGCTCATCATCGCCTTCTCCTTCGCCTGTCCGGTTATCTCCGGTATGTACGACAGAGCCGTTTCCGCCTGTTGTGTTATTATAGAAAACGAAATCCGCCTCAGAAGTAACCTTGCCGTTTTCCCCAAGAAGGAAAACCGAGGAATCAAGGTCAAAGTCTGCTCCTCCGTCATACTTATTTACATCCCAGCCTACCCCTACGATTACATTTGTGAGGCCCGGATTGGATTTTGTCAAATCTACCTTCTGTCCTTTTGATAAACTAACTGCCATTTTTTCTACCTCCAATTATTGTGATAGTATGCTTACGTTTCAATCTTTAAAAAGTTTCAAAACTACAAGCATATTTTTTCATATTTTTGCTTACATTTCAAATCTCAGCTCAGCCATTTTGGCGGAGTATTTTTATTCCAGTAGATGGAACCCAGCTCATGATGCTTTTGGAAGGCATCCTCAGAGGTATGGTAGTGGAAGTTGAACCAGTATCCCTCCTGGGGCGGATGGTCCCTCCTGACATGAAAACGAAGGACATCTTCATTGGATTGCCGGTTGACAATATGGAAGATTTTTTCCGAGTTGCCCCCGCCTGGCCATTCGGTAATTTCCAGATTGCCCAGGTCGCTCCCTGGTATCCTTGCAGCTGTTTCCTCCACTGCTTTTTCAATATTCGGCAGGATGACTTCACGGAACTCATCTTCTATGACGGGTTTGATCTTTCCCCCGAACTTAATATAAGACTGGTTCTCCGCCTCCTGGACAGCAGTCTGAATGAACCTTTGCCTGATCGATTCCTCATCCTCCTCAGGTGCAGCAAGGTCCAGTCCTTCTGCCTGTGCCTCCAGGACGTCGCGCTTAGGGGACCTGTCCTGGTTTGCATTATCATACAAAAATGCCTGTGATGGCGTAACCAGCCCAAAGGTAAGGATGGTTACCATCACCACAAACGATTTGCGCAGCCACTTAGGCATTTTTATCCCTCCTCATAAAAGGCTATTTTCATGCGGTAGATTTCTTTTTTAATATGCCGGAAGAGCTTATTTTCCGAGCGGCCTGCCGGAGCCTGCCTTCAGGCTGAACGAGTGCAATCCGTACGAATCCCTCGCCGGCCGCACCGAACGCGCTTCCCGGTGTAACAGCCACTCCAGCTTCCTCCAGCATGCGGATGCTGAACTCCCTGGAGCTGGTGCCGTTTGGAATTTCTGCCCATAGGAACATCGAACCTTTCGGGCTGTCGACATCCCAGCCTGCCTCCCGAAGGCTTTCTACTAGGGCATCCCTGCGTTTCCTGTAGACCTCTCTTGATTCGGCCAGGAAATCCGACTGATCCTCAAGAGCCCTGGCAGCCGCGGTCTGGATGGGATGGAATACACCATAGTCCAGATGGGATTTCAGGTCTGAGATCATGCGGATTATGTCTTCATTCCCAGCTGCATAGGCAATCCGGCAGCCTGCCATGTTGAAGCTCTTAGAAAGGGAATTCATTTCTATCCCTGTTTCAAATGCGCCTTCGACAGCTAAAAAGCTTACCGGTTTTTCTTCGAAATAGAGCTCAGAGTATGCAAAATCATGCAATATCACAATCTCGTATTTTTTGGCAAACTCTATTGCCTCCCTGAAAAATGCTTCAGTCGCAAGGCCTGGCACAGGATTGCCGGGAAAGTTCAAGATCATCATCCTCGCCTTTGTCCTTATTTCTTCCGGTATTTCTGAGAAATCCGGGAGAAATTGCTTTTCTTTCATGAGAGGCATTGAATATATCTTTGCCCCTGCCAGGGCGGCACCCGCTGCATATGCGGTATATCCTGGATCGGGCATCAGTATATAATCGCCCGGGCTGCACAAAGCAAGCGGCAGATGGACGAGACCATCCTGGGAGCCCATAAGGAGGGAGCATTGTTCCTTGGGATCTATGTATACACCGTGATTATTCTGGTAATAAGAGCTGACTGCATTGCAGAAGCTTTCTGTCCCCGCAAGGGAGTAGCCGTACTGGGTGCTGTCCAGCGCTCCCTCAGCGATCGCCTCCCTGATAAATAACGGAGGGGGCAGGTCAGGGCTGCCGATGCTCAGATCGATCACATCTTCACCTGCTGAGATCTTCGCTTTCTTCATACGGGACAGTTCTGCAAATACACTTTCCCCAAATGCTTCCATTCTCTCTGCCATGGATATCTTCATACTAGTACCCTCCAGCATTCTTAAAAGCCTGATGCTTACTTAGAAAATATTATACTCTTTTTTTAGGAAAAAAGAAAAATTGGGGAGAAAAATTTTTGAAAAAAAAGAAAGTTTCCTAGAAAAATGAGATTAAAGGGAGAAAATATTGGGGATAATATAAGACTAATGGTAAATGAATACATAGTCCGAGGAGGATAATAATGGAGTGGGAAATTGTTTTTGTTGCTGTAAGCCTGCTGATGCTGGGATATTTTGTATTCCTGTCGATTACGGATTAAAATGCAAGCAAAATAAAAACCAAGGCGCAGGGGAATCCCTGCGCCTTGGTTTTTATTTTGCTTGCTTATTTTTTTCTTTCCAGAACTCCAAAGTGAAAGCGGGAAGATTTCCGCCGGTAAACCTCAAAGCCGAAGGTGCTGAATCTTTCGCTCCGGAAATGGTCTTTCAGGACGACCCTCTTCCGCGAAACCCTTTTGGCTTCTTCTATCAGCTCCCCGGACAGCCCATACACAGCAAACTTAGCCAGTTCCTTGATTCCGTCGGAGTCCAACAGTTTTTCCTCGAACATGGGGTCAAAGTATACAATATCTGCGGACTGGTCCTGCCTGCCCTTCAAGTAGTCAAGGGAGAGAGCACTGATGACCTCGACCCTCTCCATCGCCTCATCCATTTGCGGAACTCCGGATTTCCAGGTTTTAAGCCCCTTCTCTGCGAGATAAGCAAGGAAGGGATTACCTTCCACACCGGTCACTTTACCGGAAGGACCGGCTGCATAGCTTGCGATGATGCTGTCTGAAGCAAGGCCGAGCGTGCAGTCCGCCACTGTGTCCCCGGGCTCGATTTTCGCTGCTTCCAAAAAAGGGTCAGACTCGCCTCTCATCAGCCTTTTTATCCTGAATGCTGCGGAATTCGGATGAAAGAAGTACGGTGAGCTTTTTCCATATGAAAATAATTCGAGCCTGTTTTTGCCATATACGATGCAATCATCCTTCCACTGCTCCTGCAGTGAAGAGACAGAATGGCTCTTTCGGGGATGAAAGGCGACGCCAAGTTCAGCTGCCGCTTCTTTTGCCGCCTGGATCATGCCAGGGCTTGTCCTGCCCGCTGTAGTTACAAACATCTTTTCTACCTTCCTGACTGAATAGTAATAATCTCTTTTTGTCACCAAGATATTTCTCTTTTGAGAAAAGGCAAAAAATGCGAAAGGATGCCTTTTACGGCATCCTTTCTGTGTTGTTCAGCAGTTTTCCTCAAATGCAGCCAGAAGATTTTCCATGATGGTCTCCATCGGGAAGCCTTCAATATCATGGCGCGGGATAAAGTGTACAACTTCCTTTCCCTTCATTAAAGCCATGCTTGGTGAAGAAGGCTCAATCCCATCGAAATATTCACGCATCTTTGCTGTCGCTTCTTTATCCTGCCCGGCAAATACAGTGACAAGGTGATCAGGCTTCTTTTCAGCATGCATAACAGCCTGGGTCGCAGCAGGGCGCGCCAGTCCGGCCGCACATCCGCAGACAGAGTTAACAACCACGAGCGTTGTCCCTTCTGTACTTTCCATAAACTGTTCAACCTCATCTTCTGTTGTTAGCTCATTGAAGCCTGCGCGTGTAAGCTCTGCACGCATCGGCTTTACCATCTGCCTCATATATTCTTCATATGCCATAGACATGTTTGATTGCCTCCTTTAAACGTTTGCAATGATAGCATACTATAACATCAGCTCTGATTGCAATTGGAGGGCACTCTACACTTTAAGCGGCCTGGCAGCAGGCTCTTCCTCAAAATGGTCAGTGACAGCCCCCCTTGAAGCGGAGGAAACGAGCCTTGTATACTTAGCCAGGGCTCCGCGGGTTAAAAGCGGCGGCGGATCCCAGGATTTCTTCCTCTCTTCCAGTTCAGCAGGAGAGACATCCACTTCAAGTGTCTGTTCGGTGCTGTCAATAGTAATCCTGTCACCTGTCTGTATTAGGGCAATCGGTCCGCCGACCTGTGCTTCCGGAGCGATATGTCCTACCACAAGGCCATGGGTACCTCCCGAGAAACGCCCGTCTGTCAGCAGGGCCACACTTTCGCCAAGACCTTTTCCTACGAGGATGCCCGAAATAGAAAGCATTTCCGGCATGCCAGGCCCGCCTTTTGGCCCTTCGTACCTGATGACCAGTACATCACCAGCCTGAATGTCACCCTTCAGGACAGCATCTGTAGCAGACTCCTCATCATCAAACACCTTGGCAGGCCCGGTGTGCCTGGTGACCTTCAGGCCGGATACCTTCGCTACGGCGCCTTCCGGGGCAAGATTGCCTTTCAGGACTACAAGCGGCCCGTTTTCCCGAAGAGGGGCATTAAGCGGGTAGATGACCTTTTGGCCAGCTTTCAGATCTTCTGCTTCTTCCAGATTTTCAGCGAGCGTCTTGCCCGTCACAGTCAGACAATCGCCGTGAAGCAGCCCTTCCCTCAGCAGCATTTTCATAACTGCACTGACTCCTCCTGCTTCATGGAGATTCTGCATGACATATTTTCCGCTCGGCTTTAAATCGGCTATATGGGGGACCGTTTTCTGAAGGCGGTTGAAGTCCTCAAGTGACAGATCCACTTCAGCAGAATGGGCGATGGCCATCAAATGGAGGATGGCATTTGTCGAACCGCCCAAAGCCATCACGACAGTAATTGCATTCTCAAACGCTTCCTTCGTAAGAATATCCCTTGGCCTGATATCCTGCTCCAAAAGGCGGTAGACTGCCTTTCCTGCTTCATGGCAATCCTGCCGCTTTTCATCTGTTTCTGCCGGATTGGAGGAACTGCCCGGAAGGCTCATTCCCAGCGCCTCGATAGCGCTCGCCATCGTATTGGCTGTGTACATTCCGCCGCAGGAGCCGGCCCCCGGACATGCATGGCATTCGATCTCATTGAGTCCAGCTTTATCAATGGCCCCGCCATTGAACTGTCCTACCCCTTCAAATACTGACACAATATCGATATCCTGTCCCTGCAGCTTGCCAGGCTTGATTGTGCCCCCATACACAAAAACAGCAGGCAGGTTCATCCTTGCGATGGCCATCAGGCAGCCGGGCATATTTTTATCGCAGCCTCCAATGGCAACAAAGCCGTCCAGGCTTTCACCCCCAACGACCGTTTCAATGGAATCAGCAATCAGGTCGCGGCTCGGAAGGGAATACCTCATCCCCTCTGTTCCCATGGAGATTCCGTCAGAAACAGTAATCGTATTGAATACAAGCGGAGCTCCCCCGGCTTCCCTGGCACCGTCCTTCGCCTTGAATGCAAGTTCATTGATATGTATATTGCACGGAGTCACTTCGCTCCATGTGCTTGCAATGCCGATCATCGGCTTTTTGAAATCTTCATCCGTGAACCCTACTGCCCGCAGCATCGCCCGGTTTGGTGCGCGCCTTTCATCCTCGCTGATTACATGGCTTTTTATTCTAAGATCTCTTCCCAATTATGAGCCCTCCTGAAAGATTTTCTTTTCAATATAGAGGACTTTTTCAGCAATTGCAATAATTTTCACAAAATTTAATGATTTTTTATTGCTAAAAAGCAGATTAGCACTAAAGCAACACAGTACAACTCAGGAAATAAGGAAGAAGGATCCTGAACGTTTTGTCCAGGACCCTTCATCTTATCTATTAAAGTATGTTTAAAGATCAGCTGTTTTGGTTCCTGGCTTCGGTCATTTGCTTCCACACAGAACCCTTGGCCTCTTCACCCTGTTCAATCCGCTCAATGGCCATCTTGATCTGCATGCTGACTTCAAATTCAGGATCTTCTTCAGCATCCTTTAATGCCGGGAGCGACTTTTCAGTACCTTCTTCATACAGGAACATGGCTGCACGCCAGCGGACAAGCTTGCTCGGATCCTGGAGGGCATCCATCATTGCTTCCTCTGCTTCAGGAAAACCAAGATCTGATAAGCAGTCACCCGCCGTTCTCCTTACAGTTACACTTTTATCCTTCAAAGCTTTATATAGATATGGAAGAACACTTTTGTCTTCGATCATCCCGAGATAAACGGCTGCCAGCCTGCGGATTGAAGCCTTTTCGTCTTCAAGCGCCCTTTCGAGGACAGGATAATCCTCCACCCCCGGATCTTCCATCTGTTCCATCAGCTGATAGCGTATCCGCCAATCACTGCTGTCAAGATCCTCAGGCGACAGCTTCCTTTTTGTCCTAGCAGGCCTGCTGTCTGCAGCTGCGCCATGCTTGCCTTGCTCGATAAGGCTCTTCAGCCTGCTTTCAGGGTAGGCTGCCAGCAATTCTTCAAGAATATCCTGCCCGACCTGGTCCATATCCCCGTACCTGACACCAAATTCCTTCCACTTTCTGCTCATAACAACATTATCATCAGGCTGCTGAACTTCACGCACTGCCTGCACGTAAGCTTCCGGCAGTCCAAAGCGCTTCTCTTCAGTTCCATCAGTCAGTTTGATCTGCATCGGGATATCTTTGTACATCTGCACCTGGACTTTTACCTCGCCATAATGCTCATTCAAGGCTGCCTCGCCGCCTGATTCTTCTGCTTCCTCTCCGAATGCCTTACGGACTTGAGGGAGAAGCTCTTTCCAGTCAAATTTTGCATTTCGTTCAACCGCGAGGAAATCTGCTACATGATATACCCCTTTGATTCCTTCTATCTGAAGGATATCCAAAACAACCTTTGGCGCTCCATCTGTCTTGTCCTTTTTATAATTATTGCTTTTGCCCATAGGCAATTCTTCGTCAAGGATGATTTTCATCGTATTCGGGCTTGGTGTAGGCTCAATTGATTTTATTTTCAATGATGGTTCCTCCTCATGATTCGATAGAATTTGTTTCATCTTAACATATGGGACCAGCCCATTGCCGGCCCTCTGCTTGCTCTCAGCCCTCTGCGAGCTCGGCCAGATAGCTCCATCTTTCAATAAGCTCTTCAAGCTGCTCATTTAAACTTGCTTCTTCCTCGAGAAGTTCATTTGCCTTCATAAAATCGCTGCCCGTTTCTGCCATCTCACCGGCAATTTCCTCAAGGCGCTTTTCTGCCGCGGCAATCTTTCCGTCGATGCTGTCCCACTCTCTTTGCTCATTGTAGGACATGCGCTTTTTCTTCGGCTTTGCCTCCTGCTTTGGTTTAGGTTCCTGCTTCACGCTCTTTGGCTTTGCCTGCTGCGGCTGGCTCTCAATATACTCTGTATAGTTTCCATAGTAAGAGCCGACTCTGCCTCCTCCTTCAAGGATGAGCAGCTGCTCTGCCACTTTATCAAGAAAATAGCGGTCATGAGAAACAGTTATGACCACCCCTGCAAAATCGTCGAGATAGTCTTCAAGCACGGTCAGTGTCTGTGTATCCAGATCATTTGTCGGCTCATCCAGCAAAAGGACATTCGGCTCCGACAAAAGGATTTTCAAAAGATAAAGCCTTCTCTTTTCCCCGCCGGAAAGCTTCCTGATCGGTGTTCCATGGGTGCTTGACGGGAAAAGGAACCGCTCTAGCATCTGCGCTGCCGAAATCGTTTTGCCATCAGAGGTATGCACGACCTCGGCTGTCTCCTTCAAATACTCGATCATTCTCTTATTTTCGTCCATGTCCTCGCTTTCCTGCGTATAATAGGCAACTTTTACTGTCTGGCCGATGATCCGATCCCCTGAATCCAGGGGGATTTTGCCGGCTAGTATATTTAGGAGCGTGGACTTTCCTGTCCCGTTTCTGCCGATAATCCCGATTCTGTCGCCCGGCTTGACCAGTAAGCTGAAATCATCAAGCACAACCGTGCCGCCAAGCGCTTTGAAAGCATCCTTCAGCTCAAAGACCTGCTTTCCGAGCCTGCTTCCGGATAAAGCCATATCGAGCTTTTCTGATGCTTTGACAGCAGACAGGGTGTCCTCCAGCTGATCAAAGCGCTGAATCCTTGCTTTTTGCTTGGTGGTCCTGGCTTTTGCACCTCTTCTGATCCATTCAAGTTCCCTGCGGAATAGATTTTTCTGCTTTTCTATCGTAGCAGCCTCGTTTTCCTCCCTGACGGCCTTCGCTTCAAGGAAAGCGGCATAATTGCCCTTATAGCTGTAAAGACTTCCTCCATCCAGTTCAAACATTCTGTTTGTGACCCGGTCGAGAAAATAACGGTCATGCGTGACCAGCAGGAGCGCGCCATTGAATCGGCTAAGATATTCTTCCAGCCACTTGACGGTTTCATAATCAAGATGGTTGGTCGGCTCATCAAGAATTAGAAGATCCGGAGACTGGATCAGCACCTGTGCAAGGGCAACCCTCTTCTTCTGCCCTCCGGAAAGCTCCCCGATTTTCCTGCTGTATTCCTCGATGCCGAGCCTGCTTAAGATTGCCTTCGCGCTGGCATCCGCTTCCCAGCCATCCAGCTCATCCATCCTTTTCTGAAGAGCAAAAAGCTTATCCTGGAGACCGGTATCCTCAGGCGAAGCTCCGAGTCCCGCCATAACCTGTTCATATTCCCTCAAAAGGCGGAATATCGGCGCATCCCCTTCAAATACCTGCTCAAGCACTGTCAGTCGGGGATCCAGCTCAGGCTTCTGTTCTGAGTAAGACACTTTATAATCTTTCGGGCATACAATCTCCCCTGAATCCGGTACATCCACTCCAGCCACGATCTTCAGCAAAGAAGACTTTCCAGTTCCGTTGACGCCGATCAGTCCTACTCTTTCTTTTTCAGCTATCGTGAAAGAAACATCCCGGAAGAGCTGCTTTTCCCCATAAGATTTTGATAAGTTTTCAATTGAAATCATCTTCATGACTGACCATTCCATTCCCTGTAAAATTCATTTAAGTATAATTGCATAAATTCATGGCGCTGTTTTGCCATCTCTTTAGCTGTATCCGTATTCAGAAGATCGCGGAGCTTCAGCAGTTTTTCATAAAAATGATGGATGGAGGAGGTTTGCCCATTCCTATATTCCTCCTGTGTCATTTCTTCCCTGGCTGAAAGTGCCGGGTCATAAAGGGCATGGCCTTTCATCCCGCCATAGGCAAATGCCCGGGCAATCCCGATTGCACCAATGGCATCCAGCCTGTCTGCATCCTGGACAATCCTTGCCTCATGAGATTCTGCCTTTATGCCGGAGCCCCCTTTGAAGGAAACAGAGGCGATAACCTCTTCCAGCTGCCTTTGCAGTCCAGTTTCAATCCCTGCCTCCCTAAAAAAGCTGCGGAGCCTGTCCCATCCTTTTTCCTCATCGGCATTCAGCTTAGCATCGGGTATATCATGTAAAAGGGCTGCCATTTCAATAATGAAAGCATCTCCCCGTTTCTCCTGCCTCTGTATATATAACGCATTTTTCCTGACTCTATCTATGTGATGCCAGTCATGCCCTGAAGCATCCCGGCCAAGCTCAGCGCGGACATACCGCTCTGCCTGCGAGATTATTTTTTCCATTAACACGCACCTCTTTCCTGCTGATGCTTATTTTATCATGAAAAGGAGGAGGATGTTTCTTCTCAGCTATATCTGCCTTTTATGTGAGCAAAACATCAAAAGAAAAAACCTTGCTGCTGTGCAAGGCTTTCCGCTTACTGATTTATTTCAGCCCGTTGAACCAGCTGAATCCAATGGTATTTTCCCCGGCATGAACCCCGATGGTGGCTCCAAGAGGGAAGGCGCTGAACTCGATTTCCTGAAAGCTGGCCCTTAGATCTGCCATCCACTCTTTTGCCTCTCTGTCATATAGGCCATAAAGAATGAAAACCTCCCGGAAACCATGCTGTTCATACGCTTCCTTGAGCAAGGCCTTCATCCGTTCCCTGGCCTTCCTGATGCTCCTTGCCTTTTCTTTTATGCTTAGTGCCCCGCCGCTAATGGCAATGATCGGCTTAATGCTCAATAGGCTGCCAAAATAGAATTGCAGCCCGGACATCCTTCCGCTGCGATGAAGCTGTTCGAGGCTCCCGACAAGGACTAACGTCTCCGATGTGGATCCGATTTCCTCGATCCTGCGGGCTGCTTCGCTGCTCTCGATCCCTGATTCTGTCAGAAGCATCCCTTCCTTTATCAGCCTCGTCAAAGGATAAGATAAGATACCCGAATCGACTGTATAGACAGGTATGTTCACCAGCTGTGCTGCCTGCTGGCTGGATGAAACAGTCCCGCTGAGCTTCGCAGATACAAGGACAGCCACAATGGAATCATAGCTTTCTTCAAGCTCTTCAAAAAGAGCCTGAAAAGAGCCCACAGAAGGCTGTGAAGTCTTTGGAGGCGAAGAAAGTGTCTTCAGCCGCCTGAACAGGTCTTCAGCGCTTATGGTCCTCCCCTCTATATACTCCTGGCCATCCATGATGATTGTCATCGGTACAACATAGACATCCGGGTGCGCCGCTAATTCCTCATCCAGGCATGCTGTGCTGTCGGTAACCCATGCCACTTTTCCCATCAGGTTTCCTCCTTACGGTAATTATGTATTTCTATATTTTTTTATAAACGGCTATCCCAGGAAAAAGGATAGCCGCACACTGTTATTCTTCCGGCAGAAAAGCCGCGATCCTCGGAAATAGTTTCAAGGCATTGTAGTAAAATACCTTTTCATGATGCTCTTCAGGGATAAGATCCTTGATAAACTCAATATATGGAGCTATAGGGATCAAGGGCCAGTCGGTCCCAAAGATCAATTTATCATATGAATCTGCAAACTCAATCGCGTGGCGAAGGTGGTCAAGGAACCGCCCTCCGCTCCTTTTCTTCAGTTCTTCTTCCGTACCCACTATCAGCCCTGAGAGATCAGCGTATACGTTCGGATTCTTATAGATGATTTCAGCCCCCGTCAGGGTCCAGGGGTCGCCGAAATGAGCCATCATGAAATTGACATTCCGGTGCCTGACAGCCACTTCATCGATGGCAAGAGGATGGGAGTACTTCAGCAGCCCTCTTTCTGAATAAGTGTCGCCAGTATGAAAGACAACCGGCACACTGTATTTCTCAGCAAGTTTATAGACTGGTTCATATACTTCGTCATAAGCGTAAAAAGGATAATAGCCCAGGTAGATTTTAAATCCGACAGTCCCGGGGCGCTGAATCACGTCTTCCAGCCTTACAAGCGCCTCAGAATCCATATTGAATGGATTTATGCCGGCGCAGGCCACTATTATATCCGGCTGGGATTCAGCCAGGTCCAGCATCATCGGCGTCCTTGCATCATGGTCCGGAAAACCCATCCCGTTTGTTTCCTCAAGGCCCATGCCGATTCCGAGCAGGACACCTGCATCCCGGTACTCAGCAGAAATCCCTTTATAGGAATAATCAACAAACGAAAGGTCTCTTGCTGTTTCATGAAAAGATTTAATTTGTGAAAAATGCATATGTGCGTCTATTATTTTCATTCTGTCTCATCATTGATGAAACTGATTTTCTGCAGCCTATCCAGCAGCTTCCCGGATAAATCCCTTCTGTCAAACAGCATGAATACCGGTTTCGTCTGGCTATCCCGCCCTCCGGAGCTGAATGGCTGCCTTGATATAAGCTGGCATGCCTCTTTGTTCATATATGCCTCATTATGGTCAGCCATGCTGTTTGCTACCATATAAAGCTTTTCGTCTGCATGTGTGCTGCAGACGGATGAGCCATTCCCCAAAAAGAGAACATTCTCGCCCTTTCCTGCTGTATAAAAGCCATTCTCATCTGCTCCGTCCGGCCTGATCGAAAGGTCTTCAAGCTTTCCGCCCATCAGGAAAGCATCCGTGACAGTGTACTCACCGGCAAGGAGCTTGCCGCCCGCTTCCTCTATTCTGAGAAATGACCCGATCAATGGTACACCTGGGAGCATGAGATAATATTGTGCAAATGTAAGTCCCTGCCATACAGGATGCTCTCCAAGCCTTGTTGTAACCTTGAGTCCCTGCCACAATTCCCCTGAATTATCCCGGACCGCAGCTGCCCCCGCCTCTGTCTGGCCTTTGAGGATAGAGAAAACATTCAGTTTTGAAGGAATTGTCTTCATTCCACCGCCCCAGGGATTCCACCAGCCTTTTGCCTGCAGTGAAGGGAAAGAGTGGTCCAGCCATTTTCTTCCGTTAACAGAGATGGAGAACAGTCCAGGATAGAAGCCTGGAGCCGATTTGATTTCCACTGGCCCGTTTACTGCTTTTGCCACTTTTAATCCGGCTTTCTCTTCCCATGATATTTGCACTTCTCCTCCAGGCATCAGAACGATGCTATCGATTTTTTCGCAGCTGCTGCCTTCCTCAAGAACTGCAGACACAATGCTGATTCCTGCTTTTTCCCCCAATGCAACGCTGGTTTTATAATCTTTTCCTCCCTCAAGCCTAATCTCTTCAGCTGCCTTGACCCTGCCGTCAGCCGAAATGGAGAGCTTCCCTTCAATTGGCTGTAGCCTGTGATTGATTAAAGTCAGGTCTGCCGCATATTTTTCATCAAGGCCGCATACTGAAGTGATGATCATCTCCTTCTCAGGGGCTGTACTTTTTTTATCAGCTAAAGGGGAGCTGGTTGCAAATGCTGCGAATTCTTCCCAGGACTGGAAGGCCCCAATTGATAGATAAACAGGTTCGAGGACCGCCTTTTCTTTCGCCTGGATCTCACCGGTCTGGAATTCAATTGAAAGCTGCCAATTATCCGGCACCGCCTTGGCGCTTTCCGGCCAGGCAAGCCCTACCGGTTCCCCTCCTTGTCCTGCGAAATACCAATTCCCTGACAGAGAGCTGAAGTTGACATCTCCATACAGAAGCTCCTTCATATCTGAAAACGCAACTGCTTCCCCGTCCAGCGGAAACACCATCTCCCTGCCTTCATGGTACATCGACTGAGAGATATACAGCTGTTCAACAGGCTCTTCCCTGCCATTTTCACATTCCATCCACCTCTTTACAAGTCCTTCAGCATATAGGGATGTAAAGATGCTAAGCTTGATTCCAGGCAAATTCTCCGAAAGAAATGCAAGCTTATGGGTTACAGCTGCCCCATCTTTATACCACTCTGCAGATACAGGCTTCTTTTTGGTGAATTCTGAGGTATATGGCTTCCCCAGTTTCGGCTGGAAGAACGCAAATGGCTGATCCATTTTCTCGCTTCGGCCGGCTTTCACAGTATAGTCACGCTTTCTGATATTCACCTGGCTGTTGCCATTGAAGATATGCCAGTATTCCTCTGTCTCGCCGCCAAATTGGCTGCCAAAACCCTTCAGTGCAATGCCGGCTTTCTTTTCAAACTGGAACTGGCCGCCTTTAGAACCAGTTAGAGCCACCTGCAGCAGGTGCTCAGAAAAACCATGCTTCTTTACCTCAGCTGGAAGGAAGATGCTTTTCCGCTCTTTCGGTTTCAAATCAAGAATAATTTCTTTATATTCAGGAATGAGATTCTCTGTTTCCGGAATCCGGATTTCCACGTTTACATCTTCCGGCAGATTATTTTTAACCTCGAAAGCAACCTCTGCCTGTTTTCCCTGGTAGCTTAAATGTCCAAGAAGCGAGGCAGTAACATCGGCCGGCTTTTTAGGATGGAGGCCCAGCTTCAGTGAACAGCTCCTTCCATTTATAGACAATTCCACTTCTGCAGATGGGTGTGTCTTCCAGGAGTCAGGCGCTTCCCCTTCTCTGATGTCCAGCACTCCTGCGATGACCTCTTCGCCAGAGACCACTAGGGACGCTGTTAAGCTGCATTTCACGCGCCCGCTGTCCTTCCCGGCTGCTTCAACCGCAAGCGGATTTCCGGATTTATTGACAATCCTTAAGGAAATGGACTCTTTCCGCCCCTCAATCAGCTGGTGCCTGTTTAAAACAAGTTCAGCCAGGAATTCATCTGTCTCAATCAGGCGCATGCCCCTTCCTGAACGTTCAAATTGGACTCTTGCATGAGTTCCTTCATCTTCCCACTCATAGTCATAATAAGTGAAGCCATTTTCGTTTTTTCCATCAGGCTTCACTTCAATTTTCCTCGAGCTTGAACTGTACCAGTCCAGCTTTTCAAAAACAGGCTTAAAAAGCGGCGTATTCAGAACAGCGGGAATAAAGTTCATCAAGTGAGTGGAGTCGTCTCTGTCTTCCCAAAAGAATCCGCATTTTTTATACAATGGCACAGCCTTCGTATTGCCTGGCCAAGTATACAGGTCCAGACGCGGCCACCCGAGCTCCACAGTCTTTCCAAGTGCCTCAAGAACAAGGAGCTTGCCGATTTTTCTGCCATGATAATCAGGCCGCACATTCAGGAGAGGAATATAAAGCGCACCTTCATCTTCCTTATATTCTGAAAGTCCGCAATAGCCTACGACCTCTTCCCCATCCAGGGCGATATACAGTTCGATATTATCCGAGTTTTCCTCTTTCGTCTTCACTTGCTCCCCTGTCATCACCCGGTTGTCGCCGCCCCAGCTATCGCGGCTCATATTCCACATTTTTGCAACTGCATCCGCCAATCCAGGCTGGTAGGGGACCACCTGTATCTTATTCATCACTTTTTCCATGTCTCTTCCTCCTCGATTCTTAACTACGTGCCTTCCATCTTATCGGTGCATTGAATTTGTATTTTTCCTGCTTTGTCCATCTTTATTTCCTCCTTCGATCAGGGCAGTTATTTGCCTTGTTCCCCCTTGGTGGAACATTTTGGCACGCCCATTCTTATCGTATTAGGTTAAAGAATCAAAGTAAAGACAATTCTAAATTTTTAAAACAGAAAAAATGGCAGGCAAAAAGGCCCTGCCAAAGCAGAGCCTTTTGTACATCCCGTTTAGGACCGGATGCATTATCTTGCCAATTCTTCTTTAATATCGCCGAGGATTTCTTTGGGATTTGTATTGGGAGAATACCGCTTGACGACTTCTCCTTTTTTGTTCACAAGGAATTTGGTGAAATTCCATTTGACAGCCTTCATGCCAAGCATGCCAGGCGCTTCTTCTGTTAAATATTGAAAAATAGGGTCGGCATTTTTCCCGTTCACATCCACCTTCGCGAACATCGGGAAGGACACCCCATAGTTCAGCTGGCAGAACTGCTGGATTTCTTCGTTGCTGCCCGGATCCTGATTCATGAATTGATTGCAGGGGAATCCGAGAATTTCAAGACCTTCCCTGTGGAGCTGTTCATAGATTTCCTGCAGCTCCTTGAACTGTGGTGTAAAGCCGCATTTGCTGGCTGTATTGACAATGAGGAGCACATCCCCCTCAAACTCCCTCAGCGGGACATCCGAGCCATCTGCTTTCATTGCATTAAATTGATATATAGACATCATCGCACCTCCTGCTATTATCGTAATCACGATCAGTCTATAATGCCAGTTTAAACTCTTGGTTAAAAAAGCACATCCTCAAGCTTCCTCAGGCATTCGGCCATATGATCGGACAGAAGGGCAAGATCATCAATCTGGTCTTCATAAATGAGTCTGCCAAAAGTGATTTCCGTTATATTCTGCACAGTGTCCGGCTTGCGTAATGGATCATAGGAAACTGTTTGGGTGATGCTTCTATTTTCTCCCCAAATGGCCTTCATGAGCCTGTCGATCCCGGCTGTCTGTTCCGGCTCATTCTTTTGGCTGAAGGAAAATCGGATGCTGATCATGCAGCCTGAGAGCTTTTCAGACAGGAGGGCGGGATGCAGCTCAGCCGCCAGATTTTCGAGCGCCGCTTGCATGATGAAGGTGCATGAAGCTTTGACAGATTCCCTGTCCTGAAAAGTGATTTCAAATGTCCTCGAAAGCTTGGCGGTATTAATCAGCTCGTTGCGGTCAATTATGCTGATTTGACCGGCAAGGTCCTTATCATACAGAAGGCCTTCCATGACGATCTTCATATTTTCATACGCAGTAGGGTCAAACAAGCTGAACACCCCTTTTAAAATAGACCAACAGCATTTCCGTTCTCATCCACATCCATTTTCAAAGCAGCAGGCGATTTCGGAAGCCCCGGCATTGTCATGACATCTCCTGTAAGGGCTACGATGAAACCTGCCCCGATGGAAGGCTTCAGCTCGCGGACTGTCACAGTGAATCCTTCAGGCCTGCCCAGCTTTGCAGGGTCATCTGACAGCGAATACTGGGTTTTGGCCATGCACACCGGAAGGCTTCCCCAGCCAAAGGTCTCAAAATCAGCAAGCTGCTTTTTAGCTTTGCCCGCAAATTCTACATCGGCTCCCCCGTATACTTTCTGGACGATAGTCCTGATTTTCTCTTCAAGCGGATCTGACAGGCTGTATAACGGAGCAAAACTGCTTTCCTTTTTATCAATAAGCTTCAGGACAGTTTCTGCCAATGCAAGTCCGCCTTCCCCGCCTTTTTCCCATACTTCTGTAAGGGCAGCAGGGAAGCCTTCTTTCTCGCAGAGTCCAAGCAGTGTGCTCACTTCCAGATCTGTATCAGTTATAAATTTATTTATGGCAACAGTGAACGGAAGGCCAAAGCTCTTAATCGTTTCAGCGTGCTTCTTCAGATTGGCGAATCCTTCTGCCAATGCAGCGGCATTTTCCTCTGCAAGGTCTGTTTTCTTTACTCCGCCATGCATCTTAAGCGCCCTGATTGTGGCCACGATCACCACTGCTTCAGGCTGGATGTCAGCATTTCTTGTTTTAATATGAAGGAATTTCTCTGCTCCAAGATCTGCACCGAACCCGGCCTCTGTAACCACATAATCGGCCAGCTTTGAGGCAGCTGTTGTCGCGGCAGCGCTGTTGCAGCCATGGGCGATATTGGCAAATGGCCCTCCATGCACCAAAGCTGGTGTATGTTCAATCGTCTGGACCAGATTCGGCTTAATAGCATCCTTTAAAAGCAGGGCAAGCGCGCCTTCTGCACCTAAATCTCCGGCTGTTACAGGTTCCTTTTGATCATTATAGGCGATGACCATCCTGGAAAGCCTCAGCTTCAAATCTGCCAGATCGGATGCCAGACATAAAACGGCCATGATTTCCGAGGCCACCGTAATATCAAACCCATCTTCCCTTGGCACTCCCTGCATCGGGCCGCCAAGACCGACGATCACCTTTCTCAAGGCCCGGTCATTCAGATCGACTGCCCGCTTCCAGACAATCCTCCGCTGGTCGATACCCAGTTCATTTCCCTGCTGCAGATGGTTATCAATCAAGGCAGAGAGCGCATTATTTGCTGAAGTAATAGCATGCAGGTCCCCCGTGAAATGAAGATTGATATCCTCCATAGGCAGTACCTGTGCATATCCGCCGCCGGTGGCGCCCCCTTTGATTCCCATCGTTGGGCCAAGTGAAGGTTCACGCATCGCTATCACGGTTTTCTTCCCGAGTCTTGTCAGGGCATCACCAAGACCGACAGTCACTGTAGACTTCCCTTCCCCTGCAGGAGTTGGATTGATGGCTGTAACCAGAATGACTTTTCCAGACTCTTTTGTCTGCAGCTTTTTCATGGCCTCATATGAGAGCTTGGCCTTGTGCTTGCCGTAAAGCTCTAAATCATCTTCTTCCAGCCCGATTCCGGCTGCAATTTCTTTGATCGGTTTCAGTTCTGATTCCTGTGCGATTTCGATATCTGACTTTACCTTTGGTTTCACGTTCATTCTTGTCCCCCCGAAATATGCAAAGTTTCCTTCTATATTGTACCACCGCGTCCAATAATAAGTGATAGAATTTTAAATAATGAATCTTTTGCCCGGCATTGCCTGATCATGCCGTTTGCTTTTATAATTAGATAATTGAATATTCCCACAAGGAGGAAGGCCCGTGCCCATTTGTATTCCGCCTCTGCTGCCTGCCCGTGAGATCCTGGAGAAAGAAAATATCTTTGTCATGGATGACAGCCGGGCAAGGCAGCAGGACATCCGTCCGCTTAATATCATCATCCTGAATCTCATGCCTGAAAAAGAAAAAACAGAAGCACAGCTTTTGAGGCTTCTTGGCAACACACCGCTCCAGGTAAATATTTCGTTCCTTAAAACAGCGACACATGAATCAAAAAATACAAGTGAACTGCATCTTGAGCAGTTTTATACCACTTTTCAAGAGATCAGGCATCATAAATTCGATGGGATGATCATAACCGGGGCTCCGATTGAAATGCTGGATTTCGAGGAAGTCGATTATTGGGAAGAACTGACTGGGATCATGGATTGGGCGAAAGAGAATGTGACCTCCAGCATGCATATTTGCTGGGGCGCACAGGCTGCGCTTTATCATTATTATGGGATCGGCAAGGAGATCCTTTCGCGGAAATGCTCCGGGGTATACGCCCATACCGTTTGCGATCCTTCCATAAAGCTGCTGAGAGGATTTGATGACCATTTCCTTGCTCCTCATTCAAGGAACACAGACGTTTCGATTGCAAAAATAAACGAGCATCCTTCCCTGAAGCTTCTGTCTGTATCAGAAGAGGCCGGCGCATTCATCATCAGTTCAAAGGACGGCAGAAGAATTATGGTCACCGGCCATCTGGAATATGAGGCACTCACACTGGCTGATGAGTATGAAAGGGACAAAGCAAGGGGGCTTGTGCCAGACCTGCCATTGCACTATTTCCCTGAAGACAACCCTATGCTGCCTCCAAAGAACAGATGGAGGTCTCACGCGCATCTGCTTTTTTCAAACTGGCTGAACTATTATGTATACCAGGAAACTCCATATGAATGGTAACGCCCTGTCTTCTGAAAGAATGGCAAAATGGCTGCACTCTTAGAGGCAGCCATTTCATTTCATCCATTCAATCAGCTTTGCTGGCTATAGTAGACTTCCTCAAACGGCTGCACTACAACAAACCCGTTGCCCGAGAATTTCATTTGGATTGATTCCCCGCTTCCTCTTCCAAGGAAGGTCTTAAAGGATATATCAGTCACAAACTCCGGCTGAAGGCTGCCTGACCAGGCTACTGTAGCATTTGGATCTGTGTACACTGGATTATCCGGTGTGACCAGCAGTGTCAGCGGCTCATAATGGGAAGTGATGGCGACCATGCCGCGCCCTTCAAGGCGGACATTGAAGAGCCCGCCTGCCATCATGCCGGCGATCCTTTTCATCAGCTTGATATCCCAGCTGATGCCGGGTTCGAATGCCAGCAAGTCATTTCCGTTCACAAAAATCGCTTCACCGCCAAGGTTAAGGATTGATATCTTTTTCCCCTGGTCTGCCAGATAGAGTTTGCCATTCCCTGTCGCTTTCATCAGAGACGTCCCTTCCCCTGTCAGCGCCTTTTTGAACATTTTCCCGAGACCGTGCTCCAGGATCCCTTCTCTTTCAAACTTTATGTTTCCCCTGTAGGAAACCATGGCACCAGTTTTTGCCCAGATCTGATTTGTCAGGTTGATCTCAAGCATCCTTGGTGTTTCAAGCTCAAACAGGCCTTCTCCTTTATCCTGCTGTTTTGTCTGGCTGACGAATTCTTCGATTGAATATCTGCTCATCCCTACTACTCTCCTCTTATTTATCATTTTTGATCATGAATACCCACATAAACGATAATGCCTGCTGCAATTCTTCTGTTAAGGAGCCTTTGGAAATCAGTTCTGCACTCCTTTTATAAACACCGAACCCGGCTGTCCTGCTCCATCCGTTTTCAGCAGCTAGCCTTTCGAACTCCCATGGCATCATTGTATTGCAGACAGCTTTCTTGCCGTAAAGCCTTTCATAGCTGTTTTCCCGCGGCTTCGCAGTGGGGCCTAAAATGCCGACGCATCCAAATCCTCCCGGCCTGACCACCCTCTGCATTTCCCTGAGGACTGCAAGTGGGCTCTCAGTCCACTCAAGGGAATTGATCGCAAGCACTGCATCAAAGGCATGATCAGGAACATCCAAAGATGCAATATCAGATTTAATAAATCTTGCATCATTTCCTTCATTCACCTTAATGGCTTTATGTATCATTTCCTCTGAAACATCTGCCCCTGTTACTTTATAGCCGGCATTTGCGAGTTTCAGTGTGCCAAAGCCATCTCCGCATCCAAGGTCACAGACTGCAGAACCTGCAGGGACATGCTGATTGAAGAAGCCTGCAATTTCCTTCCGGCTGCCTGATTCCCACATTTCCCTGCTCTGCCGGCTCCATGAGCCGGATTTCTCATCCCAAAGCCTTTCTGCTTCAGAGGCCCAATTAAATTCCATCCTGATGATCCCTCACTTTTATTACGGATATATTCTAAAAAAGTTTCATTCTTGTATTTCTATAAGGGCAGCTGGTAATCCTTTGTACTAAGGAAATTAAAGGAGGGGCTTTACATGCAGCCGGAAAAATTAATTGCTGTCCAAAGAAACCACCTGGGAGAGATTATGTCTTTCCAGACCTCGGGAGGGCGGATCATATCGTTCAGAAAAGCAATGATGGAAGCAGAAGAAGGACTCATCGAGCTTGCAGAGGCGGAACACAGCCTGATGGAAAACAATGTTAACACGGTGAATCTGTTAGAGGATTTTCCGAGCTTTGGGTAAGGGTATAAACGAGGCTTAATAACCGTTAAGGTAAAATTAAGAAATATTCGTATTCATCTATGCCTTTGGCAAAAGAAATAAGAAAGTTTCATGAAGTATGCCTTTCAAATGTAGTCTGTTGATTTGCGTTCCAGGCACTTCGCTTTCCGCGGGGCGGCGCTGAGCCTCCTCGTCGTACCTCCTGCGGGGTCTCAGCTCTGCCGCTGCAATCCCGCAGGAGGGGCGGCGCTGAGCCTCCTCGTCGTACCTCCTGCGGGGTCTCAGCTCTGCCGCTGCAATCCCGCAGGAGTCTACGTGCCTTCCACTCCAATCAACAGGGCTCAAATAATTAAATGGCAGTTCTTTATTACCACCACCCCTTCGATCCCTTTTAAAAATGTGATAATAAATAGCGGCAAGGCATCCTTTAACGCCTTACCGCTTTTTATTCTGTCTTCATCCTTCAGTCTGCTCATTTTTCCTGGCGATTTCGCGGAGAGAATCCACTCTCCCCTGATCTTCTTCAAAGAACTGGACTAGGTCACCCACCCGGTCAATCGCATCCCAGCTTAAATGATGCTCTATGCCTTCCACATCTTCATAAATATTCTCTTCCTTCACGCCGATGATCCTTAACAGCTGTTCGAGAAGTTCATGGCGGTATACAAGCCTTTTGCCGATCTTTTTGCCTTTTGGAGTCAGGATCAGCCCTCTGTATTTTTCATAAACAAGATATTCGTCTTTATCCAGCTTCTGCACCATCTTAGTAACTGAAGAAGGATGGACTGACAAAGCTTCGGCGATATCGGATACACGTGCATAACCTTTATCTTCTATCAGTATGTATATTTGTTCTATATAATCTTCCATGCTTGGAGTAGGCATCCGATAACCTCCTAAGTATTAAAACCAGCTTCTTGCCGGACAGAAATACACATCCGGTTTCAGCTTTACTGCTGTGTCCTGTTAAATAATCGTCACCGGCCCATTGCTTTCCTGCAAACAGAAAGCTCCACCATGCAGCCCCGTAAAAATTGTCCAATAAAAATTTTACTATAGATGGGGAGGACAAACAAGTCAGGCAAGCGAAACACCAGGGAGAAGCTTGTGCCCCTCCCCTGCATTTATTGCTGCTTTATGCTGTTTTCAAAGACGAAGTTAAGCCTGCCTTCTCCCCATTCTAGCCTGGCCTGAAATTCCTTTTCGCCTTTTTTGAACCCTTTGATAAGATCTGTCTGCCCATCTTTCAAAAGCTTGCGGACATTTGCCTGGCTTATGGTCTTCCCAAGCACTTTTTTGGATATGGTGAAACGGCAGTCAGAGGCTTTATAATTCGCACAGCCATAAAAAGTCCCTTTGTCAACAACATCGCCGCCGCACAGCTTACATTTGCCGACCTTCGTGCCCGCGCCGCCCCTTTTGCCTTTTTTCCCCGGCCTTCTATCCTTGAATTCCTCCAGGTCATATCCATCAAAGCTCCACCGGGAACTCTGTTCTGTCGCATCATTGATTAATTTGATTGACAGCTTCTTCGCCTGCTCCATAAATTCTTTTGGCGATGCTGCCCCCTCACCGATTTCATTCAGGCGCTGCTCCCATTTGGCGGTCATTTCAGGGGATCCAAGCACACTTTCGCCGATTGAATCGATCAAAAGCTTTCCCTTGTTCGTCGCATACACCTGGTTCTTGCGGACATCAATATACATCCGGTCCTTAAGAATGCCAATGATCCCGGCACGCGTAGCTTCAGTGCCAAGCCCTTCAGTCTGATTCATCACTTTGACCAGATCAGAATCCTCCAAATGCTTCCCGGCAGTTTTCATCAGGGTGATAAGCTGCCCCTCGGTATACCGCTTAGGCGGCTGCGTCTTGCTCTCTTTAACCTCTGTATCCTGTACAATCCCTCTTTCGCCGGATTCGAGGGACGGGAGATCCTGCTCATCTTCATCTTTAGCAGCACTCTTCTTGTTGCTGAACAGGACCTTCCTCCAGCCTTCCTGAATCATTTCCTTCCCTTTTGACAGGAAAGCAGCTCTCTCATCCGCCAATGTATGGATGGTTGTATAATCGAAGATGGCTTTTTCATAATGGGCGGCAATCAGCCTTTTTACAATCAGCTCATAAATCCTTGCTTCATCGGCACCCATTTTAGCCGGGTCGGCTGCCTGTTCTGTAGGAATGATGGCATAGTGGTCTGTCACTTTCTTTTCATTCACAAATCTTTTATTATCCAGTATGGATGAAACAGGAAGCGGGAAAAAAGCTTTAAAAGCATCCATTTTCGAAAGCTTTTCCAGTGTTTCAGGAAATGCCGCCGCCTCCTCTTTCGTGACAAAGCTTGAGTCAGAGCGAGGGTACGAAATAATTCCTTTCACATAAAGCTTTTGGGCGATTTCCAATGTTTTTTGCGGGGAATATTTGTAAAGTTTGTTTGCTTCAGCCTGCAGGGACGAGAGATTGAATAAATAAGGAGGCAGGAATTCCTTCCTGTCTTTATCGATTGATTCAATCCTGGCGTTCTTTCCTTCTGCAAACTGCTGGATTTTCCTGGCCATCCCTTCATTATCGAGACGGGAATTCCCATCTTTATGCCATTTCCCTTTATATGTCTTTCCTTCCATATTGAAAGTAGCCATGACTTCCCAGAAAGGCTCTGACTTAAAATTCTCGATTTCTTTTTCTCTTTTTACAATCAGTGCAAGGGTCGGGGTCTGGACCCTTCCGGTAGAAAACACATCCTGGATCCCTTTTTGCTGGAGCAGCAGGGTGTATGCCCTCGAAGCATTCATACCGACAAGCCAGTCGGCACATGCCCTGCTGAGCGCCTCATAATAAATATTTCTTGTCTTAGACTCATCAAGGAGATTGGCAAAGCCATTTGTTACAGATTTGGCGGTGAGCGATGAAATCCATAGCCGCTTCATCGGCTTTCTGCTGCCGCACTGAGTCAGAATGACTCGGATAATGGCTTCCCCTTCTCTTTCTGCATCACCGGCAATGATGATTTCATTGACTTCTTTATGGTGGACCAGTTCTTTGATGACTTTGAATTGCTTCCACTTTGACTTGGATACACGGTGCTTAAATTGCTCCGGAAGTATCGGCAGAGTGCTCAGTGACCACTTTTTCCATTTAGAATCATATTCCTCGGGAGGAACCAGTTCACATAAATGGCCAATGGCCCAAGTCATGAAAGCACCATCAGGGAACAGTTGGTTCGGAGCGATTTCCAGATAGCCTTCTTTTTTCTTGAATGAAAATGGGGCGGCAAGCTTCATTCCCTGATCAGGCTTCTCTGCAATAATCAGTTTCATATTCATTCTCCTTGCTCGGGACTGCGCAAGTCCGACTTGATTATTTTACTGCTAACCTCAATGGCAGCAGGGCCCGAAAAAAAGATTATACATGATTCCAGGCTGTTCAGGCACCCTTTAGCTCCTGTCAGATTGGGATCATGCACTTTTTTCAGAATTGAATAAATGGGGGGTTCTATGGGAGATGGATGGCTTGAGGGTAGCTGCTGATGTACATATGGCTTGAGGCAGCAGAAAAAAGCGCCATTCCCGGCGCTTCTTCTATTATACTATTAAACTTTCTCTCTTTAAAGCTCCCTGCAAACCAAAAGACTAGAGAGTATGATCATTCTGCTGTACGGACCCGCATGCTGTTCCGTTTTTTCATTATATACCCTTTAGTAGGCGAAAACAGGAAAACAAGGGCAAATAGTATTCCATTGGCAGCTGCCATGCTTCCGGATATCGAGGCATTCAGCCAGCTTGCAGCGAAATATCCGCCGACAGCGGCAGCCGCTCCGATCAATGCACTATAGATAAGCATGGTCCCAAGCCTGTCTGTCAGCAGGTATGCTGATGCTCCCGGTGCAATCAGCATAGCAACGACAAGGACTGCCCCGACGCTGTCAAAAGAAGCTACAGTTGTAATCGAAACCATTCCCATGAGCAGGTAATGGATGAACAGAACCGGAATCCCTATCGCTGCTGCCATCTGGGGATCAAAAGATGTAATTTTGAATTCCTTGTAGAATAATCCAATCAGCAGCAGATTAAACAGCAGGACACCCCCAAGCATCAGAAAGGCTTTCGGGACTTCTGGAAGCATTCCAATCCGGACGACATCCCAAGGGACAAAAGCAATCTCCCCCATCAATGCATGGTCGACATCCAGGTGGACATTTTCAGCAAAAAGCGAGACCAGGATTACTCCTACAGCAAACAGGAAGGTGAACACTACGCCGATTGAAGCATCCTCCTGAACGCCGCTGCTGTTAAAGGTCTGGACAAGGAAGGCCGTTGCCAGACCTGTTGCTGCTGCTCCAAGGAGCATGTAAAATCCGTTCATGCTCTGGCTGATCAGAAAAGCAAGGACGATTCCAAGGAGCACGGTATGGCTGATGGCATCGGCAAGCATGGAAAGCTTCCGCAATATCAGGAAGCATCCGGTGATGGCACAGGTAATTCCGGCCAGTGATCCTACTGCCAAAATCCATAATTCATAGCTCATAGATTCTCTCTCCTTTCTGGAAGGGGAAAAGGTGAAAGGACCGGCATCATATTATATTGCCAGAGCAGTTTCTCCGCTCTTTTGGCAAGCGGATCTGACGGTTTTACCATCAGCTTTTCAGCCAGCGCTTCCCTCTGGTCCTCATTAAATTCTTCACTGTGCATCAGGCAAAGTTCATTTATGCGTCCTTTCAGCGTCAGGATATAACCTTCGAGAACGCCTTTGTCCGTGAGCATCCATCCTCCTGGATCTTTTGCAATTAAATGCTCCTTGTACAGGTCGCTCATCAGCCTCATGGTATGTGATTTTGAGAAAGCGAGCTCATCGGAGATCCTGCTTTCAGCTATGATCATTTGTTCCTTCCCTGTCTCCCTGTAAGCAGATTCTGTCAGTTTGTACATTGCCCTAAGCACCTGGCTCCTCTTCGTCTTCCTGTTAAAGACGATTCTTTTGGCCAGCTTTGTCAGCAGTCCTCTCTGCGGGGCAGCCAGGACAGAGAACAGAAATAAGCCAGTAGCCGTAACAACAATGAACGGCCCAGTTGCAAGCCCCTGCCCCAGCGTGCTCAGAAGGGTTCCGGCCATTCCTGATAAGGCCCCGAATCCTCCTGAAATGATGACCATTTTCCCAAGTGACTCTGTCCAATACCTCGCAGCAACGCTTGGTGTGATCAGCATTGCAGCCATAAGGATTACGCCTACCGCCTGGATACCGATGACAACAGTGCCAGCCAGAAGGGTAAGAAACATAAAGTTCAGCCAGCCGGCAGGAAGTCCGAGCCCCCTCGCAAAATCAGGATCGAAGGTCAGGACCTTCAGCTCTTTAAAGAACAGCAAAGTCACCACGATGAGAACGGCAGAGGCACCTGCCATCAGCTTTACATCGCTCCCTACCATGGAAGCAGCCTGCCCGAAAATAAAGTCATCCAGCCCGCTCTTGTTGCCTGCAGGCGATTGGGATATCTTTGTCAGCAGGACAATCCCGAATCCGAAAAATACAGACAATACCAGGCAAATCGCGCTATCCTCTTTTAGAATTGAGCTGGAAGTGATGAATTGGATACAATAGGCGGCAAGCAGACCGGTAATTGCTGCTCCGATAAGGAGGGCAGGCAGAGATTTTTCACCTGTGAGCATAAAAGCAATGCATATCCCCGGCAATGCTGCATGTGCAACAGCATCCCCGATCAGGCTTTGCTTTCTCAGAAGGGCTATGCTTCCAAGCACTCCGCTTGCTGCACCCAGCAGCATTGTTCCAAACAGGACCCACTGTGTATTCGCGTTGCCCAGCATTTGCAATAGTTCATTCATATAAGACACCTCACTTTTGCTCGACCATCACTTGGCCCTTTTCCAGGAAGGCCAGCTTGCCGCCATATGTCTTGTGCAGGTTTTCCATTGTAAATGTTTTATCTGCCGGACCGTGGGCTATGGTTCTCATATTGAGCAGGATGACAGAATCAAAATATTCTTTTACAGTCTGCAGGTCGTGATGCACAACCAGCACCGTTTTCCCCTGGGCCTTCAATTCATTCAGCAGGCTGATGATTGCCCTTTCTGTAGCGGCATCCACCCCGACAAATGGTTCATCCATGAAATAGACGCTTGCATCCTGTGCAAGTGCCCTTGCAAGGAAGACCCTCTGCTGCTGTCCTCCTGACAGCTGGCTGATCTGCCTGTGCTGAAAAGCTTCCATGCCTACTTTGCGCAGGCATTCCCTTGCTGCTTCCACATCGGCTCTTTTGGGACGCTTGAACCAGCCGACATGGCCGTATCGCCCCATAAGGACAACATCAAGCGCATTCGTCGGGAAATCCCAGTCTACAGTACCCCTTTGCGGCACATACCCAACGAGCCTGTCTTTGGGCCGGTATTCTCTGCCGTATACCTTTATCTCCCCCGAAGCTCTCGGAATCAGCCCCAGTATGGCTTTAATAAGCGTAGATTTTCCGGCTCCATTCGGCCCGATTATTCCTACCAGGCTTCCTTCCCCGACCGAAAAGCTTACATCGCTCAGGACCGGCTTCTTCTGATATGCGACTGTCAGGTTTTTTATTTCTACTGGATTCATGGCCTTTCCTCCTATTTCAGCGCTTTCGCGATGGTATCGACATTATGCCTATACATCCCAAGATAAGTTCCTTCCTCTGTCCCTTCCTCTCCCATTGCGTCAGAGAACAGCTCTCCTCCGATAGAAACGGTATGGCCTTTTTCCTTTGCTCCTTCTATGACCGCGTTGATGGATCTTTCCGAGATGCTCGATTCAACGAAAACTGCCTTTATATTACGCGTGACCAGTGTATCGACAAGGGCCTGAACATCGCCGAGTCCGTATTCGGCATCAGTGCTCAATCCCTGAAGGCCCATCACTTCCATATCGTATGCTCTTCCGAAATAGCCAAAAGCATCATGGGCTGTAACCAGCACACGCTGTTCTTCCGGAATCCCTGCCATTTCCTTTTCCGCAAATCGTTTTAATTCATCCATTTCTGCAAAATAGGCATCTGCATTTTCCCGGTAGTATTGTTCATTATCAGGATCTGCCTTAATCAGTCCTTCTTCTGCCTTTTTGAGAGCGGTTTTCCATAGATCGATATCGAACCATACGTGGGGATCATAGGCTTTGCTGCCGTCTGCAGCCAAAAGCTTCTCTGGTTCTATAGATTCAGCTATGGCGTATGTGGGTTTCTGTTCATTCATTTTCTCAAAGATATCAAGCATCTTTCCCTCCAGGTGCAGACCGCTGTAAAAAATGATATCCGCTTCCTGAAGCTTCTCCATATCACCCTGTGTTGCTTTATAAAGATGGGGGTCTGTGCCCGGCCCCATCAAACTGTGCACTTCCGCCTTATCCCCCGCTATTATTTTCACAGCATCGGCTATCTGCCCGATCGTTGTGGTGATATAAAGCTTCTTTCCATCCCCTTCACTTTCAGCGGTCTTCCCGGAGCATCCCCCCAGCACAATCAGACTAAAAGCAAAAGCTAACATCATCCATTTTTTCAATCCCGACACCTCTTCCTTCTGTTTTTCTTCATCCTCAGTCCTAAATTGTATGCACCTCTTTTAGCGATGTGCACACTTTTTAAACAGGACTATAAATTTTTAACTAAAACATAAAAGTTTCCCTTGGTAAACATTTTAACCTCAGTGTAAGATATGTCAATCTATTTAATAAAAAAAAATAAACCGGCTGCGCCGGTTTAGGGTTGATATGGCTTTATAGACAGATTGCACTGGGTATACCATCTTTCTTTTGGAATCACATGTGATACAGTAAGGATCAGGGACGGAATTTTCTCGAGAGTAAAAATGATCATGCCGATTTGTTCATCTATGATAGAAAAGGAATCGCCGTGAGAACTTTGCACAAAAGTTTTGCCCAGCTGTATGAGCGAACTGAAGATAGCCTGTTTGATTTCAGGATCCAGCTCGATATTCGGGGAAAATCTTAATATCCATTCCTCATTCCCTATCAAGAACCTGAACATCTTCTCACCTTTTTCTTTGTTTTTCAGCAGGCTGCACTTTATTCAGGATGCAGCCGGCTGTTTTATAATTTATGAGAAAAAGGGCTGAAAATGACAAGCAATCTCTCCTATTCATAATATCCGTTCGATTTGCAGCCCCCTGCTGTATCTTAAGTCAATGAGGCGGTCTTCTGTCTGCACAAGTGCGGATAAAGGATCATATGGGTGAATCATCAGGATCCTGCCCTCTGACTGGTCTGTCATCCTGACCCTAGAACCGGCCAGGCTGTTCATCAGGTTTTGGATAAAAATAAGCATAAAACCAGGTTCAAATGAACCGAAAGCGCCATCCTTCATCTTGCGCATGACCTGGTAAAATGGCAGGGCCTCATGGTAAATGCGGGCAGACGACATGGCATGAAAAACGTCTGCAATGGCTGTAATTTTTGCTAAATGCTCTA
The DNA here is from genome assembly GCF_030733525.1 of Bacillus sp. MMSF_3328. NCBI lineage: Bacteria > Bacillati > Bacillota > Bacilli > Caryophanales > Bacillaceae > Bacillus > Bacillus sp. MMSF_3328. The sequence goes on along the minus strand of NZ_JASHIV010000001.1, from coordinate 537,015 downwards.
TTTCCCTTCCTTTCAGGCCCAGCGGATATCCCCTTCCGTCTTCTCTTTCATGATGCTGCAGAACAATAAGGGCTGCTTTCGGGCTTACAGCATCCAAATCCCTGACCATTTCATATCCATAAACAGAATGAAGTTTCATTTCTTCATATTCTGATAGAGTAAGTTTTCCGGGTTTTGATAGAATTTCATCCGGAATCTTAATTTTACCGATATCGTGAAGGATGGATCCAAGAAGCAAATCCTCCATCAGTGCTCCGCCAATGCCAAGCCAGCGTCCGATCATCCCGGCTATCATACTGACACATACGGCATGGCTCGAGGTATATCTGTCTTTTCGGTCGAGCTGATGGAAAACATGGGACACTCCGGGAATATCCGCAAGTGTCCGGATGGCAGGCAATATATCTTTTTTGATTGCAGTTATTCCAACACCCTTCCCTAGTCTTGCTCCAGCGAATATATCCTCCACCTGCCCCACCGCATGATCGATCAGCCCGGCAGTATCCTTCCCGCCTCCTCCATCGCTTATGGAGCCTGAAGCAAACGCAGGAGGTCCTGGCCTGTCTCTTTTCAGCTGGAAAAGGAGCCGATCGATTTCTGCTGAAGATAAAGGCTTCTCCCTGCCGGGTTCCTTAAAGGTTTTCACCATCTCACCCTGCCTCCAGAATTATTTTATAGCTTTAATTTTAACAAAAACAGGAAACGCCACCTATCATTTTTTGTCCTTTTTTTCATAAATACAAAAGATTCAAAAAATTTAAGAGATTTTTGTAAAAATTCTGCATTATTCCTTGACTGGAAATTTTCCTTCGTGTATATTATAGACATCATTTAACAGAATAATTTTTGAGTTTTCCAGAACTAGTTAATTATTCTGCTAGTGATAATATTTATTTCGACACAATCTGTGTCTTGAAAGGCTTAGGAGGAAAAGTTCACATGCAAAACGGCAAAGTTAAATGGTTCAATAACGAAAAAGGTTTTGGTTTTATTGAAGTTGAAGGCGGAGACGATGTGTTCGTTCACTTCACTGCTATCCAAGGCGACGGCTTCAAATCTTTGGAAGAAGGCCAGGAAGTTTCTTTTGAAATCGTTGAAGGAAACCGCGGACCTCAAGCAGCTAATGTTGTAAAACTTTAATCAGCACTTATAGATATTGGCCCATTGGAGACCAATTAAAAAAGGCTGGCATTTTGCCAGCCTTTTTTACATAGGTAAATGAAAGCGGCAGAAGACTGTTTCTAAGACAGTCTGCTGCCGCATTTTTTTATTTTTTCCCCGATTGTGCATTGAGTAATGCAAAATCGGTGAGCGAACCTCTTCCCTTTTTCTTCTTTGTGATACTTGTGGAGAAAGCAGCCTTTGCAGTACTGTTCCATAAGCTCTTCTGTTTCTTTATAGATATCCTTTCGTTCCAACTCTGTCCTTCCTTTCCTCTTCAGAAAACAATATTCCAGCTTTTATATAATCTGCATTCTGCTGTTGATCAGCTTTCCTTCCAGCGCCTGGCTGGCCAGCTTATCCGCTTCTTTATTCTCGGACCTCGGTATAGGCTCATATTTCGGCTCAAGGCCAAGTTTTTTTATTTTCTCTTCTATCCGGTCAAGCCATCTGTTCAAACTCTCTTCATAACAGGGCCATTCTCCTTCAAGCTGCTTAAGCACGACCTGTGAATCACCCAGGAAGCGGCATGTCATATGATGAGCTCCCATTTCTTCCAGCAGTGTAACAGCATAATGCATGGCAGCATATTCCGCTTCGTTATTGGTTTCCATTTCGCTGATTCTTTCATTTGCCCGGATGCGGAACTTCTTTTTTCCCTGCTTATAATAAATGACTGCTCCCAGTCCTGCCTGATAGGTATCTTTATTGAATCCGCCGTCAAAGTACACGGTTATGTCATGAGGCTCGGCTTCCACTTCGGCCAGCAGCTTCCTCATTTCCTTCAGTGACCAGCCGGTACCCATCTCATCGAAAAACTCAAGATCCAGGGCCTTTCCTCCCTTTTCGAGATCTCCGCCGAGTTCAAGCGCAGTTTCCCCGTCCATCCAGTCTGAGGTGAACCGGATTCCGTCTGTTCCTTTCAGCCTGTAAAGCCACTCTAACTTGTATTTCATAGTATCCGCCTTTCGCTTCAGTATCAAGTATTTGTTTAACCTATTCCAGTTCGTGCACAAGTATCACAAAATTGCTAAAACTTTCACTTCTCCTGAGATGTGTCTTTCCTTCTATATTCACGCTATAATGGTCAAGGACAATTAAATATATGGCGGTTCGCAACTTCCCGCACTATCAAAACTAGGAGGATCTTATGTTTAACGAATGGTTTGGCCTCATTTTTGCTTTAGTTAATTTTGCTTTTGTCCTATTATTTTACCGCATTTTCGGCAAAACCGGACTTTTTGTCTGGATTGGCCTTTCTACTGTACTTGCCAATCTGCAGGTTATAAAAACAATTGAAATATTCGGTATGACCGCCACACTTGGAAATGCCATGTATGGCACCGCCTTCCTTGTTACGGACATCCTGAACGAAAAGTACGGTAAAGAAGAAGCGAAAAAGGCGGTCTGGCTTGGATTTTTGACACTTCTGTCCATGACAGTGATCATGCAGATGGTGCTGCTTTTCAAACCGCATGAAATTGATATGGCACAAGGTGCATTAAGCACGATTTTCTCGTTTCTTCCGCAAATAGCGCTGGGAAGCCTTGCTGCTTATCTTGCAAGCCAATTCCTGGATGTTTATATTTTTCAGTTCCTGAAAAGGAAATTCCCCAAAGACAATCAGTTTTGGATCAGGAATAACGGAAGTACGATCATCAGCCAGTTTATTGATACACTTGTTTTTACCGGGATTGCTTTTGCAGGGGTCTTTCCCTTCAATGAATGGATCCAGATATTCATTACAACTTACCTGCTGAAGTTCTTTGTTGCCATCCTGGATACGCCTTTTGGCTATCTTGCCAAGAAAATGCATAAAACAAATAAGGCGAATACATCCATCGACCAATAGAATGAAGAGAGTGCCTCGGCACTCTTTTTTTGCATTCACGGTGATAAGAAAGAACCGTTTCTGTGATAAACTTACATATAGTGTTACCCGTTCTCATGCGGGATAAGCAAGTTTCATTCTTTTAAATGGAGGATTTGCGATGATCGAAGTATATATTGACGGTGCAAGCGCCGGCAACCCTGGACCAAGCGGCGCCGGAATTTTCATCAAGGCTGGAGGCACTGTTGAACGCCATAGCATACCGCTCGGTGAAATGAGCAATCATGAGGCAGAATATCACGCTTTTATCCACGCACTGGAGATTTGCCTGCAAAGTGGCTACAGGACCGTTTCTTTTCGGACAGATTCCCAGCTTGTGAATGCAGCAGTCGAGAAGGAATTCGTCAAGAACCCTCTTTACAGCAGTCTGCTGGAAAAAGCTCTGGGCCTCTCCAGGCAGTTCGACCTTTTCTTTATGAAATGGATTCCAAGCAGTGAGAATAAAACAGCGGATGAACTGGCCAGGAAAGCGGTCCGCGACAATGGGAAAGAAGGGACCGCTGAATGACACAGTCCCGATCCTTGGCAGATATCTGCCTTCTTCTGGTAGCACTCGTGTGGGGTGCGACCTTTGTGCTGGTCCAGAATGCCATTTCTTTTCTGGAGCCATTCACTTTCAATGCGGTGCGTTTTTTTATCGCCGGAATGCTCCTTGCCATGTGGCTCTTTATTTTTAAACGGGAACAGCTGGCCCGCCTCAATTGGAAGCTGGTATCCTCAGGCATCTTCATAGGCCTTTGGCTGTTTGCAGGATATGCCTTCCAGACAGCCGGCCTTCTTTATACCACTTCTTCAAAAGCAGGCTTTATTACGGGCTTAAGTGTCGTAATGGTCCCTTTATTGGCCTTTGCTCTGCTGAAAATTAAGCCAGGCGCCAACAGCGTCATCGGAGTGGCTGCTGCTGCGGCCGGCCTCTATCTGCTCGCCATGACAGATGCATCTTCCCTGAACAAAGGGGATATGCTGACATTTGTCTGTGCTGCAGGATTTGCCCTTCATATCATTTTCACCGGCAAATTCAGCAAACACCATCCGGCCCTGCTTTTGACGGTTGTTCAAATATTGACTGTGTCAGGTCTTGCAAGTGTTTCTGCTCTTTTATTCGAGGATTGGCAGTCAGCCCTGAATCCTGATATTCTCCTCGAAGGAAATGTTGTTACGGCTTTGCTGGTGACTTCCATATTTGCTACCGCTCTCGCCTTTTTGGCGCAGACTGCTTTCCAGAAATTCACCACTCCCACAAGAGTGGCGCTTATCTTTGCAATGGAGCCTGTCTTTGCAGCGGCAGCCGGCTATCTCTGGGCAGGGGACCGCCTTACGATTTCGGCCCTTGCTGGATGCGGGCTGATTTTTGCGGGAATGGTCTATGCAGAGCTGCCTTCAAGGAAGGAAAAAAGGGAAGTGGCGCGCGAGCAAAAATCCGCTTAATATAGAAAACAGCAGAAAGCACGGCTGAATGCTGTGTAAAGAGACGATAAGGCCCTGGCACTTGCCAGGGCCTATATTTCTTTTTCAGCTGCACCAATTCAAACTGCAGGATAAAAAAGAGGAGAGGCACGGGCCTCCCCTCTGGCTTATATAGCCAAAAGCTCTTTTTGTTTGATGAAATGGAGCGCTTCTTTGCGGGTAGTGATCCCATTGGCCATCAGCATTTCCAGCAGGGATACATAAAAGCTCCCGTCAAAGGCTTTTTGTGCTTTTAGTGTTATTTCGATAGCGGCATTTGCCAGTTCATCCGATGCATTCGTATATTGCTTGCCAAAGTATACAAATCCTTTTGCGTCTTCACGGAATTGAAAGCCTTTGCTTTCAAGGTGAGTCAAATATTCTTCAACGGTTTTCAATATGCTGCAGCTCCCTGAATCTTGTCATCCTATCTTCTAAATTTTACCTTAAATTTCGACAATTTTCTATCTTTTTTTGAGAGCAGATAGCCTGCCGAACCGGTAAGGATTCCAAGCAGGGCGCCACCAAGCACTTCCTGTGGCTGATGCCCGAGCATTTCTTTAAGCTTTTTCGGTTTTTCTTCACTGAATTCCACTGCTTCATCTTTGTGGACTTTGTCCATCAGCTCTTCCATAGAGTTAACCTTCAAGGTCAGCTCGCCCGTTTGCCTCCTAATTCCCTGCGCATCATACATGACAATCAGGCCGAATACAAGAGACAGAGCAAAATCAATTGTCGGCAGCCCGCGTTTCAGGGCGATAAATGTAGTCAGGGAGGACACGCCTGCTGAATGGGAGCTCGGCATCCCGCCTGTCTGGAAAAACAAACCCGGCTTCCATTCCCTTTTCTTTAAAAAGTGGAGAGGTATTTTCATGCCCTGGGCAATGATGATGCTTAGCAGCGCTACAATGACTCCTTTATTCAATGGCCATCACCTCATTTTATATTGTGAAGATGAGGGGGTTTAAATATTCGTTTGGCAAATACTAAAGCTGCAGGTGCAATAATCAGCAGCTGCATCACTTTTCCGGAGGTGAATGCACGTGAGTAAAAACGCCCATGCCAACAGGGGGAAAAAAGCCCCTGGCGTCAATCCCCAAGGCTACGGACAGGATGCCGAGTTTGCTGAAGAGCCAAAAAGCAAGCTTGAGAATGCTGCAAAAAAGAAAAATACGAAATAACAGCAAAAGGAGCTGCAGCTGTGGCAGCTCCTCCAATCTTATATCTGCAGAACTCAGGCAAGGCTCTTGCTTTCCTCAAGCTTTTCGAGATGCCTGTACAGCCCCCTTAATTCCAGTTCACTGAACTTTTCCATCGCCTTTTGCTGATTGATTTTATAAACAGCATCATCCAGGACACATTGGACTGGAACATCGCATTTAATCTCTGCCAGTTGCCTGCTTAGATGGAGCATTTCAAGCCCCTCTTCAATTTTAGCTTTTTGCGCTTTTGTGAGCTTGTCCAGATTCTCGATAACGCCATCCACATGTTCGAACTGCTGCAAAAGCTTTAATGCTGTTTTTTCGCCGATTCCTTTTACCCCAGGATAGTTATCGCTTGGATCTCCCATAAAAGCTTTGAGGTCGATCATCTGCCTTGGCGTAATCCCTTTTTCTTCATAAAAGGTATCTGCTGTATGGACAAGATAATTGCCAAACCCTTTTTTAAGCAGGATGACCGAAATATCTTTGTCAAGGAGCTGCAGAATATCCTGGTCGCCCGTCAGGATAGAAACCCTGGCCTCCGGCTGAAGGTTTCTCGCAATCGTGCCGATGCAGTCATCAGCTTCAAACCCGGCCAGCCCGATATTGGGAATATCCATAGCTTCTACAGCTTCTTTGACCAGATCAAACTGAGGAAGCAATTCGATTGGCGCTTCTGAGCGGTTTGCTTTATAGCCGCTGAACATTTCAGTCCTGAAGGTTTTGCTGCCCATATCCCAGCAAACAGCCACATGTGTTGGCTTAAAGGATGATACGGCTGTGAAAAAATGCTTCAGAAATCCCTGAATCGCATTAGTCGGAACCCCTTTTGAATTGATTATAAACTGGCCGGTGACAGCAGTTGCAAAGAACGCCCTGAATAACAGTGCCATGCCATCAACAAGCAGCAGGGAAGGTTTATTTTCATTCATCATGTACAGCCCCTTTTCTCTTCATATTTCACTATTATAACATGGATGAAGACACGGCTTCCCTGTAAAGATTTAGGTTCCTTTAACGGGAAAAAGGCCTTGTAAAGGCCTTTCTGTTTATAGGTCCATCACTCTGCCTGCGGGTCTTTTTTAATGACTTCTATTCCTTTTTCTTTGAGTACATACTGCATGGCAACCCTTGCTTTGACTACATTGTTATTCAGCACCATGGAATATTTCTTTCCATCCTTAAAGGTCACAATGAATTTGTCATCAGTTGCTATTCCTCCTGATAGTTTGGCTGTCTGCTCCGCAGCTGCCACTTCATCCCATGTGTATGTTTTTTCCTTCAGCGAAAAAATAGGATCGATTGTAATGCCCTTCTGGTCTGCATAATGATACCCGTCTGTACTAAGCAGGATGAGCAGCACACCAATAATAGCACTGCCTGCCAATAACCCTTTCAATCCTGCTGTCATTCTCTGCTTGCTGAGCAGTACAGCTGCAGTTATGCATATGGCTGCCAGCAGCAGCAGGCCGGCAATGAAAACGCCATAAGCAGCCCTTAAGGGTTCAAAGAACCATTCGCCTGATGGTGAAAACAGGATCTCCTGCAGTGGTATCAGAATGAAAATCGGCACAAAACATGACGACAAAATCAAGATGATCGCACATGAAACAAAGATTTGGCTCTTTTCCGTTTTTCTCTTTTTTGTAATGGTATAGCCTGTGCTCATGAAAAAAGATCCCCCTATTAAAATTTCAGAACCTTCTCAATTATACAACAGAAGAAAAAGTAAAAAAATCCCTTTTTGAGGGATTTTCTTTTTATTTGCCAGCTGCCTGAGCTACTGGATTCTCCGGATAGGAAATCCAGTCGCTGAAGCTGCCGACATACAGCTTTACATTTTCATAGCCTGCTTCCTTTAAAGCAATGAAATTCGGGGCGGCCGTGACGCCTGAACCGCAATAAACAATGACAGGATCTTCCAGTCTGATGCTGCTGAATCTTTTCCTTTGTTCTTCCGCATTCCTGTATTTTCCGCTAGCGAATCCGTCTGTCCATGGATAATTGACTGCTCCGGGAATATGGCCAGCTTTTTTATCAATAGGCTCCTCTATTCCCAGATAGCGTTTTGCCTCCCGTGAATCTATTAAGGTTTTCTTGCTTTCTGCCTCGGAAACCTTTGTTGCCTCTTCTGTATCAGCCAGTATCTCAGCATTTAGGCTTAAGGCATATTCACTCCTCACAATGTGGGGAATTTCTTTTGTCACAGGCTGTCCTTCCTTCTTCCATTCTTTGAAGCCGCCATTCAGGACATAGACGTTTTCGTGGCCGGCATATTTGAGCAGCCACCATAATCTTGCAGCAAACGCCCCTTCTCCGCCGTCATAAGCAATGACAGTTGAATGATTGGAGATTCCCGCCTGTTCAAGTTTTCCCTTGAAATCATCCATATCCGGGAGGGGGTGCCTTCCGCCATGCTTTGACACTTGTCCGGAAAGGTCCTTTTCCAAATGAAAATAAACAGCGCCCGGGATATGTTCTTCAAGATAGGCCTTTTCCCCTTTTTCCGGCTCCCCCAGACTGAACCGGCAATCACAAAACCTGACGTCTTCGCTGCCGAGCCCTTCTATCACCTCATTCAGTTCTTTCACCCATTTCATTTTCTTTTCCCCCTTCCCTTTTCTCCATCAGTTTCCTGACATTTTCCTTTGGATCCCAGCAATTGAACTGGTAATATGGCAATGTGTCAAAGCCGAGCCGCCTGCACCGGTACTCCATTTTTCCCCCGGCCCTTTCTGCCTGGAAATGGATGCAGGTAGCACAAGCATGAAATGATTTCCCCATCATTTCCCCCTAAATATTGAGAAGTTCCCAAAGCCATTGGTTCAGCTTCCCCCTGGTATTTTCCCTTTTGCCAGCCTCCCCCGCCGGAATGTCCAGCTGGTTTGTCTGCCGGTATAAAAGGATCTCCAATTCTGCTCTTTCACTTTCCTTTATCAGTCTGCCGCTCGCCTTTGATTCTCCAAGGATATGATAGTATGGCAGTATTTGGGCAAAGTCCTGTCCTTCAGGAGCACAGGCAAAGAGATCGGACCAAGGCACAGCTTTCATTTTTTTTGACAGCATTCCTGCCAGCAGGCCGGATCTTGCAGCGTGAATCAGCTGTTTCTGCCTCCTTGGCGTCAATTCCCTGCCCGAGATTTCTTTTAAGTTCCGAACCATCAGTCCCTGATAATGCTTTGCAAGCTTAAAAGAAGAATATTCTTCACTGATGAAGTTCCGGAGACGGCTGGCAAAATCCTGCCTGTCAATATAGACGATTGGCGAATACGCCCATTCATAAAGGCTCGGATTCGATTTTTCCAGCAGGCTGAAAGCCTTGAACAAATCCCAGCCTGCCGAGTCTGCCGGCGAGGCATGGACAATTGTCTGCTGTTCAGGCTTTAACGCTAAATAGCTGCGTACCTCATTGTATTTGTAAATAAAACGAACATCGTAATCCGATTGTTCGGAAGCCGTTCCCCAGGCGCGGCTTCCTGCTTCACATGCATAATATATGGTGATGTTATGCTTCTTTTCCAGATCCTGAAGCCATTCCTTCACGTGATCACCCTTTACTGCCAGATGTGAACTGGACGAGTGAGCGTTCCAGTTCAATCAATTTATCAAGAGGAATTTCATCACTCAGCGCTGCGGAAATCCCTTCATAGTATTCTGCTGCCTGATCTGCCATTTCGGCAGTCAGCTTTCGGTATTCTTCTTCCAGAATGCGTGCATAATAGTCTTTCAGCCTGCTGCTCTCGGAAGCCAGATAATTGTCAGCCGGTCCATCCAGCACTTTGTGCAGTTCCTCGCCCAGCTGTTTTCTGCCATTCTGTTCAAAGAATGTCTTAGGGCTTTTAAAATAGCTTAAAGCCTTTTTGAACAGTCCGGGCTCCAGGTCCGAAAAAGCGGATGTGAAATCAAGCCCTGGATGGCTGGAGACTTCAAATTCTGTAAAAGTAATGTCTCCGCTGATTTTGCTGATGGAAGATACCAGGGAGGCCTGGGCTTCCTTTGCCAGCTTGCCGGCAAATACCTCAAGTCTCAGCGAGGTCGCCCTCATCTCCTGGGCAAAATCAAATCCGAAAGAGCTGAGGAAGTCTGCCAGGGCATCCTGGAGCGCTTTCTTCATATTCCTTCCATCATCTTTCAGGACAGAAGGATTAAAGGCTTCTTTGATAAAATCGCCAAACCTGAAAAATACCCGCTGCTTAATGTAAAAGATGAGCTCATCCGCTTCCTGCTCAAGTCTTTTCTTCAGCATCAGGGAAGAGCCTTTTTCAAGAATATCCCGGACTCCAGCCTTCTCCCCTGCTATCTTCTCGCGTTTCATCTGCTTTGCCGACTCATCTACCCGGGAAGAGCGGATAAAACTCCTGAGCTGACCGATGGCTCGTTCCCATTCATTTTCAGCCGAGTTTACGGCAATGGCAGAGAGCTCGCTGGAAATGAACGAATAAAACCGTTCCTCGAACTCTGCCAAATAAGATTTGCCGGCTGCCTCTCCCAGCTTCTCCTGAAGTCCAAGCAGACTTGAGACCGGATTCAGATGCGGCCGGCGAATGCCGTACTGAGTCAGCTGATCTTCCACATAGCGGAGCACAGACTCCATCTCCTCCTCACTTGAGGCGAGATCTACTGCATTGACGGCAAAGAACATTTTGTCGAGTTCAAAAGACTCCTTCACCCTTCCAAGCTGGATGAGGAATTCCCTGTCAGCCCTTGAAAATGCATGATTATAATAGGTGACAAAAAGGATGGCATCTGAATTTTTTATATAATCGAATGCAACACCTGTATGGCGGGCATTGATGGAATCGGCTCCAGGAGTGTCGACAAGGGTGATGCCCTGCCTCGTCAATGGGCAGTCATAAAACACCTCAATCAGCTCCACCAGACAGGATTTCTCTTCATCTGCCACAAAGGCCCCGAATTCTGCCAGACTCACTGTCATCGTATCTCCCAGCTTGGCACGGTAATCTGGATAACCTTTCGAAAAGGCATTCAGGAAAGCCAGATGGGTTTTTTCACTGCTGTTCAGATCCCCTGCTTCACTCAGCTTTCCTATTTTTCGCAGGGCATCTTCAAGATCTGTTGCCTGTTCATTGAAAGCCTTAAGGGAACGATTGACATCTCCGTAAAGGACCTCGGCTGTTTTAAAATGCACCAGGCTTGTGCCATGGGTATGATCATGATCGACAGGCCTGATCTTGTTGATTGCTGCTGTAGTCGGATTTGGCGAAACCGGCAGCAGCCTTTCGCCAATCAGCGCATTTGCGAACGATGACTTGCCGGCACTGAAGGCTCCGAATAATGCAACCGTATAGTCCTTGTCCTTCAGCCGCGCTGCTTTTCTGGCCAATTCGGCAGCCGTCTTGGAAAAGCCGGGAACGCCCTTCAATTTCTCAGCTGTAAATAATAGCTTTTTGATTATGTCATCCGGATCTGCGCTTCGCCCGGCAAATTGAATCTCTTCTTCTTCCATCTCAGCTTTATCGTTCACCTTATCCAAAAAGTCTTCTTCTTCATCCGGCGCCACTTCGGCTGTTTCTGTGTCTGCTGTCAGCTCGATTGCGCTGGCACTGAGCTGATCAGAAGGATAGTCTTCATGGATTACCTGCTCCAGCCTCATTTTTGCAGCCAGCTGTTTTTCTTTCATTTCATTCAGGCTGATCCACGCCTCTGCAAGACCTTTGACTTCCCTGTATTCCGCTTCTGATTTTTCAATTGCTTCGGAAGAATTTTCTGCCGCTTTTTGGATCATGATGTTTTTGATTTGTTCGAAATGATCCTTAGCCGTTTTTTTGACCGCTGAGGCAACATCCTCTGTATAGTTAAGCACATATTCACCTGTCAGCATGGCTCCGCTTTTCACAGTCTGTTCGATCATTTGTGCTGTAAACGGGATGGAGAAGCTTTGCACCGCTTCCAGCAGTTCCGGATCAAGCAGCTCTTTTTCTTTTATCGTTCTTGAAAACACTTCCTTTATATGCCAGACCAGCTCCGACCTTACCCGGTCATGAAGGTCCTGATAAAAGGCATCAAGGCGGCGGGCTGATTCCTCCCCGGTTTTCTGGCGTGAGAAAAACAGGCCGACTTTAAATCCCGGCTGACGGGATTCGAGATACTTTTCTGCAAGCTCCCTTGTCTGGTAAGGCATCAGGTAAGCATTCTTTAAGACCTTTTCCAGCTCCTTTCCAAGGTGTTCCTGGAAAGAATCCCTTTCTGCCTTTCTCTTATTGAGCTTATCCGCCAAAGCAGCAGCGTCCTTTTCTAGAGTCTCTCTCCGCTGTCCCGGAAGCCCTTCCAATATTCCGTTCAAACGCTGTTCTTCTGACTCATCGAGCGCCTCCAGGAATCGGATATGCTCATCAGCGAGCCTTTTTATAGCTTCCTCTGCTGCCCGGGGAAGCAATTCCCTGCTTAAAGCCATCTTTTCATGGATGAATTGGCGCAGCTTTCCGAACTCATTATGAGGATGTTCCTCTTGCTTTAGTGAGGTATAGAAAATATGTTCAGGCTGAACCCCCCAGGAAGAAAATGACTCTCTCACACTGGCTTTGAACTTTGCCATGCTTATTTCTTCTTCACGGTGTTTATCAATCTGATTGATGATCAGATAAATCTCTTTTCCAGCAGCAGCAAGCTCTTTTGTAAACAGAAAATTAAGCTCTGACTGGACATGATTATAATCCATCACGTAAAAAATGAGGTCGGAAAGGTGAAGGGCAGATTCTGTTGAAATTCTGTGGGCATCATCTGCCGAATCGATTCCCGGTGTATCCATGACTGCGATATTCTCCGGGAGGATTGTTCCCGGCTTGCTGATTTCGATCGAGTGGATCTGGCCGCCATCCCGGCAATACTGCTTTACACGCTCATAATCATATGGAGCAGGATAGAGGCGGGGATTACCTTCTTTAAAATAGACCTTGGCATAATCCTCCCCCGCTTTAATTTTCACTAAATTGGCGCTGGTAGGGATCGGGCTCGACGGCAAGAGGTCTTCACCGATGATTTTATTGACCATGCTTGATTTTCCGGCTGAGAAATGGCCGCAAAAAGCAATAGTAAACTCATCCCGGCTGATTTTTCTGGCAAGCTGGCCCGCCTTTTCTGCTGTTTGGGCATCTTTCTGTTCTGCTAAATAATCATGAAAGGCAGCGGCTTTGTTGAGCTTCTCTGCTGTCCGCTGTTCAGGCAATGTGAATGACATCCGATACTTCTCCTTGCTTTTATGAATTTACTATCATTTTAAACGATAATTCGCTCTTTTCATATATTTATAACTATGCAGCTGCCAGGCCGTGCGGAAGGAGCTCTTATAAGCTAAAAAAACTAAACAAAAAACCCTTTCCTTAAAGGGAAAGGGCCTGGAATATTTTATTTCACTGTCTGCGGCTTAGCAACATGGCTTAAGACGTGCTTCATTACAAACGAGTATACAGCGATCACACCAATAATAAAAACAGATACCATATGTAACACCGTCCTTGGTTGAATTATTTTTTCAATTGAGAATAATATTCAGCCTCATTTAGAAGTTTATCATCAATGATAATCATTTTCAACTGCTTTCTTCAGAAATTCGTTTTCTTCCAGGAAGAAAACGGTTACGCCGCAATTTTTGCCGGTATTCAGTCAGGCCGCTGAGAGCCTGTTCTTCCGCAGGTATCCTGACTGAGAGGATGGCTAGATTAAGAATTGAAAATACGGCCAATGTCCAATACGCCTGGAACATCAGAGGAAAAGCGAGGAATTCCAAGGTTACAATTACATAGTTCGGATGCCGGATGAACCGGTAAGGCCCTCTCATGACCACATTGGCATGGGGTATAACCAGGATTTTTGTATTCCAGTACTTCCCCAGGGAAAGCAGTGCCCAGAGCCGGCCAGCCTGAGTGATTATGATCACTGTCAAAATTGCTGGCCACAAGGACGAAAGGGTCCTGCTCCCCCACGAAACCTCAAAACTGTAAAAAAGAAAGAAAGAAGCATGAATCATGACCATTATACTGTAGTGCCCCTTGCCAAACTCAAGGGCTCCCCGGCTTTTCATCCATTTTTCATTGCTTCTGGCTACTGCCAGTTCCCCGACCCTTTGGAGCATGATGATCAAAATAAAAACAGTGAACCAACCCATATCATTCCCACCTCAGCAATAGCAGTTCAGAGCTGAAGCCCGGCCCCAGTGCTGCCGCAATCCCAAGCTCGCCTGCCTTCCCTTTTTCCATGAATCTTCTCAGTACATACAAGATTGTAGCTGAAGACATATTGCCGAACTCCTTCAGCACCTGAAGGGATATATCTGTCATGTGGGGAGAAAACTGCAGGCTGGTGACATAGGCATCCAGCACCTTTTTCCCGCCGGGATGAGCAACAAAATGATCTATTTCGTCCAGTCTGGTGTCCATCCTTTTCAGAAAGCTTTCTACATTGGGCTTGAGCCAGTTTTCAATAATGGAGGGAATATCCTTGGAAAACACTACATAGAGACCCTCGTTCCTCACATCCCATCCCATTACGTCAAGGGAATCAGGCATGGTTGTCGAAGCTGTGCCTATTATCCTTGGAATGGCGTGAGAACGCTCCATATTAACCAATTCCGCTTGATCACCGGCCATTAAGACACATGCAGCACCGTCTGCAAATAAAGAAGTGCCGATCAGATTGCTTTTGCTCCGATCATTTTTCTGGAAGGTCAGGCTGCAAAGCTCGACTGCCAGGACAATCACTTTCGCCTTTGGATAAGCAAGGCAGTACTCATAAGCCCTTGATAACCCTGACGCTCCTCCGGCACAGCCGAGCCCCCATAAAGGGATCCTTTTTGTATGCTGTGAAAAAGGCAGGACGTTCATGATTCTTGCGTCCAGGCTTGGAGTGGAAATTCCGGTGCTTGTCACCATGAATATGGCATCAATCTCCGAATAATCTATTTTTCGTCCCAGGAACTGTCTGTCATGGAGGCAATTCCGGATGGCTTCTGCCCCAAGCTCTACCGCACACTCAATAAAAGCCTCATTTTTTTCTTCAAAAGAATGTTCTCTCCTGTACCAGTCCATTCCTTTGGCAAAATGCCTCTTATGTATCTGGCCATTATGGAAGGCTTTTAAAAGCCTTTCAACATCCTTGAAGGACTCCGAAAACAAGTCCCTTGCAAACTCCATTACTTGTCCCTGCTCCAGCCTGTGGGCAGGAATGGCTTCGGCAGCCGAGATGATAGCTGGCATTTTTATACGCTCCTCGCTCTATAAACAATTCCTTGTTAATTTTTCCAAACAAAGAAGGATTATACACAGTTTCTCATCTGGCACGGCTTTCGGGATGCAGCAGGAACAGCGGGAGCACGGACAAAAAAAAGCTTCCCCGCCTGGAGGAAGCTTCACGTTTTGAAGGAGTTGCTGTGCTCTTTTATTATATATTGTTTTACTGGGGCATTCATTATTTAATCTTTTCCAATTAATATCCACCAGAAGCGATACTTTCAGCCCAGAGACTTTTGACCCACAGCCTTTGGGAAATAATAAGATACGTTTTTGCAAAAAACTTACTACCAGCAGCGGGAAATTATGTTAATATTAATGTTAGCTGGTTGCTGGAGGGATCATTCATGTCATTGACAAAAAATGTTGAAGATATCATTAGTGGGACTATTGAATCAATTAAAAGTGTTTTTCCTTTTGAATCTTCAGTTGAGGAGCCGGCGCAATTTTCACAGCCCTTTACACAGCATAGCATTGGTGTGCTGATTGGAATGACGGGCGATTTGCGGGGCAGAGTCATTATAGATGGAGAAGAGCAGGCTTTCAGCAAAATCGGCGAAGCTATGTTTGGAATGCTGCTGGAAGGTGAAATGCTGGAATCTTTCGCGGGTGAACTCGGAAATATGATTGCCGGCAATCTATCTATTAACTTATCAGGGCAGGGCCTTCAGATTGATATCACTCCCCCTACGGTCCTTGTAGGCGAGACGAAGGTCTATGGGTTTGAGAAGGCCTACAGCCTGCCTGTAAAGCTTTCAGGCGCAGGTGAGCTGATGGTCGTCCTGATGCTTGAATAGCCGCAGCGGACGCCTATTAGCTGGATAAAAGGAATAGACATCCCCCGGCACATCGCCGGGGGATTTGACTATTCTGTCTAAAATCCTTTAATCGTCATGCCGCCGTCAACAAATAGTGTCTGGCCGGTCACATAGCTGCCGGCAGCACTCGCCAGGAATACTGTCGGACCAACCAGCTCCTCCAGCTCGCCGACCCGGTTCAGCGGCGTCACATCCAATATTTCCTGCAGATATTCCGGATCTGCAAGGAGCTTTTCTGTAAGCGGCGTTTTAAAATACCACGGACCTATTGCATTGACGTTGATGTTGTAAGGGCCCCATTCCATGGCAAGTACTTTAGTCATCTGGATTAATGCGGCTTTTGTTGCTGCATACACAACTCCCGTCCTTAAAGCAACATGTCCGGCAACTGAGGCAATCGTAATGATCCTGCCCGGTGTCCCGCTGTCCTTCATAACCCTTCCGGCCTCCTGGGAGACCATGAATGCGGATTTGAGATTAGTATCCATGATTGTCTGCCATTCTTCATCTGTTACATCAAGCGCTTTTGAACGGATATTCATGCCTGCATTATTGACGGCAATATCCAGTCTTCCCCAATGTTCTGCAGCGGTTTTGACTGCATTATGTACATCTTCCCTTTTGGCTGCATCAGCCTGGATGACAATGGCCTCCCTGCCAGTCTTCCTCACTTCTGCGGCGGTTTCCTCCAGATCGGCCTTCGTTCTTGCCATCAGGGCTACATCTGCACCCGCTTCTGCCAGCCCAATTGCAAGGGCCCGTCCTATTCCCCGCCCCGCACCGGTCACTAATGCCTTTTTCCCTTCTACCCTGAAATCAGGCAAATACATATCCATCACCCTTTTTAGAAAATTCATATAAATTTTAACATACAGCATGCCAGGACACCTAACTCTCTGCCTCATGCAGGAAAAAGGGCACGCTGCCGGCCCCCTTCCAGCCTATTCCTTGGATTTATCAGATGAAAGCTCCTGTGCCTGGACGTTTATGATAATTTTCTTGCCTGCAGCAGAACCGCATACTTTACAGCTTCCCTCTTCATTGTAAAGGAGCCTGCAATGCTCGCAATAGAACTTTTCCACTTCTTCACCCTCATTCTGTATTGCTGCAATTATATTTTATTTATTAAAAAACAAAATGTTCCTCTGCTAAGCTTCCATGGAAAAAAAACAGGAAATTTAATCCCTTTTCAGAAAATAATCACCTATAATAAGTTTTAGGCTGTATGGCCGCATCTGCTTTCATAGGAGGAAACCATGAAAATATTCCGCGATTGGACGATATTTGAAATAAGCTGGCTTCTTGTTTTTACACTTATTAATGTGTATTTGTTTATTGCCTGGCAGGATTCCCTTCTTGGCCTTATTTCTTCTTTGGCCGGGATGCTTTGTGTTGTCCTCGTAGCAAAGGGAAAAATCGCAAACTATTATTTCGGCATTATCCAGACAGGGACATATGCTTATATTTCCTATACCTACGGGCTGTATGGGGAAGCCATGCTCAATGGCCTGTTCTATTTTCCCATTCAGTTTATCGGCATTTATCTCTGGAGAAAGAATATGACAAAGGACAGCATAAAAGGGGAAGATGTGAAGGTTAAGACGCTTGATTCCAAGGGATGGTCCCTTCTCGGAATTACTGTGCTGGTGTCCATTTTTCTATATGCCCTCCTCCTTGACTATCTGGGGGGGAGATCTGTTTATATTGACTCTGCCACAAATGTCCTTTCCGTAACAGCACAGATATTGATGCTGAGAAGATTCGCCGAGCAGTGGCTTCTATGGATCCTTGTCAATGTCCTGTCGGTCATCCTCTGGTTTAATGCTCTGATTTCAACAGGGGGCAATGATATATCTATGCTCGTCATGTGGACGGCATTCTTGTTTAACAGCATTTATGGGTATATAAATTGGACGAAACTTTATAAAAAACAGGGAGCTGCAGCGGTTTGAAGAAAAAAACAATTGGTATGTACGGGGGAAAGTTCCTGCCTTTCCCCCATCTTGGCCATGTATACAGCATGACGGCGGCAGCTGCAACAGCTGACGAGCTTCATGTCATCATCTCACACGACAGCGACTATGAAAGAAAGCTTTTTGAAGGCGGCTGTGCAGAGCATGTCAGCTTTACACTGCGGCTCCGCTGGTGGAAACAGCTGACCAGGGAGCTGCCGCATGTACATGTCCATGAAATTTA
This sequence comes from Bacillus sp. MMSF_3328, assembly GCF_030733525.1. NCBI lineage: Bacteria > Bacillati > Bacillota > Bacilli > Caryophanales > Bacillaceae > Bacillus > Bacillus sp. MMSF_3328. Next base: position 519,056 of record NZ_JASHIV010000001.1, on the reverse strand, counting down.
TGATGAACAGACCGGCTCTTTCTCCGATTGGGAAAATGGCGCAAAAAAGATCCGTGCCGCAATCGGCAGTCCGATCGATTTTGTGTTCAGCTCAGAGCCGGATTACGGCCCGATTTTTTCCCGTCTTTACCCGGAAGCTGAGCATATCCTCATAGATCCGGAGAGAAAAAGGTATCCGGTATCAGGTACGATGTTCAGGAAAGATGGTGTGCTGAAGCATTGGGATATGGTGCCTAAATGTGTCCGGCCGCATTTCGTCAAAAAAGTGGTGATTGCCGGGACTGAAAGCTGCGGAAAATCCACGCTGACAGCCAATATGGCCCAGATTTATAATACTTCTTTTGTGAAGGAGTATGGCCGGACCTTTTATGAAGAACTTGGAGGATGCGAGGGAATAACAGTACCGGAAGACTACCCCCATATTGCATATGCCCATAAGCTGGAGGAATGGAAGCAGCTGAAGCTGGCAGACAAAATCCTTTTTGTTGATACTGAGGCAATCACCACCCAGTTTTTCTCTCACGCCTATCTGAATAAAAGACAGCCTGTGCTCGATGAAATGGCCAGACTGCAGGAGTATGATTTATGGCTTTTATTGGAGCCGGATGTAGATTGGGTCGATGACGGAACAAGAAGCTTCGGGCATCAGGATTTGCGCTGGAAGAATCATCTCCTTCTGAAATCTCTTCTTGATGAACATCATGTGTGCTATAAAATAATCAACGGCAGCTACCGGGAGAGGCTGGAAAAGAGCATTAAATTTACGGAAGAGCTGCTGGAAGGAAAATGACAAGTTAAAAGGGCATCATGGCGATGCCCTTTTATCAGTTAATTCATCAGCCCTTCAATCCGGTTCAGCAGGGCAGATGCATCATTTATTGTTTTAATCATTTCTGAGTTTTCCAATTGATCAAGGGCCAGATTGCCGCCATCTAAAGCCAGATTGATTTCTTCCAGCAGCTCTTCATTTTTGGCAGCCAGCTCCTCATGAATGGCCTCAGCGGGAGCAGGTATATCCTGAAGCTGAATAAAGTTCTCAATATCCTCTTTAAGAATAATCAGCCTTTCCTCAAGCTGGTGCCGGATTTCTGAATCCCCGGCAGCTACTTCAATCATCCCCGGGGCATCCTCGGCAAATGCATTCAGCTTTTCAATATGCTCTGCAGCTTTATTGGCATACTCTGCAGTGCCGGCAGCCTCTTCCAGAAAGGAGCAGCCTGCAAGCGAAAGGACTGTCACTGCAAACATGAACAGCCGGAAGATTATCTTCAATACTCTCATTCCTCCTTTAAGTTTCATATTATTCAATACGTTTATCATGAGAATATGTTTCACAAAAAAACCATCCCCATTAAAAGCGGGATGGCTGGCTATTATTATGCTGCCTTCTCTTCAAGCTTAGAGGCCGCGTTCTTTGCTTTGGAGGTTTTTACATTGAATACAAGATTGAGTGCAATAGCCGTCAAACTTCCCGCTACAATGCCGTTATCTGTCAGGATCCTGATGCTCTCAGGCATTTCAGCGAACAGGCCTGGAACTGCTGTGACTCCAAGCCCCATTCCGACAGAGCAGGCGATGATCAGCAGATTTTCCTGTGAAGAAAAGTCCACCTGGCTGAGCATTTTGATTCCATAGGCGATGACCATCCCAAACATGGCAATCATTGCGCCGCCCAATACAGCTGATGGAATGACTGTAGTCATGGCGCCGATTTTTGGAACCAGGCCAAGGAGGACAAGGAATACGCCCGCTGTGTAAATGACATTCTTGGTTTTCACACCTGACAGCTGGAGAAGGCCGACATTCTGAGAATACGTTGTATATGGAAATGCATTGAACAGCCCGCCAAGGACAATCGCAAGCCCTTCTGCCCTGTAGCCGTTTGCCAGGTCTTTCTTATCCAGCTTCTTGCCGCAAATATCCCCCAGGGCGAAATAAACGCCTGTTGATTCAACCAGGCTGACCATCGCGATAATGATCATTGTCAGGATTGCTGCCGGTTCAAATGTCGGCATCCCGAAATAGAAAGGCTGGACCATATGGAACCATGAAGCCTCACCCACTGCCGAGAAATCTGATTTCCCCATCAGGAATGCAGCGGCTGTTCCAGCAAATAGTCCTAGCAGGATTGAAACAGAGCGGATAAATCCGGTAAACAAGCGATACAAAATAATGATGAAGAATAAAGTTCCAAATGCAAGGGCCAGATTGGAAAGCGAACCATAATCGGCACTGCCTTCGCCGCCAGCCATATTATTCATGGCAACCGGGATAAGTGTGATACCAATGATGGTAACAACCGAGCCTGTTACAACCGGAGGGAAGAAACGCACAAGATTTCCGAAATATTTTCCTACCAGTATAACAAAAAGGCCCGAAACCAAAATAGATCCATAAATAGCTGTAATGCCATATTGCCCGCCAATCGCAATCATCGGGCTGACTGCGGTAAACGTACAGCCAAGCACAACCGGAAGGCCGATGCCGAAGAATTGATTGCGCCATACCTGGAGGATCGTCGCCACTCCGCACATTAAGATATCAATGGAAACAAGATATGTCAGCTCTTCTCCTGACAGCCCCAGGGCCCCCCCCACTATAAGGGGTACAATGACAGCACCTGCATACATGGCTAAAACATGCTGGATTCCCAATGAAGCTATTTTAAATGGTGAGTTTTTCATCGTGTTGATGCCTCCCTGCTATTTTCCAAGAATGTGATGCTTCCATTCCCAAGCGACTGGATCCGTGCAAGGGAAACCACTTTGACAGCTTTCTCTTCCAGCAGGCTGCGTCCTTCCTGGAAGGACTTTTCAATAACGATTCCAACGCCCGCAACTGAAGCCCCGGCCTGTCCGGCAAGTTCGATGAGCCCCAAAGCAGCCTGGCCATTGGCCAGGAAGTCGTCAATGATAAGGACCCTGTCATCAGCGCCAAGATATTTGGAAGATGCTGAAATCTCGTTGGACTCCTGCTTTGTGAAAGAATAGACACTGGCGGAAAGCAGCCCTTCTGAGAGAGTCAATGATTTTCTTTTTCTCGCGAACAGCACGGGCACCCCAAGCTCGATCCCAGCCATGACAGACGGAGCAATCCCTGACGATTCCAGCGTAAGAATCTTCGTAATAGCCTCCCCTGCAAAACGTGCTGCAAACTCTTTGCCTATTTCCTTCATCAGGAAAGGGTCGATCTGATGGTTGAGAAACGAGTCTACCTTAAGGACACTGTCAGACAGCACCCGTCCTTCTCTTTTGATTGTTTCTTCTAGTAGTTTCATCATTATCCTCCCTATGAATAGAAAAATAAAAAAGCCTGAAGGAAATCACTCACTGCAAAAAAATGAGTGAAGCAATCCCTTCAGGCTTTTATAAGGCAGGGGCAACAGCAAAAGATCCCAATGCCTCCCATTGCTCACCCATAGTCAGACTGTTAACGGCAGTCCGGTAGAAACTTGCAGGCCATATTCCCGCGATTATATGAGTGTATCGTTATGAAATTATGTTTCATTATAACACCCCAGCAAGATATTTCAATAGTTTAATAAGAGAAAAAGTCGAATTATTTGTTTTTATTCCACTTGCATTGTTCGCTTTTAGTGATAATATGGTGCTTTTTGGCTCTTGAGAAGCACTTATACAGTCCATTTCTGAATAATCCTAAAATAGTGAATATAATCCCCCGGGGAGAGTCATTCCATTTCTCAGCCTGGGCTTATTTACTTAATGACGCATTGAGTATTTCTCCTTTTCACATAAATTTCACATTTCTATATAAGAATCCCGGTCCTTCCGGCCTGCTGCAGCAATTTTACACTATTGGCATAGTGCCAACAGAATGAATGAACACTTTGTGAAACAGGTGAAGACTGGTAGAATCCGGAGAAATTCCTTGTATGATGAACATGTAATCATTATTTATTCATCCATATTGAAAGGAGAAAAAAGCCATGGCAAACACGGAACTTGGCAGGAAAAATAAAACAAAGATCGAGGATGCTTCATCTTTAAAGGGAACCTTGGCCTCTGTGTTTATTCTGGGTTTATTTTTAATCGGAGTATGGGCAGGCGTCTATTTTTTATTTACAGATCGATTTTAATCATCAAGCATGCTATCCATTATGATTGAAATGCCTGAAGGGAGAAGAAAGCTATGCATATGCATAAATTTGAAAAAGCCTGGCTCGGGTTCGGAATCGGCTCACTGATCGTTTTCTTGACGGTTCTTGGCATCAGCGCATTCTATCTTGGCAACCAGCCCCCGAGCTGCCTGGCAACCATCAATCCGGAGAAGGTGGACCAGACGGCGCCTTTCAATGAGCCCGGCCTAAAAAAAGTGGAGGGAAAGGATTGGGATTATGAGCTGGTATTCGTTGCCTCCGCCTTTTCCTATAATCCTGGCGAAATTGAAATACCTCTTGGGGCGAAGGTGAAGATCATGGCAACGACAAAGGACGTTATCCACGGCTTTGAGGTCGCCGGCTCGAATATCAATATGATGCTGGAGCCCGGATATATCAGTGAGCATACAGCAACTTTTGATAAAGCTGGAGAGTATCTTATCTTGTGCAATGAGTACTGCGGTGCAGGACATCATATGATGACGTCAAAATTAAAGGTGGTTGAAGCATCATGAAGCAAAATCAGAATAAAAAGGTTGACAGACAGGACGGGAAGCTAGCCATGGCTCATTTCTATGTAGCCTTCACAGCGCTCGCAATCGGCGGCCTTGCCGGCTTACTGCAGGTGCTCGTCCGCTCCGGCAAGTTCCAGCTGCCGGCTGGAATCGGCTATTATCAGATTCTCACTGTCCATGGAGTCGTATTGGGACTGGTACTGACAACGTTCTTCATTATGGGCTTCCAGCTTGCAGCAGTCAGCAAAACAGCCGGGACCTTGACGAAAAAGCAGCGGACGATGGGCTGGATCGGTTTTTGGCTCATGACAGCCGGAACCATGATGGCAGCCGTCATGATACTGCTGAATGAAGCAAGCGTTTTGTATACCTTTTATGCCCCGTTGCAGGCACATGCCATTTATTATCTTGGACTGACTTTCGTAGTAGTCGGCAGCTGGTTTGATGGCGCTGCGATTATCATGAAGTATGCAGAGTGGCGCAGGAATAATCCCAGGCAGCCGAGTCCCCTGCTTACATTCATGAGCCTGGTAAATACCATCATGTGGATCGTCGCTACCATTGGAGTGGCCGCAACGGTGCTGATACAGCTGCTGCCATGGTCGCTTGGCCTGGTCGAGACCGTCAATGTCGGAGTCAGCCGGACGCTTTTCTGGTATTTCGGACATCCGCTCGTCTATTTTTGGCTCCTTCCTGCTTATATGGGCTGGTATGTTGTCATTCCGAAAGTAATTGGCGCAAAAATTTTTTCTGATTCACTGGCCCGGATGTCATTCATTCTATTTCTGCTATTTTCCATACCGGTCGGATTCCACCATCAGCTGATGGAGCCGGGTATCGACGCGGCATGGAAATTCCTGCAGGTAATCCTGACATTCCTGGTTGTTATCCCTTCTTTAATGACTGCCTTTTCACTGTTTGCTACATTTGAGGGATTTGGAAGATCCAAAGGGGCAACAGGCTTATTCGGCTGGCTCAAAAAACTGCCATGGGGGGATGCCCGCTTTACAGTTCCATTCATCGGGATGGTTGCCTTCATCCCTGCAGGTGCAGGAGGCATTGTTAACGCATCACACCAGATGAACCAGGTAGTCCACAACACAATCTGGGTAACCGGCCACTTCCATTTGACCGTTGCAACTGCTGTGGTCCTGACATTCTTCGGCATTTCTTACTGGCTGGTGCCGCATTTGACTGGCAGAGTCCTTACGAAAGCGATGAACCGCCTCGCCATTACACAAGGAGTGCTTTGGGCAATCGGCATGACATTCATGTCCGGGGCCATGCATGCTGCAGGATTATTGGGCGCCCCCCGCCGCTCTTCTTTTTCTGAGTACGGCGGAGCGGCACAGGCAGCTGAATGGATTCCCTATCAGGTCGCACAGGCAATTGGAGGATCCATCCTGTTCCTTGCTATCATCCTGATGCTGTATATCTTTGTAAATCTCGCATTCATGGCCCCTAAAGGCTCTGAAGAATTCCCGGTAGGCGAAACAGCGGAAAATGCCGAAAAAACGCCGCTTGTCTTTGAAAACTGGAAGCTCTGGCTCGGCATCACCGCTGCCCTCATCCTGTTTGCCTACACCATCCCGTTCATCGACCTGATCCAAAACGCACCGCCGGGATCTAAAGGGTATAAACTATGGTAATCATCTTGCCAGGAGTAAGGAACGCAGGCAAAAAACGCCGCGTCCTGCGGGCCAGCTTAAGACAAGCCAAAATAATTTTCCAGACTGAAAGAAAACACTCCAGCAGCTGCTGGAGTGTTTCTTTATGCACTATTCCCTGTCTCAAGGGGTGTTCTCCCCTTTCTTTCCGGGAGGTTCACGAGGATGACGCACAGAAGGATTATGATAGAGCCGGACAGCTGCATGTAACCCAGTGATTCTGAATATAAAGCAACACCCATAAAGATGGCTACGACAGGCTCAATTGTAGCCATGACCGCTGCTTTGCTGCTTTCTGTCTTTTCTAAACCCCAGGTGTAAAGAAAATAGGCCAGGACGGTCGGCAGCAGGCCTAGGCCAAGGCCCAGGAACAGAACCTCCGGCTGTAAAAACAGAGAAGCTTTTTCCCATAGCCTGGTAATCGGCAGCAGAACAGCAGAGGCAGTCACGAAGGTATACAGCGTGACAGTAAACGGCTCATACTTTTGGAGCGCAAACTTCCCAAATATGCTGTAAAGCGCATAGCCAAGACCTGCTCCCAGTCCAGTTACCACCCCAATCACACTCAAACCGGAACCGCCCCCCACCCCTGCAATCAGGATGCAGCCGGCAACAGTCCCGCAAACGGCAATGATTTTCCGCCCGGTTATTTTCTCTTTCAGGAAAATATAGGACAACACTGCGACAAAAGCGGGAGAAGTATACAGCAGTATGACTGCAATCGAAATATCCATCAAATTAATGCTCGTAAAATAACACCAATTAAAAAATACAATGCTGCAAATTCCGGTGCCGGCAAACAGGCCAATATCAGAAGTCCTTTTTAAAGCCAGCCGGCCCGGGCCCAGAAAAAGCCCTATCAGCAGCAAAGCCGCAGCTGCAGTTACTGCCCGGATCCCGACGATTTCCATTGAGGAAAAGCCGAACCCGGACAAGCCCCTGATAAAATAGGCAATCAGGCCCCATAAAGATGCACCGGCAGAGATTGCAAAATACGGCATCAGCTTCTTCATTGCCTCACCCTGCAGAAAAAGAGCGGCTGCACCCCGCTCTTTTTCCCTTTCTTTATTTTTTCAAATTAACGGGAGGACTCTTTTAAACGGTAAACCTTCCCGTATTTCTCATAAAGATACTCTGACAGGCAGCTGGCATTCAGCCCTTCGCCAGTAACATCTTCAAGAATCTCAAGCGGCTTTTTCAGCTTGCCGTACTGATGGACATTTTTCGTGAACCATTCCTTGACTGGCGCAAGATCCCCCTTTTCCAGAAGCTGGTCGTAATCAGGAAGATCCTTCAGCAGCGCCTGCTTTAGCTGTGCCGCGTACATATATCCGAGTGCATAGGAAGGGAAATACCCAAAGCTGCCCCCGGCCCAATGGACATCCTGAAGAACTCCTTCTGCATCATTGGATGGTCGCACTCCCAGGTATTCTTCGTATTTGCTGTTCCAGATTTCCGGAAGGTCCTTCACTTCAATTTCATCATTGAACAGTCCTTTTTCGATTTCATAGCGGACAATAACATGAAGCGGATAGGTCAGTTCGTCTGCTTCAATCCTGATCAGCGACGGTTTTGACTCATTGATGGCACGATAGAAATCTTCCAGCTCCACCCCATCAAACTGGCCATCAGCGTACTGCTTGAGCAGTCCGTAATTTTTCTTCCAGAATGACTCACTGCGCCCTACAAAATTCTCATAAAAGAGAGACTGTGATTCATGGATTCCCATTGATGTCCCTGTGCACAGCGGAGTGCCTATAAGGTCTTTGGAAATATTCTGTTCATACAGCGCATGGCCGCCTTCATGGATTGTACCGAATACAGCAGTGCGGAAGTCCTTCTCATCATATTTCGTTGTCACCCTGACATCCCCTGGATTCAAGCCGGTCGCAAATGGATGTACCGTTTCATCAAGTCTTCCTGCATCAAAGTTATAGCCCATCTGCTTCAGGATTTCCAAGCTGAAATCACGCTGCTTCTCCTTTGGGAAATTTTCATACAAAAAGCTGGTATCCGGCTTTGAATCTGATTCGGATATGCTCTTGACGAGAGGCACGATTTTGCTTCTGAGCTCGCCAAAGACTTCATCCAGCACATCGACTGTCACACCCGGCTCATACAAATCCAGGAGTGTGTTGTATTTATTGCCTTCATAGCCCCAATACTGGATAAAGCGCTTATTGGCTTCCACAAGCTTTTCCAGATACGGCTGGAAAAGCGTGAAATCCGATTTGTCTTTAGCCTCTTCCCATACACTTTCAGCCTTTGACTGCAGGATAACGTATTCCTTATACTCCTCAGCCGGAATCTTCTTATTCCGGTCATATTCTTTCTTGCTTTCTTCAAGAACCTTCACAGTAATTGCATCAAGTGATGCAGCCGCTTCTTCTCCTGAAAGCTTTGCTATGTATGCAGCCATTTCCTCGGAAGTGGACATCTTGAACACTTCTGAAGAAAGCATGCCAATTACTTCAGTGCGCTGGTCTACCCCCTGCTTGGGAGCGCCCGTACGGAGATCCCAGTATATTAATGACAGAGCCTCATTATAAGCGCCCATCTTTTTAACAAAATCAAGAAAGTCTTTTTCAGTTTTTTTCAATGCTTCGTTCATGCTGGCATCCCCCTAAAAATCATTTGCAACATATATTTTATCACATTTTTCTGAATAAAACGCTAGAATAGAACTGCAAATCACCTAAAAACAGGAGGAAGAATGATGAGGGAACCTGCCGGAACCTGCGTACAATGCGGGAAAACGATTTATTGCCTGGACGGATTTTTCAACGGAATCATAACGGATGACAAGAAAACGATCTGCTTTGAATGCAGTGAAGAAGGCTAAAGGAATAGATCTCTCTTTATGGTTGTGCCGTTAGTTTGCATGCTGACCCCTGCTTGAAAAACGGGAATACAAACCGGCAGCGAATGAGGACCAAAGTAAAATTTATTCTCCCTGTCCGTCCCCTTCAATGGATGCAAAAAGCCCCTCCCTCTGCCAAGGGGGGGCAATCAAAACCTTATTTAACAGGTGTGACAGGCAGCACAGCTTCAACAGACTCAAGCACAGAAACATCTTCTTCTCTGCTGGTCAGGATGTGTACTGTTCCTCTGTCCTCATGGCTCCTGATAAGCCTGCCGATTCCCTGGCGGAGCCTGAGGAGCATGTATGGCATGTCGATTTCCCGGAACGAATCTTCCGCGCTTTCACGCTTGGCATCAAACACCGGATCATGCGGAGGGAACGGGAGTGAGAAAATGATTACATTTTCGAGTGATCTGCCAGGTATATCTAAGCCCTCCCAAAGATTTGTAGAGCAAAGGACCGCTTCTTCTTCGTTCTGGAATTTTGAGACGAGCGTACTGATTTCAGCCTCTCCTTCAAAATAGACAGGGAATTCCGTCTTGCCCTGTGCATAGTCCCTAAAGAGGTTCAGTTCTCTCTGATCTGTAAAGAGCACAAGGCCTCTGCCTCCAGATTTCTTAAGCTGTTCCAGAGTATATTCCATTTTGCCGGTGATATCCTCTTCACTGTATTCAGGCATATGAATGGCCATTTTCTCTTCATAGCTGAAAGGTGATGCTACAGTGAATGATAAATAGTCGTCGATGCCAAGGCTCGTGGCCATATAATCAAAGGAGCCTTTTTCCGATAATGTGGCGGAAGAAAAGATAAATGGCTTCTTTTGGGAAAACACCTCATCCCTCATGATTTCCTCTACCATTCTAGGCATGATGACAAGGGTCCGTTCACCATTATGTTCTTCAAACCAATTGATTCCTCCCTTATCTTTCATGAAAAGGGAGAGCGAGAATGATATTTGCTCAAGATATTCTTCAACAACCTTGAGGTCATATTCATTTATAACATACATTTCGCTTTCAAAGACAAGCTCCTCTTCCAGCGAGCCAATCATTTCAAGCAGGAGCTTTCCTTCTTTCAGAACAGCCGGCCCTTTGGCAATCTGCTGTTTCTCAGAGTCCGTCCGGCTGCCGGCAGCAGCTGAAAGGGCATGGAAGAAGGTCTCATTCTGGACGATGGTGTCTTCAATCAGATTCAAAGTTTTTTCCCTTACGTCATTTGCCATCAGGCGGGTAAGGAGCGATTCAAGAATCTGCTCGGTCAGCCTGTATGTCAAGGCTTTCTGGCTGGCATACTCAAGCAGATGCCCTTCATCGAATACAACCGTGCAGGATTCAGGCAGCAGGGGCAGCTGGCCTTCCCTTTTGCGGGATTCTTTTGTCCAGATATGCTCCATATAGAAGTCATGCGAGCAGATGATCAGGTCCTGGCTGTTCCGGTAATAATCCCTGTGAAGTGTCTGGCCGCACCGGTGCCTTTTCTCACATGTAAAGCAATCCTGAAGGGAATCCCATGATACACCGGTCCATTCGCTGTCTGTCAGCTCAGGATAATCTTTCCTGTCTCCGTATCTTTCGAAATTCTGCAGCGATCCTCCGCTGTGGGTAAAGGACGGAAGCTGGTCATAAATGTTTCCATATGCCTCATAGTCCTGTTCCGCTACAGCCTTGTCCAGCTTGTTCAAGCAAAGATATTGATCCCTTGACTTAGCCAGGCGTACATCAATATTCAATCCAAGCGCCTTTTCCAGCTTCGCAATATCACCTTCTTTTTTAACAAGCTGCTCGATGAGAGTTTCATCGGCACAGGCGATGATGGCCGGCTTATTCGTATATCTCGCGTAGCAGATGGAATACAGGAGATAGACAAGCGTTTTTCCTGTTCCGACACCAGCTTCAGCAAAGATTGTCTTTTTCTCCTTGAAGGCATTTTCCAGCTGGAAAGCCATATAGATTTGTTCGTCTCTTAATTCAAAACCGGCTTCAGGGAGCAGGTCATAGAAAACATCCCCGATCCAGTCGCCAAGCTTTTCAAAAAATGATTCTGTTTTTGCTACTGCAAAGGGCAATTGGTTTTGCATGTAATCCTCCTATATCCAGAAGCGTCCCGGGGGCTTCCTGTATCTTTGGAAAATGGCGGGGGACCGGACATCGGCCTGTGTGCCTCGTCCGCCTATAAAGGAAAAACTCCTGAACATGCAGGAGTTCCTGCGATTTCTCAGCATAAAAAAGTATAACCGCCTGTCAGAGGCGGTGATTTTCAATATTATTTATGGCCATGGAAGCACGGCCCTTCACTTTTTATATACAAGCTGCCATATGCAGCATCTTCGAACTCCAAACCAGGAGGCCAAGAATCATTTTATACTATTTTTTCAACTAGTCAAGCTCAAGGGGCCGGGAGCACTATGGGATGAATCAGGAATTCGTCAGTACAGGCTGTACATTTATCATCTTGAACGGCAAAAAACCGGCGCTCCCTTCGAGGAGGCCAGCCTTGTGCCTGGTTATTGCCGGACACCGGGCAGGGTTTACTGCTGCCTGCCGGAAAGGGAAAAGGACAGGGCCTGCCGGAGCTCATGCTGGGCACTTTTCAGTTCATCCAGCACCTGATCGGCAGGCGTTTCTTTTACCAGCATTTCCATCGAGTAGTCAAGCGCCTGAGAAATTCTATTGAAATCAAGAGTCCTGTAATCCATTGGCTCTCCTCCTGTAAATAAAACTAGCCCATCTAATCCAAAACCGATAGAGTATTGCTAGTTTATTCAATAAGAGAACCCTTTATTCCTCTTTCTGCCTGTTTTCTCTTGGCGGACGCTTGCCCCAGTATTGATAGAGGTCTGTTCGGATGAAACCGTTGAACAGCTTCCTTTTCTTGGTTGCCTGGCGCCCGAAATGCTGTTCAAAGTCCTCATCGGAAGTAAGCATATAAATCGACCATGTATCCAGCCCTGAGAGCGCTTCTCCCATTTCACGGTACATTTTCTGTACAGCCCCTTTTTCCCCAAGCCTCTCGCCATATGGAGGGTTGCCGACAATCACACCATATTCTTTATTGGAGGTAAAGTCCCTCACCTGCATCTGCTTGAATTGGATCATGTCCCCCAGGCCTGCTTCAAATGCATTTTCCCGGGCAATTTTCACCATCCTGTGATCAATATCAGATCCAGTGATATCTAATGGCTGATCATAGTCTGCCAAATCCTCAGCTTCATTTCTGGCTTCATCCCATACCTTTTCCGGCATCCAGCCCCACTTCTCAGAGGTAAATTCCCGGTTAAAGCCCGGGGCAATATTCTGCCCGATCAAGGCCGCCTCGATCGGGATGGTCCCTGATCCGCAGAAAGGATCTGCAAATGGCTTGTCCGGTGTCCAGTTCGTCAGCTGGACGAGCGCAGCAGCCAGGGTTTCCTTTAGCGGAGCTTCTCCCTGTCCTGCCCGGTATCCCCGTTTATGAAGGCCGCTTCCGCTGGCATCCAGAGTCAGGGTTGCTGTATCTTTCAGCATAGAGATTTCAATGCGGCATAATGGACCCGTTTCATCAAACCAGCCTGTTTTTTTATACTTTGTCCTCAGCTTCTCGACAATCGCCTTTTTGACGATTGCCTGGCAGTCGGAAACACTGAACAGCTTTGATTTGACAGACTTGCCGATTACCGGAAACTCAGCATCTTCTGCAATATACTGTTCCCATGGAAGGCTTTTTGTTTTTTCAAACAGCTCATCGAAAGTATAAGCTTTAAATTCGCCGATTTTGATTTTGATCCGGTCTGCCGTTCTCAGCCATAAATTGCTTCTCGCTATAGCTGTCTCATCCCCTGTGTATTCAACTCTTCCGTTTTCCACCTGGCATTCATAGCCAAGTGCCCGCACTTCCTTTGCAACGAGCGCTTCAAGCCCCATTGCCGCTGTTGCGATGATTTGGTATTTTCCCATGTAAGACATCCTTTCCAGTAGATCTTCCCTTCATTATTGCCGGCCAGCGGTCCGCTTCATCCATGATAGCCTGAAGAAGTTTCCGCGTGCAAGTGTTCCCCATGAGGGTTTTGGTATGTATTAAAAAAGCCCTCCTGCAAAAGGAGAGCTTTACCATTTCAAAAATCATCTCACTAATAACGTTCTGTAAGCCATGTTTTGTTCCTTTGTACTGCAATCGACCTGAGTCTCGTACTAAGGCGGCAATCATCTATCTACAGATATAAAATCTGTCCTTCTCCTTGTTCATTTCCTCAGAGAAAGTGCCCCTACCATTATTTGGGTTTCTCGCTCGCGGGGTTTACCTCGTTCCACCCTTCCCATTTCTGGAAAGGCTCCGTCACTGTGGCACTTTCAAGGTATTCATGCCATATCCCGAAGGACTTAGGCATTTTCCCTGCCGTCAGCCGCGCAATCGCCCGGCTGCCCTGGCTTATGACTTCGCCAGGCACGAACACTACGGACATCTCAGTCCGTGCGAGCATGGACTTTCCTCTGCAGCAGCAAGCTGCCGCAGCGATTACCCGAACGTTATTAATGACTACAAATGATATTATATGCAATCTGGCTTCCAATAGCAATGGTTTTAAAAAGGAAAATCAGTTAAAAGCTGTTATTCATAAAGTTTGCTGCCAAACACATGCTTTTCCAGGTTGGAAAGGCGCTTTAAGATATCAAAGTTCGTTGTTCCGGCAGTCTGGGTGCTTGCAGGCCTTCTAGAGGCTTCATCAAGCTGTTTCTTCAGGCGCAGGTTTTCCTGCTGCAGATCTTCAATTTCCTGGTGGAAGGTTTCATAATCCTTGATGATCAGATCCAGGAACTTATCGACATCTTCAGGCTTGTACCCCCGCATCCCTGCCTTGAATTCTTTTTCCAAAATGTCTTTTGCTGTTAACTTAACTTTATCGGATAGCATCACATTCACCTCAGTCTATCGCTGAATAATCTTAATATATTTTTTCAAAAATATGTACTTTTGTCAATTTATCTTTGGAACTAAATTAAAATTCCTGGTTCTTCAGCTGCTCTTCTTCAACAATCAGCTGAAGATCATAAAAGGAAATCATCCTGATTTCATAAGGATTCTTTTCCTGATAGCTTTTAGCTGTTTCATAAATGAATTTTGGCGTTCCTTCCTTTTCCGTATCGTAGACAAGAAGAAGCACATCGCTTTTTTCGATAAGGAATTGATTCTTCAGCCTGAACTGCCAGGGCTTTTCGTAAGGCTTCCTTGTTACTGAATCTACAAAATCGGCCTGGGAAATCACAGATTCATACCACTCTTTATTGGAATCGCTCCAGTTCTGCTCCTGGTCAAGGAAAGGTGTGATGACGGCCAGCTTAAGATCAGGATATTCATCGAGCTGCAGCTGAAAGACCTCCTCAGCAGCCCATAACTCTGCGCCCGGCTGCCCGCTGATGATCACCCATTCAAGCCCTTCGTCAAGCATACCGAGCAGGCTCTTCCTGATAGCAGCCCTTATGAAAGCTGCTGCAGGGTCATTTCGTTTGAAAATTCCCAACTCGTGGGGTTTATAGCCTGAGACAACCGCTGTTTTCATTTGGGCTGCTCCTTTCTATGTAAAAATAATATGCGATTTATGGAAAAAATTGAGCAGGGGCCTGTATACAGGCCCCTGCCTTGGTAATGCACCTTAATATGGCAGGTTATTATCTTCTGAAGCCAGGGCCGCCAAAGCCTGGGCCTCCGAACCCAGGTCCGCCGAAGCCGCCTGCTCCAGGGCCGCCGAAGCCAGGTCCTCCAAATCCAGGGGCCGGTCCAGGGCCTGCGACAAACTGCTGGTTTGTCACTTCATTTACAACTGATTGTGTTTGTGGGAAGTAATGCTGATGCTGAAAATTAATGTGGTTGACTGTCGTAGTGTGTGTAGGATGGATATGAGGCACCACATTATTCTGGAAAGTATGATTTACACAGCATTTTGTCGGATGGACAACTGCCGGGCAAATATTCGGTCTTGGTCCGCAATGCATAATTAAGATCTCCTTTCATTCTGTTATATTTACACTAACAAGTTATGATGAAAGGGGGAATCTTGTACTAAGGAAAACACCTAATTTTATGCATTTGCCGGGTTTTTTTCGCTACAGCATAACATAAAAACTGTCCTTCATGCTGGAAAAAATAATGACTGTCAGACAGATGACAACAAAAAACAGGAACAATATCGCTTTATACATCCAAACCAGCCTCACTCTTTTTATTCACTGTATGTAGCATACAACATTCAATTTTACAGCTTCAATGAGGTACAGACAACTAATAAATAATGGTTTTTACACATAGAAATATTAAAGTTTTGTTACAGCGGGCAAAGCGGATTTTCTGGGTACAAAAAAACGCAGCCAGGGTGTTATTTTCCTGATGCTGCGCTTTTTATACCGGCAGAAGCGGTATCATTCCGGGACTGTTCTTTTTCCAGCTTAGCATAGAGTCTCCGGATCCTCTTATCTGTTTCCGGTTTGAGCTTATCTGAGGTACCTGGTGCAGGAACGGCTTCCAGCGCCTTTCTCGCTTTTTCAGCATAATGGACTGCGCGCGCAAGGTCTTTGCTGCGATGCTCAAAATATTTTGCCAGTTCAATGGAGGATTCAGCCGTAATTTTCGGATCTGCCTCCGAATCGGCGCATTCCTGCCACAGGGCTGCCGCCTGTTCCCAGTCCTTCAGTTTCTTGTGTTCAAAGGCGAGTGCATTCCTGGCCTTCACTGACTCTTCATTCTCTGTCTGTGCTGCCTGCACAAAGGCTGCTTTTGCAGAAGAAGTGTTGCCGAGAGAAGAAAACCACCGCCCTACTTCATAGGTTTCCGCAGCGGTCCGGCTGCCGTCCAGCCCAAGGAGCTGATAGGAAAGATGTGTGTACAGCGTTATGAGCGACAGGATATCGATTTCATTATGCTTCAGGATTCCGAGCATGCCTTCGGGGTTCTTTGTCTGCACGTAATCAAAATAGATCATCGGTGCAAGGAAGCCTGGTATATCATCTTTCCGCTCAACGCCAAGCACTTCCTTCTCGACGATGGAAAGCTTCAGCCTCTCAAGCCTGTGCTTCCAGATCCTTCGGGATGCGTGGTAAAGATCGAAATGCCCGAAAGGCGGAAGCTTGGGCACCTGTTCCCTGATAAGGGTATGCCTTGTCTTCACCTGCGGCCAGTCAAAAGCTTTGCCATTATAGGTGACCATGGTTGTATAATCCACGCTGTCCAGGAAGCTCTTATAAAGCGGCACCTCTGCACCGGGATGGGGAAGGATATGCTGTTTGAGCTTCACACCATCACGCGTCACACTGGCATGCCCCAGCAGGAAAATCGTGTTTCCGGTGCCGCCGCCAAGACCCGTTGTTTCTGTATCAAAGAAGAACAGCTCATCAGGCTGATGCCCGGCAGAGGAAAGCGGATGGGATACATCCCCGCTGTTCCAGGCATTCACTGCAGCCGCAAAATCAGAGAACCGGTAATTACCATGCTTCCAGTCTAGCGGATATTCCTTTTCCCTGACGAGGCAGAAGCTGTCCTCAAAATGGAATGGAAAAACCCCGTTTTCCTTCCATAGGTCATGAAGCATAAATTCCTGAGTAGCTTCTTTTGCCCTGACAGGCTTAGCCGGTTCACTCCCCTGTTCTTTTGAGAGATGAGGCTTTAATCGGTTCAGCTTATTTTTGAGGCTCATACCGCTCCCCCTCCATAGCCGTTTTTCTGAATAATGCCAAAAGCTTCAAGACATCGCTTTTGGCCGTATTCATAGCTGAATCAGTGCCAATGCACGATGGACAGCCGTTCTCGCAGGAGCAGCCAGCTACCATGCCTTCAGCCTTCTGTATGACCGTTTCAATCCCATCATAGAGCTTTTCGCTCAGACCTATGCCTCCCGGGTAGCGGTCATAAAAGAAGATGGTCGGCTTCTCATTATGCGCAGCCTTTACCTGCGGTACAACGAAAATATCCTGCGGATCGCACATGACAAACAGCGGGGCAATATGCTTGAGTGCATGTGCGGTCCCGATCAATCCTTCTTCAATCCGGTCTTCATCAAATTGGATCTGCTCCTTGCCGATGGATATCCACGCCGAGCTTGTATGCAGCTCTTCCTGCGGCAGGTGGATCGGCCCGGAACCGATGTTTTCATGTGTTTCAAACTTGATCTTCTTGAATATCGTTGTCATGGCCAGCACGCTCACATCGCCATATCCGATTTCCATTTCACCGCGTGACCTGTTTTTATCTTCTTCAAGCACTTTCAGCTCAACGGCAAGATTGGCATCTGTGAAATAATCCACATCAACCTCCCTCACATACGCTTTCTTTTCATCCCAATCCAAATACTCAACCTGGAACTGGGTGCCCTGATGGAGGTAAATGGCTTCATCATGCAGGAGCGTCATCGCAGAGAAACGGTCCATTTCACCTATCACCTTCACGTTTGCAATGTCGGACTGGTCAATGATGATGACATTTTCCTGTGATGCAGACCGGAGGCTGATATTGTGGGCAGGAAAAGAATCGTTCATCCAATGCCATTTATCGCCGTTTTGGTAAAGCACCCTTTCTTCTGTCAGATATTCAAGAAGTTCCTCCGTATCGGCAGTACCGAATTTCTCTCCATACTTAAATGGCAGCTCATAGGCGGCACACTTCATATGGTCGATTAAAATGATGAGGTTGTCAGGATTGATCCTGGCCGTTTCCGGGCTTTTATTGAAAAAATAGTCCGGGTTCTGAATGACGTACTGGTCCAGGGGGCTGGAGCTGGCAACAAGGATGACGAGAGACTCGCCATGCCTCCGACCTGCCCGTCCCGCCTGCTGCCACGAGCTTGCGATTGATCCCGGATAACCCGTCATGATGCATACCTGAAGCTGGCCGATATCCACGCCAAGCTCCAATGCATTTGTACTGACGACCCCGTAGATTTCACCCGCACGCAAACCCTTTTCAATCGCCCTTCTCTCTGTCGGCAGATAGCCTCCCCGGTAGCCTCTGATGGCTTTCGGCCCCAGCTGATGCTTGACCAGCTCCTGGAGGTAGGTGAGCAGGATTTCGACTCTGACACGGCTCCTGGCAAATACAATAGTCTGGATGCGGTTTTTCAAAAGCCTCCCGGCCAGCTTCCTTGCTTCAAGCGTGGCGCTTCGCCGAATATTCATCGGTATATTGACAATCGGCGGGTTATAGAACAAGAAGTGCTTCCTTCCGCTTGGCGCCCCGTTATTGTCTATCAGCTCCATTTTCTTTTCCGTCAGGTTTTCAGCAAGCTCAAGCGGATTGGCAATGGTTGCCGATGTGCAGATGAAGAGCGGGTCGCTCCCGTAGAAACGGCAGATGCGCCTGAGGCGGCGGATCACGTTTGCCACATGGCTGCCGAAGACGCCTCTGTAAATATGAACCTCGTCAATGACAACATATTTGAGATTTTCAAAAAGAGAAACCCATTTGGTATGATGGGGAAGGATCGCCGAATGCAGCATATCAGGGTTCGTTATGACAACATGGCCTGCCTTCCTAACCTTTTCCCTAATATTAGCCGGAGTGTCGCCATCATACGTGTAGCTGTTGACAGGGAGCTCCGCTTCCTGGATCAATTCATTTATTTCACTCTTCTGGTCCTGGGCCAGTGCTTTGGTAGGGAATATATACAACGCCCTCGCCTTCGGATCGCTGATGGCCGTCTGGAGGACGGGAAGATTGTAGCATAGTGTTTTTCCAGATGCAGTTGGAGTAACAGCCACAAGGCTTTTTCCTTCAGAAGCAGCCGCATAGGCAGACCTCTGGTGTGTATAAAGACGGCTGATGCCCCGCTTTTCCAAAGCATTTCTCAAGGATGGATGTATATCCTCCGGCAGATCCTCTGTTTTTGCTTCTTTTTCTTCAATTGTATGCCAATGGACAATATTATCCTTGAACTCTTCGGTCATCTTTAAATCTTTTAATATCTCCTGGAGATTTTTCCTGAGCTTCATTTTCCGTTCACCTCATACACCCATTCTACCGAATAAACGTTCGTTCAAAAAGGATTTTCTTTTGTTTTCCTGTTGGATTTATCTGGAACGGAACCAAACAGCCCGAATTTAAGATTACCAGATTTTTCCAAAAGTAAATTGACTGAAGGTATAAAATTTGCGACAATTCAGATATATTTTTTTGAAAGCGGCTCTTTGGCCGCGGTTAACCTATTTTAACAGATATATAGAAGAATGGGGGTCAATCGTTTTATGCTGTTACTTAAAAAACTGTTCATTTTTCTCCTTGTGCTGGCGAGCTTTCTATTGATTCTGCTGCTGCCAAGAGAACCGGTCATCCATCAGCCTTCCGCATTTCACATTGAAATGGATTATCCTTTCAGTGCAGAAGCCTACAAAAATAAGATTCAATCCTTCTTTCAATTTATCCAGAAGGAAAACGGATTTGGCGAGAGCCGGACTGGAAGGAAGGTGTCCGAAGAAACCATCCTTTATATGAAAAGAAGCCTCGGAATCATTCTTCCTGCTTTCTTTATCAGCATGGCAGCTGGAATACTGGCAGGAATTGCAAAGTTTTCGATGCGCCTCCGTATGCGGGGTAAAATTCAGGAAGCCTTGTCCTGGCTGTTTTCATCGGTTCCGGATTTTTTTCTGTATATGAGCCTGCAGTATATATTGATCAAGCTGATTCAATGGGGATTTCCGCAGATTACACTATACGGCCATGAGCATTGGTACAGTTTTCTTCTCCCAATGATCTCACTGACACTTTTCCCTTTCATTCATATGGTCAATTTTACCGCTGCTGCGATGGACAAGGAAAGCGGGGAAGATTATATCCGGACAGCCTACTCAAAAGGGCTGGGAAAGAAAAAGATTTATCTGCATATCCTTTTTAACTGTGCCGGGACACTTCTCAATCAGGCGCAGTTCATTATGCTGTATATCTTATCGAGCCTGCCGATCGTGGAGAAGTTATCCGGCTACGAGGGAGCAGGAAACAATCTGCTTAAAAGCATCCTGAATTATAATGATGTTTCTTCTTTTGCGCTGATGCTTCCATTCCTGGTGCTGATGTTTTTAACCATACTGGCCTCTCAATCAGCTAAATATCTCTTTATGCCAAAAAGGCAGGGGGAAGTGAACTGATATGAACAGAAAATTTCAGTGGAAAAAATATAGTGTATTTATTATAAGCCTGGTTTGTCTCGGGATCCTGGCATTTATTGCTTTCATCGGCCCTTTCCTCCCTTTTATAGACCGGGAGCTGTCCACAATCACTTATATTATGGATGAGAACCGCAAGCCTGTCATCCCGCCATACGGGCCAAATGAAGACTTCCCGCTCGGAACGGACAAATCGGGCAGGGATCTGCTGAGCATCATTGTGCTTGGCGCCAAGGAAACGCTTCTCCTTGTGATTGTCATTACAGCCCTCAGATATGCATTGGCGATTCCCTTTGCTTTCCTGGCGCATAAAAAGGTGCTGGCGGCCGATTCTGTCCTGAAATGGCTGAATGGCTTCCTATCTTATATCCCGACCATCATCATTGTCATACTGGTCGTTAATCTGCCGCCTTTATTGTTTGCAAAAGACCGGCCTTTCTGGCTGATCCTTGTGGTTGCCCTTTCTGAAGCAGCCAGGGCTGCCGACATGATCAAATTGGAATTCGATGAAGTATCATCAAAAGAGTTCATTACAGGGGGAATAGCAGCGGGAACCACTCCCTTTGCCATGTTCAAACGATATTATATGCCTTTTCTGTATGGGAAAATCCTGGTCTATATGATCTCAGATCTGGGAAAAGTAATGTTCCTCCTGGGACAGCTAGGCTTTGTCGGCATCTTCATTTCCCAGCAGTTTGTCCAGACGCCAACAGGGCTATGGGAATTTGTCAACACATCCATCTCCTGGCCGATGCTTCTAAAAGATGCGTTTATCGACATCCGGGGCCCGATCTGGATTCCATTCTTTGCAGCCTTGTTCATGACTTTTTCTATATTCACCTTCAATCTCCTTTCCCAGGGGATCAAAAATATTTTTGCGCGGAAAATCAGGTATCTATAAGTAAGAGGGTGAGTCTTTCTCAAAGGGACCAATCGGGCGCTGATTGCATAATATATCCCAAGATTCTGTTTTGGGAGGAGATGCATGGATGTCTTCACAGCTGCCTGATGGCCCAAAAAAGAAAGAGAAAAATGAGCCATTCAGCGATATCATGAAATCGATGAACACATTCTTTCAGGAAAAACCCGTCAAAGGGTTCTTGCAGAGCATTGATGATTTCTTTAAAACTCCGTTTCCGCAGAGTGCCTTTTCTGTCCGGGTATCTGAAACCGATAAAGAGCATCATATTACAGCAGAGCTGCCGGGGATAAAAAGGGAGCAGATCCATATTGATGTACTGGATAATTATATTACCATTTCAGTCAGCCACGCGGAAACCTTACTCCAGGAAGATGATAAGCACAGGACCTTCAGCCGGAAGCAGACGATGCAGCAATCATCCAGGACCATCCCGCTTCCGCAGACTATCAATGAAAAAAAGGTCAGGGCTTCTTACCAGGACGGCCTGCTGATCATCCGGATACCTAAGCAGTCAGGCAAGAAAATCATCATTGATGAAAATAATTAATGCCTATTGAGCTCACCTGCCAAAGGCAGCCAAAGTTCCTCTTTACAGGCCGAAAAGCTCCCTTGCAATTGCAGCAAGGGAGCTTTTTACATGCGGCATTCCAGACGGCAGAATATTATTCAAGCGTCAGCCAGTCGGTAAAATAGCCTTTCGGGACAAGAAAGTAGTCTGCGGCAAAATCCGCAAACATTTTCGAATCCACTTCTTTGAATTTAAACTTTTCGTAGTACGCTGAGAGGAACTCCATCCCCACAATACGCGGGTCATTGCCTTTGACCATGAAACGGTTATTGACTAATTCGAGCAGCTTCACTGCCGGCTGGCCATACACATATCCGTTATGCGACACTTCATCCAGCGGCACATTTGAATGCTGTCGTTTAACTGATTCTTCTTCTATGCTCTTCATCCGGTTAAGAGGAAGAGAAAAAGCCTTAATTTCCCCCTCGCCTTTTCCCGCATAGAAATACATGCTGGTTGCAAACTCGGTAATCCCCTCATCCACCCATGCTTCATAATAAGGATCATTAGAAACGGTTCCGTAGAAGTACTGATGGGCGATCTCATGAACGATGGAAACCTGGTAGAAATACGAATCCTCAATATACGGATTGATCGTAACGATGCCGGGATATTCCATAAACTGACCTTCATCCAGGACGACATCAAGCGTTTCATGAGGATATTCCCCTATTTTATCCTGGTAGAAGGAAAGAGCCTTTTTGGCAAGATCAAGCGACTGTTCAGGATCTTTGTTATGATCATCCTCCGTAAAGAGCCTTACCTTAACCCCCTCTTTTGCTTCTGCTTCATATACCTTTGTATCTTTAAGGATACTGATGAAAAAGTCCCTGACCTTTTCAGCCTTCAAAGTTCCCCTGGTTTCAGAGGCTGGCGGGTCTTCATCTGCTGTTGAGGCAATCGTGTAGCCTTTTGGTATATCATAGGAAACCTTGTAATCTGAAAAATCGGTATGGTAGGTTTCCAGCCCTTCGGAATACTTCTCCTTATTCCATTTATGCTCACGGAAGGTTGCCAGCATCGGGTACCATTGGGCAAGGTAATAATTTTTATCCACTTTCGAGAAACGATTTCCTTTTTCAGGAAGGGTGAACTCATAGTTTATCTCAACTTTGCCTTTATCGCCTTTATCCATTTTTTCTGAAAGGAAGACGCTTAAGGTATCATCCTTCAGTTCATAATCCGCTTCCTTCCCGTCCACCTTGATGTGATTCAGAGTGACGGAGGCGTAGCCTTCCACGCTTTGAAACGAATGGCCTTCCTTGAATACATTCGGTATAAAATAGAACACCAGCTTATCCCATTCATCCTCTGACTCATTCTTCACTTCAATATTGGCTGTCGATGAGAATTCTCCTTGCTTGTTCATCTTAAGGCTCAGGTCATATTCAGCCTGGCTGAAGTTTTTCACCCCTATATCCTGATCCTTTGTGGCATACACATAAGTGCCGGCACTGATAAAGAGGATCAAAAGGATTATAAGCGCCATCGGTTCAGGCGACAGCAGCTTCCTTCCTTTTTGGGCTATATAATTTTTCCTTACTGGCTTCAGCTTTGGCTCCTGTCCGGTTTTGATCCAAGGTGTTCTCTGGTAATTGGACTGGAATCGGTTTTTCATGCCATTGGCCAGAAGGCTGAATGAAATGGTCGTGATCAATAAGACTGCAAGGGGCACCATTAAAATATGAAGGTTCCCATAAATATTTCCCCTTGCCTGGCCGACCAGCCCTGCCAGCTCTTTCGTTATGGAGTGAAACAGGAGCGGATCATAGGTGACCCTTGTACCGCCGACAAAGATCTCCAGCAGGCCAAGCTGCCCCATGATCGTGATCACATAGACAATCTCAAGAATGAACATGACAAGAAATGTTTCTTTGAGCTGAGGGAAAATATGTTTCCAGATCAGCCTGTGCCTCCCTGCCCCCAATGCCCTGGCAGCTTCAATGTATACAGATTTGTTCAGCTCTGCCGTTTTCTGCCGGACAGATGAGACAATGCTTGGAATGCTGACAAGGGAAGTGATCAGGATGAACAGCATGATAAGCTTCCATGTCGGAATGAATGACAGCGTGTTGATTCCCCTGAAGAAAAAGTAAACGATCAGAAACAGCGGGACAAAGCTCCACGCATTTTCAAACGCCAGCAGCCATCCCGGTGTCCGCTTCCAGGTCCCCACATACAAACCGATAATGGTACCCAGCACCATCTTGATAAAAGTTACGGCAATCGCGATGAAAACTGTGTATTTCAGGCCATTTAGAATCATGGATGCAATATCATAGCCCCATCTGTCAGTCCCCAATGGATATTCGCCAGATTCAAACGGCTGGATCGGCGGTGCGAGCACCTTTCCATCCCGATACTGTGTCTCCAGCGCTTCAGATAATTGATGGGGCGCCAAATACGGCCCGAAAACAGCAAAGAAAAGCAGAACACTGACTAGAAATACGCCAATATATAATGAGTAATTCACTCTGAGCAGCTTATTCATGGATCAGCACCCGCTTAAATAAGTAAAATAATAATCTGATAGAAAGATAAACGATCAGCGACATCAAAAGCATTGCGAACAAGCCGATCGCAATGGGCTGGAATCCATTAGCCTGGAAAATGAATTTCGTGATTCCTGAAACGTTCATTATGTATTCAACGATAAATAAATTTCCTATCCCAAGCGAAATCACCTTTGTCATTTCCGCCAGGATAAAAGGCTCGATGTTTTTAAAAACATGCTGAAGATTGATATAATCCAGCCGCATCCCTTTAGCCACCGCGGTCCTGATATAATCTTCGCCGCTCAGCTGATAGTATTTCACTGCCACCAGCTTAAACAGATACAATGTGGGGGCTATCGCCACAAGCACTGTCGGAAACCACGTGTTCAGCGCACCGGAATCCGGCCTCAGGGAAATGATCCTGATCCCCGTCATTTTATAAAATTTCACGGCAAGGATCATGCTGGCAACAATAATGATGAAATCCGGAATGGATGCCAGAATGTTAAGGATATAATTGAATCCCCTGGCTGCCCGGAACCTGCTGATAAAGACACCGAAAACCAGGCTGAGCACGACCGCTGCCAGGATCCCCGCTTCCATGATTTTCAGGCTTGTGATAAAGAACCGCCCGATATCCTCCCCGATGGACCGTGTCCTCGTCCCCTGCTGATATGTACCTAAATCCCCGTCTGCTATTTGTGTGAAAAATTCGCCGTATACCTGCGGCAGCGCACCCGGATCAAAGCTCAGCGATTGTGTTTCCGGATCTGCGGTTACCATTAACGGCAGTGAGGCAATGAGCAGGATAAGCAATACCACGATGATAAGCTGCTGTATTTGCCTAAGCATATTGACCACCCCTTTTTATATGACCTACAGTCAATGTTTCCATTTTCCAATCCCTTCACAATTTTGTCAATAATATTCCATGAATTCCGAAATTTTCGGTTTTATATTGGTGAAAGCCACATAGAAAAGAACAGCCTCCCTCAGCTGTTCTTTATACTTTGAATATGCCTCCCAGCCCTTTGACCATAGATGAGACCTGATTAACTGCGCTCATCATTTGGCCGGCTGTATTCATCATTTTGTTGAAATCAAGGGATCCATCCTGGCCTTTAAAGGAATTCATGATCGACTGGACTCCCGAAGGCTGCTTTGCCATGAAAGACTGCTTGGGGTATGGATTCATATAAGGGTAAGGATTATGGGGCTGCTGGCTTTGCGGCTGCTGATATGCTTCCTCCTGCTGCAGCGGATTTTGAAAAAGCCCCTGGCTTACAGGCTGCTGGGCCTGCGGCTGGACTTGAGGCTGAATGGGCGGCTGCATTTGATGCTGATAGCCCTGGAAATAGGGCGGCGGATTATGTGCCTGCTGGAAAGGAATGAAGTATGCTGATTGACTGCCGGCAAAAGCCTGGGGCTGATATTGGGCCTGGGGGCTTCCTTGCATTGGAAATGCGGAATAGTATCTGTGCCGGCCGTATATGCCGCTGCCCCCTGGCTGCTGCACTCGTGCCGGAAATCTTCTGTTTTTTTGAAACATGGGCAGACATCCTCCTAATACTGATCGCTACTTTAAATTATGATGCATCTGCCCAATTTGTGCATTGCAGGTAAGATTATCCGGTTTTGTCTGCTTATGATGAATTTTGTCGGAAGTTTCAATTTTTTAAAAACGGAGAAACTTTTTTGTTTCATGATACGATATGGGAAAAGGCGGAGGAGGAACATTAATGAACATTCACGAACTGAGACTGAAATTTTTGCAGCTGAAAGATTATAGCCCCGAGAGCGTCAATGAATTATTGGATTTCGCCAAGAAAGCCTATATCCACAATGAGATCACCATTAATGAATACCGCAACCTTATTCGTGAGCTTGAAGCACAGGGAGCCGTAGCTGACTGTTCCTTCACCGCAGCAGCAAATCTGCAGAATTGATCCCCGGAGGGTATAGCGGGACACGGGCCGCATAACTTTAATCAAAAAAAGCTTAGCCTGCGGACAATTGTCCTGCAGGCTTTATTTTTTTTCGTCTAAATGGCCAAGGAGGACATTGAGGACATATTTGGTGGAGTTATAGTAATTAATGAAACGGGTCCGGCTTGTTTCCGGGAAGAAGCATTGGACAGTAATCAGTTCTATATGCTCCGCTGCCGAACTGATCTGATTTTCATGCAGGTTCTTGGGCCTGTTTTCCGCGATCCAGCCGGCAGCCTGATAGGCCCACTCGTCCAGCAGCTGTTTGCTATGATCGGCAAAAGGCTTTACTTCCGCATAGAAATCAGGCTTGGTTCCCCTTTCCCGCGCCTGGCGGTAATGGCCTGCCGCTTCCTCCGTGCATTCCAGCAGCTCTCTAGTCAGCCTGTCTAAATGTTTTACCTCGTCCATATATTTCATCTCCAGTTGGATATTTGTCCAAAAAAATAAAAGTAGCGTGGGTATCCAGCTACTAAAGATCATTCTTTATTTTAGACAACCTAATAGCCCAATTCAAGCTTAATGCTGTCATTACCGCCTGTCATCTTTCGGTCCCTGCCGTCCTTTTTCCCGATTTCCTGAAGCCGATTTTCAGCA
This sequence comes from Bacillus sp. MMSF_3328, assembly GCF_030733525.1. Taxonomy (NCBI): domain Bacteria; kingdom Bacillati; phylum Bacillota; class Bacilli; order Caryophanales; family Bacillaceae; genus Bacillus; species Bacillus sp. MMSF_3328. Next base: position 492,213 of record NZ_JASHIV010000001.1, on the reverse strand, counting down.
TTGGCCAGCCTTGATTCGCAATATATCATCTTTTGCTGATGTTCCTCCGCCATTTCTCCCCTGAATTTTGAAAGGCTTGTCTCAAGTGCTGCATCCAATTCTTCCAGCTGGTCATATATCTCATTCAGCATATGGAGCAATTCTTCTTTCTGTGAAGTGTGTTTCATCATATAACCTCCCTTTTTCATATATCTCCGACTGTACGGCTTTTTGCTATTCACTGTATTCGCCTTCTCTTTTCACTTCCCTTCACCCCTGACAAAACTAGAAGCGATTCGCCAAAGATAGTTATATTTTTCAATGGAACAAAGAGCGTTTCGACACATCTTGAATGGATGAAATATTGGTGATTGAACACACTAAAGGATGGAGGTGTTGAAAGATGGCAAACAAGGAAAAACAAAATAAGGTTCAGCCAAAAAAGCAGGAAGAAACGAAAACTGGATTCGGCAGCAAAAAGCTGGAAGGCCCGGACAGACCTTCCACCTGATGAAAGCAAGGGGGATCCCTTGCTTTTTTTTGTATTGATGGCTGAGCAGATTATGAATTGGTTTTAGTAAAACCAAGGTTCCTTAATCCAGGAACTTCATTCAATAGGATAGAGGAAGATTAGAGTCTGTAATTTGGACCTGGGTTATTATATTTTGAACTTGTCAGCATTGCGGTTCCGGCTGGTGTTCTAGAACCGTTATTTTTCGGTTTTGCCGGAATAGTGGTTCCAGCCTGGATTCTAGAACCGTTATTTTTCGTTTATAGCAGAATAGTGGTTTCAGCCTCATGTTCTAGAACCGCTGTTTTTCGGTTTTTCTTTAAAAAGCAGCGCCAGCTGGTGAACTATATCCCGCTCCAGCTGATCCGCAATGCCGGACTGCGTTTACCTTTTAAACCAAATAAACTTCTTTAATCCCGCTGCCCGTTCCAGCTGCCTCTGCTTATGCAGGAACCATTCTGTCATCAGGACAGGCTCTTCTGTCTCCCCTTCTTCTGCAAACCACTCCGGGCTGACTCCTCTCTCCTTTGACCAATCATGCTTTTCATGTATGTGATGGCTGATAACGGGGTAAGTATCTTTTAAGGTTTGCAAAGCCCGCTTTGTCCCGCCATTGAGGAATTGTTCGTAATCCAACCTTGATCCCGTGTGAGGCACTTTTCCTGCAAACTTCAGGAACTCCGGAAAATGAGCGGGTGAGAACAGAATCCCTGCAAGCCTTTTTCCGAGCATGATTCTTTCGTCCGTTTTCCTGAACTTCTTTACACTTGCTCCATAAAGCTGGCCGCTGCAGGTTGGAAACAGGACCGAGCTGAAATGCATCCAGTCCTGGATGGAAAAAAACAGTGAATGGAACACCCTCCTTTTATACACCGGATGTTCAATCACAGGGCGCTGGATCAGGTTTTGTTCATTTATTATCAGGGCAATCATTAATCTTTCCCGGTCCCCCTCCTGCCAATAGCGGTTCCATTCTTTTTCCATAAATGAAGACACATGAAAGAATGGCAGGAGATGAAACATTGGCGAGTTTTTTTTCGTCGAATATTCATAGAGAAGCAGCTGTGGAAAGGCATCTGAGAAAATGAGCCAATTGGCACGCTCATATGTAAGGAAAAGCCGCTCCCTGATTTCCGGTCCAAGGAGGCAGGACAATGACGCCTCTTCCAGATCGCACATATTCCAGCCTGCATTTCTGGAAACCATACTCGCCAGGAAAGCCCATTGGATGTCCGGGTTGGATTGATAATAGTCGAGATATGCATGGGTTCTGCTGATATTATCTTTGTTATAATGATCCGCAATCGAACGGATTTCCTCTGCGAGCATCCGTTCGGAGCTGTCAAATGTGAAATTGGCTGTTTTTCTCAAAGCAAACCTCCTTGCTCACTGTTGTTATCGTTCACTTTTTGGTGCTTTTTATTCAACATTCCAGCCGGCACTTTTGGTATGATGAGTAGTGAGCGATTGCCGGCATAGCGGCACAATGAAAACAGGCAGGTGAATGCAATTGAATTTCCACTACCCAAACGGACGAAAGTATTTGCCGCAAAAGGCGGCTGCTGCGCCTGTGAAAAAGGAGAAAAAATGGACATATTCCAACAGGGGGATGACACTAGAGGATGATATAAATGAAACAAATGCTTTTTACCTGGAAAGGGGGCTGGCTGTAATCCATAAAAAGCCCACGCCAGTCCAGATTGTGAATGTTGACTATCCTAAAAGAAGTGCTGCGGTTATTAAGGAGGCTTATTTCAAGCAAGCCTCAACCACAGATTATAATGGCCTTTATAAAGGAAGATATATTGATTTTGAAGCAAAGGAAACGAAGAATAGCACTTCTTTTCCTCTTAAGAACTTCCATGCCCACCAGATATCCCATATGCGCAGGATAGTTGCCCAGGGGGGGATCTGCTTTGTACTGCTCCGTTTCTCAGAGAGCGAAGAAATCTTCCTTTTAGAAGCCCGCTCCCTTTTCCCTTTTTGGGAGAGGATGGAGAATGGCGGGCGCAAATCCATTGCGAAAACGGAAATAGAAGAAAATGGCCATAGGATCCAGCTTGGCTTCCAGCCCAGGATTGACTATATTAAAGTAATAGATTATCTTTATAATCTTACATGATTTTATGCAGATGTAAGAAAGGATGAATATATATATGGCAGAAAACTACAACTCAAGGGAGGAACGCCGGAAGCAGCAGTCTGCCGGCACCAAGAAAAAAACTCCCAAAAAGAAAAAAGGCGGTATCTTCAAAAAGATATTTCTGGTGCTGATCGCACTCGGGCTTGCCGGCATCATCATCGGAGCCGGTGCATTTGCATACATGGTCAAAGATACGCCAAAGCTTGATGAAGAGAAGCTGAAATCCGCTATCGCATCTGAAATTTATGATATGAACGGGGAGCAGATTGCAACCATCGGTTCCGAAAACAGGGATTATGTCGAGTATGAGGACATACCAAAGATCGTTGAGGAAGCAGTCATTGCAACAGAAGACTCCCGCTTTTATAAACATCATGGCATTGATCCGATCCGCCTCGGCGGTGCAGTCCTTGCCAACATCACAGAAGGCTTTGGTGCAGAAGGAGCGAGCACCATCACCCAGCAGGTAGCCAAAAACTATTTCCTCGAGTTTGATAAAAAGCTTTCCCGTAAAGCTCAGGAAGCATGGCTGGCCATCCAGCTGGAACGTAAATATACAAAGCATGAAATATTAGAGCTTTATATGAACAAAGTGAATATGTCGCAATACTCTTACGGGTTCGCGACTGCTTCAGAAACATACTTCGGCAAGCCGCTGAAGGATCTGGAGCTTCACGAAGCAGCACTGCTTGCAGGACTGCCGCAAAGCCCGAACAATTACAATCCCTTCAACCACCCTGACAAGGCGGAAAAAAGGCGGAATATTGTACTGACGCTGATGAATAAGCATGGATACATCACAAAAGAACAAATGGAAGCGGCCAAGAAGATTCCGGTCACATCCTCCCTGGTCGCCGAAGAGAATCGAAAAATCAATGGAGACATACCTTATGATTCCTTCATCGGGCAGGCCATTGCTGAAATCAACGAAAAATATGGAACGATTAATGTCTTTACAGACGGACTCAAAATATACACAACACTGGACAAAGATGCACAGGAATATGTGGAAACAATGCTTAACGGCAATGAAATTGTAGAATTTCCAAATGAAGAATTCCAGGCAGGCATAACACTCCTGGATACAAAGACAGGGGAAATCCGGGCCCTTGGCGGAAACCGAAATCCTGAAGTAGAGTTTGGCTTCAACTATGCCACTGACCAAAAGCGCCAGCCAGGTTCTACCATTAAACCTGTGCTCGACTATGGTCCCGCTATTGAACATTTAAAATGGGGCACTTACTATACTCTGGATGATAAACCTTATACGTATTCCGACGGCACCAAATTCAACAACTGGGACGGCAGGCATATGGGGCCGATGAGCATGAGAGAAGCACTCGCCCGTTCACGGAATGTCCCTGCGGTCATGGCTCTTCAGGAAGTAGGACTTGATCGGGCTAAGGATTTTGCAGTCGATCTCGGCATACCTCTGGACGAAATATTCGAATCTTATGCCATAGGAGGGCTTGGAAAAGGGGTTTCTTCCATGCAGATGGCCGGAGCCTACAGTGCCTTTGGAAACAACGGCATATACAATACTCCTCATACAGTCAAAAGCGTAGAGCTTAGAGACGGCACAAAGCTCGATTTGGCTCCGGAATCCAAGGTTGTCATGAAGGACTATACAGCCTTTATGATCACAGATATGCTCAAGAGCGTTGTAAAGGATTCTTATGGCACCGGCCAGCAGGCTAACGTGCAAGGCCTGCCGATCGCCGGGAAGACAGGAACAACCAATTATAGCAATGAAGAATTATCCAAGTACAATGTTCCTGACGGGGCGGTTCCAGATGCCTGGTTTGCCGGATATACAACGAATTATACAGCGGCCGTATGGACTGGCTATAAAGACAGGAAGAATTATCTTCCTTCAAACGGTAGAGACCAGAAAATAGCTCAAAATCTATTTAAAAACCTGATGGCCCATGTGTCTGAAGGCAAAGAAACACCTGACTTCAAAATGCCGAAAAGCGTAGAAGTCGTAAAGATTGAAAAAGGCACTTCAAAGCTCGCAAGCGCCTATACGCCAAGCGACCAGATCCTTACTGAATATGCAGTTAAAGGAGAAGCTCCTACACAGGTTTCAAAGAAATACGACAAACTTGATGCGCCGCAAGGCTTATCTGCAGTATTTGATCCAGAAGCCAATGAAGTCGTGGTTGGCTGGGAATATGGTTCAGAAGAAGGCGTGCAATTCGAGGTGAATGCTTCGGTTGACGGCAGCGGCCAGCAGCCTACGGTAACGGCTGAAAAAGGCTTAAGGTTTACTGCTCCTTCCCCTGGAAGCACATACACTTTCAGCGTTACAGCATTTAGAGATGATATGCGCAGCGATCCTGCTTCTGTTTCTGTCACCATCCCGGGAGCTCCTGAGGATGATGGACAGGAAGAACCTGAAGATGGGGAAGACGGCAGTCAGGATGACGATGCTAACCAGAATGATGAGGAAAATGAGGAAGACAATCAGAATCCTGGCAACGGCAATGGCAATGGCAATGGCAACGGCAATGGCAACGGCAACGGCAATGGCAACGGCAATGGCAACGGAGGAAATGAAGAAGATGACGGAGAAGGTGACGACAGCGGTTCTGAGGGTGAATCCGGCTCCGGCGGTGAGTCCGGGCAAACCGGCCAGAATGGAGGACAGTCCGGATCAGGCAGCGGAACCGGCTCCGGTTCTGGAGGGTCCGGCACAGGATCTGGAGGTTCTGGCTCCGGGAGCGGATCCGGATCAGGCAGCGGCTCCGGGTCTGACGGAAGCAATTAATCCGGCGCATCTTTCAAAAGTCTAAATGTAAAAAGCGTTTAAGCTTTATGCTTAAACGCTTTTTCTATGCTTGCTTTCTTTTGGCGCTGCTTTTCTAGTTCAGCCTGCAGCTCACATAATTGAATGAACGAATGATAAAGAAGCGGACTGGACAAAACAAATTCCAGCCGTTCATTTAAGTTAGCTGGCTTAACATTCAATAGCATAAACTCTTTAGGAGTATCCAGCCTGGCCGGCTGTCCGTTGGTCCAGAACAGCATTTGAACGAAGATGCCTATAGCAGACCTCATCAATTCCGCCAATCCCAACCTCTCCCGTTTCCCATGCAAAGCAGCAATGGAGGATTTTACCTCCTCCCACTGTTCAATCCTTGCGGGAAAGAACTCTTCCGCCTTCTCCCATGGCCTGAGCGCTTCAATCCCATTATAAAAAGCAATCTCATAGATGAAGATCGCATCTGCCTGAAACTCATCTGCCCAAGCTGGCTCCCAGGCTTCCTCCTCTCCCACCAGAAATGGATGGTAGACTTCAGGAGACACCTGCAGCATGATTTTTTCGCTATCCGCCATTATTTCCTCTTCATCCTTTTCCGGCCTTCCCTGCAAAGGTCAAGGAGCGGGCAGATTTCGCACTGGGGGTTTTGCGCCTTGCAGTGATATCGGCCAAAAAAGATCATCCGATGGTGCGTAACTGACCATTCTTCTTCAGGCACCTTTTTCATCAGTGTTTTCTCTACTTCAAGAACAGAATCCTTCCACCTGCAGAACCCGAGGCGTTTGCTGACCCTTTCCACATGGGTATCTACAGCGATTGCAGGCACATCGTAAGCCACAGAAACGACGACATTTGCCGTTTTCCTTCCTACCCCGGGCAGCTTTGTCAATTCGTCCCTGTCATGCGGGACAATCCCATTATACTCGTCGATGAGGAGCCTGCAGAGCTTGTGGATGTTCTTTGCTTTGTTCCTGAACAGGCCGATCGACCTGATGTCGTTTTGCAGCTCATCAAGGGAAACAGCTAAATAATCCTCTGGCGTTTTATATTTTTGAAACAGGTTTTTGGTAACCTTGTTGACCAGCGCATCTGTACATTGAGCAGAAAGGGCCACTGCAATAACAAGTTCAAAAGGGTTTTCATGATGAAGCTCGCAATGGGCATCAGGGAACATTTCGCCCATAACATCCAGGCAATGCCTGATTTGTGTTTTATTCAGCATTTGTATCACCACTCTGTATTTAAATATGTTTTCATTATCTTAACCTTTTCTCTATATCCTGTCCTTCCAAACGCTCTTCAAGCACCTGGAGGGAGCATTCAGGAAATCATACAAAAAGGGCGGGAGAAGTCCCCCGCCATTAACATTATTGCTCAAGCCAGTTGTAAAAAGGAATTGATTTTTGCTGAACAGGACGTTCATCCGTTTTTTGCCTTGAAGACTGCGGCTGGTTTTGACGGAATTTGCGTCCAAAGCTCTTCGCCTGTTCAATTGTCTTAATCCCATTTTTCTTCCATTCGAATAAAATACGGTCGATATAACGGAAATTAAGCTTACCGGATATAACTGCCTCCCGCAATGCCGCTTTAATGATGACAGGGTCATGGTGGTCATCATCCATCCACATTGCCAGCGTTTCACATTCAAAAGGCGAAAGCGGCCTTCCGAATTCTTTTTCAAAGCATGTATACAGATCCATCTCTTCCTGCTGATGGGATTTAAGATCCTTTTGTTTGTCTTCGAGGAGGAATTGGTCAACCACCCTTTCCCAAAGGGGTTCAAGCGTATACTTTTCAAAGCGTATTCCCTCATCCGAAAAGCCGTCAAGAATTTCAATAAATCCTTTCTGGATCAGTTTCCGGATCATATCGGTGCATGCTGTATCAGAAATCGTCATTCGGGACGAAATTTCATTCGGGGTAGGAAAGTCTCTGCCTTTTTCAATAAAGGACGATATATGCAAAAGCAGGACGAGTTCCTGTTCAGTTATATTCATTTTATGATAGCGGGCCAAGAGGGCACCTGGTATGGACAGGCTCCCTTCCTGGAGCCACTTGATAATATTGTCTTTCATCCTGGACACCTCCTTTAAAGTATATCATGAACATTCAGGGCCAGTAAGGAGAATAACAGGCAACGCTGCCAGAAATTAGGTCTGAAACAGCACAGGGCATGAGTGCATATGAATAAAAAAATCCGCGTAAGCGGATCTCTTTATTTCCCTTTTATGCTGTAAGCGGAAAAGAGCATTGGCCATTCATGAGGCGCGAAAACGTCTCGCCTGCTGTTATGCCATTTAGATCACTGGGCCTTTTCTGCCACAAACCTGCGTATACGTTCAACAGCCTCTTCCAAAGATTCAAGCGAAGTTGCGTAGGAAAGGCGGATATTGTCCGGAGCACCGAATCCAGAACCGGGAATGACCGCTACCAGGGCTTCCTCAAGAAGCGCTTCGGCGAATGCATCTACATCTTTATAGCCCGTCATTTCGGCTGCCTGCCTGGCATTCGGGAATAAATAAAATGCGCCCTGCGGCTTAATGCAGGTGAATCCCGGTATAGACACAAGCTTTCCGTAAATCTCTTCCAGCCTGCCTTCAAATGCCTGCCTCATTTCCTCGACCGGATCCTGTGTGCCGGCATAAGCGGCAATGGCGCCGTACTGGGAAGCAGTGGCCGGATTTGAAGTGCTGTGGCTAGCCAGATCGGTCATTGCCTTGATGATCCTGCTGCCGCCAGCTGCATAGCCGATTCTCCAGCCTGTCATCGAATGCGATTTAGAAACACCATTCACGATGATGGTCTGCTCTTTTAATTCAGGTGACAGCTGTGCTATGGACACATGGCGGTTATTGCTGTATACAAGTTTCTCGTATATTTCATCCGATACGATCAGGATGCCTTTCTCAAGGCACACTTCCCCAAGCGCCTTCAGCTCTTCCTCCGTATAAAGCATTCCGGTCGGGTTGCTTGGAGAGTTGATGATGACTGCTTTGGTTTTCTCTGTAGCCGCATCCTTCAGCTGCTGCGGAGTGATTTTAAACCCATTTTCCTCAGAGCCTTCTGCATAAACAGGGATCCCGCCAGCCAGCTTTACCTGCTCAGGATAGCTGACCCAGTACGGCGTAGGGATGATGACCTCATCTCCTTCATCAAGAAGCACCTGGAACAGGGTGTACAGCACATGCTTTGCTCCGCTTCCGACAAAGGTTTCATTGATTTTGTAGTCAAGCCCCTGGTCTTTTTTAAGCTTTGCAGCTATTTCGGCTCTCAGCGCAGGAAGACCTGCAGATGGAGTATATTTCGTGTTCCCCTCATTCATTGAAGCCAATGCAGCATCTATGATATGCTGCGGCGTGTTGAAGTCCGGCTCTCCTGCCCCCAGCCCAATTACATCGCGGCCCTGTGCTTTCAGTTCCTTTGCTTTAGCTGTTATCGCCAGCGTGGAAGAAGGCGTCAGCGCCTCCACCCTGCCTGCTAGCTTTATTTTCATAGCTTGCGCCTCCATTTCATCCTCATCATAAATTTTCAATCCGCTTGAGCATTTCCCCAGTTTCGAAATGAATATAATAATAATTGATCAGACCGCCATTAGAGCGGTAATACACTTCCCAGAGAGGAAAGCCCTTTTCCATCCCCAGCTTTGCAGAAATGATCTCTTTTGGCTGCTTTTCCCTTTTAACTATATCAATCGCTTCTTGTTTAGATATGCCGTCTTTTGCATTTTTGACAACCGGCTTCCCTTTTTTCTCAGGAACCCAGACAATGAGTTCTGTTCCTGCTTTATCCTGTCCCTGCAGGACGTAGAAGGTTTCCTGTCCGTGATAAAGGGTAAAACTGTCCATTCTCTCGAGTGCAGTCTCTTCTTTTGCCCTCTCAAACGCTTTTTCTGAAGCTGCTTTGACCGGTTCTGTTGAAGCAATATACACTTTAGCAGCTATCCCGATCAGAATGGCTGCCGCAATGATGCTGATGATGATCCATTTTTTCATATTATCACTCTGCTTTATGTACGATAAATGGTGAATACCGCTTTATTTTGATCTTCCTGGTCAAGTGCCAGGCCGAACATTAAATCTTTCTCCTTTAATGTTCTATTCAATGAATCGACGATTTTATACAAATCGGGGCTGTTGGTGATTTTTACAGTCGACAGCACTTCTATTTTGCTTTCCATTGTTCTGCTCCTCTCTCCGGACCTTTGACAAATATTGCAGCTGATAATACAGCCCGGACAGCTTATACTATCCATATAACAGGTCTTTGCCAATATTATAACAGGTGATGTTATCATCCGTTAACCAAAGATGCATGATTCACCAAAAATTTTCTTCTAGTCCACAACGTCTTTTAGCTGCGCAATCATGCGCAGCTTTTTTGTATATTCCTGTGTGCCTGCGCGTCCTATATGACATACAGGCTATCCTGCCTCACCCGGGGAAATTGTGATCACCTCATAATTCAAATCAGTGAACTTTATTGTGACCGTTCCATGGACCCCGGTGTAATACACATCGATCCATGCTTCATGCAGCATTTTAAAAAGATCTTCATCAGGCTTTACTTTCCTTGACTGGAAGATGACGGCGATCTGAGGATCAAGATGTTTAATCAGCTGCCCTGAGACCGAATTGCCCTCCCCGAAGCCTGGCATTTTCACTATATTTACATCCGAAAGATTTTTTTTGAGAAGGGCCTTTTCTGCATCGAGGCTGCTGGAATTGAGCAGCAGCACCTTATGCTTCATAAGTGTAAGCTCAAGGTCCATACCTTCTTTCGGGTTTTCATTTTCGAACAGGACCTCTGCCTTCAAATTATGGAAAAGCTGCAGCTTTGTGCCCGCGCTCCATATATGGATATTCACCTCATCGAACTCTTCAAGCTCTTCCATCCTTTTCCGGGCCAGCCCCTGGCCTGCAACGAGCTGCTTAACACCGAATTCCCTTATGATGCTTCCGGCGTTCACCATGGAGTTCACATCTTCTTCTGTCATGATAATAGTCGATATTTGTTCCACATTATATAGTCCAAGCAGCCTTGACAGCTCTTCTCCAGAGCCTTCACCGCCTGTATTAATAAGAATATTCTCCCCATCCGGATGCTGAATTAAGGCAGATTCTCCTTCCTGCAGGGAAAAAAACGTGATTGCCAGCTCATTCCGTTTTAGCTTTAAATCAATGCTTTTTACTTCTGCGGGCAGGGATGGAGATTCAACCGGGACATAGTACCAGCTTGTGAACAACATAAGAAAGGCGAATAGCATATTCATCCAGAATTCCTCCAATGCTATCCTTTAGAGTGTGTCATCCGAAAATTTTTATCCTCTTATCCCGGCATATTTTACCTTATTGCAGCCAATCTTCCACAAGGTCAACAATAGCGTCCAGGGGGCTTACCTTAACTGGTATGCTTGGGATGGAATCAAGGAATGCCCTGCCATATGACGCTGTGACGATCCTCCGGTCGAATACAATAATTATTCCGCGGTCATTCTTTGTTCTGATCAGCCTCCCGACTCCCTGTTTGAAGCGAAGGACCGCTTCGGGGAGTGCGTGCTCGGAGAAAGGCCGGCCTCCCCTGCTCTGAATCGCTTCCTTCCTTGCTTCCCCCAAAGGCTCATCAGGAGGAGAGAACGGCAGCCTGACCATCACCAGGCAGGAAAGATCTTCACCGGGAATGTCCACACCTTCCCAAAAGCTGCTTGTCCCAAAAAGAATGCTCTTGTCAAACCGCTGAAAGTTCCTTGTAAGCCTTGTCCTGCTTCCAGACGTGATTCCCTGGGCTATTAGGACATATTCCTCGAGAAAGCCGCTTTCCTTCACGAGCTCATAGGTCCTGCGGAGCATATCATGTGAGGTGAACAGAATCAGCATCCTCCCCTTCGCCGCTTCAGCCAGAGAGATGATATGCTCTGTGATCGCCGAAACATATTCGTCCTGAGGAACGGAATTGATTTCAGGCAAATCCGATGGTACGGCAAGCCTGACTTGTGAAGCATAGTCGAATGGGGACTCTATCAGTTCTGTCTGGCAGCTGAACCGGTCAAGGCCCAGTTCATCCATAATATAATCGAAAGACTGGCCGACAGAAAGAGTTGCAGATGTAATAACAGCACTTTTCTTCTGATTGAAGAAGCCGTCCCTCAGATTTCCTGCGACAGTAATCGGCTGAGAGTAAACAGTCGTGGCGTTCTGCATTGCTCTGCCGTCCAGCTCAACCCAGACAGCACAGGCTGTTTGCCCGGCAAATATGGTTTTCCTGATGCTTTCACGTACATCCCTCAGTTCGCCGATGCAGGCTGAGATCTCCTCCAGCAGCGCCTGATCACCCGGTGCCAGTTCGCCGGTTAAAGGCACAAGCAGCTGAAGCCTGTCCTCCAGCGCTGAGATAAGGTCCAGAACCAAGAAAGAAAAGCGCTCTGCAGAAGCCTCCACCGCTTTGAAATCCCGCGGGGTTATATCTGTTAGCCTGAAGCTTATTTTGCTGGATGCATATTTCCTTGCTTTTAATTTCCTCTTTCCATAAATCCCTACCAGCTTAAAAAACTCATCCATCTCATACTGAAGATCAGCAACCAGCCTGTTAAGCTCAAAAGGATGAGCAGCACCGTCCATAGCGGCCCTGCCTTCAAGCAGCCGCTCGAGCTTATAGAGGAGCTGCTTTTGATCATAGAGCCCGATTTTTCCAAGCAGGAGACGGAGAGATAAATAATCGATTGAGAAGCCAAAATGCTTTCCGGCGGCCTTGCTGAACTGATGCCCTTCATCTATGACTGCATAATCATATGAAGGGAAGATCTGATTTTCGCCTGAAAGACTGTTCAAAAGCATAGCATGATTGGTAATGATCAGATCTGCATTTTCTGCGCTCTTCCTTGCTCTGTTATAGAAATCCCTTGATTTCCAGCCTGATTCGCTGATGAATTTGCTGTCCCCGTTTTGTATCTTATTCCAGAAAACAGCACCGCCGCTGGAAAGGTTCAGTTCGTCCACATCGCCTGTAGCTGTTTCAGTCAGCCAGACCAGTATTTGCATTTTTGTAAGTGTAGTATCGTAATTATCATCCGCTTCATTCAATGACTGCTCAAATCGGGCAAGGCTTAAATAATGCTTTCTGCCTTTTAAGAGCACAGCATTGGCAGGGAAGCCCAGAAGTTTTTCAAGCAGGGGCAGGTCTTTTGAAAGCAGCTGCTCCTGAAGCTGGACAGTATAAGTGCTGATCAGCACCCTGGCTCCTTCCTGCCTGGCAAAAATGATTGCCGGAAGCAGATAGCCAAGGGTTTTCCCTGTGCCGGTGCCTGCTTCGACCAGTGTATGCTCGTTATTTAAAAAGGATTGATAGACAGCATCCATCATGGCAAGCTGGCCGGGGCGCAGTTCATAATCCGGAAATGCCTTCTTAAGCATATCCTCTTTTTCCCGGCTTCCTGCGGGATAAACAGGAGCCGGCAGGCGGCTTGATGCTGCTTCCAGAACCCCGCCTGCCTTAATGGCGATTCCGTTATGTATTTCTATCCCTTCAGGAAGTCTCTCCGCCGTCCCTTGCTTTTTAAGGAGGATATCCTCCAAAATGAGATCAAGGTCGCTTTTCAGCCCTCCTGAAAGCTTCAGAAGCTGTTTGATCGTTGTCAGAGGCAATTCCTCAAGGCGTTCCAGGAAGATGTGCAGCAGTTTTGCAGTGGCATAGGCATCGCTGTCCGCCTGGTGAGGCCTGTCATGCACGATCCCTTCTTTTGCAGACAGGTCTGACAATTTATAGCTGTCAGAACAGGGGAGCACCGTCCGTGCCAGCTCAACCGTATCGATGACCGGCCCATAAAAGCCCGGGAAGCCTGCATCCAGAAGCTCTTCCTGCAGAAAGGAGAGGTCGAACAGAACATTATGCGCCACAAAATAGGCATCCTCCAATAGCTCCATCACTTTAGGTGCTATTTCTGCAAATACAGGAGCATCAGAGACCATGCTGTCATTAAGCCCGGTCAGCTCCTCGATGAAGGCCGGAATCTCCTTCCCGGGATTGAGCAGGCTGGAATATTGATCGATGATCTTTCCGCCTTCCATGACTACCGCAGCGAATTGAATGATTTTATCGCCCTTTTTGGCGCTATTACCTGTAGTTTCCAAGTCAACTACTACATATTTATTACTCATCGGTTACACCTCAAACATTCAGTCATTCAAACGGTATCACAAAAGCGGAAAATAAAAAAGGCAAACAGCCTTCCCCATCATTATTTTTCTTCCCATCAGCACGGGGTTTATTCAGGATTCTATCCCAGGGACAGGAAAATGCCGCCTTCAAAAAGGGCTGCATTGCCGTTTTGCAATGCAGCCCTTTTTCTTTATAGTGAAATGATCATTCTTAAAGTATGGTTGAAGCCGGCTCAGCATGGAGCAGACCGGTTATGCTATTGCCTTCTCCCATAATGACTACCTTAGGTTTATGGGAATCTACTTTTTCCTCAGGGACAAGGGCATAAGATATGATGATGACTGTATCGCCGACCTGGACAAGCCTTGCAGCCGCCCCGTTCAGGCAGACTACGCCGCTTCCCCGTTCTCCCGGGATGATATATGTTTCGAATCTTGCACCGTTATTGTTATTGACAATCTGGACTTTCTCATTATCAGCCATTCCGGCCGCATCCAGCAGGTCTTTATCAATTGTAATGCTGCCCACATAATTAAGATTAGCTTCTGTCACCTTTGCGCGGTGGATCTTTCCATTCATCATGGTGCGGAACATGTCTTTTCCTCCGATCAGTTGTTAGACTGCAATGATTATATTATCTATCAGGCGTGCATGTTTGAATTTAACGGCAAGAGCGATGATGATTGTGCCTTCAGCTCTATCTGTTTCTTTTAATTCCGGCCAGGAAAGAATCTCAGCATAATCAATGCTCCCCGAGCTCTCTGCTTTTATCCTGCCGCGTATGAGCGCTTTAAGCTGCTCTGTGTCCTTTGTTCCTTCCGCAATCAATCGTGCTGCTTCTGAGAGGCTCTCGTATAAAACCGGTGCTTCCTTCCGCTCTTCCGGAAGCAGCCTGACATTCCGGGAGCTTTTTGCAAGGCCGTCCGGCTCCCTTACCGTTTCTCCCCCTATTATCTTGACAGGGAAATTCAGATCATGTGCAAGGCTCTCTATCACTGCCAGCTGCTGTGCATCTTTTTTGCCGAAATAAGCTTTATCCGGGGAAACGATATGAAATAATTTAGAGACAACCGTTGCTACACCAGCAAAATGGCCTGGCCTGGATTTGCCGCATAATACATCGGTCTTTCGGTTTACAATGACTGAAACAGAAGGGACTCCGCCAGGGTACATGTCTTCAGGTGCAGGGCTGAAAAGGTAATCGGCCCCTTCGGCTTCTGCTAGACGGGAATCCCGCTCAAAGTCCCGTGGATAAGAATCCAGATCCTCTGCCGGGCCAAATTGAAGCGGATTCACAAAGATGCTCAGAACCATTACATCATTTTCTTCTCCCGCCCGCTTCAGAAGGGAGAGATGCCCTTCATGCAGATATCCCATAGTAGGCACAAACCCGATTGTACGGCCTGCCTTTTTTTCATCCAGCATGAGCTGCTGCATTTCTCCTGGTGATGTAATGATCTTCATGATTTTCCTCCATAAAGTCCTGCCAGCTCTTCCTCTTTCATCGTATAGCTGTGCTCTCCGGCCGGGAAGATTCCTGCCTTCACTTCAGTGATATAGGCTTTCAGGCCCTTTTCCGCTTCTTCATCCATGTTTGCATACCGTTTGACGAACTTCGCAATTCTTTCTGTCCCGTACGACAGCAGATCATGATAGACAAGGACCTGCCCATCAGTCCCTGCTCCCGCCCCGATTCCGATGACTGGAATCGTCAGGATAGAGGAGATATCTTCAGCAAGCTGTTTTGGCACACATTCTAGCACAAGCGCAAAAGCACCCGCCTCTTCACACCTTTTAGCCTCGCAGATCAGCTTCCTGGCTGCTTCAGCATCTTTCCCCTGGACTTTATACCCTCCAAGAACCCCCACTGACTGGGGAGTAAGGCCAAGGTGGGCGCATACAGGGATGCCTGCTTTCGTTATGCTTCTTATCTTGTCAGCGACCTCTTCCCCGCCTTCAAGCTTCACTGCCATCGCTCCTGTTTCCTGAATCAGCCTGGCTGCATTCAGGAGGGTATCACGTTCAGGGAGATGATAGCTCATAAAGGGCATATCAATGACAATAAAAGTATTGGCCGCCCCTCTTTTTACCGCTTTCCCATGGTGAATCATATCTTCCATCGTCACCGGGATGGTCGATTCATATCCCAATACGGTCATGCCAAGCGAATCTCCGACAAGGATCATATCGATTCCGGCTTTTTCTGCCTGCCTGGCTGCCGGATAATCATAGGCAGTCAGCATCGCGATTTTTTCATTCTTTTCCTTCATCTTTGAAAAATCTGTAGTTTGCTTCATCCTTCTTCCTCCCATTCGCAAGTACAGGCCTGAAAAGACCTGCCTTAAGACTCAGAGGAGACAAAACAAGTGAACAAAAAGCCGGATATAAAAAGGATCCTTCAAAAAATGCAGAAGGATCCCGTCGCGTCTTGGCTTCATTATTCGTTTCATCCCTCTGTCCCGGTCCATATGCTGGATCTAGGCAGAAACTATTCAATATAAAAAGATAGAAAGGTGCAGTTCATTATGATACTGCCCAGTTGAATTATATCAAAAATAAAAAATATTGGCTAATAAAATCATGAGTCCAGTTCAATATCAGCAGAGTAGACATGGTGTATCTCTCCTGCCTCATCTTCTATTCTCAGCACGCCTTCCTCGGTGATGCCCAGTGCTTTCCCGCTGATGCTGCCTGATATCGTCCTGGCAGTGATCTGCTTCCCAATGCTGACAGCATAGCTTTCCCAAAGGAGGCGGATCGGGTAGAAGCCTTTTTCCATATAAAGCTTGTACAAATTCTCCAATTTCTGCAGGACAACCCTGACCAGCTCTGCCCTCGAGAGGTTCCCGCCCTTTTCTATCGCCAGGGAAGTGGCTGTGCCCCTCAGCTCCTCCGGATAATCCTCAAGCTGCTGGTTCACATTGATGCCGATCCCGATAATGATCGAAAAAATGCGGTCGGCTTCCGCCTGCAATTCTGTCAGGATGCCAGTGACCTTCTTGCCTCCAATGAGAATATCATTGGGCCATTTGATCTGCGGGGAAAGGGCCGTGCATTCCTCAATGGACTGGACGACGGCAACTGCTGCAAGTAGAGTCAGCTGCGGAGCTCGCGGGAGCGGGATTTCCGGCCGGAGGATGACACTCATCCATATTCCTGTATATTTCGGGGAATGCCATTTCCTGTCCATCCTTCCCCTGCCGTTAAGCTGTTCTTCCGCCACTACGATCGTGCCCTCGGGTGCGTCATCATAGGCGAGCCTGTGGGCGATTTTCTGTGTCGAATCCACACTTTCTTCATAATGGATTTCGGTACCGAGCAAGCTGGTTTTCAGACCAAGGCGGATTTCATCGGCAGTCACCTTCTCTGTTGTCTTCACAATCCGGTAGCCTT
Organism: Bacillus sp. MMSF_3328; assembly: GCF_030733525.1. Classification (NCBI taxonomy): domain Bacteria; kingdom Bacillati; phylum Bacillota; class Bacilli; order Caryophanales; family Bacillaceae; genus Bacillus; species Bacillus sp. MMSF_3328. The sequence continues at coordinate 475,272 of NZ_JASHIV010000001.1, read as the reverse complement.
TCCTTCTTACGGCTTCAAGCTCAAATCCATCGCGCCTCAACTCTTCGATATGCTTCCAGACGGCCGTCCTGGAGCAGCCGATCAGGTCTGCCAGATATTGGCCGGACAAATATTCCCCATTGCTCTCCGTAAAGGCGGCAAGCAATTTTTTCCTCAGCTCTGATTGCACTTCAGCCACCCCCTTATTTCCTCTTTTTTATTTGCCAGATGACCGGAGATAATGCTGTTTTCAACCTGGCCCAGCAATTCCTTCACCCAGGGTCCGCCCGGCTTATTGAACCATTGGATCAAGTCATTCCCGGTAACATCCAGCTCCTTTGTACTCCGTATCGGAAGTGAAGCATATAAACGGACAGGAACTTCCTCATCCGCACTGTCATCCCCGGTGGCCGCCAGAACTCTCTCTGCATTCCGGGCAGCCTCTGCCCCCGCCTTATAAACCGATTCAAGTGTCCAGTTCTGTACTGAGCGGTATTGAAGCCAATAAAGGATTTTGCCAATTTGCCTAATCTTTTTGACAGGCATTTTCCAGCTTCTCAAAAAGGATTCCGCGGTCTTAAAGTCATGGCCAAGACCTGCTGACAGCAGAGCCCATCGTTCCTCGGATAAAAGCCCGCTGCCCAGCCTTCCGGCAAATGATATCAACTCCTGCTTTTTCCCTGCCAGGCCTGGGAGATGCTGTGAGAGGCCAGTGTCTGCCATGATTTTCAGCGCCATAAAGCTATTTTCGCCCGCAAGCAGCTTTTCAAATTCTGCCAGCTTTCTTTCAACCGCAATCTTCTCAAGAAGATAAGCTTCAGAAACCAGCGCCTCATAAGTCTCTCCATCTATTTGGAATGAAAGCTGGCTGGCAAAACGCACGGCTCTCATCATCCTTAAAGCATCTTCGTAAAATCGCTCCAGCGGATTTCCAACGGTGGCAATCCTTTTGCTGCGGATATCCTCCTGTCCCCCGAAAGGATCAATGATGCGGCCGTCCTTTGACATCGCCATGCTGTTCATTCTGAAGTCCCTGCGTTTAAGATCCTCATCGAGGGAACGGATAAAGTCCACTTTAGACGGCCTGCGGAAATCTTCATAATCCGACTCAGACCGGAAAGTGGTGACTTCATAGCTATCCCCATCATAAAGAACTATGACCGTACCATGCTCTATACCGACATCCGCTGTTATGGAAAAAATGCCTTTGATTTCCATCGGAGTGGCCGAAGTGGCTATGTCCACGTCGGAAATATCCTTGCCGAGCAGATAATCCCTGACAGATCCGCCTACAAAGTAAGCCTCATACCCGGCAGTTTCGATCTTTTCCAATACAGGTGCCGCTTTTAAAAAAACCGGATTCATATTATCCCTCATTTAACATATCAAAATAAAGCCTCTCATACTCGCTGACTATTTGTTCGGCGCTGAACTTTTCTCTCGCAGTCTGTACTGCACGATGTGAGAAGCTTGTGTGCTTATCAGCATCAGCCAGCAGGCCTGCCGCTTTTTCCGCCATGCTCCCTATATCCCCAAGCTTGCAGATATATCCTGTCTCGCCGTCAGAAATCACTTCCGGGATCCCGCCGATATTGGTCCCTATGCAGGGAACACCGCACGCCATGGCCTCAAGCGCAACCAGGCCGAAGCTTTCTTTTTCAGAAAGGAGGAGCATCAGGTCGCTGATGGAATAAAGCTCTTCCACTTTATCCTGCTTCCCCAGAAACAGTACCTTCTCCTTCAGCCCGAGCTCTTTGACCAGCTTGCATACATTGGACATTTCCGGGCCGTCGCCGACGAGGAGAAGCTTTGCAGGCATCTCCGACTCTATCCTGGCAAACACCTTTACAACATCCTGCACCCTTTTGACCGCACGGAAATTGGAAACATGGATGACCGTTTTTTCATCCTCGGTGATCCCATATTCTTTTTTCAGATGATCAGAGCCAGTTTTCTGATATACTCTATGGTCTATGAAATTATAGACCGCCTGAATTTCTTTTTCAGGGTGTATCAATTCATTTGTTTGTGATATAAGAGATTTGGAAACAGCTGTCACCCTGTCAGACTTCTCGATTCCAAAGCGGATGCTGTCTTTCAATGACGGCTCATAACCAAGGACGGTGATATCTGTTCCATGAAGGGTAGTGGCAATCTTCACATCGCGCCCGCTCATCTGCTTGGCAAGGATTGCACATACGGCATGGGGAACAGCATAGTGTACATGCATGAGATCAAGCTTTTCTCTGTTAATCACCTCAGCCATTTTGCTGGCGAGGGCAATATCATAAGGCGGATACTGGAAAACAGAATACTGGCTCACTTCCACCTGGTGATAAAATATATTATGATACATCCGATTCAGCCTGAAAGGGAGGCTGGAAGAAATAAAATGTATTTCGTGCCCTCTTTCGGCGAGGAGCTTTCCAAGCTCTGTAGCGACGACCCCTGATCCACCGACTGTCGGATAACAGGTGATCCCGATTTTTAGTTTTCTTGTCATGCTTCTCCACCCAATAAATCTTTATGTATTAGTACCGGCTTTTTAGACATGAAGCCTTCAGCGTATTTGACTCCCGCTTCTCTCCCATAAAGCCTTTCCCTTGCTTCTACATTTTCGATATAGCCATTTACAAGCGGAGTGTCTGCTGAATCCTCCGTCCTGACAAACTGGCTCTCATACGCCCTCAGGCCCGCAAGCTTTTTGTCCATATAATCTGACACATCAATGATAAAATCAGGCTGATGGAAGCCGTTGATCATATAGAAATGAAGCCCGTTTACTTTGTGCGGGGCTAATCCGCTTTCAGGGTCCGCCCTGCGGATGCCTGCTGAAAATGCGGCTTCTTCTACAATTTTTGCACAGTTGCCGTGATCCGGATGCCTGTCTTCAAAATGTGGCGCAAAGATGACTGATGGCCTGTATGTCCTGATCATCCTCGCGACAGCGGTAATAGCCTGTTCATTCAGCAGCAGCCCCCGGTCAGGCAGTCCAAGGTTTTCCCTGACTGAAACACCCAGGATACCTGCTGCCCTCTCTGCCTCTTTTTTCCTTGTTTCTACAGTTCCGTTGGAGGAAAGCTCCGCACCAGTAAGGTCGCAGATGCCAATCTTTTTTCCTTCAGCTGCATACTTGGCAAGCGTACCTCCCATCCCGATTTCAACATCATCGGAATGGGCGCCAAAGGCCAGGATATCCAATTTTTCTCCTATCATAGAACCTCACCGTCTTCGCTCTTCACTATTTTCCTCCAGTCGAGGTCGCCTCTTTCCAGGCCCTTTACAAGCAGCTCAGCAGTGCCCATATTGGTGGCCAGCGGAATTGAATATACATCGCACAGGCGGACCAAAGCGGATACATCCGGCTCATGCGGCTGCACAGTCAGCGGATCCCTGAAAAAGAAGACGAGGTCCATTTTCTTATTGGCAATCAGTGCCCCGATTTCCTGGTCCCCGCCGAGCGGTCCTGATTGAAAGCGGGTGATTGTAAGGCCTGTTGATTCCATGATCCTTGAGCCGGTCGTCCCTGTCGCAAAAAGGGAGTGTCCCGCCAGAATATCTTTATAGGCTGTTGCAAAGCGGATGATGTCGTCTTTCTTTTTATCGTGGGCTATCAAAGCGATGTTCATCATTTCCCCTCCCTTTATTCCATAATATTTTCAAGTCCGTAGACAAACAGGTCTGCTTTCATTACTGTCTCTACAGCCAGCTTCACACCGGACATGAATGAGGCCCGGTTATAAGAGTCATGCCGGATTGACAGAGTCTGGCCATCTGAGCCGAACATCACCTGCTGATGGGCAATCAGGCCGGGAAGGCGGACTGAATGGATGCGCATCCCTTCGTAGTCAGCACCCCTGGCCCCTGCCAGAGTTTCTTTTTCGTCTGGATGCCCCTGCTCTTTGGCTTCTCTTGCTTCAGCCATCATTTCTGCTGTTTTCACAGCTGTGCCTGACGGAGCATCAAGCTTCTGGTCATGATGCAGCTCGATGATCTCCACATCACTGAAATAGCGGGCTGCCATCTGTGAAAACTTCATCATAAGGACAGCACCAAGGGCGAAGTTTGGGGCGATGATGCATCCCAATTCTTTTTCCCGGCATGTTACTTCCAGCTCTTTCAGGTCCTCTTTGCTAAAGCCGGTTGTCCCGACTACCGGCCTTACTCCATATGAAAGGGCAGTCCGTGCATGATGCATGCCTGCCTCCGGTGTCGTAAGATCGATCAGAACATCAGCTTCTGTCTGCTCCAGACAATTGGCCAGGTCTGTATATATCGGCACATCTGCCCCTGTAAATCCATCAAGGTCGCTGAGCATTTTCCCTTCGAATTTATGGTCTACAACCGCCTGAAGGGCAAAATGGCCGGTATTCAGCACAAGCTGAACCGCTTCCCTGCCCATTCGGCCGCGCGGCCCCGCAATAACAATCTTTATCTTATCCATCAGAATCTCTCCTACTCTTCAATTCTTGTCCAGCGGTCTTTATCCCGCGTATTAAATTTATCCATTACCCTGTCATGGGCTTCCTGCAAGTCAATATTCAGTGAGTTGGCAAAGCAGATAAGCACAAAAAGCATATCCCCCAGCTCATTTTCAATGGTATTCTCTTCTTCGGTCGATTTCTTTGGCTTTTCCCCGTAATGGTGATTTACTTCCCTGGACAGTTCACCCAGCTCTTCCGTCATCCGTGCCAGCATGGCAAGAGGGCTGAAATATCCTTCTTTAAATTGGCTTATGTATTGATCAACCTCAGCCTGGAGGTCTTTCATCGTTTTATGATTGGATTCCATCTCGATTAGCCACCTCAACTTCCGCCTTCCTGAGCCTTTTGCATAAAGCAGCAAATTAGGCTTATCTTATAGAGAATAGATGCTTTTTCTATATCATGTTAGCCTAACGGAACAGCTTTTTACAAATATTTTTAACCGCCCGGCAGCTGCTATTCTGTCCGGCTCATTATTGCTCTGTCATCTTTTATTTTATATAATCTTATGGTGATAAAAACAGGAAAAGAGGGAAAAAACGTGCAAAACGGATTAAAATTCAAGAATATATTGTTCATCCTGCTCGGTTCAGCAATCTTTTCTTTTGGAATTGTTCATTTCAATATGCAGAATAACTTGGCCGAAGGCGGTTTCACCGGCATCACCCTGCTCCTTTTTTTCCTATTTAAATGGGATCCCTCCTATACGAACTTATTGTTAAATATACCATTATTCTTTATAGGCTGGAAATTGCTCGGCAGGAATTCCTTTTATTACACCATGATCGGCACCTTCAGTGTTTCCCTGTTCCTGTGGATTTTTCAGCGCTATCAGATTGACATGCCGCTGAAGGAAGACCTTACTCTTGCGGCTCTTTTTGCAGGTGTTTTCATCGGCATTGGCCTCGGCATCATTTTCCGTTTCGGCGGAACAACCGGCGGAGTCGATATCATAGCGAGGCTGGCCCATAAATATATCGGCTGGAGCATGGGAAAAACAATGTTCCTTTTCGATGCCTGTGTCATTACATTATCGCTCATTTTCTATCTGACCTACCAGGAAGCCATGTACACCCTTGTTGCCGTGTTCGTAGGTGCCCGGGTGATCGATTTTATGCAGGAAGGCGCCTACGCCGCAAGAGGTGCGATGATCATTTCCGACCAGAACGAAGCCATCGCCGGCAGGATTCTGAAGGAAATGGACCGCGGGGTGACGGTGCTGAAAGGGCACGGCTCCTTCACCAAACAGGATCGGGAAGTCCTTTACTGCGTAGTCGGCAAAAATGAAATCGTGCGGCTGAAAAGCGTCATCACCTCCGTCGATCCGCATGCCTTTGTCACAGTCAGTGTCGTTCACGATGTGCTCGGCGAAGGATTCACCCTGGATGAAAATAAGAAGCCGATTGAGCACTAAAAATGCAAATGGCGCTTGTTCACTATAAGAAATAAAGAAAACCAGCCCAAATGGCTGGTTTCTTCATTTCTTAATCCTGCCTCTGCATGCCTGTGAAGATCATGATCAGGCGCAATAGCTCCAGAACCGCAACAGCTGCGGCAGCTACATAGGTCAGGGCAGCAGCGTTAAGGACTTTCTTCGTTTCCCTTTCCTCATCATTGCGGATAACACCAAGTGAGACGACCTGATCCATTGCTCTGTTTGAAGCATTGAACTCGACCGGGAGGGTAACCACCTGGAAGAGGACGGCCACGGCCATGAAAATGATTCCCAAAAGGAGAAGGCCGCTCAGCTCAGCAAAAATCCCTACCATGATCAGCACCCAGGAAAAATTAGAACCAATGCTCGCGATCGGCACCAGCGAATGTCGGACCCGGAGGAATGCATAATCCTGCTGATCCTGCATGGCATGGCCGACCTCATGGGCAGCTATTGCTGCTGCAGCGACGGAATGGCCATGGAAATTCTGCGAGGACAGCCTTACCGTTTTTGAACGGGGATCATAATGGTCTGTCAGATGCCCCCTCGTTTCCTCAACATTGACATTGTACAATCCATTGGAATCCAGGATCCTTCTGGCAACCTCGGCACCTCTCATATGTGAAGAGGCTGGTACCCTGGAATATTTGTTATAGGTGCCTTTCACCTTGAATTGCGCCCAGATCGGCACGAGGATGATGATCGCAAAGTATATCAGGAAATCCATGTTATTCCTCCCATTCATCTTTGCTGTAATTTAATCTATTGTATTTTTTCTGGTGAATGGTGTCAATTTTTCAGCTCTCTTTTTCTGCTCTTCTCTTTGTCCTGATCTCCCTTATATTTTCTCCAGCCGACATAAGATAATGTAAGGATGATGATGCTTCCTGTAGAAATAATGACCCACCAAAGCGAAGGATCGGCCTCATCGTCAGTCATTTCATCAAAAAGCGAGGATAAATCTGCCTCGAGGGCATCCAATTCCTGCTGGCTCGAGGTCTGGCTCACCACCTGAGGCCTGTAATGGTCTATGAAATTGACCCTGGTATCCAGCTGCTGAAGCCTGTCTGCCTTGAGGTCCACTTTAAGGGCAGGGTAAATGACGCTGTATAAGGTCAAAAAGGAATTCAGGCTTGAATGGAAAGCCTCACTGTCGCCTGCATGGGCAGCCTCCTTCATCCCCCCGAACACATCCATGATCGGATCCTCCATTTCCGTCCACAAAGGCTGCCTGCTGGAGGTGATTGCATCAATAACCAGCCTGAATCTTGTTACCCTGTTCATCCGCTCTTTATGGTTCATATCGATGCTGGCCGCTGCTTCCACTGCTTCATCATGCGCATTGGAAACGATTCTCAGCTCATCCATATTGAACGGCCTTGCCTGTACATCCCCCGAAAGAAACTGATCCGAAAAATAATCCAGAATCTTTTTTGCCTCTTCATATTTTTGTATTTTGACCATCTGAAGAGCTTCATCAGAGAGCAGATCAAGTTTGTCCATCGAAGAGGAAGGCTGCTCTGCATATGCATATATGGAAAAAGGCATTAAAAGATAGATCAAAAACATGGATACAGCAATTTTTGCTTTCAATATTGTCCCCCCCTGCAATTACTATTAAAAATGTATGAGAGGTTGGACAAGGTTAGACCAAAAGTTCGCTCGGCTGGGATCAATTTTAGAGATAAGCTGTATTAACATCAATGTTGGTTTTGGGCTCATTCAGCCGGATATTCATCCAAGCCGAAAGGAGTATAAAACTAAGTCCCCCCCTGATCCAAAAATCAGCATGAGATACTGCCAAGAAAAAAAGGCTTCCAATATGGAAGCCTACTCAATCGCCAGCTTTGTGCGGCCGGGCATGATAGAGAACCAGTACACAAGGAAAAGGGAGAATATACTCAGCCAAAAAGTAAAATAGCCTATCTCCGGTGTATATAAGTTCAGCACAGGATAGCGCGGCAGCATGAAGAATACATAATCGATTACATCATTATGGAGTGTCCATACAGCAGCAATGAGCAAATGAATCCACTTGATCCGGTAAAAGGGTGAATATAAGATCCCCTGGACTGCCATAGCAGCGTGGGATCCGATCAGCATCAACGCAATAGGATCAAGTTCGCCTGTCACTTTATAAACAAGCAGATTCATAACGACTGCCCAGACACCGTATTTAAAAAGCGTCACGGCCGCCAGAGCCTCTAAAAGGGGCCAGTTCCTCCGCATCAGGAAGGCAGCAAGGACAAAACAAAAAAACAGGCTGGCCGTCGGACTATCAGGAACAAACGCCAGAAAGTGCGGGGGCGTATCCTTCAGCTGCCACCCGTACCAGTAATACCCATACACCGTTCCGGCAATATTGACCACAAGCAGCAGCCATAATACCGAGCGGTTCCCCAAAATAGGATAAATCCACTTCATACCATACCCTCTTCTCTCTATCATTATGGCTATATTTTATCATAGAGGAAATTAAAGGGGGAACTTTCCGCTATAATATGCTGGAGCTGGCTTGGAGATTGCCCTTGGTTAATACCCGAGGAAAAGTGTTCAGGAAGATGTATACCCCCTAAACTGCAGGTTAACGGAAAAAGGCTATTATTATCTAAATTACTGGTTATATTGCACAAAAAAAGAAGCCGGCAATTCGCCGGCTTCTCTTCTTTTATTTACTTTCAATGCTTGAAATGAATTCAGAAAGCTTTTGAAGCTCTTCGTCAGTTCCTTTAAAGATTCCGGCAGGCATGGCACCTTGACCTTCTTTAGCGATTTTCGCCACTTCTTCAGGAGAAAGTCCTGTATCGATCAGGGCCGGAGCACCAGCTCCTCCTGCCAATTCACCGCCGTGGCAGCTGATGCAGCCTTGCGCTTCATAAATTTTATAGCCTTCTGCTTCTTTATCAATCTCCGCTTCAGCTACGATTTTACCTTGCTGCTCTGCAGCTTCCCAGTCGTGGTTGGCTACAGATTCCCAAGTTAGATAGAAGATGCCGGCAATCGCAAGCAGCATGAAACCAGTTGCGAGAGGGCGCTTAGATGGGCGCCTTTCAGGGCCGCGGTCGATGAATGGAGCAAGCATCAGCGCTCCGAAAGCCAGTCCGGGAATGATAAACGCCCCGATGACGTTATATGGGCCTGAAGCATATGTGTACTTTAATAGTTGGTATAAGAACAAGAAATACCAGTCTGGAAGCGGAATATATGCTGTATCGCTCGGATCTGCTATTTTTTCAAGCGGAGACGGGTGAGCGATGGTCAAACATAGATATCCGATCAGGAAAACGGCGCCGACCATCCATTCCTTCAATAGGAAGTTGGGCCAGAATGCTTCCGTTTTGCCAGGGTACTCCGAGTAGTCTTTCGGAATATTCGGTTTACGGTTTACAGGGACACGGGAGTCGCCTACAAACTTCATACCTTTTCCACGATGCATTGAGCATTCCCCTCCTTTTCAGTTAGCAGTAGTGAAGTTGAATTTTACAACGGTCCAGAAATACCCTGCTTACGGATCATCAGGAAGTGGGCACCCATCAGTCCAAGGAGAGCTCCAGGCAGGAAGAATACATGGATCGCAAAGAATCGTGTGATCGTCTGGGCTCCGACTATGTCAGTGCTTCCAGCCATCAGCGCTTTCAGCTGCTGACCGATCAACGGTGTTGATTCAACAATTTGAATGGTAACTTTTGTTGCAAATAACGCTTTCATATCCCAAGGAAGAAGATAGCCTGTCAGGCCGAGCGCCAGCATAACGAAGAAAATAAGCACTCCGACAACCCAGTTCAGCTCGCGAGGCTTCTTGTAGGCCCCTTGGAAGAAAACACGTAACGTATGTAGGAACATCATTACGATGACCAGGCTCGCACCCCAGTGGTGCATACCGCGGACAATCTGCCCGAAAGCAACCTGATTTTGCAGATAATAGACAGATTCCCAGGCATTCTTAATATCCGGCACATAATACATTGTAAGGAACATACCGGATAAAATCTGGATCACTGTGATGAAGAAGGTCAATCCGCCAAAGCAGTAAACGAAAGCCGAAAAGTGATGGGCAGGGTTTACATGCTCAGGTACTTCATGGTCTGCAATATCCCGCCACAAAGGCGTAATATCCAAACGCTCGTCGACCCAGTCATAAATTTTGTTTAACACTTATTACGCCCCCTTTCGCGGTTCTGCTTTTCCTAATAATAGGAAACCATCTTTTTCTTTTGTAGGATACACATCCAGCGGTGCAGCAGGAGGTGTTCCAGGCACGTTTGTTCCATCCTTCGTATAAAGCCCGCCATGGCATGGGCAGTAGAAGTGGTCTGGATTCGCCTTGTCTTTGTTCCAGTCAACAACGCAGCCTAAATGCTTACAGATAGGAGATAAGGCAACGATCTCCCCGTTTTCATCCTTATAAACCCACGCGGTGTTCGATACCTCTGAAGTATACCAGGCATCCTGCTGTTCGAATTTAAAGTCGACCCGAGTAGGTTCAGCAGTGATTTCGCTTACTTTTTGCGGTGTCGGAATGAAGTCTCCTCCCTCGCTGGCTTTCAGTATAGGATCCACGGCAAAACGGACCATCGGCATCAGCATGCCGGCCGCCATGAAACCGCCTACACCAGTAAGTGTATAGTTCAGGAATTGACGTCTTGAAACACGATGTTTGCTCATACATTTCCCCCCTCTATCATGAAATCAAGTCCAACGGACAAAATTCAACACAATATAAAACTAGGACATAACAATGATATATCAATCTTTAGGCAAGGTCAATAAAATCTGTAGGCAAACCGGCTGTTCAAAGCGGTTTTTCAGGAATTATTCACCAGCCTGCCATTTTTGTACAAATAAATTCAGCAGCTGCTTGACCTGGTCCTCCAAAACAGAGTTTCTGTACGTTTCGTCCATATGCTCCAACGGCAGGGATGGCAGCCAGAGCAATGATCCCCCAAGCTCCCCTTCAGCCATTTTCCACCCGCTGTCCGAGGTCAGATAGAACACATGCCTGAAGCCGCTTTCCAGGATAGCGGACTCCCATTTCTTCAGCTCTTCGAGATGCTCATCATGGGCTGTGTCAGATTTAAGGTAGGAAAAGCCCGGCAGCATCAAAAGCCTTCCTTTGAACTGCCTTTCCATCTGATAAGAAAGCAATGTGACAAATTCAGCCATTGAGGCAGCCTGCTTCATATCCCCTGTGAATGTGACGGGCAAAAGGGGGATGACAGCTGTGTCGACATATTCTTTTGATTTTAAATACATTTCAATATCCTGCGGAATCCACTTCATTATCACCACTCCAAATCGTATAGCTTGCCTCATTATTTTACCATAACTTCCTGCTGCTGCCGAAAGCAATGCTGAAGGGGCATCCGCCCGGATGCCCCTTCACCAGTCCAGCTATTCTATTTATGCTTTCACCATAATCATTTTCAGCTTTTCAGTGAGCTGCTTGAATGTTTCTTTATCGCCTTTATCCAGTGATTCATCAATCATCTGCATCAATTTTTCCCTCTGGAATTTAGCCAGGCTTTCGGAAAGGAAGCGTTCTGCGATCAGCCGGTCCTTCTCGCTTACCTGAAGGGTCTTCGGCATGAACGGATTTTCCTCCAGGACGGCTGCATACTGATGGGCCTTATTGGAAGCATGGAAATTAAGCTGGATGAAGATATCTTCTTCCCTGTTCAGCCTTATATCATGGAATGATTTCTCGGCATCAGTTGTCATGACATTCTCTTTGTAAAAACGGAAAGGAACTTCATCAACGCAATGAGTTGACATCACGAGGCCTCTTGGGCAATATTGTGCTTGCTCCACAAAATGCACCCGTTCCATAAGCTGGTCATGGCTCATCAAATAATTTAAAATCCAAACGCATTCGCGCCGTTTCAATTGATAATGGTTTAAGAACCAGCGGATAAAATCTTTTTTCTCGCTGACAGATACAGGGGTCGCCACCATTTGTTCCCTCCTCTGCTTGCAACTGAATTTTTGTTAGTGCCTTTTCTTACATCAGATCGCCGCTAAGCCTCTGGACGATATCGAGATATTCTTCGTTGCTCGGATCCTGCCCAAGCAGTTTCTTAAAAATTTCGGCAGCCTCTGCCCATTTTCCTTCCTCCATCAGAAAATATCCATAGTCTGACAGAAAGTCTGACTGTTCTTTAAAATAAGTATATGCTTGCTGGTATTTGTTTAATGCCAGGGAATATTCTTCTAGCTCCTGAAGGGCAGAAGCCGCATCCCAAAGGAATTGGGGCTCTTCTTCCTCCTGCGCTTCCATCGTATCCACAATGTCAAGGACATCACGGTACCGTTCCTGCTTGATGAAAAGCTTGTTCAGTGTCAAAGCCGCCTCGGTGAACTCAGGGTCCAGCACGAGTGCCATACGCAGCATGTCCTCTGCCTCGTTTTCGCGTGCAAGCTTTAAAGCAAGCCTTCCGCCATAGAAAAACAGATCCTTATTGAACTCATCATGCTTGATTCCTTCCTGGACAGCCTCAAAGCTGTTTTCGAGCTCTTCTTCACGCTCATAGGCGCGTGCGAGATGCAGATACAGGGAATGGTATTCAGGATCAAGCTCCTTCACTTCTTTGAACTTTTCAATAGCAGTCCTGTTGATCCCAGCCTGAAGGGCAGTGAATGCGTAGCTGAAAAGGGTATTGATCTCAAGACGGGCTTCGAGTGCCTTTTCATAGAATGGGATCGCTTCCTCAAATGCCCCGCCGGCACTTAGTGCCTCGGCCATCCTCTGATTCACATTTGTTCCGGCGATTTCCTGGCTCGTTTCAAGAACCTTTTCATAAGACTTGATTGCTTCTATAAATTTCCCTTGCTCCAAATATAATTCACCAAGGGCAAAATCAATGATGACCTCTTCGTCCAGAATGGACTTAGCTTTTAAAAGCTTCTGCTCGCTCACCTCATACAAGCCTTCCATCTGGTACAGATCCGCTAAAAGGAGCAGTGCCTGCGGATAGCTTGGATCCTTCTCTGAAATCCTCTCGAGAACCAGCATCGCTTCCTCTTCATTGGCCAGATCAATATGAAGCTCAGCCAGGAGGACAAGCAGTTCGCCTTCATCCGGGTAAGATTCCAGCAGCCTTTCAATCAAAGCCTTGGATTCCTCAAGCAATCCCAGCTGGAACAATTCCTCCGCCAGCACAAATCTCTCCTCATGTGAACCCTTGTCCAGGATCTGTGCATAGTCCCTCAGTGCTTCTTCATGCTGTCCATTTTCTAATAGCGATATGATTTTATTAACTTTGTCCATTGTTATATCCTTTCATGACTAAAGATGGTTGCAGATATCATTTAAAAACGGGCTGGGTTCAAATCGCGGCCGATCCCGCTTGTTATCATAATCCTGCAGCCCGGCTGACAGGCTGACCCAGTCCGTTATACTGTAAAAAAAGCCGGAATCTTTATTATAACACGCTCTCCATAGCCCGGACAGAATCTGAAATATCCGCCTGCCCTGATGATCGTTCCTTTGTGGGCCGTTATGGCAAGTCTATGACTATAATAATGAAAGAGCTCCGATTCTTCAATGTTTCTGTCTCCGCCATCCTTAACATATAAATTATAGCTTGCTTCCCCTCCTTGCCTGATGTCTCCTTTATGGGGCCAGATGCCCATCATGGCCAGGTGCTCTCTGGCGACCGGCTCTCTTTCCTGCAGTTCTTCCCCGATGTGTGCCAGTTTTTCTTTTAGCATCAGCTGCTTCCAAAAATGCTGAAGCGCTTTCTTTTCTTTTTCATCCGCTGTTTTGAAAATAGGCACAAGCGGGCAATTGTATGGAAAAACAGCTTCCCTTATCCATCCCCAGGGAACCGCCGACAGCTCTTCTTTGCTTCCAGCTTCCACAAAGACGGCCGGTATTTTTTCTGTCCGGCATTTCCTGATGAAAGAAGGTGACAAGAGCCTGGCAGGAACTTTGACAGCAATCACATAATCGGCCGGAGAGCTGATCAAACTTGACTTTACGGTTTTTATTCGGGAAAACAGCCGGGATTCCTGCCGCACTTCTGCAAAAGTTAAAAAAGAAGTCATCCCTTTCATAAGCATTTCGTTAATAAAATAGCTTTTCTGCTCTGAAAAGGGTCTGTCCAGCGGAGGTGCAGGATCATACATGACCTGAGCAGGCGCCATAATATAATCTTCTGCATTCATTTTCATGAACGAATAGCGGGGGAAAGAGTCCCGGATGCCAGTTATTTTCCCTTTTTCCACCAGCAGTGAAGCCTTCTGAAATGTCTGCTGCTTGAGAATATTGGCATTCTCAATAATATATGCCATAATACCACCCTTTTAAATGGTCTTATGACAAGCTATGAAATAATCTTAGATTTATGTTTGAAAGTTTTTAAGCCAGAGATGGTTTATTGAGAAGGATGTTCTGTTGAGCTGGACTGTGGAAAAACTCAGTCAGCGAAACGGAGCAGAAATGGTTGTGGAATACATCAAAAGCAAGGAGTTATTCACAAAAAAAGGGCCCGGCCATCCCGAACCCCACATGTATGAAACTTCCTCCCCTTAGCCGATCAGTGACTCCAGATGCTCAAAAAATGCCGGATAGGAAACTGAAATGGCTTCAGCGCCAGAGAGAGATACTTCCCCGGTGCAGATGGCAGCCCCGATGGCGAGCATCATGCCGATCCTGTGGTCGCCATGGCTTGAAACACTCCCGCCTTTCAGCTGAGTCCGTCCATTGATGACCATCCCGTCAGCTGTTGCTTCAATATCCGCTCCAAGCTTTTTCAGCTCGTTGACGACTGTATCTATGCGATTGGTTTCCTTGACTTTCAATTCTTCAGCATCTTTAATGACCGTTTTCCCTTCCGCCTGGGTTGCCAGAAGCGCAATAATCGGAATTTCGTCGATCAGTCTTGGAATGATATCTCCTTCAATGACGGTTCCCTTTAATTGCGAGAATCGTATGGTGATATCTCCTGCAGGTTCTGCACTCTCATTATTGTACGGAAGAATGGTCATGTCAGCTCCCATACGCTGAAGAACTTCCAGGATGCCTGTCCTTGTCGGATTCAAGCCGACATTTCGGAGGACTATTTCACTGCCGGGAATGATTGCGCCAGCAGACAGGAAAAAGGCTGCAGAAGAAATATCCCCGGGAACATGAACCTTTGCCGCTTTCAGCTTCTGCCCGCCCTGCAAACGGACTTCTGTCCCCTCTGAAACAATCTCTCCGCCGAATTGGCGGATCATCCTCTCAGTATGATCGCGCGTCTTTGCAGGTTCAATAAGGACGGTTTCCCCGCTTGCCTGAAGACCGGCAAACAAGAGGGAAGATTTCACCTGGGCGCTGGCAACCGGCAACTCATACCTGATGCCCTTAACCTCGCCTCCCTGTATGGAAAGAGGGGTAAATTCCCCGCCTTTTCTTCCTCTTATTTGTGCACCCATTTCTGATAAGGGAACAGAAACACGTGTCATCGGCCTCTTGGCAATTGACTCGTCGCCCGCCAAAACGGCATGGAACGGGAGACCTGCAAGAATGCCCAGCAAAAGCCTTATTGTAGTGCCGGAGTTCCCGACATCCAGGACTTCATTAGGCTCATTCAGCCCTTCAAAGCCCCTTCCATCGATGATCATTTTGTCTCCCTCGTTTGTGATCGAAACACCAAGCTTGCGGAAGCAGGATACAGTGCTTAAGCAATCTTCCCCCATCAGGAAGTTGGTTACTTCCGTCCTGCCTTCTGCAATAGCTCCAAACATGATGGAACGGTGGGAAACAGATTTATCACCCGGAATATCAATCTCGCCCCTGAGGCTGCCTGTATTTGTTTTCAAAATAACTGATTCCATTCTTCATCACCTTTCTTCGATAGCATATTATGGCCCGGCTGAGGTTTCATAGGCGGTATAATGATGAATGCATGCTGCCGCCCGGTCCCTGTCCTCTTCCGTCTGAAAACTGATCACAAGCACCCCGTATATTTCTTCCCTTGTCTCAAGGATTCTGATATTGGTTATGCTGATCTCCGCTTTGGCCAGATAGCCGGTGATTTCAGAAATGACCCCGGGATAGTCGGGAACATCAACGAATAAATCATAGAACGCAGGAATGGCACCCTTCTGCTTCTGGGGCAGGTCATCCCTGAATTGCTTGGCGCCCGCAAAATACTGCTGGATATCCTCTGAACTTTGATTTGCCAGCATCACTGCCACCCGCTCCATTTCCGCCTGCCAGCTTCCCAGAAGCTTCAGGAGTACTTCCTTGTTAGCAAGAAGGATATCTCTCCACATTTCGGGGCTGCTTGAGGCGATTCTTGTAATATCACGGAATCCCCCTGCAGCAAGCCGGGGGACCAGCTCATGGGAGCGGCTTTCCTTTTCAGCCTGGTGAACGAGCGAGGCCGCTATGATATGGGGGAAATGGCTGATGATGCCTGTTAGATAATCATGCTCTTCCGGTGACACCTGGATGAATTTTGCTTTTGTCCCTGCAAGCCATTCCTTTAGCGCCATAATGTCCTTCTCCTTAACATGTGGCTCTGGAGTAAGCAGATAGAATGCGTTCTCGAATAAAATTTCCTTCGCTGCGATCACACCGCTTTTATGGGAGCCTGCCATAGGATGGCCTCCGATGAATATGATTCCCTTTTCTTTAAGGCCTGCAGCACTTTTGACGACCTCTGCCTTTGTACTTCCTGCATCAGAAATAATGACGCCTTTTTTCAGCTGCATTCTGCCCAGTCTGGCAAGTATATCGGCAGTTACCTTCACAGGCGCGGCCAGCAGGATTAAATCAGCCTTTGCCGCTCCTTCTTCAATGCTATCCTCAGCCTCATCAATCACTCCCAGCATCCTTGCGAGCCTGCATTGCTCCGCATTAATATCAAAACCGGCTATGGATGCTTCTTTATGCTGCCGCTTTATGCCGAGAGCCAGTGAACCGCCTATCAGCCCGAGGCCGATAATGAATACGCGGCCTTTCATAAAAAATCACCGCCTTTGCCATGCTGCTCTTTTGCTTATCCGGACTGACCCACTTGGATGCTGGTCCTTATAGGGCCGCTGCTGTTTCCTCCAAAAATTGGCCGATCAGTTCCATAATTTCTTCATTCTGCTCTTTTGAGCCTATCGTGACCCTTATGGACTGCGGGCAGCCAAGACCTGCGCCAGACCGTACGATATAGCCTTTTTCCAGCAGATATTGAAAAACTTCATTAGCATCGCGCTTAAAATCAATCAAGATGAAATTGCCCTGGGACGGATAATAACTAAGACCTGCCTGGTCGCAGAATGAGTAGAACTGTTCCAGCCCTTCTCTGTTCCTGTTCCGGCATTCTTCCACATATTGCTGATCCTTAACCGCTTCCGCAGCAGCCATCTGTGCAAAAGTATTCACATTGAACGGCTCCCTCGCAGGCTCCAGCGCCCTGATTACGTCCTCCCCGGCGATGCCATACCCGATCCTGAGGCTGGCAAGACCGTAGATTTTTGAGAAGGTCCTGAGCACAATCAGATTGCTGAACTTCTCCAGCAGGCTCACTGCATGGTAGTAATCATCAGCAACTGCATACTCGCAATAGGCCTCGTCGAGTACCACAAGTATGTCTTCCGGCACCTTTTCCAGGAATGAAACAAGCTTGCTCTCATTTATATAGATCCCAGTCGGATTATTCGGGCTGCAGAGCCATACAACAGATGTATTTTCATCAATGGCTTCAAGCATCCCCTCCAGATCATGGGCACCGTCAAGCAGGGGAATCTCCTTCACTTCAGCACCTTCAATCACTGCATTGTGCTTATACTGGGGGAATGTCGGTGCAGCCATGATTGTATTCCTTCCAGGCCCCAGCAGGGCGCGCGAGATGATCTGGATCACTTCATCCGAACCATTGCCGAATATAAGCTGTCCTGGTTCAGTTCCAAGATGGGAAGCCAATATGCTTCTCAGTTCGCCGGCATATCCATCTGGATATTTTGCAAAAATGCCCGAGCTTTTTTGAAGGGCTTTTGCTGCTTCTTCCGAGCATCCGAAAGGATTCTCATTTGATGCAAGCTTCACAATCTTTTCAAGCCCATATTCTTTTTTTACGTCTTCAATAGATTTGCCTGGCTGGTATGGTGTTAAATCCAGCAATTGTTTTTTCCACTTCATAATATAAACCGCCCCTCCAACTCTTCTTTCCGCTACCTAATTAAAGTAATAAAGAACTTGCTTTTATTTTATCATAAGCGCGCCTGTCTGGTGAGAGGCAGAATCATTTCTTTTCCAAATCAGGCCTGAGGACAACCGCTCCCCCAAGATAAACATGGCTGATCTCCTGCTGGCTCTTTTCTGTATTTAAATGGATCATAACCCGGATGCAAAGCGGCAGAGCGTCCTGTACCGACATTTCACGCATGCACATTACAGGTACATGCTTCCAGCCATCAAGCGTCCGCATGGCTTTGGCAGGGAAACCCTGGTCAATATCATCAGTCGCGGAGATGAATACAGAAGCAACCTCTTCCGGGGCTATGCTGTTTTCATCTATCATTTTCTTTAACAGGAGTTCTGCTGCTGCTGCAATCTCTTTTTCTGTGTTCGATTGCACTGTAATTGCTCCCCTGACACCTCTGATCATTTTTCAGCCCCCTTTACGGCAAACATCTCCAGCGCTTCCTTAAGCTCCCCGTCAGGGATTTCTGAGAGAACCGGATGGCCGATACTATCAAGAAGAACAAAGTTCACTGCTTGCCCGATTGCCTTTTTATCCTTCTTCATCCTGGACAGAAGTTCTGCAGGATGAAGGCCCTCCGGCATTGAAATGGAATAGCCCAGGCCCATCAGCCAGTCCCGGAATTGCCCGGTATCGAAATCGAGTCCGCATTTTTCGATGCTTAGTTCCAGGGCATACAGCATCCCGATGACCACCGCTTCGCCGTGTGTCATTTTTCCATATCCGGATTCCGCTTCAATTGCATGTCCGAGTGTGTGGCCAAAATTCAAGAAGGCCCTGACCCCTGCTTCCTTTTCATCCTCGGAAACAAAAGCATTTTTAACCTGTATGCCTTTCGAAAGAATGAACAGCCATTCCTCATCTTTCATGTCCTTAAGCGAGTGGACATTATCCAGCAGCCAGCTGTAAAAAGAATGGTCCTTAATGAGTGCGTGCTTGACTGCTTCACCAAACCCTGACCTTATCTCCCTATCGGGCAGCGACTTTAAAAAATCCAGGTCATAAACAACAGCTTCAGGCTGATGGAATGCACCAATCATATTTTTGCCTTCAGGATGGTTGATGCCTACCTTGCCTCCCACTGCGCTGTCATGCGCAAGTATGGTTGTCGGAACCTGGATGAACGGGATGCCCCTCATGAAGGTGGCGGCAGCAAAGCCTGCGAGATCTCCCACTGCTCCTCCCCCCAGGGCGATGACAGCCGATTTCCTATCAAGTTTCTTTTCAAGAGCAAAAGTCAAAGCTGCATAATAAACGTCAAACGTTTTTGCTTTTTCCCCGCTTGGAACAATATGTATAGAAGGATTAAATTCAGCAAGGGCTTCTTTCACCCTGTCAAGATGCAGGGATGCTACTGTCTCATCCGTTATAATCAGCAGGCTGGACAGGCCGGGAAGCTTCTCTCTAAGCAAGCCGCCCAGTTCTCTCACAGCACCGGCGCCGATCAGGACCGGATATTCTTTTGAAGGGGTTTTAATGGTGATGGTCTCCATTAAAATTCCCTCGCATATTTCCGCTGTGCATTTACACTATCAATCAGAGCATCCATTCTGTCTGCATAAAACTGGCCGCATATAGCGGAGGCCAGTTCCCAGGCAACGACATTTTCTGCAACAACGGCAGCAGCAGGGACAGCGCAGCTGTCAGACCGCTCAATGCTTGCAGTGAATGGCTCTTTCGTTTCGATGTCTACACTCTGCAGCGGCTTATACAGGGTAGGAATCGGCTTCATAACACCTCTTACTACAATCGGCATCCCTGTAGTCATACCGCCTTCAAATCCTCCAAGGCGATTAGTTTTCCTGGTATAGCCATCTTCACTATTCCAGGCAATCTCGTCATGGACCTCGCTTCCAGGCTTGCGAGCAGCCTCAAACCCCAGTCCGAATTCGACTCCTTTGAATGCATTGATGCTAACGATGGCAGCAGCCAGCTTTGCATCCAGCTTCCTGTCATAATGGACATATGATCCAACGCCTGCAGGCATACCTTCAACAATTACTTCGACAATCCCGCCGATTGAATCGCCATTGGCCTTTGCATCGTCAATGGCCTGCATCATCCTTGGCTCTGCTTCCGGATCAAGGCAGCGGACCGGAGAGTTTTCCGTCCTTTCCTTTACTTCGGCCAGGCTTTCATACGAAGCAGCGGCAGATTGGATCCCGCCGATTTCAACTACATGTGAGGCGACTTCAATTCCCAGCAGACTGAGCAGCTTCTTAGCTGCAGCTCCGGCTGCCACCCTGACTGTCGTTTCCCTGGCAGATGAACGCTCCAATACATTGCGCATGTCGCGGTGCCCGTACTTGATGGCACCGTTCAAATCTGCATGCCCTGGGCGCGGCCGTGAGATTTTCCTCTTTATTTCGCTTTCTTCTTCAGGAGAAACCGGCTCCTGGCCCATAACTTTTGTCCAGTGCTTCCAGTCGTTATTCTCTACTTCAAGTGCGACCGGTGAACCTAAAGTGTAGCCATGGCGGATTCCGCCGGCAATTTGCACGGTATCCTTTTCAATCTGCATCCGCCTTCCGCGGCCATGGCCTTTCTGCCTTCTGGCCAGTTCGGCATTAATATCTTCTTCGAGCAGCGGCATTCCTGCCGGCAGCCCTTCAATAATAACGGTCAGCTGAGGACCGTGTGATTCACCTGCTGTTAAGTATCTCAAAACTCTTTCCCCCTTCAACTCATTAAAGGATTATGTACCAATATATCACACACACTATCATTAGCATAGCAAAAATTAAGAATTTTTCAGACAGCTGGCGAAAAAAACTCATTCAGCTTCTCCCGGCAAGTTCCCCTCCTGTTTGCCGATGATGCCATTTTAGCATGCCTCCAGCGGCACTACAAAAACAAGTGCAATAAGCAATCCTTCTTATAATAGAAAAAAACCATGAAGACCTCTTCACAGTTTTTACTTCCCTCTATTTTTTCCTGTAAAAAAACGTGTCCTCCGTTGCCAGCCCATACAGGCCGGGATTGAAGATCTGCTCTGTACTGCCTACAAAGAACAGCCCTCCGGGCTTCAAGGCTCCGCTGAACTTGTGGTAAAGCCCATCCTTTGCTTCTTCTGTAAAATAAATAAGGACATTCCGACATACGATTAAATCATACGGACCTCCGAAGGGATCAGACAGCAGATTCTGTTTTTTAAAGACAACAGTCTTTTTTATCTCGTCTGATATTTTGTAAAGGCTTCCTTCTTGTGTAAAGTACTTCTTTTTCATCTCAAGAGGCATCTCATTCAGAGATCTCTCCTGGTATATGCCTGCCTGCGCTCTTGCCAGCACTTTTTCGTCAATATCTGTAGCAAGCACCTGGATTTGAGAGAGAGGCAAGAATTTTGCCAGAATCATGGCAATCGTATAAGGCTCCTCTCCTGTGGAGCAGGCTGCGCTCCATACCTTCAGCCTGCCTCCTCTGGCAGACATAGCAGGCAGCAGCTGAGTTTCAAGTATGTCCCACCGTTTCGCATTTCGGTAAAACTCAGATACATTAATGGTCATGCGATCAAGGAACTCATCCAGCAATTCTTTATTCCTGCTTAACCCCTGGTAGAAATCCGAAAAAGAATGGTACCCTTTTTTTTCATAAAGAGATATAAGGCGCCTTTTCATCTGCGCCTCTTTATAAAGTGAAAGATCGATTCCTGTCTTTGTTTTAATCTGTCTGATGAACTCCTGATATTCCCCCGGCATTTCTGTTCTCCCTTATTGCTTATTTAAAACTAGTATAGCTGAAAAAAGAGAAAGGAGAGTGTTTTTTTTCTATATTTCGCCAAAAAATGTGTATGCGGTTACAAAAAAAGACACTTGCAGGCAAGTGTCTTTAATGGATTAGTTAACCCAGTCATTAATCAGTTTGGAATAGCCGGCAAGCTCGGATTCGTTGAAGAAAAGGCCGATTTCACGTTCTGCACTCTCAGGAGAGTCTGAGCCGTGAATGATATTCTTGCCTACAGTTACGGCAAAATCTCCGCGGATTGTCCCTGGGGCAGCATCCTTAGGATTTGTGGATCCCATCATCTGGCGGGCTGTCGCAATAACATTTTCCCCTTCCCAAACCATTGCAAATACCGGTCCGGAAGTAATGAAATCAACAAGTTCACCAAAGAATGGGCGCTCTTTATGCTCTCCGTAATGCTGCTCAGCCAGTTCCTTTGAAATAACCATCAATTTACCGCCGGCAAGCTGAAAGCCTTTTTTCTCAAAACGGCTGACAATTTCACCGACAAGGTTGCGCTGGACGCCGTCAGGCTTGACCATTAAAAATGTTTTCTCCATTGTCTCCACTCCTAAAATCTTATGTATGAACAGCTCTATAATAGAGACATCCATGGAGAATAGTATCATTTTTTCGACAATTCTGCAACCGCTTAAAACTTTCTCTTGCCAATAAATTTAGCAATATCCCGGAGCGATTTTTTGGCCCTGTTTTGCGGAAGGGTATCAAGGACTGCAAGCGCCTTGGACAAATATTGGTTGCTGACAGTAAAGGAACGCTCAATTGCGCCGGAATTTTTAATCAAGGAGATCACTTTTTCAATTTCTTTTCTATCCATCGTTTCATTCACTTTAACGATTTCCCGGCGAATGTCTTCGTCCTCCATGGCAAATAGGACAGGCAGCGTAATATTCCCCTGGAGCAGGTCTCCCCCTGCAGGCTTTCCAAGTTCCTTCTCCGTTCCCGTGAAATCAAGGATATCATCGGTAATCTGAAAGGACATCCCAACATAGTAGCCGAATTTGTACAGCTTCTTGTGGATGCTTTCATCTACTCCGGCAGCAACTGCCCCAAGCTGGCAGCTTGCCGCAATCAGCAGTGCCGTCTTTCTTTTGATCCTCAAGAGGTAGTCCCTGAGGTTCTGGTCAAATCGGTATTTGTCCTTGATCTGCTCAATTTCCCCCACACAAACCTCCACAATGGTCTTTGCCAGGATTTCATGGGCTTCCGGCCGCTCTATTTCCGTCATCACTTCGAGGGACTTGGCAAAAATATAATCGCCTGTATACATAGCCGTCCGGTTGTCCCATTTCGCTTTGATGGTGGGTTTCCCCCTGCGGAGCTCTGCATCATCAATTACATCATCATGCACCAGGGAAGCCATATGGATGAGTTCCAGTGCTACAGCCACTTTTTTTATCTCGCTGATATCATAGGAACCGAATTTTGCAGACAGCAAAACAAAAACAGGACGGATTCTTTTTCCTCCTGCCTGCAGCAAATGCATGGATGCATTTCGCAATAAAGGAGACTCTGCCTGCACGGTCTCCTCTAATGACTGTTCAATAATATTAATGTCAGAATCTAAAAATGAATACATCATCTTTAATTTCATCTTGTATCCACCCAGCTTTAATCATGTTTGCAAGCCTGTTAAATCGACGAGCAACAAGTACTTATTTTCTCGGGGCCTGCCAGTCTCGGAAAGCCCCATCTTTCTCCGGCTGCAAACAGATGCAGAACTTACTTCAAGCCGGTATGGACAGCAGCAACTCCACCGCTGTACGGCTTGAAGGATACATTACTGAAGCCAGCGCTCTCAAACATCGCAGCAAGCTCCTTCATGCCTGGAAAATCTCTTGCCGACTCCTGAAGCCAGGAATATTCCTTATAGCTTTTCGCAAACACCCTTCCAAACAGCGGCATGATGTAGCGGAAATAAGCATAATAGAGCTGCTTGTAGCCGAACATGGTCGGCTGGGAGGTTTCCAGGCATACTGCCATCCCGCCCGGCTTAAGGACCCGGTTCATTTCCTTCAGGACCTGCATATAATCCGGGACATTCCTCAGGCCAAAGCCAATGGTGACATAATCAAAAGAATTGTCTTCAAACGGCAGCTCCATCGCATTGCCGTGAATGAGCTCCACCTGGGACAAATTCCTGCTTTTCACCTTTTCCTCGCCGATCTTCAGCATATTTTTACTGAAATCCAGCCCTTTGACTTCACCTTCAGTACCGACAGCTTCTGCAAGCGCAATGGTCCAGTCTGCAGTCCCGCAGCATAGATCCAGTGCTTTCTGCCCTTTTTGGACATTCATCTTTTTCATGGTATCCCTGCGCCATCGCTTATGCTGCTGGAAGCTGATGACAGAATTCATCTGGTCATAGTTTCCGTATATTTTCTCGAATACGCCGTGTACGCGCTCTGCTTTGGATTGTTGTTCCATAAGGGTCACCCTTCTTCTGCAATTGATTTTGTCATGGGTTGATGCTGGTCAAGAATGGAATGGATCCGCTCCTCCAGCAGGCTATTAAGGAAAGGGACAGCTTTCATACCTTTGTCAATCATATCTTTAGAATGATCGATATAGCGGTTGGCTATCAGAAGAAGATATCTTTTCTGCTCAGCAGACAGGTCGGCAAGCTCTTGTTCCTTTTTAGGGAATACGAGGCGTTTAAGTCGTTCAAACAGAAACGATGTCCCCTGATCCAGATAGCGTCCCCTTTCTTCCATGAGTCTCTTCATCAGCAGAAGGTGGGATGACAGTTCGGTCCATGCCGGTTTGTTAAAGCATTCTGCAATTTTTGAGAACAGTGAGGACTCTATCAGCCTGACGCTTTCCATCAGTCCTTCGACATTTTCCGTTTCATGCTGGTATACAGAGATTTTATGCTCGTTCACTTCTTTGATGCCGTCCGACAGCAGCCGGATCATTCCAATATCCTTTGATTCCGAGAGAATCTTATAATATAAGCTGCTGTAGTAAATGCCGGCGAGGACCGTAAGCTGCCTGTTTTTTTGCATTTCGCCGGCAATTTGTGTATTGCTGACCTGTTCATGGGTATCAAGGGCGACTTGTATAAGCATGGCTGTCACTGAGTAGTCATTCTTCTGCTTCTGAGTCAATTCAGCTTCATTGAGCATGGAGACAAGAAGGAGCAGCTTATCCTGATCGATAACCGGCTCATCAATATATTTAAGCAGGTAGGGGTGGAGAACCTTTCCCTCAATCTGCTTCCGGACATATTCCATATTTATTTTAATATCCTGCAATCTGATCACCCTTGTTCCCCGAAGGTCATTTATGTATTTCCTATGATGCTCGTGCATTCGTTTTATATAAAGCGGTGCTGGTCTGGGCGCTACCCATATAGCATTCGCCATTAGGGGCCATTTTAATATTGTCCACAATGAAACAGAGACAATTATATCATAAAAGGGGTTGCCGTGGCAGATTATATTGAAACTTATGTTCCGCCAGAAGCAAAAATGCCAGGCTTAAAGAGCACTCTGGAAATTTCGGATGCTCTGCCCCTATTTTTTCGCTTCGCTTTCCACTTCTCCATAGCATGTCATGATGGAAGCATTGCCCCTGATTTTTATTGCGGAAGTATGCTCGGTGAATTGAGCGATCATGACTTCCCCTTTATCAAGTTTTTCAGAATGGTGAAAGCGCGTGTCTGAGCCTCTGGTCAGCCCGATTACATTCACGCCGTCTTCTTTTGCTTTAATTACCACATAGTCTCCTGCCGGATTATTTCTTGTTTCCATATCCTTCACTCCTTCAAGCCGCAATCGGCCAAGATAAAAGGCTAAAAGCAGTACTTTCAGCCTCCGGGACAGATTAATCTTTAATTAATGAAAGGACTTCAGCCCTGGCCCTGGCATCCTCTGCCAAAACACCTCTTACAGCAGAAGTGACAGTTTTGGAACCAGGCTTTTTAACGCCTCTCATCGTCATGCACATATGCTCAGCCTCTACGATGACCATTACACCGTGGGGCTCCAATTTTTTCATGATAGCATTCGCTACAGTTGAGGTAATCCGCTCCTGCAGCTGCGGTCTTTTTGCCACGGCCTCGACGGCCCTTGCAAGCTTGCTGAGCCCGGTCACCCTTCCATTCCTGGGGATATAGGCAACATGAGCCTTCCCAAAGAAAGGTACCAGATGGTGCTCACACATACTGTAGAATGGGATGTCCTTTACAAGAACAAGCTCCTCATGCTCTTCTCCAAAAATAGTTTCAAAGTATTCTTCAGGATCCTGTCCGATCCCCATAAAAACCTCTTCATACATCTTGGCCACACGCTTTGGTGTATCGAGCAGGCCTTCGCGGTTAGGGTCTTCTCCGATTGCTTCTAATATAGAACGCACCGCTTCTTCGATTTGGGCGCGGTTGACATTTGCCATGATTCATCCTCCTAAACCATATCTCTCTAGTGCCTTTACCCCTACATATTAGCACATCCATTTCCAAACAGGCAAAATACAAGGTGTGAGGCTTGTGACCTCGGTGCAGCTGCTGGATGATGATCAAGAATTGCTCATGGCCTGCAACTTACCATTTATATATTCCCAAGCAAAAATAAAAGGCCGCGAAGAATTTCGCGGCCTTTTGCTCAAGCATAAGCTTAAAGCACGGTATGTACTTATTTAACAGCGTCTTTAAGCGCTTTACCTGGTTTAAAAGCAGGAACTTTGCTTGCAGCGATTTCGATTTCATCACCAGTCTGCGGGTTGCGGCCCTTACGTGCAGCGCGCTCGCGGACTTCAAAGTTTCCGAAACCGATCAATTGTACTTTATCACCATTTTTAAGTGCGTTAAGAATAGTATCAAATACAGCGTCAACTGCTTTAGTAGCGTCCTTTTTAGAAAGCTCGCCAGCTTCAGCAACTGCGTTAATTAGTTCTGTCTTGTTCATGCCTTTCACCTCCTCCCAAAAATCTTGCCCTGATAAGGATCTTATCATCATTTGTAAACAAATTTACGGAATTCTATACGTCGTGATGATTGGCATACCTTATATTAAATGAACGGCATGAAGATTTCAATCTTTTTTGCTAAAAAACCTTAATATATAAGGGTTTTCGCGGCCACGACGGTAATTCTGTTAAAAGATTATCATAATCATCTGGGCATATCAAGAAATATTCATTAATTAATGGTAATCTTTTCTTATTTGAAACAAACTTGTAATAAGACACCCTTTTTTGTTACCCAAATCACTATTTTTCAAAACATATAACCTATTTTATCAATTGGCTTACCTAGGGCTCCTTTTTGATAACGGAAGCTTTCAGTCTGGCATTCAGCACTGCTCTAAGGAATCAAGCTAAGTTTCATACGACTGAGTACAGATTAACAGCAATGTTTAACACAGCCAATTGATAAGGCTCTTTTCTCATAGATTGTTGCTATTTTGCCTTCCTTGTAAGAGGTGATAAATTACACCTTCAGGAGGCAAATGCTGCTAGTGCTTGCCATAGCGGCATGCTGAAAAATAAGCGGAGAATTTCCCCCTAAGTTTGAAAAAACTCTAAAAACAGCTCAAATAGACGGAGAAATTCCGTCTATCGACTCAAAAAACAGGAAAATGGGCATTTTCGCTCCACATAACCGGAAATTTTCCGCTTATTTACAATCACCCAGACCATATTCAGCAGCTTAACCGGAAATTCTCCCCTTATTTTAAGGCTTGCTGGTCACTCAAATAAGAATAAGACTTCCTGTTTTTTCAAAACCACTCCTGCCCTGTTAGCCCAAAAAACCTTTCTTCACGCGATACCGAAAAATGTAAATCATTCTTTATAATCATTAAAAGCAACAATCTTTACGGTAAGAGCCCTTGATAAAGTTCCAAAACGGTCCCCAGTATACCACGCTAAAAAAGAAGCGCTAAAAAGGGCAGCTTCCGCTGCCCTTCAGATTTTCATTATAGGATGATGGCAATCAGGCCGCCGGATCCTTCATTGATGATTCTTTCCAGCGTTTCCTTCAGCTTGTATCTGGCGTTTTCAGGCATGAGAGAAAGCTTTGCCTGAATTCCTTCTCTTACGATGGAGCTGAGGGAGCGGCCAAATATATCAGAATTCCAGATGGATAGAGGATCGTCTTCAAAATCCTGCATCAGATAGCGGACAAGCTCCTCGCTTTGCTTCTCAGTGCCTATGATCGGGGCAAACTCGGATTCGACATCCACCTTGATCATATGGATGGAAGGCGCCACCGCTTTGAGGCGTACCCCGAAACGTGCTCCCTGGCGGATGATTTCCGGCTCATCAAGGCTCATATCAGCAAGCGACGGTGCTGCTATGCCGTAGCCGGTCTGCTTCACCATTTTCAGCGCATCCGAAATCTGGTCATACTCAGCTTTCGCATGGGCAAAGTCCTGCATCAGTTCAAGAAGATGATCCTTGCCGCGGATTTCAACCCCCACAATTTCTTTCAAAATCTCATCATATAGGTCATCCGGGGCAAAGAGGTCGATCTCTGCAACCCCCTGGCCCATTTCTATTCCGGCGAGGCCTGCCCTGTCTATGAATTCATAGTCGCTGAAAAGGTGGACAACACGGTCTACATCTCTCAGCCGTTTGATATCCTTGACGGTTTCCTTCACAGCTTCCTGGTAGCTCTCGCGGAGCCAGTGATTCTCCCGCAGGACCATCACCCAGCTTGGCAGGTTGACATTTACTTCGAGTACCGGGAATTCGTACAATGCTTCACGCATTACGCTCAATACGTCTGTTTCCCTCATGCTTTCCACGCTCATGGCCAGCACTGGAATGTCATACTTCTCAGACAGCTGGACTCTCAGCGCTTCAGTGTTCGGGTGGTGAGGCTGGACGCTGTTGACGACCATGATGAAAGGCTTGCCGACCTCTTTCAGCTCCTCAATGACTCTTTCCTCAGCCTCGAGATAATTCGTGCGCGGTATTTCCCCGATTGTACCGTCTGTTGTGATGACAACACCAATCGTTGAATGCTCCTGGATGACTTTTCTTGTCCCGATCTCCGCTGCTTCATGGAAGGGGATCGGTTCTTCATACCAAGGTGTAGTAATCATTCTTGGACCATTTTCATCTTCATAGCCTTTAGCTCCAGGCACTGTATAGCCGACACAGTCGACGAGCCTGATGTTGACATCCAGCCCCTCTGCCACCTGGACGGCAGCTGCCTGATTAGGGACGAATTTGGGCTCTGTCGTCATGATGGTTTTTCCTGCCGCACTTTGCGGGAGTTCGTCCTGTGTGCGCGCCCGGTCTGCCTCATTGCTCATATTCGGAAGCACCACCAGCTCCATGAACTTTTTGATAAACGTGGATTTACCAGTGCGGACGGCACCAACTACTCCGAAATAAATATCGCCGCCTGTTCTTTCGGCAATATCTTTAAAAATATCTACCTTTTCCAAGTGATCCCCTCCTGAATCTTGAGTTAGTGGGATAATATTATCCTATCATTCAATTATTTTTGGACATTATATATTTATGACGTTGTCCTATTTCTTTATGACAGTTTTTTTATTTTTATCCCCTTACTCTCCCGCTTTGAAAAAGCACACTCTCTCTATACGCTGGAAAATTGCTTTTAAAAAAGAAAAACCCTTCTCCTACAATATATTTTGCAGAAGAAGGGTTATGACTATTTCGCCAAAAAGATTGGTTCTCCTTTGGCATTGATTGTATAAGGAAGCGAATAGGCAGGGACAAAGAGGGAATCTTTCCCAAGGAGCGAGCGTATATCATCGCCTTCCTTATATCCATGCTCTTTGTTATTTTCCACCGCCTCATAGAGATCCGGCAGATAGTCTACGTAAACGTCTCCATTTCCTGAGACAACAAAGTGGAGATCGCGGCTGGTGTACGGACTCACTGCCAGCGGTTCCTCTTTAAAGCCAAGGGCTGCATAATCGAGTGTATAGACATTATCGGCGATTTTCTCTTTATATGGCGGATATCCCTGCAGCTTGATGCGTACTTTGATATCCCTGATCGCCTCAGCCATCCTGAGGTCGAAGAGCTTGACTTTTGGATCTTCTTCCGCATCCATGATTACGTACTGGAAGATGCCTCCGGATTCAAAGCTGTTCCCTGGCGGCTCGGCCATATATTTTGGCGAGATTTTCTTGAAATCTATCGGATATTTCTGGTAAGTAGGTGTATCTTCCTCCCTCGTCTTTATAGGAAGGATGCCTCCATTGTCTTCCTGAAACTGATCAACAGCACTCTGGACAGAATTGACCTGATCCTGATATGGTGTCTGATTCTGCGAAAGCTTGTCCTCCGGATACATGCATCCGGCAAGCAGAAAGGATAAAACCGCTGTCATTGACAGCATGGCTAGCTTCTTTTTCATAGATTCCAATCCTTCAGGTTTTTAAATTTGTTATTCATTGGTAGGTCCGCTCAAAACGACAAACAGAATGATTAACCCGGAAACAATCATTAACAGATACGCAACAAGGGCAGATATGAATTTAAGCGGTTTATTGTTTAATTTATACCGGCTCAGATAAATCATTAATATTGATATGAACATGAACCCCATTGACGCTAAAGATACCCACATCTTCATTAAAGCAGGCGACATTGTCTCACTCCCTTTTCCGAAATGTATTATATCATACAGGCTGAAAATGAATCAAAAGCATTTCGCTTAAAATGCTGGCGCCAGCATGGATATTTCGATGTACTTTCACAAAAAAAGAGCCAAAGCAAAGATGGGGCAATCTCTGCTTTGGCCTTATGCGACTAAATAACCCATGCACCCTGTTCATATCACCAGTTTGCTTCGTTGCATTGTATGCAGGAAGTTCCTTTCCCGCATCCTCGAATGCCTAAATTTTGATGCTCAGGCTAAAATAAATATCTTCTCTTGCAGCAAAACATATCATTCACTTGTCAATCCTGTCTTCAAGTACATTTGCAAGGTCTTCCATTTCATGCGTTTTCCCTCTTGCCATCAGCTTGTCGACAGATTCCTTCGGGTCGGCTCCATTAAACAGCACTTCATACAGCGCTTCAGTAATAGGCATTTTCACATTGTATTTTTCAGCGAGCTGGTATGCAGCTTTCGTGGTTCTGACACCTTCAACAACCATTCCCATATTATCCAGGACTTCCTGCAGGCTATGACCTTTCCCAAGAAGGTTTCCTGCCCTCCAGTTGCGGGAGTGGACGCTCGTACAAGTGACGATCAGATCGCCGATTCCGGTTAATCCCGAGAAAGTCAGCGGACTTGCACCCATTTTGGTGCCAAGCCTGGCAATCTCGGCTAGCCCCCTTGTGATAAGGGCCGCTTTGGCATTATCTCCATAGCCGAGGCCATCGGTGATCCCTGCCGCCAAGGCTATGATATTCTTCAGCGCTCCGCCGATTTCCACGCCAATGATATCAGGATTTGTGTATACCCTGAAGTTATGGTTTATAAAAAGATCCTGTACATGCTCTGCCGCCTCAATGTTCTTTGAGGAAACAGTGACTGTAGTCGGATGGCGGAGGCTCACTTCCTCTGCATGGCTTGGACCGGAAAGGACCACAACGCTCCCGAGGGCTTCACTTGTGAATTCTTCCTCGATCATTTCTGATATCCTCAGCAATGTATCCGGTTCGATCCCTTTGCTGACATGTACGATAGTTAGAGGCACACGCTGAAATTCATTAATCTTACCGGCAACTTCCCTGATGGCTTTTGTCGGCACCGCCAAAATCAGCGTATCAACACCATCAAGGGCTTCTTCCAGTGAGCTGAAGCCTTGAATGCCTGAAGGCAATTTGATATCAGGCAAATATTTTTGATTGGTGTGCTGTTCATTGATTTCCTTGATCTGTACAGGGTTATGCCCCCAGAGCCTGACCTGGCGGCCATTGTCAGCCAGCACCATGGCGAGTGCCGTGCCCCAGCTGCCTGCACCGGCAACGGTTATCTTGCTCGATTGATCCAGCATACAATCACACCCTTTTTATTTTCTTTCCCGTGCAAATATCTTAATTGGAGTACCTTCAAATCCAAAAGCATCTCTTATGCGGTTTTCAAGGAAACGCTCATAGGAGAAATGCATAAGTTCAGGATCATTGACGAATACCACAAAGACAGGCGGCTTGACAGCCACTTGAGTCGTATAGTAGATCCGCAGGCGCTTTCCTTTATCGGTAGGTGTTGGATTCATCGCCACTGCATCCATGACAACATCATTCAGGACACTCGTTTCCACACGCATGCTATGGTTCTCGCTTGCCTGGTTGATCTGCGGAATCAATGTATGGATCCGCTTCTTTGTTAAGGCAGACAAGAAGACGATCGGCGCATAGTCAAGGAATTGGAAATGCTCCCTGATATTTGTTTCAAACGCCTTCATGGTTTTTTCATCCTTCTCGACAGCATCCCATTTATTGACGACAATCACGACAGCCCGGCCGGCTTCATGCGCATAGCCCGCAATCTTTTTATCCTGCTCAAGGATGCCTTCATCAGCATCGATGACAACAAGGACGACATCTGAGCGCTCAATGGCTCTTAATGCTCTCAGGACGCTGTATTTTTCAGTGCTTTCGTACACTTTGCCTTTTTTACGCATTCCGGCTGTATCAATGATCACATACTGATCCCCATTGTATGTAAGCAGCGAATCGACAGCATCACGTGTCGTGCCGGCAATATTGGAAACAATGACCCTTTCTTCCCCCAGAATCGCATTGACAAGGGAAGATTTCCCGACATTAGGGCGCCCAATCAGGGAGAACTTGATGACATCATCGCCATAGTCCTTGTCCTTTGTATCAGGAAAATGCTTTGCAGCTTCATCAAGCAGGTCTCCAAGCCCCAGCCCATGGGAACCCGAGATCGGGATTGGCTCACCAAATCCAAGGGCATAGAAATCATAGATCTGGTCGCGCATATCAGGGTTGTCAATTTTATTGACCCCAAGCACGACAGGTTTCTTTGATTTATACAGTATTTTAGCGACTGCTTCGTCAGCTGATGTAACGCCTTCCCGTCCATTAGTCAAGAACAGGATCACATCAGCTTCTTCGATGGCGATTTCAGCCTGCTGCCTGATCTGCTCAAGGAAAGGCTCGTCTCCTATATCAATCCCGCCGGTATCGATAATATTGAAATCAAGATTCAGCCATTCAGCTGAACTGTAGATTCTATCTCTGGTCACACCAGGTATGTCTTCGACAATGGAGATCCTTTCTCCTACTATTCTGTTGAAAATCGTGGATTTTCCGACGTTTGGACGTCCTACAATGGCGATAACCGGTTTAGCCATGAACATCACCCTTTCACTTTTATATACTTTAAACACTGCTCGAAAGAGTCAAATGAATTGCTTTCAACATCATCCTGATTTTCAGGATGGCCCGTGTATAAAATAAACCCTTCCTGTTTGCAGAAGGGCCTAACCTAATCATTTTATCAAAGAGGCAGTTTCCCCGCAACGAAAACATTGGAAGAACCATCAATGCTTGACAATTACATACATTTCATCTGTCAGAGCGTGGGCAATTCCGTCTAAAATGGCTTCAAGGTTGGCAGCCACATGCTCCATCTCTTTTTTGTCGTCACAATGAAATACAGCTGCCCCTGAAGGTGCCTTCTTTGGGTTCGTCGTAATCACTGCCAAAATAAATTTCTCAATGACCATTTCCGCTCTTCCTTTCCCGTTCAGACGGCATCCTTATGGCATTTTCAAGCGTCGGCACACTGCCGATCACTTTAATGGCCCTTTCAATGTCCTTCTCCTGGGGCAGAAGAAAAACCCCGACTCTTCCATCATCCAAATCCCGCTTGGCGAGAGGGACCAGCGCAGGTGTCCCGGAATCCCTGTAAACCCCCATCGCGATCGAGACATCGTGGAGGATCGCCTGCCTTTGGCCAAGATTGGCGATGGTTGAACGCGCGTCAAAGGATTTCGGCTTTAAAATGAATCCCATTCCATATCTCAGCACTTCCTCCTGCCTTGCAGGCAGCCCGATATTCATGATATAAATATTGTCTACATAAAGGCCAGCCCCATCAAAGCGCGGTTCCATATATTCAATTTCCACAATATCCCTGAGCTTTCCGCCTGCCATGAGCTTCTTTGATATCAGCACAGACAGTATGGCCGCTATGATGCCGACCCAGATGTTAATCACAATATAACAAAGGGTGCTGATCAAGGAAGTGAATATCACAAGATAATTCCGGCTTTCAAAAGCAACGGCAATTCCCTCAATATAGGTTTTGCCCCTGGATACCAATTCATAGGAATCCAGTTCTGCCAATGTATTTCTTTCCATGTTCCTGACCTCCCGGAACTGGCTTGCCGCAAGAGTCAAAAAAGTCACCGCTGTAAAATCCTGTTCTAGAATAGAAGGGACAGCAACCGTCCCGAGAGCCGCAGCAATGAACCCAAGGGCAAGGTGTATGATTTTACCATGCAGATATGTCGGGTACTGCCGGTAATCCGTCCGCAGCATGTACATCCTTGTGGCCGTTCCAATAATCAGGCCAAAAACAATCGGGTATGTATAATCACTCATAATATCTTTTGTTTCTCCTTTTCCAGATTGGCTGCCTGCCGCTCTAAATATGCTGCGAGTTTGACAAATCCGTCCCACAGAAGCAATGCACATGATGATATAGCTGCCATATCAAGAAAAGAAAAAGACCAGGCCTCATAGGCCAGGGACAATTTCTCCAGTACCATTGAAAAAAGGAAATCCCCCTGAATGGCACCTGTCAGCATGGCTGCAATTCTTTTCCTGCAGTCGGTAAAAAGTACGGCAGACATAGCAAACATGATGGCTGCCAGCATCCATTCTTTTTTGAAAACCACCCAAACAGGATCAAAAAGAGCAAAAAGCTGAAAACTTGTATACGCAAGCATGATCATAAAAACAGAAACAAAAAAATAAATTGCTTTAAGCCTTGTTATGCGGGCAGCCTCGGCATAGCAGCAAATCAAAATGAAAGCTCCTGCTGCTGAAATATGGAGACTGCCCAAGGAAATTGTATAAGGCGAAACAATAATGGCAATCAAAAGGCAAGCCGACAAAGCCGTCCTTCCGTTCTGCTGTCTTTTCATAAAAAATGCCGCTGCAATCCAGCAGCACCAGGCGCCCATATAAAAGAAAAAGCCTTCCACACTACCACCACCTATCATTTCCATTATGGGTAATAGTTATGTACTTTAATCTTTATTACATAAACTTTTGTCCTTGTTTCATCTTAAATAGCAGGGGGTGTTAATCATGGGAAAAGACAGACAGGAGAAAAAATTAAAAGCAGGCGGAAGAGTCGAATCTGACCGCGACCAGGCCCTTCACTATCCAGGGGCGACCAAGCTTCAAAGCCTGGAAGAAGCCAGGGGCATGAATGACTCTAAGTATAGCTAGAAAAGCGGAGGGCGCTTGCTCAGCCCCGACAAGCATAAGACGCTCCTGGATAAAAGGCGTTCTTTGCCTTTAATCCAGGAGTGGCTTATGACTCGAGCACCTAGGAGCCGGAGCTGGACAAATAGAAGAGCGGTGGCGACTGTTCTATCGCCGAGCGCAGGCTGAGGGCGCCACGTCCTGTGGCAACGCCTCCATCACCTGCATCCTGTGGGCCTCAAGCACAAGACTCCTGGATAAAAGGTGCTCTTTGCCTTTAATTCAGGAGTGTCTTTTGACACGAGGGGTGGCTTTGGAGCTGGACAATAGAAAAGCGGAGGGCGCCTTGCTCAGCCCCGACAAGCATAAGACGCACAAGAATAAAAGGCGTTCTTTGCCTTTAATTCTTGGGTGGCTTATGACTCGAGGGGCTAGCTCCTGGAGATGGACAACAGAAAAGCGGAGCGACTGTTCCAACGAGGAACGCAGGCTAAGGGTGCCGCGTTCTGTGGCAGCTTCTTAAAAGGGCCTTTGTCCTCTACAATCTAGGGAATTTAATAGATCACTCTTTTATGGCTGGAACCATTATTTTCGCTTCTATCAGAATAGTGGTTTTAGCTTCGGTGGCTGGGACCACTATTCTTTCTTTTCATCACAATAGAGTCCCAGCTTCGGTGGCTGGAACCACTATTCTTTCTTTTTGCCACATTAGTGGTCCCAGCTTCGGTGGCTGGAACCACTATTTCTTTCTTTTTGCCACAATAGTGGTCCCAGCTTCGGTGGCTGGAACCACTATTCTTTCTTTTCGTCACAATAGTGGTCCCAGCTTCGGTGGCTGGAACCACTATTCTTTCTTTTTGCCACGATAGTGGTCCTAGCTCCGCTCTTCCACAAAAGTAGTCCTCTACGGTTATCCTATGAGCAATACAAAAAAACTCCCGCTAATTAAGCAGGAGCCAATTCCTATATATTCCTCTGACTAAAAACCTTTGTGTTTATCCCCCGTTCAGACAGCCAATGATGGGTTTTGCCTGATATGATGAATGGGGCTCTTTGGAGGTCCTTTATTGTTTCAGCCCCGAGCGCAGCCATAATAAAAGCGAGCTCCTCATGGAGGGTATGTATTTCCTTTATAAGCTGTACATGACCTTCGCTCATAAGAATCTTCAGGAGGTATCCGGCCATTGCAGCAGCATCTGCGCCGCAGGCAATGGCTTTCGCTGCATCGAAAGCTGTCTGGATGCCGCCGGAACCGATGATACTGACTCCCGTTTCTTCTGCTTTTACCTCAAGGATTGAGGTGGCAGTAGGTATCCCCCAGCCATTGAAAAACGAAAGGAGCCGTTCTCTTCTTTCATTCTCAATCCTGGCAAAGTTTGTGCCGCCAAATCCCCCGACATCGATCGCTGAAACACCGGCAGCTGCAAGCTTTGCAGCACTTTCTCTGCTGGTCCCGAATCCAACCTCTTTTACAATCACAGGCACATGGACGTTTTTACAAATAGACTCGATCCTTCTCAAGGCATCCCTGAAGTCCCGGTCTCCTTCTGGCATCGTCAGTTCCTGGACCACATTCAGATGTATCTGCAGGGCATTCGCTTCAATCATCTCGATTGCCCTCTTAGCCTGTTCGGCATCTGCTTCACTTCCCAGGTTGCCGATTACAATCCCTTTCGGATTTTCCTGCCGCACAATTTTGTATGACTCCCGTTCGGCAGGATCCTTCAAAGCTGCCATTTGCGAGCCCACTGCCATGGCGAGGCCTGTTTCGGCCGCAGCCATGGCAAGCTCCTGATTGATTTTAAGCGTTTTTTCACCGCCGCCGCCTGTCATCGCGTTTATTAAAATTGGCGAACTTAGAGTAAGTCCGCCAATCTCAGTTTCTATTTTTACTTGATCCACAGCAGAATCAGGCAAGCTTTGATGAATAAAATCAATATCGTCAAATCCGGCAATGCGCTTTTGACCTGTTGAAAGGGCAAATTCTATATGATCCCATTTCCGTTTAGATCTTGACAAATTATATCACCATTATTTTTTCAGATTCTTTAACTGATCACCGATCATTTCACCAAGCTGGAAGCCTTTTGTTTCTTCAGGCATCTCATAACTTGTATCATACTCAGCTTCTTTTTCTTCAAGATCCTTGATGCTTAGAGACAGACGCTGATCGTTTTCATTTACATCCAGTACCTTTACTTGTACCTGCTGGCCTTCTTCAAGCACCTCATGCGGCGTACCAATATGCTTGTGGGAAATCTGGGAGATGTGAACAAGACCCTCTACTCCCGGGAATACCTCAACAAACGCTCCATAAGATACAAGGCGTCTCACAACTCCGTCAAGAGTGCTTCCTTTCGGGGCCTTTTCTGCGATATCAGACCATGGCCCAGGCAATGTTTCCTTGATGGATAGGGAAATGCGCTCATTATCCCTGTCTACGCTCAGCACTTTTACCTGTACCTTCTGGCCTTCTTCCACTACATCGGAAGGCTTTTCAACATGCTCGTATGAAAGCTGGGAAATATGGACAAGTCCGTCAATTCCGCCGATATCGACAAATGCGCCGAAGTCAGTGATGCGCTGGACAGTACCATCCAGAACCTGGTCTGCCTGGAGGTTAGCAAGGATATCCTGCTTCTGCCTGCCCTTTTCTTCCTCCACAACAGCTCGGTGTGAAAGGATCAGGCGGTTTTTCTCCTTATCCAGCTCAACGATTTTAAAAGAAAGGGTCCTTCCCTTATAATCGGAGAAATCCTCAACAAAATGGGCTTCAACAAGCGAAGCCGGTACAAAGCCGCGGACGCCAAGGTCCACTACCAGGCCGCCTTTGACCACATCTTTAATTTCAGCGTCAAAAACTTCGCCGCTGTTGAATTTCTCTTCAAGTGTATCCCAGGCCTTTACTGCATCCACTTTGCGCTTTGAAAGGATAAGTGCCTCTTCCTCCACTTTGAGTACTTCCAGGTCAAGTTCATCACCTTCAGCCACAGCATCTTCCGCTTTTTCAATGTGAAGGCTTGAGAGCTCGCTGATCGGGATGATCCCGTCAAGCTTGCTGTCCTGGATATCCACAACAACCTGCTTTTCTTCCACTTTGGTGACTTTCGCAGTTACGCGGTCGCCCACCTCAAAGTTTTTTACTTCAATTGAATTCATTTCTTCTGATTGATTCATCTCTTCTGACATATGTAATCCTCCTTAATCCAATGACTGCTTGCAATCTTTTATAGTAGATGTGATATTTTCACAGCGGAAAACAAGGTCCTAAATTAAAGACATAGAATATTCTAAAAAGATGCCTTTCCTCTAACTTCTTACAAATAGCTTTATTTGTCAAGCAAGAAGACTTATCTGTGCTGCTCAATAAGCTGGCGGATTTCCTGCATGATCATCTCCGTCACTTCGTCAGCGGACGCTCTGTTTTTCCGTGCTTCTTCCATATCCAGAGGCTTCCCGTACACTACCTTCAATCTTTTAAACGGCTTGTATGGGCCAATGATTGCACAGGGTACTACATGGGCCGGTGCCCTCAAGGCAAAGAAGCCTGCCCCTGCAAGGCCTTTTCCCAACTCCCCTGTTTTACTTCTTGTACCCTCAGGAAAGAGCCCTAAAACATTTCCTTCCTTCAAAAGGCCAATCCCTTTCCTTAGAGCTTCCCTGTCGCTCATGCCCCTCTTAACCGGAAAGGCGTTCAAATTCCTGACTATTGTCCCTAGTACCGGCAGGTTAAAAAGTTCTTCCTTGGCCATGAAGTGAACCGGCCTCGGAGCAGTAATCCCTACGACGGGCGGATCCAGATTGTCGATATGGTTGCTGCACAGCAGCACGCCACCCTCAGCCGGAAAGTTCTCCTTCCCGATCACCTCAAAACGGTATATCGGTTTCAGCGCCCCGTAAACGGCTGATCTTACAAAAGAATAGAATGTCAAGTCAATCCGATCCTTTCTTCAGCAAGCAGCATGATCTTCTCTACAACTTCCGGAATAGCAAGCGAGGTAGTGTCAATTACCACTGCATCATCAGCTTTTTTAAGCGGCGCTACTTCCCTTTCAGAATCCAGCTTGTCCCGGTATGCAATATCGGTTTTCAGCTGTTCAAGATCTGACGGGTAGCCTTTCTTTATATTCTCCTGATGTCTCCGCATGGCCCTCTCATCAACTGATGCAAGCAGGAATACTTTTACCTCTGCATGGGGAAGGACATGGGTACCGATATCACGGCCGTCCATAACTACCCCGCCGCCGATCGAGAATGCTTTTTGCCTTCTGACCATCTCTTCCCGGACCTTGCGGTGCTTCGCAGCAATCGATACAGAGTTGGTAACAGCGGCTGTTCTTATCACTTCAGTAACATTTTCACCGTCCACAAGGATAATTTGCCCCTGTTCACCTGGAAGCAAGTCAATCTGGATGCCTGTGAGAATATCCATCAGCTTATCTTCATTTTCCAGGTCAGCGCCTGCCTCAATGGCTTTATATGTGAGTGCCCTGTACATGGCCCCTGTGTCTATATAAATATATGATAGCTTTTCAGCTGCAATTTTTGCCACAGTGCTTTTTCCTGCTGCTGCAGGGCCATCGATGGCAATTGAGATTTTTTTGATCATATTTCCTCCTGTTACGCTTCCAGTTGGGTTTCTCTAAAACTTACAAGAACCATTTTAACATATTATCCGCTGGTTTTTTATCAATATTTTGTCCTTTGACCTGCCTCTGAAGGGGTTTAAGCATACAAAAAAAGCAGGCCGCTTATGCCCGCTCATTTTCCGCCGAAAGTCTCCAGCAGCTCCTCAAAGCTATTCTTTGCCACACCTTCGTACTGGGCAAGCTGCTTCAGCTCAGGCATGACATCATATTTATGGAGCAGTACCTGGGCTGCGAGCAAAAAGAGCAGCTGGATAATGACTGCTTTCACAATCAGCCGTTCGAGCATCTTCATTTCCATCCCCGCCTGTTGACAATCTTATTATCATTATTGGCATCCAGGCAGGCAATTATTCGTTAAGCTTCCAGGCCTTTTTTCTTAAGGGCAAGCTGCCTGTCAAAACAGAAGCGGAGAAGAAGCTGCCTGCCGGATGGGCCCAGATCTGCAAATTCAATCGATGCCTTATTTTTCAGTTCATTATGCTCTATGATTCTCACAATTTTTGCATCTGCTTTCAGATAATGATAGTCCCCATTCTGAAGGGCCAGCACCAGCAGTACTTTTATAAATATGCCTGCATCGAGCGGGCTGTCTTTATCCACAAGCAGACTTGCCCCGCCGGCACTGATGTCTTCCGTTACAGCCTTAAACGGGGAAAATTCGCGGCCAATCGGCTGTACAGCAGCATCGATGGCTGCTTCGATCCTCACGTACTGCCGCCTCTGGATTTTGATAAGCTGCTTCGGGCCCGGATAGGATAAGACCATTAACGGGATATTCTGCTTAACCCTTCCTTTTACTTCTGTAGTAAATAAGAAAACGGATCCGTCATCTGAGACGAATGTAGCTTTAAGCTGTGTACCGTCAAGCAGGAAGGCTGTTTTTCCTGATTTTACATTGACCGGGTAATCAATGAAAAGGGCATTGTCATTCTTTTCGGCCAGCTTGCATCTATATATTTCTTCTTTATGTCCATTCACTGTTTCAAGTGTTATTGAATCTCCAATTTTTATCATGCTGACCCACTCTCTCTTGCTCTCTCTTAAATACACGCTTTTCAATCAGACAAAAGGATAATCCTGTCATTTAATTATGACACGGGACCCATGGGTGAATCAAGACCTTATATAGTTCCAAAGACCTGTTTTTGTGATATTAAAAAGCCCGGGAATATCCCCGGGCCCTGCAGTACATTCCTTTTAAACCACATCTTCGTAAATGGGCTCTGCATTCTGCAGCTTATCCACTTTTTCTTCAATGCCTGAATCAGCATTGATATAAATCCGATATGTGTCATCGCCCATTGTACCCAGGAATTCATGGCATAATACTTCCTGGTTAAGGTCATTAATGATTACCGCAAGTCTCGTTTCCTGTATCTTCAGATTAGGATTGATCTTGTCCCTTGCCTCTTCCTGGCTTAAGCCCGCTTCAGGCAGTTCCCTTATGTGGTGTGACTTAAGATAATCCTCTGCTGAAAAGCCAATCATTTGCCCGTTATCAAGGGCCACCTTTACTTTTATCGAATCAGGATAGACTCTGATATCATCTTGTTTGGATACGAAAGTAAATACTCCGACATTATCGTATTGTGTACTTTCAAACAGGTCCAAATCCTTAAATCCATTGTCACTGAGGAATTTAATGGCTTTATTCCCGGCTTCATTCAAACTGACAGCCTGGTCGTTTACATCTCTGCTTAGGATAAACCAGATCGGATATCCGCCTTTTTTTGTTATATCCATATTGGCTTCCCTGCCGGTTTTCGGATCCTGGACAGAGACACTGTAGAAGCCGAAGTCAGAGCCTTTTCCGTTTTCCGTTACTTTTACAGCCGCCTTTTTCCCCATTCCTGCATATTTCTCAGCAATGGAGCGGGCTTTATTTTTTGAAATAGCCTCTCCCTCTAAATATTTATAATTTGAATCATCTTTCTGCAAATTGACCATGGCGGGGCCAAAATCGGTCTCCCCATAACTCTCAACCGTCTTTTCCACGGTTTTGAACCCGTCGATGATTGTATTGTCCATTGGCTGTTTATTGGAGGCAAGCGCCATTTCAACGTCCATCCATCTGAGATTATTCTTCAGGACCATATGCTGGACTTTGCGGAGCTCCTGCTGGATATCGGCTGATTCTTTATAAAGCCCCTGAAGCGCCTTATACTCTTTATCTGACAAAGGTTCTTTGTCCAGATCCCTGACTGCTGTGCGGTAGCTGAAATCCCCGATCTTCGCAAGAAAATCCTCTGTCTTATTGAATGGCATAAGTGTAAGCGGCAGCTGGCCAACATCACTATGGGCCGTGGATGTTATTTTCCAGACATCAGCAAGCGCCGGTGAAAGGGATTCCCTGGAATTCATGGCTAATGTAGTCCCAATTTTGTCATGAAGCAGGTCGGTCTGGTATGTCAGGTCATGAAAGGCCCTTTGATAGCTGTTTTCTGCATTAATAAGAATCGCATTCTTTTCCCTGTGCTCCTGGTATCCCCAAAAGCCGGCACCCGCAGCTCCAAGGGCGAGTACGGCAATAAGTATCCCTCTAATCACTGTAAACCACCTCTCTATTCACAGAAAATATGTTTTCCGATCTTTTTGATTTGCGGCCGCGTCCAAATCCATCCGCTGGTCGCCGTATCAGGATTGAAATAATAGAGCGCATCGCCGGTTGGATCCCAGCCGTTCATAGCGTCCATCACTGCTTCTTTTGCAGTTTCATTCGGTGTCAGCCATATCTGGCCGTCTGCCACAGCCGTAAAAGCGCGCGGCTCAAAAATCACGCCTGAAACTGTGTTGGGGAAGGTAGCGCTTTGCACCCGGTTCAAGATGACAGCTGCCACAGCCACCTGGCCTGTATAAGGCTCTCCC
This sequence comes from Bacillus sp. MMSF_3328, assembly GCF_030733525.1. Classification (NCBI taxonomy): domain Bacteria; kingdom Bacillati; phylum Bacillota; class Bacilli; order Caryophanales; family Bacillaceae; genus Bacillus; species Bacillus sp. MMSF_3328. Next base: position 432,593 of record NZ_JASHIV010000001.1, on the reverse strand, counting down.
CTTGCTTCTCCATAAACTGCGTTTGCCATCAGCTGTATGTCATTCTGCGAAAATCCTGATGGGATATTGGCAGCAGAAGGCTGTTTGGCTTCAGGTTTTGCCGGGGCGCTCTGGCCACCGCCTCCGCCCTGTCCAGCACCGCCTGAAGGCTTTTTCTGCTTGTCCAGGTCAACACCGCCATAATGGGTAAATTTATTGCCTTTGTTGACTTGTTCTTTTACAAACTGTTCGTTGTACTTGGAAGCTTTTGCAAGCTTGGCCTTTGTTTCCTGGCCTGCCAGCCCATCAATCGGCAGACCGAATTCGTATTGGAAATTACGCAGCGCCCAGTAAGTTCCCCATCCAAATACCCCGTCGATTTTACCGTTATAAAACCCGAGGTACTGAAGCCTTGACTGAAGTTCAATAACATCATCGCCCACAGCACCATGCTGGATGACCTGAGCTGAAAAAGCATCTGCTTTTTCAGATGGCCCCAGCAGCGGGAGTGCGGCTGCAAAAAGCGGAATGAGCAGAGCCAGCTTAATCACCAATAATTTGTTTTTCATGGATAGCAACCCCCAGATGATAATCTAATTAACATTAACCCTATTTTTTTCAGAGGCTGGGTTTTTATGCAAATGAGAGTAATTTGACGGTAGTAAATATATGGAAGGCAATACTTATGCCCCCGGAACAAAAGCGCAAGCGCCTTGATCATCCCCCGACAGGCATAAGCCGAACTTCCCGGAAAGGCGTTCTTTGCCTTTTAGGGAGGTTTGGCTTCCTTAACTAAAAAAACCCTTCACCTAGGGGTAAAGGGTTTTCTGATAATCAAAGCTCTCCTCGATCTGTTTCATGCTCATTGCCCTGGCCATCTTGACCTTTCTGAGGCCATACCACCAGAGGAAAATCATGAAGGGAACCATGATAAACTTCCAATGTTCCTGGGATACGAGAATAAAGTCATAGGTTCCATGGAGGATAAAAGGCAAAAAGAGTGAGAGGCTGATCCATTTCTTCCTTGATTCAGCCGTAAACTTGCCTTTTCCGATATAGTAGCCCATTATGACACCGAATAATGCATGGCTAGAAACCGGCAGCAGGGCACGGCCAATCGCATATTCCAGCCCATTGGCAATAAGATACAGGATATTTTCCGCAGTGGCAAAGCCAAGGGATACGCTTGCACCATAAACAATGCCATCATACGGTTCATCAAAGCTTATATGCTGATAAACGGTATAGAATAAAATAAACCATTTGAAAAATTCTTCGAGCATACTTGCGGAAAAGAATGCACTGACAATATCAGATTGGACAATCTGCTCGGTCTCAAGGACATACTGGATGAACATGATCGGGAACACCAGCAGGGCACCAAAAAGAAAAGTCCTGAACACCATTGAAACTGGCTCGGAATCGTATTCGTCCTTTAAATAAAAGTAGCTAAGCAAAGCCAGACCAGGAGCTATTCCGGCAGATAATATTCCCAGCATGAGCTGTCCTCTTTTCAATCTGTTTTCTTAATCGTATCATGATATTATGATAATGAAAATGGATTAATCATAGATCAAGCTTATTTTATGGGGAAAAGGCAGCGGTACAGGATTCCCATGAATTCCTCCCTTCCGCAGCATTTTCTGCAAATCATCCTGGAGGCTATAGAAATGACAAAGAAAAAAATACTCATCATCCATACAGGCGGCACGATTTCAATGAGTGAAGATGCTTCAACCGGTGCCGTCGTACCTACAGAAAAGAATCCTATGACAGATAAAACGAATGAGCTGTTTGAACTGGCCGATATCATAGTTGAAGAGCCTTTTCATCTGCCTTCACCGCATATTACACCAGTAGAAATGCTTGTACTAAGGGATTTAATAGACAAGCACTACCAGACTGGGAAAATAGACGGAGCAGTCATCACCCATGGAACGGATACACTCGAGGAGACAGCTTATTTTCTTGATCTTACCCTCCAGGCGCCAATCCCTGTGATTGTTACCGGTGCCATGCGGTCAAGCAATGAAATAGGATCGGACGGCCTGTATAATCTGATAGCCTCACTGAGGGTGGCTGTAAGCAGCGAGGCTATGAATAAAGGGGTACTGGTTGTTCTGAATGATGAGATCCACACAGCGGAGAATTGCACTAAAACCCATACCAGCAATGTCTCAACTTTCCAAAGTCCCCAATATGGACCGATCGGGATTGTCACTAAGAGGGGGGTGCTCTTTCACCACTCGCCACTCACCAAAGAAAGCTACCAGATATCCGATGTTTCCAAAAAGGTCGTGCTCGTAAAAGCGCATGCCGGAATGGATTCCTCATTGCTGATGGCTATTAAAGACCTGCAGATGGATGGCGTGGTCATTGAAGCGCTTGGACAGGGCAATCTTCCGCCTGCAGCAGCTGTTGGGGTTCAAAGCCTGATAGAAGCCAATATACCCGTTGTCCTTGTGTCCAGATGCTTCAATGGGATTGCCCAGGATGTATATGGCTATGAGGGCGGCGGCAAGCAGCTGAAAGAGCTTGGAGTCATTTTTTCAAACGGCCTGAACGGTCAGAAAGCACGCCTGAAACTGCTGATCGCGCTGACCCTCACTGATGAAATGGAGCATATTGAAAGGCTTTTCCAAGTATAATGAAAAGGGGCACCGGTTGCGGTGCCCCTTTCATATTCAGCTGTCCGATTCACGCTTCTTTATAGCTTCCGCAATGATCCCGCCATGGAAGCGGCCATTTTCAATGAATATTTCATTTGCATTATTGCCCGCTGCAATCACGCCCGCTATAAAGATTCCTTCAATATTTGTTTCCATCGTTTCTTCACTGTAATGCGGCCGTCCTGATGCGGGGTCAATGACAATCCCCATCTTTTTAAGGAAGGTGTGATCAGGATGGTAGCCAGTCATAGCAAAAACAAAATCATTTTTTACCGCTTCCTGCCTGCCCTCTTTTTCATAAATGACTTGGGTCTCGGTGATTGCTCTCACTTCTGCATCAAATTCCATTTTCACTTGGCCTGACCGTGCAAGTGATTCAAATTCCGGCAAAATCCACGGTTTGATGCTTTGGGAGTATTGGCTTCCCCTGTACAAAACTGTTACTCTCGCACCCGCTTTGTTAAGCTCGATGGCTGCATCCACACTTGAGTTCTTTCCGCCAATCACCACTACATCTTTATTGAAATAAGGGTGGGCTTCCTTGAAATAGTGAAAAACCTTGGGAAGGTCTTCCCCTGGTATATCAAGATAATTCGGGTTGTCATAATAGCCTGTCGCAATAATTACATACGGAGCAGTATATTGTCCTTTATCCGTCTGGACGACAAAGCCTTCCTGGTCCTTCGTGACTCCAAGGACCTTTTCATACGCACGGATATTAAGCTGCTTCCTCTTTGCCACTTCCCTGTAGTACACAAGGGCCTGGTTCCTCTGCGGCTTATAATTTTCTGTAACAAAAGCCACCCCTCCGATTTCAAGTTTTTCAGCCGTACTGAAAAAAGTCTGATGGGTCGGATAATGATAGATGGCATTGACAATGTTTCCTTTTTCAATCACAAGGGGTTCCTTTCCCGCTTCCTTTAACGCAATGGCTGCTGCAAGTCCGCAGGGGCCTCCTCCTATAATAATCGCATCTTCCGATTTCATATGTCAGCGCTCCTTACTTAAGCATTCTCTTTTTTTCCCCGTCTGACAGGCAGGGACTCCTTTATATTTATCCTTCAGATTGGAAAAAAAAATCTCCCATCAATTTATGATAGGAGATTTTATTGAAACATTCAATGATATGAGCTTCTTCTTACACCCAGCCGCGGAATCTGGAGGCTTCAGCTGTTTTGCGGACGCCAACCATATATGCAGCAAGCCTCATGTCCACTCTTCTTGTCTGTGCCGTATCGTAAATATTATTGAATGATTTGCACATGATCTTCTCAAGTTTTTCTTCCACTTCTTCTTCAGACCAGTAATAGCCCTGGTTATTCTGAACCCATTCAAAGTAAGATACGGTCACTCCCCCTGCAGAGGCCAGAACATCCGGCACGAGCAGGATGCCCCTTTCTGTCAGTATCTGGGTTGCTTCGAGGGTAGTAGGCCCGTTAGCAGCCTCGACTACGATGCTTGCCCTGATATTATGGGCATTTTCTTCGGTAATTTGATTTTCGATGGCAGCAGGAACAAGGATATCGCAATCCAGTTCCAATAGCTCTTTGTTGGTAATTGTATTATTGAAAAGCTTGGTTACCGTCCCAAAACTGTCACGGCGGTCAAGCAGATAGTCAATGTCAAGCCCCTCGGGATCATGCAGGCCGCCGTAGGCATCAGATATGCCCACAACCTTCGCACCGGCATCATGCATGAATTTGGAAAGAAAGCTTCCGGCATTTCCGAAGCCCTGTACAACGACGCGCGCTCCCTGCAGGTTGATGCCTTTCTTCCTGGCAGCTTCCCTGATGCAGATGGTGACGCCTTTCGCAGTTGCTGATTCCCTTCCATGAGAGCCCCCTAGTACAAGCGGTTTTCCTGTAATAAAGCCAGGAGAGTTAAATTCATCTATTCTGCTGTATTCGTCCATCATCCAAGCCATGATTTGAGAGTTGGTAAATACATCTGGAGCCGGAATATCTTTGGTAGGACCCACAATCTGGCTTATTGCACGGACATAGCCTCGGCTGAGCCTTTCCAGCTCACGGAAGGACATATCTCTGGGATCACATACAATCCCGCCTTTTCCGCCGCCATAAGGCAAATCGACGATGCCGCACTTAAGACTCATCCAAATGGAAAGGGCTTTCACCTCTTTTTCCGTTACTCCCGGATGGAAGCGGATGCCGCCCTTAGTCGGCCCAACAGCATCATTATGCTGTGCCCGGTAGCCAGTAAAGACTTTAACAGACCCATCATCCATTCTGACAGGTATTTTAACTGTCATCATGCGGATCGGCTCTTTCAGCAGTTCATATACCTCTTCAGGATATCCAAGCTTTTCGAGAGCCTTATGAATAACAGTTTGAGTTGACTTTAAAACGTCATGTTTGTCTTCTTTATTTGTGTTTCCAGTACCGTTCTCGGCTACCATTTGTAAACCTCCTAAAAAAATCACTTTGCATTTTGTCCGTATTCATGACATAGTATACACCTTTGTTTGATTTATGCAAGAAGAAAAATGCACTTTTCGGCATTTTTTGATTACTTGTTGAAAACGCTGTCAACGCTGATATAATGGGAATTTTCAGTTATTTCAACATTAACACTTTTCCCTTATTCGCGTAAAAAAAACGCCATATTTACGATATCTGAAAAATGGGCTCAAAGCTATAGCAAAAAAGTTTATGGACGCACAAAAAGACAGGCTGTCATCATAAAATCCCAACCTGTCTTCTTCTATTGTATTCTCCCGGGAAAATGGTTCCATTCAAACAAAGAGCATCTTCCAGCCTTTGTATTCTCAGAAATAGCGGCTCAGAGTTTCAATTGCGCTGTCCGCAATGACTTCCTTGCCATACTCCAGAAGCCTCCAGCGGGTGATAAGGGATGTGCTTCCATATTCAGCAAGCATACTGGCGAGCTTTTCAGCATCTTCTGCCAGGATATCATCGAACAATAAGTAATAGCGACCCTCCATATGATAGAGATTTCCGCCACTCAATCCCATACCGGCCAGCCTTGTGGAAAGCTGGATGACATCCTCCACATCATTAAAAACAAAAAGGAGATCTTCGTTGTCATCAATTACAACCTGCATGTCAATAAAGCCTTCAGAAAGAAGAAAATCTTCTTCTTCTTCATCCTCCTGCTCCTGCATGGTCACAATCATTACCATGCCCTGGGCCTGCATGGAGAATATCTCCACCGCGACAGAACCCTGAATGTCTACACCAAATTCATCACTGGCTTCTTCGAGCATCTCATGAAAAAGCTGATGCCATTTAAGGGAGTCCTTCCAAATATCTTCCTTTGTCAGGCCCCGTTCTGTTAAGTCATCTAAAGTCAGGAAAATCTTGATTTTATTGTAGTTTAACCTTTCCAAGCGCATGACAATGCCCCCTGCCGTGACCAACTCTTAGTTTAGTGTATGAAGGTTATAAAAGATGGTGAGTCGTCTTACTATTTATTCAGCCGGTTTCAGCCGAAGATGCATAACCTGACTGATCAGGCCGATTCGTATTTTGTTCAGGACATTTGTTCCTTTACCCAGCGTTCCCATTCATCTTTACTATTCCCTAAAATATAGGAGGCATATTTGTCTTTCTTTTCCCGCGGCATCCGCTCCACTGCAAAACCTCCGAGCCCGATGCTCAGTCCTGAATGCTCCGAATACAGTTTCTCAGCTAATTCAAGCGTTCCTTGAAGGTTCTCCTTCATAGTGCAAGAAAAGAACAGAAATTTGGGGTTCACTGTTTCAATGACCACATCAATGTCTTTCTCGGCAATGCTGGCACCAAGATACACAACTTCAAATCCCTTCCTCCTCAGGAACAGCGTGAAAATGAGCAAGCCCAATTCATGCCACTCGTTTGGCCCGCACACAGCCACTGCCTTTGGCAGGATTGAATTATGGGGAAAAGAGTGGAGGATGATGCCGATCCTTGACCGCAGGATAGAAGAAGCAAAATGCTCATGGGCAGTGGTAATCTCGCCTCTTTCCCATAAGTCTCCTATCTTGACCAATAAAGAGCCCAGTATATCAACCAGAACCTTATCAATCGTATATAAACTGAATGCCTGATTAATCAGATCATGTGCTTTGGATTCATCGAATTGAAGCAATGCATCAAGGAGCCTGTCCCCCAGGATTTCAGCATGATTCCCTCCATCCGCTGGAGCTTCAGGGTCTGATTCAAGTACATTATTTTCCAGCAGGGATACTGCCTGGCTGATTGTAAATCCCTGATCGATTTTACTGAGCAGCCATCTCAGCGTCTTGACATGTTCTTCTGTATAAAGGCGATGGCCGGATTCGTTCCGCTTAGGTGCGACCATCTGATAGCGCCTTTCCCAGGCTCTTAAGGTGCCCGGCTGGATGCCGAGCATCTTAGAGACAGCTTTGATGTTATATTTTCCTTCTTGATTGGCCATTTATTATCCTCCGTTTACAGCGTACAGTTCCATACATCCATTATAGGTACCCTTAGGATGTGTGTAAACTTTGTATAGGCTATGGATACCCTTTGTTAAATCAGCCTTTACGGCCAAGACGGACTAAGTGGGTTTCCGCCCTGGCACCGAGCCTCAAAGGAAGCGCAGTAGTTCCATATCCATTGCTGATGAGCAGAGTTGCCCTATCCATTGTTTTTACTTTCCCTTTTTCATAAGGGCTGTAACCTAGAATGTGTATTTGTCCTCCATGGGTGTGACCGCTTAATACCAGCCGGATTTCATGTCTTTTCTCAATCTTCCCTATGATGGAAGGATTATGGCAGGCGAGGATCCTGAAGCCTGATGGCCCGGCATCCTGAAGAGCCAGATCCAGCCGGTCCCTCCCTTTCCCGACATCGTCCACACCCATGAGGATCATGGTATCCCCATTTTCTGCTTCGAAAGAAACAGCTGTGTTATCCAGTATTTTAACACCGCTTTCCAGCAGGAGCGCATCCAGCTCCCTATGATCAAGCTCATAGTCGTTATTGCCCCAGACAAAGTAAGCCGGACCGACTGTTTTTAGTTTTTCAATATTCTCCTTCACTAAGGAGAAGGGCACTCCTTTTTCAGCCAGATCTCCGCCTATTATAACCAAGTCTGCTTTCCCTTTGACCTGTTCCAGCAGCTTATCTGAAACTTTGCGGCGGTGGATATCGGAAATGAAGAAAATTGTGACGCTTCCGAACCCTGCCGGGAAATCTTCAAACTCCAGTTCATTATGTATGACCCTGTCCTGAAAGGCTTCTTTTGCCATATAGCCAAGGAGGCAGGTTCCAATTAACACGAGGATTATGATGATTGCAAAAATATAAATGTCCATACCCGCTCCCAAAGTAACAATCTGTTTTTACCGCTTCCGGTAAAAGTCTATAGAAATAATACCATATAAAAAGGAAAAAATGAAAAGCAGGAATGCCTTCCAAAACCCCATAAAAAATAATCCCAGAAAGCAGACCAGCAAAGCTGTGATGCCGGCTGCGGCCACAAACCTTGACGCTGCCCTGCCATCCAGCCGCCTTCCGCTTTCAAGTCCCGCTTTCAGGCATGAGGCAAAACTCATAAAGCTGATGCTGAAGGCAAATGCAGCTGCCAGGAATTCCCCGGGGCTTAAAAGCAGCTGTGCCAGTGCCGCACCAGGCTTAGCCGGAAGTGAAACAGGCAGCCAAATCATAAATAGAAAGCCGCTGAAAAAACCCGACAGCAGCCTGATCATAAAGAAAAGCACAAAAAAATCCCTCCCACACCAATGTATGAAAGAGGGCAGTGTTTGTGCTTTACTTATCTAATCTTCATGAATATCCAACACCCTGAATCCGGATTCCTCCAGTTTCTTGATGAATTTATCAATATTATCTTTCTTTTCTATTTTCATGACGATCCTGCGGACCAGCTTATCTGTTTCGTCAAATGTAACTAGAGAAATGATATGTTCATGGAAATGCCTGGCAATTTCGGAAAGCCTGGCAATCCTTCCCTCTGTTTCGACCGATGTAAAAGCAATCCTTACCCCGGCACGGTTGGTTCCAAATGCCGATTGAAACTGGACCATAACATCGAAGCGGGTCACTACGCCGAGGAATTTGCCTGATGCATCCACAACCGCAAGGAGCGGGAAGTCTTTAAGGTCAAGGAGAAGCCTTTCAAAAATCTCATTGCCGCGGAGGACCACTTCCCTATGATCCGCAATGTCCCTGACCTTTGTCCCTTCTAAGTATGTCTCTTTTTCCTGATTGGAATTAAAATAGCTTTCATAAATTCCGTACCTTGTGATGATGCCGGCATATTTCTCTCCATCCAGCACCGGCAGGCCGTCGATCTGATGCTTTTCAAGCTGCTCAAGAGCACTTTGCAGCGTCTCATCGGAGCCTATCGTATAGCACGAGTGTTTAGGAATCATAACGCTTTTGACAAACATGGCCATCCCCCCAAAAAAGTAACTGACATCCATATATATTCCCTGTTTTCTGCCAGATTCCTTTATTTTAGGGTGTCTTATTTTTAATTAAAGGCAATTCTGTGATGCTGATCTTTTCCCAGCTATTTATTTTCATGGTAAAGATTAATATCATAGTTTTTTTTCATCATTTCGAATACGATATGACGGTTTTTCCATTCCTCTTCCTTTTTCCAGAGATCCTTGCTTCTGTCCACGATTTCGCATCGCAGTGCATGATATTCCTTTTCAGCCTTGTCCTTTTTCTCCTTAAAAAGATTCATTGTCCCGTAAAGACCTCCTGCTAAAAAGAGCAAATAAAGATTGGCGCTGTTCGATGCGAAGGCGGAAAACATGCTAGCAAACGAATACGAATAGGGTTCCATAACCGTATAATATAAATAAATCAGATAAAAAAAGGACACAAAAACCCCTGCCCACATGACTGCAAGATGTCTGGCTTTGTATTTGTCAAACTTGCGTTTCCGCTCTACTACCTTCTGCAGCATCTGCCTTGCAGCCTGATCTGTCCGCTCATCCAGCATTTGAATTGTTGTTTCCATACAATCCCCCTCCCCTGCCATTATATGAGTTTGTCCGGGGGGATATTCTATCGGAAGGCGGATGGCGCTTGGTCAGCCCCGGCAAGCATAAGACGCATTGTAAATAACTGAGGGTGCCAGTCTCCTTCACTAAGACCCTCTGTTCCCCTTTTTCCCGCATAGAGGGTGCTAGTCCGCTTCACTAAGACCTTCTGGTTCCCTTTTTCCCGCACAGAGGGTGCTAGTCCCTTTCACTAAGACCTTCTGTTTCTCTTTTTTCCTTACAGAGGGTGTTAGTCCGCTCCACTAAGACCCTCTGTTTCTCTTTTTTCCGCACAGAAGGTACTAGTCCGCTCCACTAAGACCCTCTGTTTCTCTTTTTTCCGCACAGAAGGTACTAGTCCGCTTCACTAAGACCTTCTGTTTCCCTTTTTTCCGCATAGAGGGTGCTAGTCCGCTTCACTAAGACCTTCTGTTTCCCTTTTTTCCACATAGAGGGTACTAGTCCGCTGCACTAAGACCCCCTGTTTCCCTTTTTCCGCACAGAGGGTACTAGTCCCTTTCACTAAGACCCTCTATTTCTCTTTTTCCCGCACAGAGGGTGTTAGTCCGCTTCACTAAAACCCTCTGACTCCCTTTTGTCCGCACAGCAGGTTCCAATTCGCTGCAAACAACAAAAAAACCGGCCCTTCAAGGTACCGGCATTACTGGTTTTGCGGTATTTTCAATACTTGTCCCACGTGGATTTCATTGCCGGACAGACCGTTTGCCTGCCTGATGATTTCTATCCCGTCCTGTGACTTGAAGTATTTCATTGAAATTCTGAACATCGTTTCGCCCGGCTGTACTGTGTGTGTAACGAACTCTCCAGAGGTTTCCTTCTGTTCAGGTGCGGGCTTGGCCTGGACCTCACCGGCAGCTTTTTCTTTATCTGCTGTATTTTCCGGTTCTTTCGCACCAGTTTCAACAGCCGCTGCATCAGATGATTTCTCCAGCTCTGAAGTGCTTGAATCCTGTTTTTCTTCTTGGGCGGTATCTTTATTTAAATCTTTTGCCTGCTCTTCGCCAGCTGCAGCTTGTTTCTCCTCTTCCGCCGTTTGCTCCCCTGCTGCCGCCGGCTCATCGGCAGTCTCGCCAAAGTCCACCGTCTCGTAGCTCGTCTTGCTTGCTTCTGCAGCCTCTCCGCCAGGCTCATTGTCCATGGAGGTGTATATGCTGAATATTGCAATGGGTAGCAGAATAAAGAAGATGGCCAGCAGGCTCATGACCGGATATTTCAGCTTCCATTTAGTCTTTTTCTTCTTTTGATGGTGAAGGCTGCTCCTCGGGGGGAGCGCTTCTTTCTTTCTGTCCTTTTGTTCTGTACCGCCGTCTATTTTCTTTCGCAGGCGTTCGGCCTGGTCTCTATAAGGATCCTCTCTGTTCATCCAAATCCCTTCCTGTTTCCTCTATATTGTCCTGCTTCCGATATCTGATGGAGATGCCCAGTAAAAAATCAATCAGAAAATGCATTACGATCGTGACAGCTAGATTGCCTGTCTTTAAATAAATGATCCCGATTAAAAAGCTCAATACGATAATATTGACAAACAGGAACCAATTAAATAAATAGCGATAATGGACAGCTGCAAAGATAATGCTTGAAACCAGCAGCCCGAAGTGAGTCTGAATGACCCCCCTGAACAGCAGCTCTTCACAAAAAGCGACAATAGCTGCAATGACAGCAATATGCAAAGGGTTCCGGTTCCGGAATATCCGTTCATTAAGGCCACCATCATCATAGTAGGAAGCAGGAACGATTTTCATCAACAGCAGGTCTGCCAGAACAACCGCAATTCCGGCACCTGCCCCTATATATAAAATATTTAAATCTTCCCAAAAAAACAAGTCGAAAAAGGAAGAAAAATCATTAAATAATATAAAGCCAAGAATCGCGGATATCGCAAGAAGCAGCAGCTGTGTTGCATACAAGTGGAACAAGAGGTCTTTATCGGATAATTCCTTGATTATTTCCATATGCTTTTTTTTCATTATGATCGCTCACTTATTGATTAGCATTCCGGCAAGGAGTTCTTTCCAGCCAGCCCTGGCCAGTCCGTAAGATTCCTCTGCCTGTCCAAAATATTTTTCCAGATCCAGACCGCAAATATCGCAGCAGGAAAGATTTTCAGGCTTTTTGCCTTCCTGAAAATATTCTGCGATTTTTTCCCTCCGGCATGATTTCGAATGGATCCAGCGGCCCACTTCCGCAATTTGCCCGTTTTTTATAAGGACCCTTCTGCGGAGAAACTCATTGATCCTGCCAGGAAGATTGTCCGCTCCCTCATCACGCAGCCTGTCAGAAAGCTCGATCAGCACCCGCCACTGAATGTCTGTCAGCCCTGCAGGCAGGCGGATTTCTTTTTCATTCTCTGACAGCTCTGAAGCGCCAAGCCCCTGCGTTTTAAGCAAGGAGAAAACGTAATCAACCTGGTGTTCAGAAGGAAGCTCAGCTTCAGCAAGCTGCAGGGGCAGCTGCTCATCACCCGGCGCCCAAAGAAGGACGGCTGCGCTTGCTTTGCCATCCCTTCCGGCCCGCCCGATCTCCTGCAGGTAGGACTCCAGCTGGAGAGGCATATGGAAGTGGACAACAAAACGGATATCGCTTTTGTTGATCCCCATGCCGAAAGCACTTGTGGCACAAACAATGTCAATCTGGCCGTTTACAAATTGCTGCTGGATCAGGATACGGCTTTCCTGATCCATCCCGCCATGGTAGGCCATCACCTTTTTTGAGCATTTCTCTTTTAGAGACAGAGCTGCCTGTTCGGCCATTTTCTTGCTGGAAAAATATATAATCCCCGGTCCGCTGAACAGCTGAACAAGTTCCTGCAGCCTTGATGCCTTTGCCTGGTAGCCGCTGTGCTTCTCGACAGTCAGGCTGATATTGGGCCTGTCCACAGAAGAAATGACCTGCTCACAGCTTTCCACCTCAAGCCTTGAAATGATATCATTTACTGTCTCGGGTGTCGCGGTAGCTGTCAGTGCCAGTGTCAGCGGACTGCCAAGCTGTTTTCTAGTTTCGCCAAGGCGAAGATAATCCGGCCTGAAATCATAGCCCCACTGTGAAATGCAATGGGCTTCATCTACTACAAATAATGCAATCCTCAGCTTCTTGATCATATTGAGCACAGAAGCTGTATTAAGCATTTCAGGAGAAATAAAGATGAATTTAAAGCTCTGAAGGCTGTCAAAAGCCCAGCGCTTTTCCTCAAAGCTTAAAAATGAGTTGAGTGCAACGACCCTTTTTTCACCGTTCATCTTCATCTGTTCTACCTGGTCCTGCATCAAGGAAAGGAGCGGCGAAACGATGAGAACAGTGCCCTCAAGCAAGTAGCCCGGCAGCTGGTAGCAGATGGATTTCCCTGTGCCGGTCGGAAGCATTGCCAGTGTATGCCGTCCATCCAGGATGGAGGAAATGGCCTCCCTTTGCCCTTTTCTAAAAGAAGAGAAGCCGAAATATCTATGGAGCTCTTTTTCAAGCATCATTTCCGTCGCCATACTTGGCCATCACCAGCCTTATTTCAAAATACTCCGCACCGCCTGCCAGCCGCCTGATATGCTTAAGCTGCCGTGACTCGGCATTCATGGCTGCACTCCTGATAAGTTCCTGCTTTTCGGCCTGTACATAGGGATCGATGCTGAACCCCTCTACATTCAGAGCCAGCTCTACAATATGGTCTTCTATTGTGCTTCTTTTAAGTCCCCTTGCCTGAATGATCTTGTCCAGGCAAACACCCTGCTTCAGCATCATATACGTCTTCTGCGCGGACTGTGTCAGCGGAATGGATGACTCTTCGCCGGTAAATAATAACCGGAGGACAGGAAAGCTGCTGCGGTCTTCCATGATGCGAACAATCAGATAGTGCAGGATGGACAGGAAGCAGAACCGGTAATAATCGCTGTCAAAATTCATAGCCTCAGCTGCCTGTTCAGATGTCAGGCCAATATGGCCGGCACCAGTAAGCCTTAGGACAATGATAGAAGGATCGGTCTCTCTGTATGATTCCAGCAAAGCCTCCAGCTCACCATAAAGTCCGGCAGCGAGGGCCTTTTTATCCATCTTCGCTTCGCGCAGGGCTTTTTTCAGCCAAATATGGGCGGCCCTTCTTCTTTGGATCGGAATATAATGTGAATTATTATGGTTAAGCTGGGAAACCACCTGAACGAGCAGCGACAGCCTCTCCCAAAAAAGGGCAGACTTGTCATGAAGCTTCCACCCATTCAATGTTGATGGAATTGGCGTTTTCTGCAGCTGGGCAGCAAGGGCTGAAGCTCCCTCGTCTGTGACCATGTAATGAAGCTCTTCCTTCTCTTGGATCAAGCCTTGTTTTTCCAGATGCTTTATCTTCTCATCAAGATCAGCCCTCCCCAGTGAAGGGCAAGTCTGGAATAAAGCGCCAAGCTGGAATAGATGGGCATCCTGAATTGTCTGCGATGACTTTTTTCCATTCAGCAGATGATAGATCGAATAGATGGTCCTCTCACCGTTCAGCTTGTCCAGACAATATAAAATAATCATTTGCAGATAGTTAATAGGCATAAAATTCACCTTGCTTGTATATTTTTAGCCTTTTTGCTAATATAACACTTTAAAGCGGCAATATATATTACATTTTTAAGCAGCCTGTTCCTTTATATTATTTTAACATGTTTAGAAATAACCAGGCTGTTTTAAAACATGCACACAGGGTATTAAATGTTGCAAACCCTGATGTGATAAGCATTCTCAATACATTTTCTATTGAAAAGTAAAGAAAGCACACTTACAATAGGTGTATGAGGAAAGAGTTTCCGTACGGCAGAAAGCGGAAACGGCGACTATTTCGGTTAATTGATTGGGAGGTTTTTTACATGGCAAAGTATACAATTGTTGACAAAGAAACATGTATTGCATGCGGCGCATGCGGAGCTGCTGCTCCAGATATTTATGATTATGATGATGAAGGCATTGCATTTGTTACACTTGATGAAAATGAAGGCATCGTTGAAATTCCTGATGTATTAATAGACGATATGATGGATGCATTTGAAGGCTGCCCGACTGATTCCATTAAAGTTGCGGATGAGCCGTTTGAGGGCGATGCCCTTAAATTTGAATAGCAGACACTGAAAAACAGCCTCCTTTTCGAGGCTGTTTTTTTATGTTTTGTCTCCCGCCGGACACTAGGCATGCTTTAGGAAATCGGTCTTGCAAAAGCTGCCGCAGGACAAGGTGTTCACTGTCTGCATCCTATGGATTCAGGCTCTTTTCGCTCTTTCTCTTGCCTGACTTTAAATTTGCACATAAAAAAAACTGCAGTGCAGGCTGCAGTTTTTCCTTTATTTATGCAGCACTGCGGTATGCAGACTGCTTATTGATCCATGGGTTCATTTTGGCAAACAGAAGCATGAAGATCCCGGTGATGATCAGGCCTTTTACGATGTTGAACGGCAGGATGGCTGTTACAACCATTGTGCGCGTTTCAGGCGCTGACATGGCAGGCATGTTCAGGAACAGCGTATAGGCAGGCAAAATGATGAAATAATTCAGGATGCTCATCAGCACTGCCATGATGAAGGTTGAAATGACCAGGGCAGCTGTCATGCCTTTATTCGTCCTCAGTTTATTGTAGATATAATAGGTTGGAAGCACGAAAAGGATTCCGGCAGCAAAGTTTGCCAAATGTCCTACCGGTACACCGGTGGCGCTTCCTGTCATAAAATAATCCAGTACATTTTTAAATAATTCCACAAGTATCCCTGCAGCCGGACCAAAGATCAACGCAGCAATCAATGCAGGTATGTCGCTGAAGTCAATCATTAAGAATTTCGGAAACGGCGGTATTGGGAAATTCAGCAGCATCAGTACGTATGATATGCTGCTCAGCATTGCAATTGAAACCAAAGCTTTAATAGAAAATTTCTTCATGTTGTTCCTCTCTCCTTTTTAGGATCCATCTCACCTAAAGAAGAAAGGTTCGGCAAAAAAAGCCAGTGCCATTGAAATAGAAATCCCCCAAGCAAACTGCTTGAGGGAGAATTTACAAAGGCAAGCTTAATAAACGTTCAATTCCTGCATCTTTTGAACGTTTGCAGAACCTCCATCTTCTCCCATCCAGACTGTACTGTCGGCTTTGGAATCTCACCAAATCCTGCCCAATAAAACAGGCTCGCGGGCTTAGAGCAACTTGCCTCATCACCGCCGGTCGGGAATTTCACCCTGCCCCGAAGATAGACCATATTAAATTATATTTGAACCCCTAATTGGAATTCTGAATTTATTATACTGAAAAAAAACCCTCTTGTGAAGAAAATTGCTCTAACTTTTTGCCGGATCCCTTAGTCCCCACTCAGATCGTCACTATGGACCTTGATGCCCGCTTTGCACTAACTACTTCTTCTCAAGCGCCCGGATAAATTCCCGCATATAATCCGGAAGATCAGGCGGCCTCCTGCTTGATACAATATGGCCGTCCGTTACAGCAGGCTCATCAACCCAGATTGCTCCTGCATTCTCCATATCATCCTTGATTCCCGGGGTACTCGTGACTGTGCGGCCTTCAAGGATCTTTGCAGATATAAGCACCCATCCTGCATGGCATATCTGTCCGATCGGTTTCTTCGCTTCATCCATTTCCCTGATGAGTGAAATAACTTCCGGGAACCTCCTGATTTTATCAGGCGCCCATCCGCCCGGCACCAGGATGGCGTCATAATCATCAGCGGAGATCTCTGAATAGGCATAATCGGACTTCGCCTGGACCCCGTACTTCCCCAGATATGTTTCATTCGCTGTTTCACCTGCCAGCTCTACAATGGCCCCTTCTTCCCGAAGCCGCAGAATGGGATACCAAAGCTCCAGGTCTTCAAACTCGTGATGTACCAGGCTGATAATTTTTTTGCCTTCCAATCTCATAAATAAGCACTCCTTTTTTCATGGTTACAGTCATTCTACCCCTAATCTGCCTGCATGTCTCCCCTCCGGCCCTGGCCCCCCGGCAGATTTAGGCTTTTCCTGGCTTTTTTTGCCGAATCCCAACTTGTTTTGTCATGAGGGAAGGAATGTCTTCCTGTTTGCAGTATTTGTAAGATAAAGGAGTGATGAAAATGAATACAAATAAAGCTGCCAGCTCTTTGGGAGTATCGCCGAGCACAATCCAGCGCTGGGTTAAACAGTTCGGTCTTGAAGTCGGAAGGAATGAACTTGGCCACTACCATTTTGAGGAAGATCAATTAGAAATCCTGAAAGATATACAATCCCAGATCCAGAACGGTGCCCTTGTCCATGAAGTAAAGCTCTCGGTCCAAAAAACACCGGAAGTGAAGCAGCAGAATGAGGATCACTCTGTTCAAATAAAGGAATTGGCAGATAAGGTCACCCAGCTGGATTCCCGGCTTGATTCCAAGGCTGATGATGTCGTTTCCTACCAGCTGCTGCAGCACCGCCGTGAAATTGAAGATCTGAAGACCCAGCTGCTGCAGATGGCTGAAAAGGTAGCTCAGCTCGAAGCTTCATCACAAATTGCTGCTTCTGATCAGCTCCCCGTTTTTGATCATCCTTCGATCAAAAGAAGCTGGAAGAAAAAGAATATTATCAGCATGCTTTTCGGTTTTTGAGCACGCCAGGGGCGGTGCTTTTTTTTTTCAAAGCGGCAGACTCGCACGTCAAGCTGACGCTGCTGAAGCCTTTAGAATAAAAGCCTGCAGTCCAGGAACCGGGTCTGGCTGGAATGTATTGCCAGGGTCAAAGGCTCTTCTTTTTTGTGCTTGAAGTAAGGAATCAGGTACTCTGCCGGATCTATGGGTGCTTGACTCTCCAGCAAAATGACAGTCATGTACTCATTCAGGCTCCTGGGATACATAAACACTCCCCAAATCGGGCAGTCATGTACTCATTCGGGCATCTGCGTTCCTTAATAGAACAAGGCTTTCCCGCATTTCTAAAAAAAAACTTTTTATTTCTCCGATCCTGTGATAGTATTGTAAAAAAATATTGGGCATTGAAAAGGTATAGTAATGTATTTCTCCCTGTTTTAGAGAGCCGGTGGCAGGTGAAAACCGGTACAAAGAAATGGCATGAATTTCCCCTTGGAGCATTTTCCGTGAACTCTTGGATAAGAAAGCGGAAAACGGTAGTGTATACCGTTATCAAACAAAGTGGTGAAGATGTTTTCACAAAAATGGGTGGTACCGCGATATAATCGTCCCTGCTGTTAAGCAGGGGCGTTTTTTATTTTCTGTGCCTGGAATTTTCTTCACAATGAGGGTGGTACCGCGAATTTTTTTCGTCCCTGCATGAAATTCATGCAGGGATTTTTATTTGCTTCAATGCCCGCTGAAATAATCTTTAGGAGAGTGATAGTATGGAAAAACAAAAATGGGGGACAAAAATCGGGTTCATCCTATCTGCTGCCGGCTCTGCGATCGGTCTCGGCGCTATCTGGAAATTCCCGTATATGACAGGGATCGGCGGAGGCGGTGCATTCTTCCTTGTTTTTATTCTGTTCACTTTATTCATTGGCCTGCCCATCCTGCTTGCCGAATTTGTCATTGGCAGAAGCACTCAAAAAGAGGCAGTTGCAGCCTATAAAACAATTGCTCCAGGTTCACTATGGCCATGGGTCGGCAGAATGGGTGTTGCCGCCTGCTTCCTGCTCTTATCTTTTTATAGTGTCATTGGCGGGTGGATCCTTATTTATCTCTGGTATGCCCTTTCCGGAAAGCTGTGGACCGAGGGGCTGAACTTTGAGGCTGTCTTTGGCGAAGCCATTTCCGACCCGATGCTTGCTGCAGGTGCCCAACTGGTTTTCATCCTGCTTTCGGTTCTGATTGTCAGCCGGGGGGTGCAGGGCGGCCTTGAAAAGGTCAACAAATATTTTATGCCGGCATTATTCATCATGTTCGTGGCTTTGATTGCACGGTCATTGAGCTTTGATAATGCCATCGAAGGAGTCAAATTCTTTTTGCAGCCAGACTTTGGCAAGATGACGCCTGATGTGTTTCTATACGCCTTGGGGCAGTCCTTTTTCTCGCTGTCTGTAGGCGTGTCCGTAATGGTGACATACAGTTCCTATCTATCCAAGAAGGAAAATATCACAAAAGCTGCTTTCTCAATCACAGGGCTGACGCTCCTGATTGCTCTTCTCGCAGGACTGGCGATTTTCCCTGCCATTTTCTCTTTTGGCATGGAGCCAGAAGAAGGGCCGGGCCTTCTGTTCATTGTACTTCCGGCCATATTCAGCAAAATCGCCTTCGGGGAGTTCTTTTTCATACTCTTCCTGCTGCTGTTCTTTTTTGCTGCTTTGACTTCGGCTATTTCCATGCTGGAAATCAATGTGGCGGCTGCGGGCAAAAAGGCAGGCAGAACAAAGGCGAGCATCCTTTTCGGACTGCTGATATTTGCAGCCGGCATCCCTTCCGCCCTGTCTTTTGGCGAATGGAGTGACATCCTGATCTTCGGAAAAACGTTCTTTGATTCAGCCGACTATCTTGTCTCTAATATCCTCCTGCCTCTAGGTGCCTTATTCATTACTATTTTCGTTCCCTGGCGGATGGACAGGAACACACTGGTCAAAGAACTGCAGGCAGGATCCGGCATGGCCCGGCGGCTGTTCGCCTTCTGGCTGCTCCTGCTGAAATACGCAGTTCCTGCAGCCATTATCATTGTTTTCCTGAATGGAACAGGAATAATAAAATTTTAGGCTGAATGCCAGGGATTTCCCTGGCATTTTCTTATGCTATTCAAAAAGCATCACTCAAACCTGAAAACTTCTTTTATAATAAAGCGTTTACATCCAAACAAGAACGTTTTGCCTCATTGACAGAAAATTGTTCGTCTTGTAAAATTATCAGAAAATTATTATAAAGCAGGTGGATTGGCTATGTTTCAAATTCTTGTTGCAGATTCAATCAGCGGAGCAGGATTGCTTCCTCTCACTGAGATGGAGAATGCCCGGCTGATACAAAAAAAGACAGATGACCCTGAAGCAGATCTGGAAAATATAGATGCCCTTTTGGTCAGGAGCGCCACAACAGTGGACTGTGAACTGCTCGATAAAATGCCAAGACTCCAAATTATTGCAAGAGCTGGTGTCGGGGTCGACAATATTGACGTTGCTGAGGCTACTAAAAGAGGGATCGTGGTGGTCAATGCCCCTGATGGAAATACCATTTCCACTGCAGAGCACACTTTTGCAATGATGGCTTCTTTGATGAGGAATATCCCCCAGGCCCACCGGACCGTCAAAAATCTGGAATGGAACAGAAATAGCTTCATTGGGAATGAGCTATTCGGAAAGACACTGGGCATTGTCGGCATGGGCAGGATTGGTTCTGAGCTGGCCAAGCGCGCTAAGGCCTTTGGCATGTCCATTTCTGTTTATGATCCTTTCTTGACGAAAGAACGGGCTGCCAAGCTTGCCGTTGAAAGCCTTCCTCTCGAGGAAGTGCTGAAAAAAGCGGATATTATCACTGTCCATACTCCACTGACCCCTCAGACAAAGGGCCTGATTGACGCCAAAAAAATAGAATTGACCAAAAAAGGCGTTTATTTCCTTAATTGCGCCCGCGGCGGGATCATCAATGAAAAGGATCTTGCAGAATATATCAGGAACGGGCATATTGCAGGTGCTGCCCTTGATGTTTTTGAAGAGGAGCCTCCCTTCGATAATCCGCTCCTCAGGTTTGACAATGTGATTGTAACCCCTCATCTCGGCGCTTCAACAAGGGAGGCACAGCTGAATGTCGCAACACAGGTAGCCGAGGAAGTCCGGCTTTTTCTGGAAAATAAGCCTGTCTCCAACAGCATCAATCTTCCGGCGATGTCGAAGGAAATCTATGATAAAATACAGCCTTTCCACCAGCTTTCCAAGCAAATCGGCCTGATTCTTTCACAGTGCGTGACTGAAGGGGTCCAGGAAATTTCCATCACCTATTCCGGGACTGTCACAGAGCTGGAAACTTCTTATCTGACAAAAGCCTTATTATCAGGTTTTTTCAAGAACCGCATAGATATTCACGTGAACGAAGTGAACGCGCTTTTAACTGCAAAAGAACGCGGCATAACAATCGGTGAAAAGATATCAGTGTCAGGATTCGGCTATGCGAACTGCATCTCCGTTGCAGCGAGAAACGATAAAAGCGAATTTATTGTCAGAGGGACATTCATTGAAAATTACGGGCCGCGCATCGTATTCCTGAATGGATTCAATATTGACTTCCTTCCCGAGGGAGAACTTCTTTATATTCAGCATATGGACCGTCCAGGGGTAATCGGGCGGGTAGGAAAAGTCCTGGGCGACCATTCCATCAATATCGCCGCCATGCAGGTAGGGCGGAAAGAGGCCGGCGGTGAAGCCATCATGGTTTTATCATTTGATAAGCCTCTTGGAGAAAGCTCGTTCAAATTGCTTGAAGGCCAGGAAGATATCGTTTCGATCAGGAATATATCTCTATAGCAGCACAAAAAGAAGAAGATGGCGGAAACCGCCATCTTCTTTTTCCTCTTCAGCCGATCGGATGCTCAACCCTTTCTCCCTTGGAAAAGGTCATGATTTTCTCATAACCCGCTTCTCTTGCCAGCAGGAGCGCCTGATCAAAATCGGCGCCTACATCCTTCGGAAAGTGGGCATCGGATGACAGGACAATCGGAATGTTTTTCTCATAGCATTTCCTTAAGAGCCTCGGATCCGGGTAAAGCTCCCCTACAGGCTTCCTCAGCCCGGCTGTACTGATTTCGACACAGGTTTTTGATTCAGCAAGGGCATTTACAGCCCTTTCATACTGCTCCAGCAGGAATTCTTCATCCTGCGGTACATATTTAAATATTTTCACTAAATCGATATGGCCGATGATATCGAAGAGATTGGACTGGGCAAGGGTGACGACCTGGTCAAAATAGGCTCGGTATACTTCATACAGATCCCTTTTGTCCCATTCATGCCTGTATTCTGAAAGGTCAATCCCAAAATCCCCGATCCAATGGATAGACCCAATTATGTAATCAAAGTCATAGCCCATGATAAACCGGCGCATTTCATCATGCTTTCCCGGGGTATAGTCCATTTCGATCGACATCTTCACATCAATGCCGCTGTTCCAGGCCTCCCTGAAAAGCGCAGTATAATCATTCATATCATAATAGCGCCTTTCATCTACCCATGGATTCCTCAGTATATCTGCAGTCTGATAGAAATGGTAGGCATGCTCGGA
The DNA here is from genome assembly GCF_030733525.1 of Bacillus sp. MMSF_3328. Lineage (NCBI taxonomy): Bacteria > Bacillati > Bacillota > Bacilli > Caryophanales > Bacillaceae > Bacillus > Bacillus sp. MMSF_3328. The sequence continues at coordinate 410,760 of NZ_JASHIV010000001.1, read as the reverse complement.
AATGCCGAAGTGGGCAATTCCTTTTTCCTCGGCTTTGTCTGTAAATTGTTTTAAATAATCAAGCGTCAAAGTGCCTTTTTCCAGGTGATTATGGTAATCGGTAAGCAAAGTATCCCCTCCCCAATTTTATTCATTATACTTCGGGAGAGGACAGGCTTCAATCTATTCTGTGAATTATCCGGCAGAAAGAATATCTCCGGGATGAATGATGTCATCTGCCAGACTGTTTGCTTTTTTAAGCTGTGATACTGTGGTCCCCAATTTGGCTGATATAGAATACAAAGTATCTCCGGTTTTCACTTCATATACTGGTGCAGCAGCTTCTTTGCCCTTCTCATGGCTCCTGGAAGCAATCATCAGCTGCCGCAGCCTGAGCCTATGCTCACGCGCCTCGGCAGCGGGCACTGCCGGAGGCTTAAGAATGGAATTTTTCATTGTTTCACTGGCTGCTGTACCTTTCCTCCCGGCACTTTCGTCATTTCTGCCTGCAGCGGCGAAGGGCTGTCCATTATCATCTGCTAGCAGCAGGCTGGCCGTTTCAATAGTATTGGAACCTTCTGCAGGCTGCACTGAACTGACGGCCGAACCGATCTCAGTTTCTCCTAGTGCAAGGAATGGATCGACAGCGTTCTGCTTATCGTATGTCCATTCTGATATATGTACTTCGAAATGAAGATGGACACCAGAGGAATCCCCTGTATTGCCCATAGTGCCGATTGTCTGGCCCTGCAGCACCTTTTCCCCTTCTGCTGCCTTTCTCTCCTGGAGATGGGCATAAACGGTCTCAGTGCCATTCCGATGCTTAATAAATATTACATTCCCATAAGAATCAGAATAATAGGATCTGGTCACAATGCCCTCCTCTGCTGCATAAACCGGTGTACCGGGGGCTGAAGCGATATCAATTCCTTTGTGTGCGCCATTCCGGGTGCCAAAGCAATCAGACAGGACACCATCTGCCGGCCATTGCCAGCCTGAAGCAAACACTTCATCATGCAGTTCTGAAGCCTGCGGCTGCCTGCCGCCGATGAAAAGCAGGCTAATGAATACCAGCACAAGCCATGCTATTAAAAACCTTCTTATATAATCTCTCATATGATCCTCCTTGCCATTTCAGCTTTACTTTCCCACCGTATGACAGCATGTCCTATATTAGAACCTCCGTGTCCGGAAATCTTATTATTCCTGCACGATTTCCCGGGAGAAAACACAGCCATTATTATGCAATTACATCAGGCGGTTTTATACATGAAAGAATATTAAGGTTATTTAGGAAAATGCAAAGGCAGGTGAAGCTGATAGACCGTAATCAAAGAAGAAAATTTAATTTGTTATTTTTCAAAAATAAAAACAGGGTTCAGCCTATGGGCCGATCCCTGTTCTTCGCATATATTTTAAAATTATGGGAGCTGCCGCAAGTTCGGCGCTGCCGGAACATTCAATGCTTCCTGCAGCTGGAAGCTTCCTACTTCTTCAATCTCGGCATTATCCAGCTTTACTGTACTGTAATTGAATCCTTTGGCCATCAGAAGGATCGCTTCGATGGTATACGACGAAACAGCATTATCCTCAAGCTTAGTGCCTTCTTCCAGGGTCAGTGTGAGCTCACTGCCTTCGCCTTCGGACTCTGTTTCGCTTTTTATATTCATATCGCTTGGGATAGACGGCTCCAGCCCAAGCGTGTCTTTGTTCAGTTTCATTGCCTCGATTGCTTCCTGTATTGAGCCGTAGCTTTCTTCTCCAGGCACAATGAATGGGGGAGATTGAGGATTAGTGTATAAAAAGTAATAAGCATGATTTCCTTTGTCATCTGCAACGGGAAGACTTTCTACCACTCCTGTGTGAGGGTATTCTACTCCTGGTTCTCCCTCGGTTGTCAAAAGGACTGATTTTGCATGAAGCGAATCAATATTATTCGTTAAAATACTGTTGAACAAGACTTCTTTAGCAGAGCCGTTTAAGTCTGCTTCTTTTGTCAGGTCTGCTGTCAAAGTTTCAGTTTCCTGATCATAATACAGCTCAGTTTCCGGGATCGGATAAGCTTCGCCCAGCCCCCATTCTTCCTCCGTCAGCTTTTCCATAGTTTCTTTATATAAATCAAATTCTGTCTTGCCTTCCTCCGGTGCAGCAAGGACGCTTACAGGCACTAGTGTCTGTATATTTGCATCAGGGATGGCATAGGTAAGGATCGTCTGCCCCTGAACATCTTCTTCATATAAAGCGGTCCGGTAGTCGCTTTCTTCTTCCGCAAAAGAAGCCAGCCCCGCTTTCCCGTCATCCTCCTGCACTTCTGTTTCTGACGGCTCTGCCTCAGAATCATTTTGGACCCCTGCCTCCCCTTCGCTGGTGTCTTCACTTTTTTGGGCAGTCTCATAGCTGTTTTCTTTTTGTTCAGAAGGTTCAATTCCTGAAGAAGCCTGGTCGCCTTTGTTTTCTGCCGCCTGATCTGCAGATTCCTGAAACTGCTGACCGGTCATGCCCGGAATCAGGATAAAGAGAAGAAGGACAGCCGCAGCAGCTGCCGCTGCAGGAATGACCCAGAATGTGCGTCTCCGCTTCCGCATCCGGCGGGATACATTCTGGTAGATTTCCTGTGGGGCCCGCTCATCCTGTATCTTTGGAAGCTGCCGGAGCAGCCTCTCAAGCTGTTCATCGTTCCACTCTGATTTTTTCACCATCTCTTCCCTCCTTTATCAATAAAGTCTCCATATGGCCCTTCAATACCTTCAGAGCCCTATGCTGGGTTGTCTTTACCTTGCTTTCGGTCCAATGGAGGGCTTCGGCCGTTTCCGAAATAGACAGCTCCTGGATATATCTCATAATAATCACCATCTTCTGGTCGACTGTGCATAAGTCAAGGCAGCGGTAGATCATCTGGATTTCTTCGCGCTGCATAGCGATATCTTCCGGTACAGGGCTGTCGTCCCTGATCTGCTGCTCCGTCCAGTCGAACTTTTCCAGTATCCTCTGTTTCCAACCTTTCTGCTTCCGGAAAGAATCGATTGCAACATTACGGGCAATAGAGAATAACCAGGTTTTCTCGCTGCTTTTTCCTTCAAACCGGTCATAGGATTTAAGGACACGGATATATACTTCCTGCACCAGATCCTCGGCCAGCTCTTTGCTCTTCACCATATAAAATAGGAATTGAAAAACGTCCTGATGATAATTGGTATATAAGTCATCAAAAACGGAGTCCATAGGTCTTCCCTCCCCGTTCATAAATTAGTCGCAGTTTATGTACAAAAAGTTACATCTATAAATATAGTATTTCTCAGAAAAAAAAGGAAGGGACTTTTTGTGTATTCCCTTCCAGCTGCTTCCTCTTTTGATGAATGATGCTTTATATGGTGTATATGTTTCTTGTGAATCAAGAATAAACGGCATTTTCCTGTCTTTTATTCAATATTTCGAGGAATGACAAAGGAAAATGTCGTTCCCTGCTGCAGTTTGCTTTGTACAGAAATCTGCCCTTTGTGGGCGTCAATGATATTTTTTGCGATTGCAAGACCGAGACCTGTCCCTGACCTTCCTCTTGTCCTTGCTTTATCTGCCTTATAGAATCGTTCAAAAACAAACGGAAGATCCTCCTCCGGGATACCGGATCCGGAATCAGAAACCTCGACCATCAGGCCTTTTTCTTCTGACTTTACCGTTATTTTGACAGACCCGTCTTCAGGTGTGTGCCGGATGGCATTGTCAATCAGATTGGTCAGCACCTGTTCAATTCTGTCAGGATCAAAAACAAAATCATCTTCTGTTATGCTGAATTCGCTTTCGAGCTTGATAATCTTCTCTTTGGAAAGCCCTTGAAATTTCCTTGCAATCCTGCTGATATATGGCTTCAGTTCGACTCTGTCCAGGGTAAGCTGTATGTGGCCCGCTTCCATCCTTGCCAGGTCAAGCAGTTCATTGACCAGCCTGCCCATCCTAAGTGACTCGTCATAAATGACGCTTGCCATTTCCTTTTTCTCTTCATCTGTCCCTGCAATGTCATCCACAATCGCTTCACTGTACCCCTGCATCATGGCGATTGGCGTCCTGAGCTCATGGGAGACATTGGCAATAAAGTCTTTTCTCAGCTTATCCAGCTGCCTTTCCTCTGTCATATCACGCAGAACGGCAACCGCTCCGCGGATAAAAGTATTGTTATACAAAGGGCTGACGATGATGACCCAGATTCTTCCCTGGATCGGCATTTCGCCTATCTGCTCTTTTCCCGTATCGACGGCGCGCTGAAACAGCTTCATTACTTCTGAAGGGACTGCTTCAATATTCGTACTCTCTTCCCCCTGCTCATAATACCAGTTCTGGATGAAGCGCTCAGCAGGAGGGTTGGTGACAAGGATGGTCCCGTCGCGGCTGAAGGTGATCACACCGTCCGCCATTCCGCTCAATATACTTGCAAGCTGCTCTTTTTCCTGGCTCAGAGCATTGATATTGAATTTCAGCTGCCTGCCCATCTGATTAAAAGCGGTTGCCAGCTCTCCGATTTCATCATGGGTGAGAATAGGGACCTTCGTATCAAACTTGCCCTTCGCCACTTCAAAAGCCGCCTCCCTCATTTTTCGGAGCGGTGCTGTGATTCTTGTTGATAGGAAGAATGCAAAGATGGTGGTAAGGATAATGGCGATTCCTGCAGCAAGAATAATGAACTTAGTGGTTGATCTTGTCGTTTTCTGCATTTCTTCAAGAGACTGGTATATAAATACAGCTCCGGTGTCCCCATCGTCAACATACGGCACACCGATGATCAGGATGCGTGAATCCTCCTCAGAATTACCGCTGGCCGGGTATGGATATACCTTCTTGACTGACCGTCCGGAAAAAGCCTCGGCCAGCCCTTTATCTTCCATGAAGAATTCGCGGGGGAGCTCGATCGGCTCTCCTTTGTCAGGTGAATGGTAATACTCTTCATCGCTCTTGATGATAGCAATATTGGTCACGTCATCGACCAGTTCCCAGGAAATCTCCAGCCCCACATCAAGGTCATGCTCCTTGAGAATCACGGAGATCTTGTTGGCCGTTTTGGTCAGCCCTTTTTCAATCTCATTGATCTGGTTGTTCTCGAAAAACTCAAGAAGGAGTACCGTAAGGGTAAAAAGGACAAAGGCCACCAGAAAAATGATTGTGATCCAAAGCTTGCCTACTACACTGCGCCAAAACATCATTCATTAACAACCTCGAATTTGTAGCCGACGCCCCAGACCGTAACGATCATCCGCGCTGCCTGCTCAGATACTTTATTCAGCTTTTCCCTCAGCCTTTTCACATGTGTGTCAACTGTCCTTAAATCTCCGAAAAATTCATACTGCCAGACTTCCTTAAGCAGCTGCTCGCGGTCGAAAACCTTATCTGGAGATTTTGCAAGGAAATACAGGAGCTCATATTCCTTGGGAGTCAGGCTGACCTCTTTACCGTCTGCAATTACCCGGTGGGCATCATTATCGATGGTTAAATGCCGGAATACGATTACATCTTTTGCAGCAGTTTCAGTCTGCAGGTAGCTCGTCGTGCTGGACCGGCGCAGAAGTGCCTTTACCCGGAGGACAACCTCCCGCGGGCTGAACGGCTTGACGATATAATCATCTGTCCCTGCTTCAAAGCCCTGGACCCGGTTCACTTCCTCGCCCTTCGCTGTCAGCATGATGACAGGCGTCGCCTTTCTTTCCCTGAGCTCACGGCATACTTCGATCCCATCCTTGCCCGGCATCATCAAGTCCAGCAGGATAACATCATAATCAGTTTCAAAAGCCTTCTCCAGAGCCTCGCTGCCGTCACCGGCTTCTTCAATCACATAGTTCTCCCTCTCCAGGTACATCTTTAAAAGCCGCCTGATTCTTACCTCATCGTCCACTACCAGGATTTTGGTTTCTCTTTCCATATAAAATCCTCCTTTAATAGATCAGCTGCGAGGGGTCCCCTGGGCAGCCGGAATGCCGCAAATGTCTATATTTTAAAAAAAGCCTCCACATAGAAATCGTGAAGGCTTTATGGAATTATTGTCAGGATCCCGCGTATGAGTGCAGACCTGCAATGACAAGATTGACTGCAACCAGGTTAAACATAATGATGGCAAACCCGATGACTGCGAGCCATGCCGATTTTTCTCCATGCCAGCCCTTGGACAGCCGGAGATGAAGGAAAGCAGCGTAGAACAGGAATGTGACAAGCGCCCATACCTCTTTCGGGTCCCAGCCCCAGAATCTCGTCCAGGCAATTTGTGCCCAGATCATCGCAAAAATAAGCCCTCCCAGCGTAAATACCGGGAATCCTATCAAGACTGAACGGTATCCGATTTCATCCACAAGGTCCAGTTTGATGTTGCGGACCAGCGGCTGGATGCTTGCAGCAATCCTCTTGCGGAGGATTAGCCTGAGCAATCCGTAAAGGATGAGTCCTGCCCCGATCGACCATATGACAGTATTCAGTTTTTTAGCATTGATGATAGCCGGCATTTCCACAAGCGGCTCAAATCTGCCGTCAGTGGTAAGTGTTCCTTCATGAGGGCCCGTTATGGCAGGCATGGAGTATTCAAGTACTGATTCCTGGTCCCCTTTGTCTATCCATGTAAAGCTTGCTTTATAATCAGCCGCTGAGAAAATGGATGAGACCGCAATGAAACCTACAGTACAAATAAGTCCGAACATGACTGCTTCAAGCCAGAAGGTCCGTTTGCTGGATTTTGACTGGTCAACAGCCTTCACCAGATAGATCAGGCCTGCTGCAAAGCTGACTGAAAGAATCGCTTCGCCGATAGAAACAGTCGTTACATGGATATAAAGCCAGTCACTCTGCAAAGCAGGGATGAGCGGCGAGATATCGCGCGGAAACATGCTGGCATAAGCGATGACAAGCAGCGCGACCGGCATGGTAAACACACCAAGCATCGGTGTTCTGTATAAAAAGTAAATGATGATGAATGCTCCAACAAGGGACATCCCGAAGAATGTCATAAATTCAAAAAGATTGCTCACAGGAGCATGGCCGGAGGCGACCCAGCGGGTAATAAAATAACCCAGCTGGGCTGCGAACCCGGCAATGGTCACGATAATGGCAATCTTTGCCCATCTGTTTGGAGACTTTTGGCCGGCGCCATGTTTTTTATCCCTTATGCTTCCGCCAAAAAATAATGTGGCAATTAAGTATAAAATAAAAGCAGTGTATAATAAATTTCCGCTCAGTGCTACCACAATTATTGCCCCTCCTTTTCTGATTTTTCCAGTTTATCAGTTTTATCATTTTCCATCTGGTCTTCAGGCATGCTGATGCCTGTATCTTCAAGGGCGAGCTCAATCTCCCTCTTCAGGCCATGCCAGTTCTTATTTGTATGGCCGGCAACCCACACTTCACCATCGAAGCGGCGCAGCCAGATACGGCGGTGGTTCCAGTAGGCGCCCTGGATGACGCCGATCATGAAGATCGCCCCTCCGAGAGCCAGTATCCAAAGAGTCAGATCCTTGCGCACTGTCAGGCCTGAAACATCCTTTGTCTCGACGCCCTGGAAGGCCAGTTTATATTCATTGTCCCCCATGGGCTCGATTGTCTGCTGAATGGCCACAAAGCTGACTTCACCGTCCGGCTTATCCGGTGTAAACATTTTGAAAACAAATGCCGGATTATTCGGGATGCGTGATTTGGTTGTCGGGTCTCCATTTTCATCGAATTCAAAGTCCGGGAAATAGCTGACAACTTCTACTGAATAGCCTTCATTCAGCTTATATTCAGTCTTGGGATCATACAGATCAACCGTCAAATCGCCGAATGTCTCCCCTGATTCTTTATTTGTCAGGGAAAATGACATTTTGTTCAGTTCGTTCAGCTTATAATCTACCTGATATAGTGCAAACGACTCGAACTTCAGCGGCTCATTAACCTTGATGCTATAATTCTTTACCTTTTCAAGGTCATGGGTTTCACCGGTAACGGTTTCACCCTGTTTCCGGTACAAGGTCACATCAGATTGATAATTCTTAGCGACGGTGCCTGCCCTGTCAATCGCATCATTAAAGACTTCTTTGTCAGTTTCTTTATCATAGACTTCTAGAGTGAATGCCTCATTGGAAAGATAATATTCTCCCTTTGTTTCAGGGATTACCTTCGTTTCGCCCTCCCTGATCCACAGCACTTTATCCACGTACATTCCGGGAACAAAGCGGAGCATGCCTCCAATCAGGAAAATGATCAGGCCGACATGGTTGACATAGGGGCCCCAGCGGGAGAAGCGGCCTTTTTCAGCAAGGACATTGCCGTTTTCTTCACGGATATTGTATTTTCTTGCCTTCAGCTTTTCCTTGATCACTTCATACTGCCCGTCAACATTATCAGTCTTTGAAATCCCAAAAAGCCTCTGGCGCTTTAAATAGCCTTCATGCCTTGTAACACGCTGGGTCTTTAAAGCCCGGTATAAAGGGACTGCCCGGTCAAGGCTGGCAATGACCAAAGAAACGCCGAGGGAAGCAATCAGGATTAAATACCACCATGAGCTGTAGAGATTATGGAAGCCAAGTTCATAATACAGCTTCCCGAACCATCCGTACTGGTCTTCATAATATTCGGCAGCAGGCATGGTCGGAGGGATATACATTTCCTGCGGGAGGATTGTCCCCATTGCCGATGCAATAAGGGTGAGTACGATGATCCACACGCCGACTTTGACAGAGGAAAAGAAATTCCAGATTTTGTCCACAAATGTCTTATTATAGGTTTGTGAGCGCCGCGCTGTCCCTTCATATCTCATATCGATCAGCTTTTTGTCTTTTGCCTGCTCCTCGAGCACCTTTCCGCATGATTCACAAAGAATGGTCCCATGCGGATTGAGATGCCCGCATTCGCATTTAACTTCTTTCATCCTAAAAACTCCCTGTTACTTAGGTTGGATCTGCTCCATGAAGGTGCGGATCGTATCTTCTGTCAATTGGCCGGTATGAATCTTCACCACTTCGCCCTCCGGATTGATCAGGAATGTGGCGGGAAGGGGATCGATGGCGTAAGCATTCTGCACCTGACCATCCTTGTCATTGACAATCGGGAATGCGAGTCCATATCTTTCAGCAAACTTCTTGACGGCAAAATCAGATTCGCCTACATTTACAGCCAGCACCTGGACGCCCTCGTCCGTGAACTGTTTGTACTGGTTATTCATATAAGGCATTTCCTTTTCACAAGGCTTGCACCAGGTTCCCCAGAAGTTCAGGAAAACACCCTGTCCTTCATAATCTGAAAGCCTGTGCTTTTCCCCATCCATGTCCACCAAAGCAAAATCAGGGGCTTTTTCCCCGACTGCAACTTTTCTGATATCATCTTTCGTTATGCTTGCGTATAGAGTGTATGCAACGGCAGCACCCAGAACAAGCAAAATGACTGTTCTCATAACGAGACGCCGTTTTTTCATAAGTACCTCCCTGATGTTCATGCTGCTTCTTAGCCCTTGGATGGAGCTGCAGCACCCTGCAAGAATCCGCATACAATCCTTTGCGTGCAGGTATGAGCGCTCCCCCGGGCAACTGTCTATCATTATACCTTATTCATTATCGCACTGTTGTTAACAAAGCCTTCCAACTGTGAAACTTCTATGAATTTTTCTTTTTGCCGGCACTGCTCGCAAGAGTCCTGAGCTGTTTTACCTCATGGGCTGTAAGCTCCCTCGCATCACCTGCGCTCAATCCCTGCAGAGTAAGAAAGCCGTATCGCTCCCTTTTGAGCTTCATGACCGGGTGCCCGATGGCCTCCAGCATCCTTCTGACCTGGCGGTTCCTTCCTTCATGGATGACCAGTTCAACGATGGCTGTATTCTTTTGTTTGTCAATTGAAAGCACCTTGACTCTTGCCGGAGCTGTTTTGCCATCCTCCAGGCGGACACCCCTTTCAAGGCTTTTCAGTTTTTCCCTGGCTGGTATTCCTTTGATCTTCGCCACATATACCTTTTCCACTTCGTTTTTCGGATGCATGAGCAGATTGGCAAATTCTCCGTCATTGGTCATCAGCAGGAGGCCCGAAGTGTCGAAATCAAGCCTGCCGACAGGGTAGACCCTCTCCTTGATCTGAGGCAGGAGATCAGTTACGACCTTCCTTCCCTTTTCATCCGTCACACTTGAAATAACCCCTCTGGGCTTATACAGAAGGATATACACAGGCTCTTCCCTTTCAACCGGGATTCCGTCCACTTCCACCCTGTCTGAAGAAGAAACTTTCAGTCCAAGTTCTTTTACAACTTTCCCATTTACTTTTACATGTCCCTCTGCAATCAGCTGCTCCGCTTTTCGTCTCGATGCAACCCCTGCATGGGCAATCACTTTTTGAAGCCTTTCCATTTATGTCACCTCAATAAAATACTTATGGCAATCTTTTGTCCATCTAATGAATTATGACACAAACCGGCCTATTTTCAAAGCAGCCGATGTTAAAAGTATGCCGAAAGCGGAACAGGTCCTCCATGGAACCACAAAAAGGACGCCGTTTTTCGGCGCCCTTCCCTTTCTTATCCGAATACAAGCATGACAACTGCTATCGCTGCAATAAAGCCGACAAGATCGGCCAGGAGGCCCACCTTCAGCGCATCCCCCATTTTTTTAATGCCTACAGCCCCAAAGTAGACTGTCAGCACATAAAAGGTCGTATCTGTGCTTCCCTGGAGCGTGGAGGCGAGCCTTCCGATAAAAGAATCCGGCCCATGGGCAGCAATCAGGTCACTTGTCATGCCAAGGGCCGCAGTGCCTGATATCGGCCTGATGATGGCGAGCGGGGCGATTTCGGGAGGGACCCCGACCGCTTCCATTGCCGGCCTGATAAAACCCATCATGAATTCAAGTGCCCCTGAAGCCCTGAAGACAGTAATGGCCACCAGCATCCCGACTAAAAAAGGGATGATGGAAACAGCAATCTTGATTCCTTCCTTGCCGCCATCCACAAAGCTCTCATATGTAGGGACTTTTTTATAAGTACCGTACAGCAGGATAAATCCAATCAGCACCGGGATAAACCATAATGAGATTAAAGAGACAATTTCCATTCGCGCTCATCCTTTACGGGTTCGTCTGTAATAAAAGTACCTGTCGATCAGGATTGCCCCGAGTGTTGAGCAAAAGGTGGCAATCAAGGTCGGCCCGACAATTTCAGTAGGAGAGGCAGAGTGATAGTTCATCCTGATGGCAATCACCGTTGTCGGGATGAGTGTCAGGCTTGAGGTATTGATGGCCAGGAAGGTGATCATCGACCTGCTCGCCTCGGTTTTTCCGCCATTCAGCGCTTTAAGCTGCTCCATTGCCTTTATTCCAAGTGGCGTGGCCGCATTGCCCAGCCCGAACATATTCGCCATCATATTCGATAAGATATACCCCATTGCCGGGTGGTCCTTAGGAACATCAGGAAAAAGCCTTGTCACTACCGGCCTGAAAAGAAAAGCCAATTTTTTCAGCAGTCCTGCGTCTTCGGCAATCCTCATCATCCCCAGCCAGAAGACAAGGATGCTGATGAGCCCGATGCAAAGGGTGACCGCTTCTTTCGCCCCGCTGAAGACCGCTTCATTTACTTCAGCCATTGTGCCATTGAAAATGGCAAAAACAATCCCGATCACGGTCATCGCAACCCAAATAATATTAACCATCTGTTTTAACTCCAGCAATTGTCATAAAGATGCTCTTAAAGAAATCCAAAAAAGATTTTTCTTCTTTCTGGGGCTCTTTTTCATAGTAAATCGGCAGACTTTTCACTTGCTTGTTCTCAAAGTAAACAATGGCCCTTCCGACCACATCGGGAAAATCCTTATCTTCCTTCCAGCTTCCCGAAGGCTTCAGCATCTTATATTCGACACGGAAAAGGTCTTTTTCATTTTCAGAGGCAGGATAGCTGTAGTCTGTCTTCAAAAAGGCTTTTTTTTCATAGGCAGTATCCTCCAGCTCCCTGATCCCGCCTTGTTCAACAACTTTTTTGAGCGAATATTCCTTGAACCCGCTCTCATACATGCCGATATGGTCGTTCCAGTCATCCGGGCCATTCAGCGTAACCGCAATCAGGTCCAGACCATCCTTTGAGGCAGTGGTAACCAGCGTCCTTTTGGCACGTTTTGTATAACCTGTTTTTCCCCCTGTGCAATATTCATACAATTCGGTGAGGAGGCGGTTCTTATTTTTCCAGACTCTGTCCCAGCTTTCATTCGGGTTCGGCGCCCGATGCATTTTCGTCCCTGCTATTTTCCTGTATGTTTCATTGTTCATGGCATATCTGGTCAGGACTGCCATATCATACGCGGTAGAATAGTGTTCCTCATGGTCATCGAGCCCGTGCGGATTGGCAAAATGGGTATTTATCATGCCGATTTCTTCAGCTTTTTTGTTCATTAAGTATACAAACCCTTCAAGGCTTCCCCCGACATGTTCGGCAATTGCCACCGCCGAGTCATTCCCCGACCTGAGCATAAGTCCGTAAACCAGGTCCTCCAATAGAATTTTTTCTCCCGGCTGCAGATAAATAGATGATCCTTCAGCCCGTACAGCCTTTTCACTCACCTTGGCCTTTGTATCCAGCTTCCCGGATTCAATGGCAAGGATGGCTGTCATAATCTTCGTTATGCTTGCAATCCTTTTCTTCGTATAAGCATCCTTCTCATACAGGATCCTCCCGGTGCTTTGCTCCATCAGTATGGCGCTGCCTGAGCTGGCCGAATAGGCAGCTTGTACCTTTGCAGGCAGATTCGCTGCCAGGACAGCTGCTATGCAGGATAATAGCATCCATCTAAACAATCTGTTCATTCTCCAAAACCCCGTCTCCTAATATGTTTGTACAAGTTTATGCGAGTCGGGACAGCTTATGACTAAAAATGAAAAGCGGCGGGTGTCTCCATTCTTATAATCCATATATCGGCATCTCTGCCTTCCCCATAAAAAAAGGAATGGCTGCTGCCATCCCCATACCTCTAAAAAGGCTTCCATTTCAGCTGGCTTGCTTTTTGGAAGCGTTCCTCTGCATCTTTCCAGTTCACAATATTCCACCAGTTATTCACATAATCGGCGCGGTTATTTTTATACTGCAGATAGTAGGCATGCTCCCAGACATCAAGGGCAAGAATCGGGATCGTATCCCACTGGGTAAGCAGCATATGCCTTTCCGATTGAAGGATTTCAAGATGCCTTGAACGCGGTGACCAGACAAGGATTGCCCAGCCGACGCCTTCCACCTGTTTGGCAGCTTCAGAAAAATGCTTCTTGAACTGTTCAAAGCTTCCAAAATACTTTTCTATCTCTCCCAGCAGGGCACCAGATGGCTTCCCTCCCCCAGAGGGGCTCATATTATTCCAAAAAATAGTATGGAGGTAATGGCCGGAGCCATGGAATGCCAGCTCTCTCGACCAATGCTTAACAAGTTTAAAATCGCCATCTTGCCGTGCCTTTTTAAGCATTTCCTCAGCACGGTTCAGTCCATCAACATAAGACTGATGGTGCTTCGTGTGATGAAGCCTCATGATTTCTTCTGCTATATATGGTTCTAGGCTGTCATAGCCATATGGCAGCGGCGGAAGGGAATGGCCGCCTGCCGGAATAAAAGGTTCATTGATGTAAATATGGCCGACCGGCTGCCTTCTGGAAAAATACTGTTCAACATCGTTATGAAGTTCATCTACACGGGACTGGAGCGCATTCAGCTCCTCTATATCAAGCTGGCCGTCAAGCTTTTCAATCACTCCCGAGAATTTATCCAGTTTTACCCATAGTTCTGCGTCTTTCTCCACATCCTCCGATTCCAGGAATCTCTTCATTTCCTCATTCCAATTGAATACATCCTTGATATAATCGTGAAACTTGCTCATCCTTCCCCTCCTATCTGTCTTCCTCCTTTTCCAATGATATGTATGATGTTAAAATATTTGCTTATCCCAGGCGAAATTTGTACATGTCCACTTCCGGCGGCCTTCATAAATAGAACAAAAGCGCAAGCGCCTTGACCACCCCCAATTAGCATAAGACGAACACCCCGAAAGGCATTCTTTCTTGTTGGGTGGTTTGGCATATGACCTCGGCTCAGCTGCTGGACGTGGATCAAGAAATGAAAATCATCCACAAGTCTTCCACTTTATAAATCCCTTAACTATAAAAAAAGCCGCCTTGTCGGCAGCCTTTGTTCTATTTGGATTGAATCATTTTTGTCCGGTAATCTGTTTCATAATATTCAAGCTCTTCCCGGATCCTTTGGAACTCACTCTCCAGGCTGTCAAAGATTCCCTTCATGCTTTCAGGGACCCCTCCCTGAAACTTAATGGAGTTTTTCCCGGTATAAGCGGAACGGCTGTTTTCGAACCATGCATCATTTTTCGGCGAGAAGAATTCGTCAATGCACTGATGATAAATGCGGTAAAGCGTCTTTTCGGCCGCAGGCTTTGGGAAAGGCTCATTTTTCAGGAGTACACTGCAGGCATCAAGGCCTTCCTCACAGAAAACAAGCAACTTTCTCAGATTTCCCAAAACCATTTTATAATAATTCCGGTCTCCGTCCTTTTCCTTTATGAGGCCGGATAGTGTTGTTTCATTTAAATATGCTTCCAATTCTGAAACAGTATTTCCCAGGAATTTTTTCACTTCTTCTGTCTGCGATTTAACGATTGTGTTCGCCATTGTTACACCCCTTCAGATTGCAGGCTGATGCCATGCTTTTTCTTGCTTCGACCGGCTTGCCATCCTTGCCATTTCAGACGGCTTCCTGGCAGCCTCTTAATGTATTGGACTTCCTTATTTTGAATCCTGGCCAGGCTTCAGCAAGCAGCCTTCGTTAAGCTTGCTGATGATTGAAGAAATCAAGAGGCGAAGCGATTTGAAAACCTTTCTCCTCTTCTACGCCATTGAAAACCTCCCTTAATTTGCCGAAATCCAGTTTGTCAAAATAGGACTCAAATTCAGCTTTGTTATTTATGTATACTCTTTTTCTGTCCCGTAATCCCGTTTTTTTCAGCAAACACGCAAGCGCCACTAAATCCTTGAAAGCCACTTCCCTGCCGCCTGCCTTGAACACAGGGTCCGAGCCAAATGGCGTGAAGCTTTCCATGGATTCTTCGAAGTAGCGTATATATAGTACATGGAGGGTCTTCTCCTGCCCTTCCTCCATATACACCACCTCGCTCCTGTTGAAGAAATCCTCGGAAGTGTTCGGCATTTCTTTCTCCAATTCATACCCTTTGCACTGCTTTATAAACAATCCAGACACTCCCCGGCTCATGCACTGCTGTGGCAGCAGGCACAGCTAAATGATATAAAGCACGATGCTAACAGTGAGCTTCGGACAATCTAGCTATATTTTATCATATAGGCCGCAGGAATGTGTCAGAAAAATCAATTATCTAAGGTTTCCTGAAACTTTTCGAAAAATAAATCTGCCTCATCCCCTGCATATTCATCCTCATCATTTTCTGTCAACGGAGGAAGCTCGTCTATACTTTTTAAACCAAAGTAATCAAGAAATTCCTTTGTAGTGGCATATAAATAGGCCCTGCCCGCCCCTTCTGCCCTTCCGGCTTCTTTTATCAAAGCTTTGGCGGCCAATGTATGAAGCGGCCTCTCTGTTTTAACACCTCTGATTTCTTCTATTTCCACCCTTGTGATCGGCTGTTTATATGCGATGATGGCAAGGGTTTCCAATGCTGCCTGTGACAGGGAGCCTGTCCCGGGGGTCTCCACCAATTTCTTAAGATAATCTGAGTTCTCCTTCTTTGTGACCAGCTGATAGGTGCCGGCAAATTGGGCCACTGTAATGCCTCTCGTGTAGTCATCCTCGCAGGACTGGATAAGCTCCTGCAAAATGGTTTCCGCCTGGCTTTCGTCCATCTCAAGCACCTCAGCGATCTGCTTCAAGGATAATCCTTCATCTCCTGCTGCAAAGAGCAGGCTCTCTGTTATCCCTTTCCAATTTACGATGTCCAAAACTTTTATTGATCCTCCTTTGCAGATACAAAAATCTCTGCAAAATTATGTTCCTGGTTCAGCTCGATTTGTTTCCTCTTCATCAGTTCCAGCACTGCGAGGAAACTGACGACAAGATGTTCCTTTTCATCGGAAGGAAACAAATCGTAAAAGCTTGTCTTCACCCTTGCCCGCTGAAGCTGATCAAGGATTTCATCCATCCGCTTCTCAATAGGTATTTCCTGCCTTGCCACCTTTGCGGTGACCGGCTTTTGGAGCTTCTTTCTCCGCATCAGCTTCTGGAATGCCCCAAGCACGTCATACAGCGACACATTCAAGTCTGCCTTTTCAGGCTGCACGTCTTTTGCATAATCCGATAAATCGCTTGGAGGTTTTGTAAACATCAGCCCGCGCTCCTGCTCTTTCGTTTTGAGCTCAGCTGCAGCTTCTTTATACTTCTTATATTCTACAAGTCTTTCAACAAGCTCATCACGGGGGTCTTCTTCCCCTTCCTCCATATCAAACTCATCCAGCTGCTCTTCCTCATGCTTTGGAAGGAGCATTTTGCTTTTAATGGCAAGCAGGGTCGCCGCCATGACAAGAAATTCACTCGCAACGTCAAGTTCGAGCTCTTTCATTGTATGTATATAAATAAGATACTGTTCAGTAATCTCTGCTACAGGAATATCGTAAATATCTATTTCAAGGCGATTAATTAAATGAAGAAGCAGGTCAAGAGGCCCTTCAAACGCGTCAATCTTCACATTATACTGCATATTTCCACCATAATTTCTAATTTTGAATTTTGCCTGATGCTGCGCCAAACACAGGCAGGTTCCCGGCTGTAAATGGCTATTACTAGTATAGAGGATTCCATTCTGATATCCAATAGAAAAATACAGACAAACTTCCAGAAAGCCGGGGAACGAAATTCCTTCTCTCCGAGCTTTTTTTCCAGGCGCCCATACGTTATGGCCCATTCCCGCATAAGATGAATTTGTAAAGAAAAACGCAGACTATATAGGAGGTATCGGTGATATGTCAGATGCAGGTGCAGGTTACGGTTACGGAGGCGGCTTCGCCCTAATAGTGGTATTGTTCATTCTGCTGATCATTGTGGGAGCATCATGGTGCTTCTAAAACTATAGACTGAAGGCCCGGCATGAGCCGGGCTTTCTTCTTGATTCATTTGTCCCCAGCACCGCTTCAAGCCGGAATATGATAAAATAAGTGCAAAATGTCAGTCACCAGGGCAAAAGGGAGGTCAATATGTATCCTGAAGAATATATACAGTATCTTGTCCATTTCCATGCAGACCGAGATTATTTCGAATGCCATGAAGTGCTTGAAGAATACTGGAAAGAAGCAGACCCGCGGAATAAGGACTCTGTTTGGGTAGGGCTCATTCTGTTCGCAGTTTCCGCCTATCATCATCGCCGCGGCAACTTCAAAGGCGCTGAACGGACGCTGCGGAAATCCCGATCTATTTTGGACAAGGTCCCCCTCCAGCTGAAGGAGCTTGGAATCAGCGCCCGGGAATTCACGCTGCTGATCAGCGGCAGATTGGAGGGAATTGCAAAAGGAGAACCTTACTCGAGTCCCTTCATTCCACTGGCTGATCATGAGCTTGCCAGCCTATGCATAAGAACGGCAGAATCCCTTGGCCTTGTCTGGGGGAGCCCAAGCGATCTTTCTGACAGAATGCTCATTCACCGGCATTCGATGAGAGACCGGACTGATGTCATCCTTGAGCGGAAAGCTGCATGGGACGCCCGCAATGATACCGAATAATAAAAGGCAGAGAACCAGGTTCTCTGCCTTTTCAGCATTCTTCATCCGTGCACTTGTCTACAAACGGTTCTGTATTTTCATTGCTGACGAGCTTCCTGTCAGGGTACAGATCCCTCAAAGCCTTGACCATTGCTTTTCCGATGCCCTGCTGGCGATGTGAAGGACTTACGGAAATATGCTGTATTTCCATTGCAGGGCCGTCCATGAAAGAAACCCCGATCAGCCCTGTTATATCATCCTGCTTCCATAGGAACAGCTGCCAGCCGTCGTCCGACTCATACTGCTTCATGGTCTGCTGCAGCCTTTTCAGATCCTTTTCATTTGGCATAAATGATAATAAGCCCATGGCAATCTTTTCGAATGTCTTTTTATATCGAATTAGCATAATTATCCCTCATTAAATAAAACATTTCCAAACTATCTTTTCCCAATAAGCCATTGTCTAAACTATATGGCGGCTAGTATATGATATGTAAGAAAGCATTTTTGTTGCAGGTTCCATTAATCATTACTATGATACAAAAATTTAAGCAGGACAGCAATCAAATCGAATCAGGATCCAGGCACAATGACCAGCCAATAGATGAATCCCCAAATCAGCCCGATGGCCAGGAAAAAAGAGAAAAGCAGCCAGTTATTTTTTTTCATCGTATACACTTGCCTCCAATCGCCAAACTCCTTTTTTATTCTACACTAAATGCGTTTTTTTATCTATCCCGCCGGGAAAATAGGGACTATTGGCTGCAGGGGGATGAATTTTTTCCGAAACTTTTATATCATTATGTACGTCTATTAATATAGAGTCCAGCCTGCGTATACAAGATTAGGAGGAACATTATGCTTAAACGATGCAAAAATATAATGCTGCTTGCCCTTGCTCTGATGCTGATTCTGCCAGCGGGAGCTTCAGCAGACATGGCCGAAGGAGATATGATCGTCACCCTTGGCGAAAACCTTTCCGAAGAACAGAAAAACGTCCTGCTTGCAGAGATGGAAGCGCCAAAGGACGCCATGACCATCACTGTCTCAAATGAAGAGGAACATCAATATCTGGGCAGCTATATCAGCAAAGCACTCATCGGCACAAGAGCCATTTCTTCTTCAGCGACAACGATCGCGAAATCCGGATCAGGACTTGAAGTTGAAACGAAGAACATCAACTGGGTAACAGACGAAATGTATATCAATGCTCTGATAACTGCTGGTGTAAAAGATGCTGAAATATATATAACCGCACCATCGCCTGTATCCGGGACAGCCGCCCTGACCGGAATTATAAAAGCATATGAGATCTCAGCAGATGAGACGATACCTGAAGAAGTCAAGCAGGCAGCAAATGAAGAAATGGTAGAAACGGCCAAGCTTGGCGATTCGGTCGGGAATGAGAATGCCGCTGCTCTAATAGCAAAAATCAAAGAAGAAATCAGCAAAAATAAACCTGCCACCGACGAAGAGCTCCAGAACATCATCGAAAACGCGGCAAAGGACCTTGGCATCACCCTGACAGATAAAGAAATGCAAAGCCTGATCGACCTGTTCAACAAACTGAAGGATCTGAACATTGACTGGAATCAGGTCGGAGATCAGCTTGATAAAGCAAAGGACAAAATCACCAAGTATCTTGAAAGTGAAGAAGGCCAGGGCTTCCTGGACAGCCTGAAACGCTTTTTCTCAAGTGCCATCGATGCTGTTAAAGCATTCTTCTCATAGTAAAATAGAGGTGCTTAACAGCACAGCTCAAAAAAGCAGCCGTTCGGCTGCTTTTTTCTAGTTCTTGATTTTCTCCTGAAGAGGCAGGTCAAGCCTGATCAAGTCTTCGAAGCTTTCTCGTTTGACGACAAGGCGCGCCTCTCCATTTTCTACGAATACAACCGGCGGCCGCGGGATTCGGTTATAGTTGTTGGCCATGGAATATCCGTAGGCTCCTGTACAAAATACAGCCAGAAGGTCTTCCCGCTCTGCTTTCGGCAAAGGCAGGTCCCATATCAGCATATCGCCTGACTCGCAGCATTTGCCGGCAATGGAGACCGTTTCTTCCGCTTTCTCCAGCGGCCGGTTGGCAAGCACAGCTTCGTATTTGGCCTGATAAAGGGCCGGACGGATATTATCGCTCATGCCTCCGTCCACCGCCAGGTAATGGCGGACATTCGGGACATCCTTTCTTGAGCCTGTCTTATAGAGTGTTGTCCCGGCATCGCCGACAAGCGAACGGCCTGGTTCAATCCAGATTTCCGGCATTTCCATCTGGTAGCTGCCGGCCAGCTTTTTCACTTCGCTGATGATTTCTTCGACATATTTTGAAGCCGCAATCGGCGCGTCTTCATCTGTATAGCGGATGCCAAAGCCTCCGCCCAGATTCAGCACAGCCGGTTCATAGGCAAGCTCTTTTTTCCAGATTGACAGTTTTTCAAATATTTTCTCGGCCGCAAGAATGAAGCCGGTCGTTTCAAAGATTTGTGATCCGATATGGCAGTGAATGCCGAGTGTTTCCAGCCATGGAGTTGATATGGCCTGCTTGAGCGCAGCTTCGGCCTGTCCATTTTGCAGATCAAAGCCGAATTTGGAATCCTCCTGCCCTGTCAGGATATAATCGTGGGTGTGCGCCTCGATTCCCGGTGTCACACGCAGCAGAATCTTGGTTTTCGTGTTTTTGTTTTCGCAAACTGACTTAAGCAGTTCCAGCTCATCGAAATTGTCTACAACGATGCATCCGACTCCATAGTGAAGAGCCATCTCCAGTTCTTCCCTGCTCTTATTATTGCCATGGAAGTGGATCCTTTCCACAGGGAATTCAGCCGCCAGAGCGGTATACAGCTCTCCTCCTGAAACCACATCAAGCGACAGGCCTTCTTCTTCAGCCAGCTGAATCATGGCAATGGATGAAAATGCTTTGCTCGCATAAGCAACCTGGGATTTCACCCCAAGTTCTTCGAATGTCTGCCTGAAGCCTCTTGCCCTTTCGCGAATCAGTGCCACATCATATACATAAACCGGTGTCCCGAATTGCTTTGCCAATTCAACGGTATCCATTCCGCCGATTTCCAAATGAGATTGTCCATTTACTCTTGCTGTCCCATGAAAAAACATGCTTACTCCCTCATTCCCTCTATACTGTTACTCTTATTATAGACTGCCGCGGCCGCTTTTTTACAGCCCCGAATAATTCCATGCTATATAAAATAGACAGTCCCCGTTTCTGAACTGTCTATTTCAGCTTCTTTAGTCCTTTATTTAGTTAAAAACTTACCATAATTGCCGGAAAACTGCAATTGATATTAGCATAATATTCAATTTTTAGCCGGCTGTTTGTAGCGGTTTTTCGCATGGACGATGCTTGGCCTGATCTTAGACCCCGGGACAGACCTTCTGATCAGGATCTGCAGAAATGCTTTCGGGCTGAAAGGCAGCAGCGGCCATAAATATGGCGTGTTCAGCGACCTGATGCTTGCCAGGAGGAGGATGAACACTGTTATGCTGATAATGAAGCCCGGTGTATGGAAGAGTGCCACGGCAATCAGCATGGCAAGTCTTGCCATCTTATTGGCTATACTGAGTTCATAGCTTGGGGTTGAAAAGGTTCCTATAGAAGCAACAGCCACATAGAGAATGACCTCCGGCACAAACAGCCCGACATCGATGGCAATTTGTCCGATCAGGACGGCTGCTATCAATCCCATTGCCGTTGAAAGAGGTGTGGGCGTATGGATGGCAGCAATCCTCAGGAACTCAATGCCAATATCCGCCAGGAAGATTTGTATGACAATAGGTATATTTGTCTTCTCATTCGGGCCGATGAACTTGATGGCATCCGGCAGCAATTGCGGCTCCAGAGTAAATAGGAACCATAATGGCAGCAGGAATAGTGAGGCGAGCACTCCGATGAAGCGGATCCAGCGGATGAATGTGCCGACTGCCGGCGACTGTCTGTATTCCTCAGCATGCTGCAGATGGTGGAAAAAGGTTGTCGGCGTGATGATCACACTTGGCGACGTATCAACGAAAATCAGGACATGCCCTTCCAGCAGATGGGTTGCACCGACATCGGCCCTTTCTGTATAACGGACGAGCGGATATGGATTATAGCCTTGCTTTAAGAGAAATTCTTCAACCGTTTTATCCGCCATTGTCAGTCCGTCGATATCAATCGATTGAATTTCCTGCCTGACCACTTCAATCAGATCTGTACTGGCGACATCCTTAATATAAGCAATCGCTATATCGGTTTTGGAGCGCTCCCCTATCCGCATGATTTCAAAGCGGAGCCGCTCATCCCTGATCCGCCTTCTGGTCAGGGCGGTATTAACAATAATATTTTCTACATATCCATCCCTTGACCCCCGCACAACTTTCTCTGTATCGGGCTCCTCCGGTGTTCTGCCGGGATAGCTTCTGACATCGACAACAAGTCCCGTCGTCTCCCCTTCAACCAGTATAACAATCAGGCCGGACAGCACCTGGTCAACCAGTTCGTCCATTGTTTCAATCGGCTGCACCGACTGATTGACAATGCGGTTTTTCACGATATTGAAAACGTTTGAGGACAGTTTCTCGTGATCATTGATTTCCACGAGCTCTTCAAGGATTTGGGTGATAAAAGAAGTATCGCATAATCCATTTACATAATAAATCTGGATTTCTTTCTTCAGGATCTGCAGCTTCCTGACACCCAGGTCAAAGCTGACGCCAAGCCCAATGCGCTCTTTCATGAAGTCTTCGTTTCTGCCGGGTGATTCTGAAATAGAGGTTTTGTTTTTCTTTTTAGTTTCCGCCATAAAATCCGCTCCTTTCCAGAATGAGTTCCACTGCCTTTTTGGTGATGGGAGAGCCTTTTTCATAATGATCTCTTCGTGACATCTTGCCGATATCGCCGATTCCGACAATCAGCGGGACATCCAATTCGTCGAGGCAGTAGACTGTATCCCCGTTCATTTTTCCAATTTCCATTTCAGGGACACCAAGCTTGTCAACACCATACGGAGTAAGCTCACCGTACCTGTCGACACATACATCCACATGCGTCCATTCCGCCTGCCTTGTTTTTGAAGCAACTGCTATTACACCGAGCACCTCAATGTCTTCATGCCTTGCCACATATTTAAGGGCCGTTTCACCAAGCCCTTCGCCGACATAGCCGGAGTCATCAAACATGACAAGTACAGGGTCATTGGGGGCTTTCTTGATCATCTTCACGATATCAGGTCCTGACAAAACAGATGGATTCCCGTGGGACATAGAGATGCATCTGCCGCCAATATCCTTCGCTACATGCTCTGCAGTCCTTCTTGCATACTCATCGCCATCTGTAATCAGTATGACTTTCCTGCGTTCATCCATTGCTTTGATGTCCTTTCGCTTTACATAGTCAGTCTACAAAATACATCCAGTGAAACAGCGATCCAAATACTTTCCCGAATACGATGGCCATCAGCAGAACAACTATTTTGCCGTCAATCCCAAGCCTTTTGGCCAGCAGCGGCAGGACGTTAAGCACTTCTGTAAGTGCTGCCGCCACCATCCCCACAAAAATCCCGCCTGCCAGACCGAAAAGAACAAGGATAAATCCCGGAAAGTAAAGCCGCGGGTCCTGAAGGCTTGCAGATGTTCCTGCAACCGCCCCGATTACAACTGCCCATTCATAGTGATGGATCATTTTCATTGTCTTTGACAGCTGGGTCAGCCTTGGAATGATCCCCAGCACAGTCAGAAACGCAACAAATCCTGCCCCCACAGAGACGCCTCCCGCAAATCCCAGGAAAATGACGATAATGATGCTAATGGTCATCAAGGTTCTTCATGCTTTCTTTATTTTCATGCATGATGACATACCGGTCGAGATCCTGCTGGTAATTGAACATTTCAACCTCCAGCGGGCTGGGCTCCTCATTGAGCCTTTTTTTGAAAACATGATTAAAGAAAATGATCATGCCAAGTCCAAGGCCAAGAGAATAAGGAATTTGGAACAGCAGGGGCTTTTTCTCCACTTTGCCGGTGATGATTGTATAAATCCGCTGATGCACTGTCTGCATGCTGACATCTTCATGAAAATTCATGATTGTCAGTGCGGCACCAAAAAACAGCAAAAACCAGATTAGCAGGAAAAACGCTGTGGATGCTTTTTTCTTTTTATAGATCACCTCAATGATTGTCTGGGAGGGACCGACAGCCTGTATATCGAGCTGCAGCTTTTCTGCGGCAATGGCCTGGATCACCTGGACAATGTCAATGACAATGATATTCCGGTCATGATCTGAAACGTGATGGATGGAAAGATTCCCTAACCGTTCATAAAGTGTTTCATCTGCAATAATCAAGGCAATGTCCTTTAGCTGGACGGAAGCCTGCGGACGCACTTGAATACGGTTCCTGAGCCGGACATAAACCGTTTTTTCCATTATGATCACTTCCCAAACAGTGTTTTCCTTGTATAAATAGTATTCGTAATAAAATTCCAATCATGTCGACCAAAAATTGGGGATAATGGAAAGCTGCTCTGGACTGCCCGGGAATCACTACACAAAAAAAGACCGGATGGATTCACATATCCATCCGGTCTTTCATCTGCTGCAGGATTTTCTTCTCGAGCCGGGAGACCTGCACCTGTGATATTCCCAGCCTTGCTGCCACTTCAGACTGTGTCTGATCTTTATAATATCTGAGATAAACAATCAGCCTTTCCCGCTCATCCAGCTCGCGGATTGCCTCTTTAAGGGCTATCTGGTCAAACCACTTGCCATCATTGCCATCATCGATCTGATCCAGCAGTGTGATAGGGTCGCCGTCGTTTTCATATACAGTTTCATGAATGGAGGATGGCGTCCTGCCTGCTTCCTGGGCAAGGATGATATCCTCAGGAGGGATTTCCAGATAAGCGGAAAGCTCTGTTACAGTCGGAATCCTTCCAAAAGTCTTGGTCAGCTCGTCTTTTGCCTTGCGGATTTTATTTCCCATTTCCTTCAGGGAGCGGCTCACCTTCACAGTTCCATCATCCCGGATGAAACGCTGTATCTCCCCGATGATCATAGGAACGGCATAGGTTGAAAACTTTACATCATAGCTCAGATCAAATTTATCAACCGACTTCAAGAGGCCGATGCAGCCGATCTGGAATAAATCATCCGGCTCATATCCTCTGTTGAGAAAACGCTGGACCACTGACCAGACGAGCCTCATGTTTTTCTGGACAATCGTGTCCCGTGCCCCCTGGTCTCCTGCCTGGCTTTTTTGTATGAGCTCTTTTACCTCGTGATCCTTGAGATACGTCTGGGTCTTATCTGTCTTTACCTCCACATCCATAGCATGACTCCCTTAATTGCATAGCATTTTACTGTTTGATAAATGCTTCCTTAAACGGATTTCGGTGCCTTCTCCTGGGTGTGAGCGAACTTCTATCTCATCCATGAAATTTTCCATGATTGTAAAGCCCATGCCGGAACGTTCCAGCTCTGGTTTGGTTGTAAACAGCGGCTGCCTGGCCTCTTCCACATCCCCGATCCCGAGTCCTTCATCTCTGATTGTCATATCAACGAAGCCGTCCTCAATGCTGACAGAAATATAGACAATCCCTTTACTGTCATTGTTATAGCCATGGATGATCGAGTTGGTAACTGCCTCTGATACGACCGTCTTGATTTCAGTCAGTTCATCCATTGTCGGATCAAGCTGGGCGATGAAAGCCGCGACGGTCACACGGGCAAAGGACTCATTCTGGCTCAAAGCGCTGAATTGCAGATTCATTTCATTTTTCATTGTCAGGCAACCCCCAATCGCTGAAGTGCAAATTCTTCAGTCGGCTCAAGACGGATGATTTTAAACAGCCCGGACATATCGAATAGCCTCTGTACCGCCGGTGAAATGGCACAGACGACCATCTCGCCGTGAAGCTGCTTAATTTGCTTATACCTGCCCAGGATCACTCCAAGGCCTGAGCTGTCCATAAAGGATAATTGCTCCAGATTGAGGACAATGTGGCGGATCCCATAAGACTCTATGGCGTTTGTTGCCTTTTCCCTTAATTCATCTGCCGAATGGTGGTCCAATTCTCCGCTTAAGCGAATGCACAGCACATCATTTTTTACTTCCAATCCAATCATCAGACTCATGACTGATAGCCTCCTTCTCTGCTGCCGGAACCATTTACAGATCCGGCCGGCTGTCCATGCCCTCATCTCCTGCATGGATCAAGCCTTTCTAGAGAGTCAATTTCGCTGAAGGAGGCCCTTATTCCTTCCTGAAGGCAAAACTAGTGCGGTTTCGCTAAATTTTCCTTGATGCACCTTTTTTTCGACATCAATTTGATTTCGTGAAAATGCCGAGAGCCCGTTTATAGAGCGTCCACCAGCCTGCCTCTTTCACTTCGCTTTTGGCCACCAGCGGGCTTTCCACGATTGTCTTCCCATCTTTTTCAACTTTCAGCGTACCAATTTGATCGCCTTTAGCTATTGGGGCTTTCAGGTCTTTTTTCAGGACGACGGTTTTCTTGACTGCCTTTGTGTCTTCGCCTTTTTTCGTCAGCAGTGAGATCGGCTCGCTCGTCAAAGCTTCGACCTGCTTTATCTCGCCTTTGCTGACTTTGGCAGAACCTAAAGCTTCATTCCGCTTATACATTGGATGTGTCTCATACTGGCTGAAAGCATAATCCAGCATCTTGGTTACCTGAGCATTTCTTTCTTTCGATGTCGGAGCACCAAAGACAACTGCGATTACCCTCATCCCGTTTTTCTCAGCTGTAGCCGTCAGGCAATATTTCGCTTCATTTGTAAAGCCTGTCTTCAATCCGTCGACTCCCGGATAGAAGCGGACCAGCCTGTTTGTATTGACCAGCCAGAATTTCTTGTCGGTATCTTCCCTTAAATAAGCTTCATATGTTCCTGTAAATTTGGTTATGCCTTCATATTTCAGCAGTTCCTTTGCCATAAGTGCCATATCATGGGCTGTGCTGTAGTGCTCGGTTACAGGCAGGCCTGTTGCATTCTTGAAAATCGTGTCCTTCAAGCCAAGGTCTTTGGCTTTTTTATTCATCAGCTTGACGAATTCTTCTTCTGAACCGGCGAGCCTCTCAGCCATGGCAACAGATGCATCATTTCCTGATCCGATGGCAATCCCCTTCAGCATCTGTTCTGTTGTCATTTCTTCGCCCGGTTCCAGGAATATTTGCGAGCCGCCCATGGATGCTGCATATTCACTCGCCCTGATCTTTTCATCCATGGAAAGCTTGCCCTTATCAATCGCTTCCATTATCAAAAGCATGGTCATGATCTTAGTCATGCTTGCTGGAGGCAGCTGTTCATTGCTGTTCTGCTCATATAAAACAGCCCCGGTATCCCGCTCAATCAAGATCGCCGATTTTACGTTGTCAACCAGCTTGACGCCGCTTTCTTCGGCTAAGGCTGCCGGTGCCATCATTGCTGATAGTAAAACAAACACCATTATAGAAACGATTCGCTTCATCACATAACCCTCCATTCTTTATAGCCTCCATTTTTTCCAAAGGAGACAAATTTATACAATAAATTGGCGGAGGTACGGTTTTTATTTTACATGAGCCGTTTCAGATGGGTTTGAGAATTTAAGAGCTTGTATAATGGAGGGATTGCCCGAGAGCTGGAGAGGCTGCTTTCACTTATTTTCGGAGTGCTCTAAGGGGACCGGAAAGCACGCGGGAGTCAAGGCATAAAAAAGCTGCATCCTGAAGGGATGCAGCTTTTTCATACAATGTTATTCAGTAATTTCTTCATGCACCAGTACAGGGGCATCTACTTTGGAAGCCGTGATTTTGATGCTGCTGTACAGGCGTTCTTTGACTTCTTCAACGTTTTCGAAATTGCTGTAGATGGTGGCAAGTGATTCTCCTTTTGAGACAGTGTCGCCGATCTTCTTGCGGAGCATGAGCCCGACGGCAAGATCGATTTCCGATTCTTTAGTTGCCCTTCCTGCACCAAGGACCATGGCAGCCGTTCCCACTGCGTCAGCGACAATTTCTGAAACATAGCCATCTTCTTTTGCTTCAAGTTCATAAACAAATTTGGCCCGCGGCAAACGGGAAGGATCATCGACAACAGAAGCGTCCCCTCCCTGTGAGCTGAGGAAGGTTTTCATTGCTTCAAGGGCGGATCCGTCCTTGATTGCCTGTTCCAGCATTTCTCGTGCCTGTGCCGGGGTTTCTGCCTTTTCAGCCAGCACAACCATATGGCTGCCTAGTACAAGGCACAGCTCAGTCAGATCTTCCGGTCCTTCGCCTTTTAATGTGTCGATCGCTTCTTTCACTTCCAAGGCATTGCCGATGGCAAAGCCAAGCGGCTGGCTCATGTCTGAAATGACTGCCATCGTCTTGCGGCCGACATTGTTCCCGATCCTTACCATTGCTTTTGCAAGCTCTCTGGAATCATCCAGCGTCTTCATGAAGGCGCCAGCCCCCGTTTTCACATCAAGGACAATGGCATCTGCGCCTGCAGCAATCTTTTTGCTCATGATGGAGCTGGCAATCAGCGGGATGCTGTCTACCGTCGCCGTCACATCACGGAGCGCATATAATTTTTTATCCGCCGGCGTGAGGTTTCCACTTTGTCCGATGACGGCAATTTTGTTCTGATTGACCAGCTTGATGAACTCTTCGTTTTCTATCTCTACATGGAAGCCTTCAACCGCCTCCAGTTTATCGATGGTACCGCCTGTATGGCCAAGGCCGCGGCCGGACATTTTAGCGACCGGGACACCGACAGCCGCTACAAGAGGGCCGAGCACCAGCGTAGTTGTATCGCCGACTCCCCCTGTGGAATGCTTGTCGACTTTAATGCCTTCGATTTTTGACAGATCGATTTTATCGCCTGATTCTACCATGCTCATCGTCAGGTCGGCTCTCTCACTTTCTGTCATGCCCTGGAAAAAGATAGCCATCGTTAAAGCACTGATCTGATAGTCAGGAATTGAACCGTCAGTATAGCCTTTTATTATGAATTGGATTTCTTCCGAAGACAGCTCTTTGCCGTCTCGTTTCTTTTCTATTAAGTCAACCATTCTCATATTCGTCACCACTTTTTCTTTATTTAAGCACCAAACTGGCGTACAAGCTCTTTCACATAAGAGAGGAAGTTCGCCTTCACTTTTTCAGTCGTTTCAATGACTTCTTCATGGTTTAAAGGCTGATCCAGTATGCCTGCTGCCATATTGGAAATGCAGGAAATACCCAGTACTTTCAGGCCTGCATGCCTGGCCACGATTACCTCAGGTACCGTCGACATGCCGACTGCGTCACCGCCCATAGTGCGGAGCATCCTCACTTCTGCAGGCGTTTCATATGTAGGGCCGGTATTGCCAACATATACACCTTCCTGGATGCTGATATTCAGCTTGCCTGCAATCTCTCTTGCCTGCTGGCGCAGATCCCTGGAGTATGCTTCCGACATATCAGGAAAACGGACGCCAAGCTTGGAGTCATTAGGTCCAATCAGAGGATTGCTTCCCATATTGTTGATATGGTCCGAGATAAGCATTAAATCTCCTGGTGCAAAGCTTTCATTAACACCGCCGGCAGCGTTTGTCACGATCAGGATTTCCACTCCGAGCTCCTTCATGACTCTCACAGGGAAAGTGACCTTGTCGAAGCTGTAGCCTTCATAATAGTGGAAGCGCCCTTGCATAGCCACAGCCTGTACACCGTTCAGAAGGCCGAATACAAGCTGGCCTGCATGCCCTTCAACTGTTGAAACAGGGAAATCAGGAATTTCATTATAAGGTATTTTCACTGGCTGTTCGATTTCATCTGCCAGAACGCCGAGCCCGGAGCCAAGAATCAAACCGATTTTAGGCGTTTCTCCATACTTTTCTTTTAAAAATTGTGCTGCATTTTGAATTTTTCCGTAGTCCATTTTATAATCCCCTTTTTATCAGACAGTACTGAGCGGATAACCGGCCGCAGCCATCGCCTGCCAATCTCCTTCTATGGCTCAGCTTGTCAGTTGTTTAAAATATGACCCAGGCTTACAATTCACCCAGAAAGCTTTTTCCGAATTTTGGCGCGGCCACAGCAAAGTTTTCCGCTACAGTAGCGCCGATATCGGCGAATGTCTGCCTGATTGGCAGCTCTTTTCCGACCGCCATGCCCTTAGAATAAGCCAATAATGGGACATATTCACGTGTATGGTCTGTCCCGGGATGTACCGGGTCATTCCCGTGGTCAGCCGTAATGATGAGCAGATCATCTTCCTTCAGCTTATCAAACACTTCCGGAAGGCGGGCATCATATTCTTCCAGCGCTTTCCCGTAGCCCTCCGGGTCCCGTCTATGTCCGAAAAGGGCATCAAAGTCCACAAGATTCAAGAAGCTCAAGCCTGTGAAATCCATATCCATCGTTTCGAGGAGCTTATCCATCCCGTCCATGTTAGAGACAGTGCGCAGTGACTTTGTCACACCTTCGCCGTCATAGATGTCGGAAATCTTTCCGATGGCCAGTACATCCAGTCCGCCGTCCTTCAGCTCATTCATGACCGTCCTGTCAAAAGGCTTCAGGGCATAATCATGCCTGTTCGCTGTCCGCTTGAATGCACCAGGCTGTCCGATGAAAGGACGTGCTATCACTCTTCCAACCATGTATTTCTCATCAAGTGTCAGTTCCCTGGCGATTTTACAGATCGTGTACAGCTCATCAATCGGCACAATCTCTTCATGGGCTGCAATCTGAAGGACCGAGTCAGCCGAGGTATACACAATCAGGGCTCCTGTCTTCATATGCTCTTCCCCAAGCTCATCAAGGATCTCAGTGCCGCTTGCCGGCTTGTTCCCGATGATCTTTCTGCCTGTGCGGGCTTCAAGCTCTGACAAAAGCTCATCCGGGAAGCCGTCCGGGAATACCCTGAACGGTGTCTCGATATTCAGCCCCATGATCTCCCAATGCCCTGTCATGGTGTCTTTTCCGTTTGATGCTTCCTGCATCTTTGTATAAGAAGCGAGCGGCTTCTCTGCTTTTTCAATACCTTTGATTTCTTTGATATTGCTGAGGCCCAGCCGGCCCATGTTCGGCATGTTCAGCCCGTTCATCCTTTCAGCGATATGGCCAAGCGTATCAGATCCCTTGTCGCCGAAGCGCTCAGCATCCGCTGCCTCGCCAATTCCCACCGAATCCATAACAATTAGAAAGATTCTTTTATATGTATGCGAATTCATGTGCTCTCCTCCTAAACATGTACACGTTTTCAATTTATTTTACAAATATATGTTACCCTTTTTCAAAAGTATTAACCTGCGAGAGGTTTAGAATCGTCAGAAGTCTGACATCTATATTCTACAAAACAAATAACCTAAAAAACAAGAAAAAACTGCTTTATATTCAGCAGTTTTATCAGATTTATTTTTTTGCAGATTTATAAACTCCAGTTTTATCAGGCACGGGGATGAAATTTTGAATATACATCCTTCAGCCTTGTTTTCGTGACATGGGTATATATCTGGGTTGTTGATATATCCGCATGACCGAGCATCTCCTGTACTGCCCGCAAATCTGCTCCATTTTCCAGCAGATGGGTGGCAAAAGAATGCCTTAGAGTATGAGGGGTAAGCTCTTTTTCAATGCCCGCATCGCCTGCAAGCTTTTTCAGTATTTTCCAGAATCCCTGGCGGGTCAGCTGCCTTCCATGATGGTTCAGGAATAATGTATCATCTCTGCGGCTTTTCGAAACAAAATTCGGCCTTCCATGCAGAAGATATCTTTCAATTGCTTCTGAAGCTGTTTTCCCAATCGGAATGATTCTTTCTTTATTTCCTTTCCCGATGCAGCGGACAAAGCCCATTGTCAGATGGACATCGCCTATCTGCAGTCCGATCAGTTCACTGACCCTGATTCCTGTTGCATACAGGAGCTCAAGCATCGCTTTGTCGCGGAGGCTGTAATGGCTCGAGTCTGAGGGCGATTCCAGGAGGGTTTCCACTTCTGCCATGCTCAGGACCTTTGGAAGGCTTCTTTCCTGCTGCGGCGACTCAATATGTACAGATGGATCATTTTCGCATGCCTTCTCCCTGAGCAGGAACTGATGGAAGGCACGGATGGAAGCGATATGCCTGGCAAGGGTCTTGGCAGATTTCCCCTGTTCCTTCAGCTTTTTCAGGAACTGGACGATATGGACCCTTTGGACTTCATTCAAACTGGCAAGCCCTTCGCTTTTCACAATGAATTTAAGATAATTTTTCAAATCCCGTTCATAAGAGACAATTGTATTGTTGGCAAGTCCCTTTTCAATCAATAAAAAGTGAACAAAATCTTTCAGCCTGTCTTCCATTTATGCATTACTCCCCATTGTGGTAAAACAGAATCAGTCTGTCAAACCAGTCGGTTTCATCAGAAACTGCATCACCAGATACCCTGACGGCGCTGCCTTCCGGCTCATCATAACGGTGATAGCTCTGATATTCTTCATTTAACCATAAAAGCCCATAATAAAAAAGGATTGTACATCCCGTAAACAGGACAAATACCTTCAATGTTTTAAACGTCATAATCATCCAGGATCTCATCATTCTTCCTCCAGCTGCATTCTATAATAAAAGATATGCCAAGCTGGACAAGATTTATACCTTCCCGGCTAAAGCTTTTGGCATTTCCGGCTTTTTTTCGGAGAATAATAAAAACCTTTTCCGGTTTAAAGAAAAGGTTCCAGTCAATCAGCCTCATCGGCGCTTTCTTCTTTATCCTGGCAGCGGTAGCAGATGCCATGAAATGTCAGGCGGTGATCTTTGATCTTAAAGTTCCAGTCACGCTCAACTATCGCTTCGACATCCTCCAGAAGGTCATCCTGGATCTCATCTACTGCCCCGCATTCTATGCATACTAAATGGTGGTGGAAATGGGCGGCGCCTTCCTGCCTCAGGTCATAGCGGGAAACTCCATCACCAAAATTGATTTTATCGACAATTTTCAGTTCCGTTAACAGCTCCAGTGTGCGATAAACGGTCGCCAGTCCTATCTCAGGCGACTTCTCTTTGACAAGGAGGTATACATCTTCCGCGCTCAGATGATCTTCTTCATTCTCCAGCAGCACACGGACTGTTGCTTCACGCTGCGGTGTTAATTTATAGCTTGACGAATGCAGCTGTTTTTTAATTCTATCTATTCTGGTCTCCATCCCGTAAAGTCCCTCCCTCGCACTGTCAGTTCTCATTATAACAGATAGGGAGATGTTTTCAAAATAAAATCATTATAAATAAGAAGATACAATTATTATAATAAAATATATTCATTCTTATATTATAATCACTATAAAATAAGCAATCAAGGCTTTATACTGCTGACAACCGATTTCATCAAAGCCGGGGAAAGATAGGCTTCTATGCCGGCAGCCACTGATAATAATAGAACTGCCGCGCAGAACACAGCCAGGTACCTTCCAAACATCGGCACGACCGGCTGGCCGAGATTTTTCATAAATTGCCTCCTGATCATCTTTAAAGACAGAGCCACTGTCATCGCTGCGGTGATGATAAAGATCGGAATGATGATGATATTCTGCGGCATAACTGATACAAAGGAAAGCAGGAACCCATCCCAGCCCATCCTGTTTACAAGAAAGCCGACTGTAAATCCGACAACCATACCCTTCATAAATAACAGCACGAGGATGACCGGCAGGCCGATGATGGAAATGCCGAGAAGCCACATCAGTCCAATGAACTTGCTGTTATGGAACAGGCTCTGGATAAAAAGATCATGTGACTCAGCTACAGTGCCGGCCGATACCTGTCCAAAAAATTGCGACAGATAGTAATATAAATCTTCCTTTTGATTGAAGCTCAGGCTGTTCACCACTACGGCACCGAAAATGACCCCCATCAGAAACAGGACGATGACGAATAAGTAGATCGAGGAATGCTCGCGAAAATGATTGGCTGCAAAGTTCTGGTACATACGTTTTTTCATTGCTCTTCCTCCTGTAAAATCTATTACTACATCCTATGCAGGGAAGAACAGTCTATGACAGGATTCTATCATTTTGCCATTATTTTAAAAATATATTGCCAGTCTTTGTGCCACCCGATATAATCGGAACAATCACAAAGGAGGAG
The DNA here is from genome assembly GCF_030733525.1 of Bacillus sp. MMSF_3328. Classification (NCBI taxonomy): domain Bacteria; kingdom Bacillati; phylum Bacillota; class Bacilli; order Caryophanales; family Bacillaceae; genus Bacillus; species Bacillus sp. MMSF_3328. The sequence continues at coordinate 377,038 of NZ_JASHIV010000001.1, read as the reverse complement.
TGGAAAATGAATCCAATTTTAATCGACTTTCCTGAAATCATTGCAGAGACAGAAAGATTGTATATCCGGCCTTGCCTGCCAGGCGATGGCAAAGATGTGTATGATGCTGTCATAGCATCAAAGAATGAGCTGAAAAAATGGCTGCCTTTCGCTGCCAAGGAACAGTCCCTCGAAGAAACAGAAGCAGGCATCCGCCGGTCATATGCCCAATTTTGGCTGAGGGAAGATATCCGCCTCCATATATACCGCAAAGAAGACGGTCAATTCATCGGATCGACCGGGCTGCACCGCATCGACTGGGAGGCCCGCAGGTTTGAAATCGGCTATTGGTGCGATTCGCGCCATCATAAGAAAGGTTATATCTCAGAAGCGGTCGAAGCTCTTATTGAGTTTACATTCAGCAGCCTGTCTGCCAATAGAATTGAGATCCGGTGCGACCCGGAGAACACAGCCAGCAGAAAAATCCCCGAGAGGCTCGGCTTTACGCTGGAAGCTACCTTAAGAAAAAATACCCTCTGCGCCAGCGGTGATGTGCTGCGGGACACTTGTATTTTTGCAAAGTTAAAAGAATAGAAAAAACCGGATCCGCTCTCTGGATCCGGTTTTCCGTTAGATATTTACAGTCACAGCCCGGCTCCTGTGTTCGTCCCCTTCAGCTGCTATTCCTGCTCAACTTTTCCGTACTTCCCTCCGCCGCCTGCTTTCAAGCTAAGCCGGCCGCTCCTCGCTTTGACGATCAGCATAGCAAGCTTATCTGGAATGACCTCTTCCAGTGCCTCCTTCGGCACTCTGTGGAGTATGTCCATTTCAGTCCCAAAATGGTCCAGCAGCCTTTCCAGTATCTTTGGGCCGAGGCCGGGAATGAATTCGAGCGGCACTTGATGGACATATGGCGGCCTGTCTGCCGGTGCACTCCCAGCTGTCTTAAGCTCCATAATCCGATCGGCCACTCCCTTCACCTGCTTTATGCTTCCGCACTTCCGGCAGCCATTATGACCGGAAGCGAGGGGGGAATGGCAGTCCAGACAAACTGTCTGATGATATTTCCCCAGCTGCGGGTCCAGTCCGTAATTGGCGGAAATCCTTCTCCCTCCCTCTCTTTTCAAGGCTAAATGAAACTCATTGAATGAAGGCCCGGCCATTTCAATCTGCTGATATTCCCTGGCTATTTTTCCGAGAGAGTGAGCATCTGAATTTGTAAGAAAAGGGTACTGGTGCAGCTCATGAATCATATCAGCCATTTCTGTATCCGAACTCAGGCCCAGCTCGATCCCATCGATAAGATCTTTATCGAAGACCTCTTCAAGCGACCGGTCGACACCTTTTCCATACATGCTCTTGAAAGGCGTAAAGACATGGGCCGGAATGAATAATCCGCCAAGCGCTTTTACCTGTGACTGCAACTCTTTTCCTGATGCATAGATACGCTGTGAGCTTAAATGGATATTTTTAAGGCGGCCTTTCAGCCACAAAGAGAATTCCTTCATCACATCAAGGTTTGGAAAATAGCAGAGAACGTGGATGGGGCCCTTGCAGCTTTCATCATAGATTTCAAGCTCTGATCCTGGAATGATTGCGAGGCCGCCGTACAGCAGACCTCCTTCAGGCGATTGCACAAGCTCGCCCGTGGCCATAAGTTCTTCCATCTCGTCAATTACCTCTGGTGAATGGCAGTCAATAATCCCGATCATATCCAGGCCTTTACTGTCCCTTGCATGCTCGATGATATTGGAAAACACAAGTGATCTGGCCCCCGTTATTTTAACGGCGCGCCCTGACTTTGTCCGGCCGATATGGATGTGCATATCGGCATAATAAGTTTGAAGCATCATCTGTTCTTCAGCTGTTCGATCTGGAGATACTGGACAGCATAGACTGTTTTGGCATCATGGATTTTTTGCTCTTCTATATAAGCCTGCGCCTCTTCAAGAGTAAGCTCAATAACATCGACGAATTCATCCTCATCCGGAATGGCGGGATTTTCTATTTTTCTCAGTTTTCTGGCAGCATATATATGGAGAATCTCATCAGCGAATCCGGGTGAAGTATAAAAGGAAACGAGCTTTTCGATTTCTCCGCAAACATAGCCTGTCTCTTCTTCCAGCTCTCTTTTTGCACAAAGCTCCGGATCCTCGCCTTTTTCAAGCTTGCCTGCCGGAATTTCCACAATTGCCTTTTCAAGAGGTTTTCTGAACTGCTCTACCATCACGATTTTGTTGTCATCTGTAAGGGGAATGACAGCAACCGCTCCAGGATGCTTGACAATTTCCCGTTTTGAGTTTTTTCCGTTCGGCAGCTCCACATCGTCCACCTGAAGGGAGATGACCTTCCCGTTAAAAATCTGCTCTGTTTTTATCGTTTTTTCTTCTAAAGGATGCTTCACTGTTCTATCACTCCAGTTCTAATCCGATTATCTGCTCATACATTTTATCATACTTTATTTGGGGGAGTATGAATTGAAAATCCGCGTCCACTCTAAAGGCGTCATCCTTGCAGGCAAGGCATGGGAGATTCGTGAAAAATTGAGAGAGTACACAGTGAAACATACGCTGATCAAGGAATGGATCGATTCGGCAGAGGCAGCTGCCACCCCGGAAAAAGTCCGGCTCCGGAGGATAAAATAGTCTCTTATATTTGTGGCCATGCCCTTCTTTTAGATACAATGGACTCATCATAAGTTCGAGGTGAAAATATGAAAAAGAGAGAGCTTGGAAAGACAGGACTATATGTAAGCGAGCTGGGACTTGGCTGCATGTCCCTTGGAACAGATGCCCTTGAAGGAAGGAAGATCATCGAGGCAGCTTTGGAAGAAGGAATCAATTATTTTGATACCGCCGATCTATACGATTTCGGGGAAAATGAAAAGATTGTCGGCGAAGCACTCAAGGAAGTGCGCGAAAACGTCATTATTGCTACAAAAGCAGGCAACCGCTGGAATGAAGCAAAGGACGGCTGGAGCTGGGATCCTTCTAAGGCTTATATTAAAGAAGCGGTCAAGGGAAGCCTGAAGCGGCTGGGAACAGATTATATCGATTTGTATCAGCTTCACGGCGGAACCCTTGATGATCCGATAGATGAAACAATTGAAGCATTTGAAGAACTGAAGGAAGAGGGCTTTATCCGCCACTATGGAATCTCCTCCATCAGGCCGAATGTGATCCGGGAATACGTGAAAAGGTCCAATATCGCTTCTGTCATGATGCAATACAGCATCCTTGACCGCCGCCCGGAGGAGACAGCCCTTCCGCTTCTTAAAGAGAAAGCTATCAGCGCCGTGGTCCGCGGCCCTCTCGCCAAGGGGATGCTGAGCGATAAGATGCTCGGGAAAGCCCCAGGTTCTGTAAAGGAAAACGGTTATCTTGATTACAGCTACAAAGAGCTGGAAGACATTCTCCGCCACCTGAAAGAAGCTTCCGGCAATCGTTCGATGACAGAATTGGCCTTCCAATATGTCCTTTCCAGCCCTGCAGTCGCTTCTGTGGCTGCCGGCGCCAGCTCGGCCGCACAGGTCAGGGAGAATGCTAGGGCCGCGGCAGCTGGCCCTTTATCGGCTGAAGAACTGGCGGCCATCCAGTCTATCAGCCTGGCAAATCAATATGGACAGCACAGATAGGCCCTGGCGATTCCCGAGTAACGAAGAAAAGGAACAGGATCAAGTTAGATCCTGTTCCTTTCCTTCATTCTGCAGGTGCCAAGCCAGCGCCTTTTCATCAAGCAGCTTCACCACCGGATCCTTTTCCTTTATATAGGACTCAATATCATAAGGGTATTTCCGGGCGGCTACCAGCTTTGTCCTGCTGTATAAATCGGCTTCCTCCGGATGCTTCCGCAAATAATCCCGGAACAGCAGATGGCGGCCGATTTCAGGGTGCCCCTTTGGATAGCCGTGCAAATGGACCAGCCTTTCACCTGCTTCGGTAAATCTCACAAAATACCTCCGGCCGGGGATGCCGTTTTCTCCTTTTGCTGTATAGCCCCACCCCTGCAGTTTGGGTGCTGCCTCATCAAAGATGCCGGCATTGTCCGCTTCGGCCAGGATATCGATGATCGGCTTGGCGCTCATGCCGGGAATGGAGGTGCTTCCGATATGGTGTATGGGAGCTGATTCTCCAAAGACAGCGGCAAGGAGCTGTTTTTCCTCCTGAAAAGAATCGGCCCAGCTCCCGCTGTACGGCTGGACATCCACCTTCCTTGGCCGGGTTTCCATCATTTATACTCTTTCCAATTTAGATCGCTATCCTGGAGAAGCTCTTCAAAGCTCTTATTCTTCTCTCTTAAACGCCGTTCCTCTATCTTTCTTTTTTCCGCTTCCTCAGCCTTCTTCAATTCCTCATCCTTCAGCTGCTTCTTTGCTGCCTTCAGCTGATCCATCAGGTCCTGATTGAGCATATCCCCCAGTGTAACCGGCTTGTCGTCTTTTTTCTGCTGTGCTGTTTGGCGTTTTTTCTTCATGTTCTATCCCTCTTTTTGCGTATTTACAGGATATTATAGCATACAAGGAGCAGTGCCGAATTCTTCCCTGCTCACGTAAGGATCAGCTGATAAATTCGAGGAACTCGATTCTGTTCCCGAACGGATCTTCTGTAAAGAAGCGGTTTCTTCCATCAATCGGCGGCTCCTCCTTGATCACTGTGCCTGCCTCCTCCAGCCTGCTCCGCAGTCCCGCGAGATCTTCAACCACAAATCCAGGATGGGCCTTCCTGGCCGGAAGGAAATCTTCCTGGATGCCGATGTGCACCTCCTGGCTGCCGCAGAGGAACCAGCAGCCGCCCCTTCTTTGCAGATTTCCAGGCTTGGGGATTTCCTCAAGCCCCAGCAGCTTTCCGTAAAATTCCCTGGCCTGCTCTTCTGTCCCTTTTGGAGCTGCCAGCTGAATATGATCGATTCCTTTAAAAGTGATTCCCATTTAAATTCCCCTCTCTATACAGAAGAAAGGTACAGCCGCAGAGGCTGCACCCAACTTTCATTAAAATGCCTCTGTTAAGACCGAGTCGTCCACCTGCAGTTCCGGCCCGGTCGAGCTGACCACCTCTTCAACCGTAAAGCCTTTCGCCACCTCAATCAGCTTCAGCCCCCCTGCTGTTACATCAATAACAGCCCGCTCGGTGATGATGCGGTCCACGACCCCTTTGCCAGTCAGCGGGAGGGAGCAGGACTTGAGGATCTTGCTTTCCCCGTTTTTATTTGTATGCTCCATGATGACGATGATCTTTTGCGCCCCATGGACAAGATCCATCGCACCGCCCATGCCTTTGATCATTTTGCCGGGGATCATCCAATTGGCCAGGTCCCCTTCCTCGGAAACCTCCATGCCCCCCAGAATGGCGACATTGACATGCCCGCCCCGGATCATCGCAAAAGATTCAGCACTGTCAAAATAGGCTGCACCCGGTATGGCCGTCACGGTTTCTTTTCCGGCATTGATCAGGTCGGCATCCACATCTTCCTTATCCGGATAGGGGCCGATCCCAAGAAGCCCGTTCTCGGATTGAAGGACCACTTCCTTGTTGCCGGAAATATAATTAGCCACAAGTGTCGGCATGCCTATGCCGAGGTTTACATAAAATCCGTCTTCAATTTCTTTCTCTGCCCGTCTGGCAATTTTCTCGCGCACGGCACCTTTATCGCTGCTCATATCTGCTGCTCCTTTCTCTCCTTAATTATGATTTGACAGTCAGCCGCTCAATCCGTTTTTCCTGGCTGCCTTTAATAAGGCTTTGCACATAAATGCTCGGCGTGTGGATGTTTTCCGGCTCAAGCCCGCCAGTCTCTACAAGGTTCTCCACTTCCGCTATGGTTGTTTTTCCTGCGGCTGCGATCATTGGATTGAAATTCCTCGCCGTTTTCCGGTATACGAGATTTCCCATACGATCCCCTTTCCAGGCCCGGACAAGGCTGAAGTCTGCGGCAAGCGCCTCTTCAAGCAAATATTCCTTTCCGTTGAAAACCCTGGTCTCCTTTCCTTCGGCAATCGGGGTTCCTACTCCGGCAGGTGTATAAAATGCCGGAATGCCGGCTCCGCCGGCGCGGATTTTCTCAGCAAGCGTTCCCTGCGGCAGCAGTTCGACTTCAATTTCACCTGATAGTACCTGGCGCTCAAATTCCTTATTCTCACCTACATAAGATCCGACCATTTTTTTGATCTGCTTGTTTTTTAACAGAAGGCCAAGACCCCAATCGTCCACTCCGCAGTTGTTGGAGATAACGGTCAGATCCTTCACCCCTTTTTCCACGAGGGCAAGTATTAGATTCTCAGGAATGCCGCAAAGTCCGAAGCCGCCCACCATCAGTACCGCTCCGTCCTGGATGCCGGCAACTGCTTCCTGGAAGGATGTATGTATTTTTTTCATCGTTTCTCTCCTCTCATATTTTTTCTTTTTTTGCTGTTCTTCCCCTCAGTGCAGGCGGGACTTGGCAAGCTCAACCACTGTCGCTACTCCCTGGCCGCCGCCAATGCATAGTGCTGCCAGCCCTTTCTCTGCATTCCGCTTTTTCATTTCATGCAGGAGCGTAACAAGGACCCTTGCACCGCTGGCGCCAATCGGGTGGCCAAGCGCAATTGCCCCGCCGTTTACGTTCAATATTTCATTGTTGAAGCCGAGCTCTTTTCCTACTGCAAGCGATTGAGCGGCAAAAGCCTCATTTGCCTCGATCAAATCCAGTTCTTCCATTGAAACTCCTGCCTTCTCCAACACCTTCTTGACCGCCGGCACCGGTCCGATTCCCATGATGCTCGGATCTACGCCGGCACTTGCGTTCGCTCTGATGACAGCAATCGGCTGGACCCCGAGCTCTTCCGCCTTTGCCCTGCTCATCACAACAAGGGCGGCTGCACCGTCATTAATGCCCGATGCATTGCCGGCAGTAACTGAGCCATCCTTTTTGAAGGCCGGCCTCAAGCCGGCAAGCTTTTCGGCTGTCGTCCCTTTTTTCAAATATTCGTCGCTGTCAAAGATGACCGGATCCCCTTTGCGCTGAGGAATTTCGACAGGCACAATTTCATCCTTGAAACGCCCGGCCTCTTGTGCTTTCTGCGCTTTTTCCTGGCTCCATGCTGCAAATGTGTCCTGCTCTTCCCTGCTGAGGCCATACTGCGAGCAGAGGTTTTCCGCTGTCATGCCCATATGGTAGTCATTGAATGCACACCACAGCCCGTCAGAGACCATGCTGTCCACCAGCTTCTGATCGCCCATCTTAAACCCATCGCGGGCGCCTTTTAGCAGGTAAGGGGCCTGGCTCATATTTTCCATGCCGCCCGCAACGATGACTTCTGCATCCCCTGCCATAATCGCCTGATAGGCAAGATGCACTGCCTTCAAGCCGGAGCCGCAGACTTTATTGATCGTCATAGAGGAAACGCTTTCAGGAATCCCCGCCAAAATAGCTGCCTGCCTTGCCGGATTCTGGCCCAGCCCCGCCTGCAGCACGTTTCCCATGATAACTTCATCCACCTGTTCTGCCTCAAGCCCTGCCTTTTCCAATGCACCCTTTATGGCAGCGGCCCCAAGCGCCGGAGCTGAAACTCCCTTCAGGCTCCCGTTAAAGCTCCCGATCGCCGTCCTTACAGCACTCGCTATTACGATGTCTGTCTGCTTCAAGCTATTCACCCTTTCTAACTGCAATATGTATTAGTTCGAGCCAAAAATGAGAAATTCCTTTTATTTTGTCAAAATTTCTATTATTCTTGCTTTTTATTTTTCTTTTCTCCTACAATATAAAAAAGCCCTTTCATTAATCTTGCAATCTACAAATAAAAATATGTTGTCAGGAGTGAAATCATGACCCTCTGCCTGCCAAAGAAAGCGACCATCATAGAAGTAGGCCCGCGCGACGGGCTCCAAAATGAAAAAACGTTCATTCCAACCCCTGTTAAAAAGGAATTCATATCCGCGCTGAAAAAAGCCGGCTTTGCCGAGATGGAGCTTACCTCCTTCGTCTCACCTAAATGGGTGCCGCAAATGGCGGATGCAGCTGAAATTGCCGCCAGCTCTATTGGATCAGGTGTGCGCGATTTTGTCCTTGCCCCCAACAGGAAGGGCATTGAACGCGCCTATATGACCGGCTGCCGCGCGATTGCTGTCTTCGTTGGGGTAAGCGACAGCTTCAACAAAAAAAATATCAACAAAACAACAGCGGAAAGCATGGAGGAAATCCTGCCGCTGGTCAGGGAATTGAAGGAAAAAGGCTACTTTGTGCGCGCCTGCATCTCGACCAGCTTCTACTGCCCTTATGAAGGCAAAATAGAGGAAGACAGGACTGTGGAGCTTTGCCGCCAATTTACTCTCGCCGGGGCAGATGAGCTGAGTGTTGCCGATACGATCGGCATGGCTGCCCCTCATGAGGCATACTCCCTGTTCAGCAGGCTGAAGCACGAATTTCCGGATGTTTTGCTGACAGCGCATTTCCATGACACAAGGAAAATGGCTTTGACGAATATCTTTGCCGCTCTCCAGGCAGGGATCGACCGCTTCGACAGCTCTGCAGGCGGCCTTGGCGGCTGTCCGTTCGCTCCAGGTGCGGCAGGCAATGCGGCAACCGAGGATGTTGTGAATATGCTTGAACGGATGGGAATCAGCACTGGCATCAATTTGGACCTCCTTATGGATGCCATTGATATTGTACAGCCCCATCTCAGCCGGCCGATTGAAAGCGCGATTTACCAGCTGTATTTGGGAGAGGCATCCAGGGAACGAGCAGGTTCATAATCTGTTTTATCTGCATAACTTCCGCCTTTGTGAGCACTTTAAGAATTAATGCTAAATCAAAGGAGGAATTATCATGAGCCAGAAGCGGGACAAAGGGAACAGCCAGAAAGGCAAGCCTGCAAGCGATACTGTCAATCATACGATTGCGGCTGAAGAGCTGGAAAAAGCCATTCACCCGGCAAGGGGCCAGAATTCTCCGCAATAGCCGTTCAGCAGCCGCGATTGCCGCGGCTGTTTTTCGTTCACAGAGCAGAATTTTTCTTTAGGAAGAAAACGATGATTTTCCGTCCGTTTTCATTTCGAAGAGCATCTGCTAATGGTAAAATAAAGAAAAACCTTATTTTGGAGGGATCGTCTTGAGAAAGGCATTCCGTTACCTTTTTTCACTCCTTGTCTTTTTAACCTCGATCGGTGTGTATTTTACCAATCGGATCATGTATATGAAGAAAAAGGATGACAGCTTTATCCTCAACAGGGAAACTGAAGCCGGAAGGGTAGATCCTCTTTCCTTCAGCAGCCTTGCAAAAAAGGAGGTTTTGATCCCATCCCCATTTGGTTACTCCCTGAAGGCGGTTCTCGCAGAGCCGCACTCTTCGAACAAATATATTATCATCTGCCACGGAGTGACAGAAAATAAAACAAACAGCATTAAGTATATGAATCTGTTCCTCAACCGCGGATTCAACGCCCTCATCTATGACCACCGCCGGCATGGAGAATCCGGCGGCAAGACGACGAGTTATGGGCATTATGAAAAATTCGACCTTCAGGCCGTTGTCCAGTGGCTGAAAAAAGAGAAAGGCGATGACCTGCTCCTGGGGATCCACGGCGAATCGATGGGAGCGGCCACCATGCTGCTGTATGCCGGAATGCTGGAGGATGGAGCCGATTTTTATATAGCCGACTGTCCGTTCTCGGATTTCAGGGAGCAGCTTTCTTACCGGCTGAAAACAGAAATGAAGCTGCCGCCACAGCTGGTTCTTCCGGTGGCAGACATTTTCCTGCGCCTAAGGGAAAAATATTCTCTGAACGAAGTATCCCCCATCGCTGTCATCGACCAGATCAAAAAGCCGGTGCTGTTCATCCACAGCACGAAGGATGATTTTATCCTGCCCACCATGACAGAGGCCCTTTTCCTGCGCAAGCCCGGCCCGAAAAAACTGTTTCTTGCCATGAACGGGGTCCATGCCCAGTCCTTGAATGAAAACCGCAATGACTATGAGAAAGCCATCGACGAATTTCTTGAAGACTATATTTTTAAAAGGGGGCCGATGGCCGCCGGTTCTTAAACAGATAGGGAGGAGGCTTTTTGAAAGCCTCCTCCCTTTATGCTCCCGCAGCATAACAGCCGCCGTCACTATCTGTTTTTCTGCTGGCTGACGGCCTTCCCCTCGGCAGACAGGCCCCTCACGAGTTCGAACTCACCTGCCGCAAAATAAAAGCGCCCCTCTTCCGTCTCTATCAGCTTCGCCGGCTGGAATGAATCCTTCTTTCCCGCTTCCACTGCTGTTATGTCATTGTTCAGGATCCGCCCAAACACAATCGGCACTTTATGCTTCAGATTGCCTTCTGTGTCATACTGATAGAAGGTTTCCGGATAGACCGTCATATGATCGTTCTGCTTATATTCCCAATGGTTATGGCCCGCGTTCTTCCAGCCGGCCTTCTTGCTTTCCTGCAGATAGGCGGCGGCAACTGCCTGCACCTTTTCCGCCCCATTGTCCGCTTCCCGCTCCTGCTCTGTCAGATACAACACAACCGTGCCGCCCTTCACCTTTTCTTTATGTATCACCTTCTGGACATTGAAAGGCACTTCTGTACTCATCGCTTCCTCGAAGGTTTTAGGCTGGCATGCTGCAAGGAAGATGGCCGCCAGCATGATCCATAAGCCTGCCTTTTTCTTCATTCTCCCGCCCCCTTTAGCATCTCTTTTATCATTAAATGAAGGAACAGCCTGTAACATGCGCCAAGGTGCGCTATGGTTCTCTAGCCTTATTCGGCTTTTTCGAAACCTGAATTGATAAAAAATTCCATTTTGAGTTTTGAGCCGGAACAAAAGCGCAAGCGCCTTGATCACCTTAAGGAACGCAGACTAAGAACGCCACGTCCTGTGGCAACATCTGCATGACCAGCTTCCTGGGGGCCTCAAGACGAACCTCCCGGAAAGGCGTTCTTTGCCTTTTTGGGAGGTTCGGCTTATGACTTCGGCGCAGCTGCTGGACGTGGATCAAGAATTGAAAATTATCCACAAGTCTTCCAATTTATAAATTCTTCAACTACAAAAAAACAGACCGCATTGCGGCCTGCCTCAGGAAATCTTATTAATGAAGCTCATTCTCGGATTCAAGTATTGATTCGGGCTTTTCAGCTGAAAACAATTGGCTTGATCGGAATAATCGATTGTCATGCTTTCATCGAAAAAGACTTCTTTTGATTTTTCTATATAGATGCTGCCGGCTTCGGTGCTGATTTCCCTGTCGCCGGAATCCACTCCATCCACCAGCCATAAGGCGCTTACGCCGCTGACAACACAGCCGCAGCCTTCTGTATCATATTTTAATTTTAAATAGCCTTCTTTTCCGGCTGTTTTTTCTTTGAGTTTTTCCTGTGCTGTTCTAGTGACTGCAATTTTCATGGGAAAATCACCTGCTTTCGTTTCATAATCCCATTCTAGCATAAAGCAGGCATTCCACCTTTTCATGTGCTCAGCACTTCCGCCCTGCTGGACAAGCCGGCCCGCCGGTATGGGAATAACCCGGCAGGTGACAGCTCTGCCGGATCAAGGCTGGCTTTTCCCGGCATCTTCCGGACGGGGCTGGTCTTTCCGCTCCATTCCGCTGAGCGAATGGCGGTTAAACCTTCCTTTATCCGACCCTGCTCCCGGAGCAATATTGGACATGGGCAGCTGCTCAAGCTCTTTGCCTCTTGGCATAAGAAACACCTCCTGCCTTTAAGGTGCTCCCCCTGCGCAAATCCATTCTCTTTTCCTGCCGCTATTCCCCGGCGGCCCTGACATCGGCAACCGTGTTCAGCGGGATGCGGTGGACCTCGCCAAAATGGTCTATGACATGAAGCTTTTGGCCGATTTCATCCCAATAGTGGATGTTTCCGATTACGAGTTCATGACGGTGAGTGCGGAAGTGGGTGATGGCAACCGCCTGGCCGAACTCCATCGCTTCAGCAAGTGTCTCATTCATCTGTTCAAGCTGCTGCTCATCCAGTTCTTTCGGCTTTTCATAGGTGTCCTCTTTCGCCCAGTCCCGGAGCAGCTTTACATGCTCTGGGAGCATCATCGACGTCCATTTTATCCTTCCCCTGTCCCGGATCATATCTCTGCCTCCTTACATTTTATGGCCCCCGACCAGTGTAGCCCGATGTTTGGCTGTCCCTGCCGCAGTATATGATATCGCCCGCAGCAGCGCACCGGATCCGAAACGGCGGCGGATGCTGTCGACGGTGTATCCGAGCTCCCTGCTTTTCCAGCTGTTCAGGTCAAAAAGGCTGAGCTGGAATTCATGGTCATCCACAATATTGCCAAGGGCCATTGAAATTTTCCTGACCGTCTTCCCAGAGTAATTTTCCTGAAAAAGTTCCAGGCAGACCCGGTAAATATCCATGGTGACATTGGTCGGCTGATCGATGGTGCGCGACCGGTAGAAGCCGCCTCCAAATTCATCCTGGCTGTATCCCACGCCAAAGCTGACTGTCCTTCCCGCCTTGCGGTGGTTTCTGGCCCTCCTTGCCAGCTCTTCGCACATTTCAAGGATCACCTGCTTGATCTCCCCTTCATCCTTATAATCGCGCAGCAGGATCTGGCTTTTCCCAAAACTGATCTGCCCCTCCATGATCGGCGCGCCGATGTCGGAAAGATCAACGCCCCAGGCATGGTGGTAAAGCTGGTTCCCCATGATGCCGAATTTCTTTTCCAATGCTTCCAGATCATAGCGGGCCAGCTGCCCTACAGTGAAAATGCCCATCCCGTTCAGGGTCTTCTCCACCCTTCTTCCGATGCCCCACATGTCCCTCAGGGGCGAAACCTTCCAGAGCTTCTCCTTGACATCATCGTATGTCCATTCAGCAATCCCCTTCTGCTTCGCCTCAAGATCAAGGCACAGCTTGGAGAGCAGCATATTAGGGCCGATGCCGATGGCACAGGGCAGCTGGAACTCCCTTTCAATATCATCCTTGATTTTCTCGGCAATGGTATAAGCGCCTCCCCAAAGCTTTGCAGCTCCGTCAACTTTGATGAAGCTTTCATCCACACTGTAAGTATGGATGCTTTCCTTCGGGACATAGCGGTGGAATACACGTGTAATCTCGGTGGAAATTCTCAGATAGGTGGCCATTTTCGGTTCTACCACGATAATGCGGGGATCTTTCGGGATTTCAAAATAGCGGGTTCCGGTCTTGACGCCAAATTCTTTTTTCATCCGCGGGGAGGCGGCGAGGACAATGCTTCCTTTCCGTTTTTTATCACCTACTACAGCAAGATAGCATTCAAGCGGGTCGAGGCCCTCCATCACAGCGGAACAGCTTGCATAAAAGCTTTTCATATCCACACATAAAATTTGGTTGTTCGGCATCGTGCTGTAATCGATCATTTCTTTTCTCTCCCTTGGCGCTTGGCTGCATTCCTCTTAGGCCCAATTAGCTTACAGATTCAGATATCCAAAAAAGAACATCTGTTCTAATTCATTATACCCACTATATTAAGCGAATATGCGTTCGCATTCAATGGAAATTTTACGACGAATTTCTTGATTCCGGTTTGCCTGCCAGCAGATAAGCTGTTTTTCCATTGTTTCGCAGCCTGACGGCCCGGGCTTCCATTGGGGGAAAGATTGGCTATAATGGCAGGAGGGAGGAATCTCGATGGACAGAAAATTGATATACAAAATGGCGGCCGGCTGCCTTGGCCAGTACGGCTTTGACGGCAGCTTGATCAAGCCTGGCAGCAGGGAATTTGAAGAACTTTACAGGCGTATTGAGGAGAAAAAAAATGAAGATGCAGAAACGGATTTGCACGAAATAGTCGAAGATGCGGTATATGGATTTGTCACCGGGTCTCCTTACTTTTAAGAACAGCAAGAATGAAAAACAAACAGGACCCTCTGCTGGAGGGCCCTGTTTGTTGGCGAAAGGCGGATTTTTGACTTTGCTAGCAAGTTTTTTATTTTATTAGCAAGTTTTTTATTTTATTAGCAAGTTTTTCAGTTTATTAGCAACTTTTCCCGTTTATTAGCAACTTTCCGGTTTTATTAGCAACTCTGCAAAACTGGAGGCACTATTACAATTCCCTCCAAAAAAACCGCACTCATTTTTTATTGAATGCCCGCCGGCCTGCCTTTTCAAAAAGGCGCGGGAAAAGGGCATAAATGGTGCTTCCGGCATTCATCCAGCGCGGGAGATTGATTTCCCTCCGGCCCGTCAGCATGCTGTCCACCACTTTTTCTGCCACATAGCGCGGCTGCAGCATAAAACGCTGGACATTTTTCACATAGGTCCCTTTTTCATCTGCAATATTAAAGAAATTAGTGGCAATCGGGCCCGGGTTGACAGTCGTCACATGCACCCCGAGATCAGCAAGCTCCATCCGGAGGCTGTTCGAATAGCCCAAAACAGCGTGCTTCGTGGCAGAATATACGCTCGATTTTGGCGTAGCGATCTTTCCTGCCTGGGATGCGATGTTAATGATGTGCCCGCTATTCCTGCTTCTCATAGAAGGCAGGACCATGCTCGTTGCGGCCATCAGCCCGATGACATTAACATCGAACATCCCTTTTATTTCCTCGATCGGCGCTTCATGCGCTTCCCGGAATACCCCGAAGCCGGCATTGTTCACAAGCACATCGACATGTCCCCACTCACCCAGGATCCGGGCGAAAACGGCCTGGACCGCATCTGTATCCGAAACATCCAGCCGGTCTGTATTTACTTCAGCACCATAGCGGGTTCCAAGTGCACCGGCAATCTCCTCCAGCTTTTCCTGATTCCGCGCCAAAAGCCACAGCCTCGCTCCTCTTTCCGCGCAAAGGGCAGCCATTTCCGCTCCGATGCCTCCTGATGCCCCGGTGATGACAATATTCTTTTCTCTAAGACGTCCTGACAGCAAAAAACCACCTCATTCAGCAATTGTATAAAAGAAGGCGCCGTCTTCCTCCTTAATAACAATTTCTCCTAACGACTCCAAATAGTCAAGCTGGGCTACTGTCTCCGAGAGAGTCAGGGTGAATTCCCGTTCATAAACGGCCGGAAACAGCCTCTGGCATACTTGGAAGGCAGTAAGCGGCCCTTCCTCAAGCCATCCTTTAACCTGCATTGCCCGGTCATGCTGGCGGCCGAGCCTCTTTTCAATCAGCGGGGGAACTTCGCTCACTTCAGGTCCATGGCCCGAATAAACAAGGCTGATAGGAATCTCCAGCAGCTTTTTCAGTGACTCATTATATTGAAGCATCGGCCTTGGACGTTCTGTTTCTCCAGAAAGCGGAGGCTCGAGGAGAGGATTTGGAGAAATACTGGCAAGCAGATGGTCTCCCCCGATGTAAGTGCCATCCTTTTCGCGGTACAGGCCTATATGGCTTTGTGCATGCCCCGGAGTTTCCACCACACTCCAGCCCGGCAGGCCTGGCGGTTCATCGCCTTCGCAGATCGAGCCGGTAAGAGAGCGGCTGCAGGAAAATCTAAGCGTTTTCTTCATCAGGGCAATGAACGGCAAATAAGCATCCGGAATGCCAAATTCGCGGAAAAGCCCCATGTAAAAGCGGTCATGCATATCAAAAAAGGCCTCTGTCCTGTTCAGCCAGCGTTCATTTGCAGAATGTCCGTAAACCTCGAGTTCAGGGGAAAAATAATCAAGCAGGCCGGCATGGTCGGGGTGGTGATGGGTGAGGATCACCTGTTCAATATCCTGCGGCTTCAGCTTCAGCTCCTTCAGCTGATGGTTCAGTGCTTCCCATGCTTCTTCTGTTTTGGGGCCGGCGTCCACCAAAGTCAGCCTGTCGCCTTTAATCAGGTAAACATTCACATCTCCAACCGGAAAAGGGGTGGGGATGACTAACTTCGCGATATCATTCTTCCATTCAGCCATTTTTCTTAACTCCTTGAAATTATATTTAAATAAAGTAATGGATATAAAAACACTGGCTTCTCCAGCAGCACCATCATTTCAGCGGAAAATAAACAGGGCTGCTGCCGGAAAAAACACAGAATCTATGTATACTTTGGAAAATTGGCAGACAGTATATACTGTAAGTTTAACTTTATTCAAAGGAATTGTCATTATTTTCACATAACTTTTCTTGAGTGGTTTAAAAAATCCTGATGAAAGCCTATTGACAGGTCCGCTCCTTTTCTTGCATAATCACAAAAACATCTTTTTTATAAAGAACGAAGCGTTGAATAGGGCCAGTAAATGGGAAATGGCGAAAGAGAGTGAAGCCCGCCGGCTGAAAGGCTTCACCGCCCGCTTGAACATTGAACCTACCTTACGAGCTGTCAGGAAAACCTGACGTCCCGTCCCGGCGTTAACGGGCGCTAAGCTGCATCAGACCTGAACAATGGCAGGCCTGGTGAATGAAGGTGGTACCACGGAAGCAAAGCCTTTCGTCCTTTACTGGACGGAGGGCTTTTTATTTTTAACGGACCAAAAACAGAAAGGATTTGATCACTATGAAAAAACTGGCGGTCATCGGGGCAGGATCCATGGCGGAAGCCCTGATTGCAGGAATGATAGAAAATGGGCTTGTGAAAGCTGAGCGTATTTATGTGACCAATAAAAGCAATGAGGGACGGCTTGAAAGAATGGCAGGCACTTATGGCGTACACGCCACCCACAGCATGGTGGAGGTGATGTCCGGAGCGGAAGCAGTCATCCTGGCCATGAAGCCAAAGGATGCGGCAGAAGCGATGGAGCGCCTTGTTCCTTATCTGAATGAAAGTATGCTGATTATTTCTGTCCTTGCAGGCGTGCCGATGGAGAGCATTGAAAGACTATCCCGCCTCAAGCCTGCCATCATAAGGGCTATGCCTAATACATCTGCAGCTGTCTGCAAATCGGCCACAGCCCTGGCGGCAAATCTTAAAGCCACCCAGGAACAGGCTGCACTCGCCAGGGAAATTTTCGAGACCGTCGGGACGGCGGTGTTTGTGGAGGAGGAACAGCTGGACGCAGTGACAGGCCTGTCGGGGAGCGGCCCTGCCTATATCTATTATTTGGCGGAAGCAATGGAGAAAAGTGCAGCCGAGGCCGGCCTCGATCAGCCTGTAGCAAAGGAGCTCATCATCCAGACACTGGCAGGCGCAGCGGCCATGCTAGCCCGATCTGATAAAGAGCCAGAAGAGCTGCGGAGGAATGTCACCAGCCCGGGAGGCACAACAGAGGCCGGTATCCGTGTGCTCGACAGCCATGGCGTCCAGGAAGCTTTCATGTTATGCATCAAAGAGGCGGCCCTGCAGTCAGGACGCCTTGGCAAAGCGATTACGGAAGAGCTGCGGCAGAAGAATAGCCAAAGTTGAACATCTCCTCCCCTTTCCTTAAAATGGAGCCAAATACAGGGAGGGAGTGAAAAAAATGCTGGCCATTCTTCTGGCACTCTGCATGATCATCTGGATATGCGCCATAGCTGATGCTTTTTTGGGACTGCGGAGGCTTGACCAGCTTGAAGAGGAAGAAGAGCTGGCTTCCGGCCCCCTTCTGTCAATTGTCACAGCAGCACGAAATGAAGCAGCCGTGATCGAAGAGAGCATCCGCACTCAGCTTTCACAAAATTACACACACCTCGAATGGATCCTTGTTAATGACCGGTCAGAGGATGGCACGGGGGAGATCATGGAAAGGCTGGCCCAGGAAGATGCAAGAATCAGGGTTCTTCATATCCATGACCTGCCTGATGGCTGGCTCGGGAAAAACCATGCCCTGTGCAGAGGAGCAGGAATGGCAAAGGGAGATATAATCCTCTTTACTGATGCCGACGTAATGTTCCGGAAAGATGCCATCGGCAGGGCACTTTCTTATTTCAGGCGCCAGGGCCTCGATCATCTTACAGCTGCCCCGGCTTTGAAAGCACACAGCTTCTGGCTCAAAGCGTTCATCGGCTTTTTCCTTTTCGGTTTTTCCTATTATAAACGCCCCTGGCAGGCCAACCGGCCGCAATCAAAAACGGGGATCGGGATCGGCGCATTCAACCTTATTTCCAAAAAAGCTTACGAAGATGCCGGCACACATGAATCCATCCGGATGAGGCCGGATGATGACCTGATGCTCGGTATGCTGATGAAGAGGCTCGGGTACAGGCAGAAAATCGCTGCAGCGCTGGAGCTGCTTGAAGTCGAATGGTATACAAGCCTGGGAGAAGCATTCAGGGGCCTTGAGAAAAATACATTCGCCGGCCTCCATTACCGGATCAGCATGGTGCTTTTGGCCATTGCCGGCACTTTCATTTCCCAGGTGGTTCCCTTCTTTGCCGTTTTTTCGCCGGATCGGCTTGTCATGGGGCTAAGTGCGGCAAACATCATTCTGCTGGGGGGCCTTTATACGATGATTTCAAACCGCATGACCCCCTTTTCCTCCGCCCTTTTTCTCGTTTTTCCGTTAACGGCGCTTCTTTTCATCTACAGCATCATGCGCGCAAGTTTCTTGACGTTTAAGAGGGGAGGCATCGTCTGGCGGGGTACAAAATACAGACTGAAGGAGCTGCGCCGAAAAAATAAATAAGCGCGAGCGCTTTCTTTTTCCTTCCCTTCTGCCCCCTGCTATACTAAAAGTGTTTAGCTGCACGAAATAAGAAGGAGGCAATTATGGACACAAAGTTATTTTCTTCATACACAGTGAAAGACGTCACACTAAAAAACCGCATCGTCATGGCGCCGATGTGCATGTATTCCAGCCATAATGAAGATGGAAAAGTAGAAAACTGGCATTTGACCCATTATACAAGCAGAGCTGTTGGACAGGTTGGCCTGATCATTGTGGAAGCGACCGCTGTAACTGCGCAGGGCCGCATTTCACCACAGGATCTGGGGATCTGGAGCGATGATCATATCGAGGGGCTGCAGCAGCTGACAGGCATGATGAAGGAGCATGGCACCCGTGCCGGCATCCAGCTTGCGCATGCAGGCAGAAAAGCGGTTATTGAGGGCGAAATCATTGCTCCATCTGCCGTGGCTTTCAATGAAAAAATGAAAAAGCCTAAAGAGATGACAAAAGAAGAGATTAAAGAAACGATCGAAGCCTTTAAGGAAGGCGCTGTCCGTGCTAAAAAAGCAGGCTTCGAGGTTATAGAAATCCATGCTGCCCACGGCTATCTGATCAATGAGTTTCTATCCCCGCTTTCCAATCTGCGGGAGGATGAATACGGCGGGATCGCAGAAAACCGCTACCGCTTCCTGAGGGAAGTCATCGACAGCATCCAGTCTGTTTGGGACGGACCTCTCTTTGTAAGGGTATCAGCGAGCGATTATAACGAAAACGGACTTGATGTTGAGGATTATGTCACGTTCGGGCGCTGGATGAAAGAGCAGGGCATCGACCTGATCGATGTAAGCTCCGGAGCACTGGTGCCGGCCCGCATTCACGCTTATCCAGGCTACCAGGTCAAATTCGCTGAAACCATCAAGAATGAGGCAGACATCCCGACAGGCGCCGTCGGCCTGATTACATCCGGACTGCAGGCTGAAGAGATCCTGCAAAACGACAGAGCAGACCTTATCTTCATCGCACGTGAGCTGCTCCGCGATCCATACTTCCCAAAAACCGCAGCCAAACAGCTCGGCACCGAAATCGAACCCCCGAAACAATATGATAGAGGGTGGTAAGAAAAGCGGAGGGCGCTTGCCCAGCCCCGACTAGCATAAGACGAGCAGGACGGAAGGTTGTTCTTTAACCTTCTGGCCTGATTGGCTTATGACTCGAGGGGCTAGCGCCCGGAGCTGGACACTAAGAAAAGCGGAGGCGACTGTTCAACTAAGGAACGCAGACTAAAAACGCCACGTCCTGTGGCAACGTCTGCATGACCCACATCCTGTGGGCCTCAAGCATAAGACGCGGTAGAATAAAAGGCGTTCTTTGCCTTTAATTCTGCCGTGGCTTATGACTCGAGGCTCTAGCCGATGGAGCTGGACAATAAGAAAAGCGGAGGGCGCTTGCCCTCCTCGAGATACAAAAAGAGCGTGCAGCCACATAAGGCTGCACGCTCTTCTTTCATTCTTCCTTCCAAATCCGCTCCAGAACATGTCCCTCACCACTGATGGCAATCCTGAAAACATCAGGATTGGACATTTTCATCAGCACATCAAAGCCGCTCTGTTCGTCGAAATATCTGAGCAGGAGCGTGCTCAGATTTCCATGGCTGGCAAGCACGATATGCTTCTCCGGGCGCTGGAGGGCTTCTTTTAAGACGGATGCAGCCCTTGCCATCCCCTCTTCCTGGGTTTCTCCGTCTTCAAAGCGCAGTCTGAAATCATCAAAGCTCTGCATAAGCTTAGTCTGCCAGTCATCAAAATAGAGAGAACTCAAAATCCTTTCCCCTAGCCGCGGGTCAGCAGAAACATCAAGCCCTTTAGACTCAGCAAGAGGCCTGACCGTCTCCAGGGCCCTGATGAAAGGGCTGGAATAGATAAAATCAACAGGCTTATCCTCAAAAAAACCGGCAAGCTTCACCGCCTGCTTTCTTCCCTCTCCAGTCAGCCGGGATTCAAACGGCTGGCCTTCGGCTTTGGCATGGCGAACGATATATAGTGTCTTCAAGCTTTCGCCCCCTTACTTATTCACCGGGATATGGAATTCCTTAAAATCCTCTGCTATATCGGCATCTGGAAACACTGTGCGCGCTTCAGCGGTGAGCATTGCCCAGTCTGCTCTTTCGTAGCGTGCACTGATATGTGTGAGGCATAATTTCTTTGCGTTAGCCTGTTTGGCTATTTCCGCAGCCTGAACGGTTGTAGAATGGTAATAGTCGCGTGCCATGGTTTCTTCGCCCGCCTGGAAGGTCGCTTCATGGACAAGCAGATCAGCATCTCTGGCAAGTTCTAGGGCGGTTGCGCACATCCTTGTATCACCAAGGATCGTGATGACCCTCCCTTTAATATCCGGACCGAGAAAATCTGCCGGATTCAAAACAGTGCCGTCCGCCAGCACAGCAGGAATCCCATTTTTGATATCCCTGTAAATCGGACCCGGCATGACTCCCGCTTCCTTCAGCTTATCAGCCTGGAGAGTGCCCGGTTTGTCTTTTTCCATGATCCTGTAGCCAAGAGAAGGGATTCCATGGTCAAGAAGCTTTGCCTCCACTTTAAAATCTTCATCTTCGAAAATAACGCCCTCTATTGCCTCAATGATCTTCAGCGGATATTTTAAGCAGGTCCCGCTCACCGAAAGGCTGATTTCAATATAATCCTTCAGCCCCTTTGGCCCATAAACCTCCACCTCTGTCTCGCCTCCCTGGAAGGAGCGGCTTGAGAGAAGTCCGGGAAGCCCGTATATGTGGTCGCCATGCATATGGGTTATAAAAATCTTTTCGATCCTCCTGGGCTTCAGTGATGTATGCAGGATTTGATGCTGGGTAGCCTCGCCGCAGTCAAACAGCCAGACAGTGCCCCGCTCTTCCAGAAGCTTCAATGCCATTGAGGTAACATTTCTAAGCTTTGCCGGTATTCCTGCACCCGTTCCTAAAAATAGTAAATCCACCCATGCCCCCCCTTTACCTGGTAAATATGTTCACTTGCCGTTAAATCGAGTTTTTATAATCAACACTATATCATAAATGCCGGCAGAAAGGTCCTCCCCGACTTCATCCCCATAAAAAACGGATAGTTTCCCGCCCTATTGCGGAAACTAATCAGGCAGCAGCCAAAGGCAGCGCTTTCGCAGGAGAAAGGCGCATATTATTTGCGATTTCATTGGATAAGCTATAAAATTTTATACTTGTATGGGTGTTCTTTTAATGGAAGACTTTTTATAGCCTTTGTTTGTGTCAGGGGCTTCATCCGGGTTGGACCCGATCCAGTGAGCGTGCCGGCATAAAAAGAGCTTTTTTAAAGATAAATCCCGCTGCAGGCCTACAGCATAAGAACTTACATATATTGAAATTTTGTTGAAGAGAGGTTTATGTACCGTGAAACAGAACGAAAAACCAACAGGATTAATCATGATTTTCGGAGCTACCGGCGACCTTGCCAATCGTAAACTGTTCCCTTCCCTCTACAGGCTTTTTGAAAAGGGAAATCTTTCAGAGCGTTTTGCTGTCGTCGGAGTTGCAAGAAGACCGCTTTCCAACGAGGAATTTCAGGAAAATGTAAAAAATTCCGTTCAGTCTGCGATAAAGGACAGCACCAGGCTGGATGAGTTTGCATCCCATTTTTACTATCACTCACATGATGTGACAGATTCAAGCTCATATCTAGCTTTAAAGTCAATGGCTGAAGATCTTGATAATACCTATGGCCTCGAAGGCAACCGTATTTTCTATCTGGCCATGGCACCGGAATTTTTCGGCACCATTGCGGTTCATTTGAAGCAGGATGGCCTGACCGAAACCAATGGATTCAAGCGCCTTGTCATAGAAAAGCCGTTCGGCCATGACCTCGAGTCTGCAAAAGAACTGAACAGCCAGATCAGGCATGCTTTTTCCGAAGATGAAATTTACCGTATTGATCACTACCTGGGTAAACAAATGGTCCAGAATATTGAGGTAATCCGTTTTGCCAATGCACTGTTTGAGCCGCTCTGGAACAACCGCCATATTTCCAATATCCAGGTGACATCAAGCGAGGTCCTTGGGGTAGAAGAACGCGGGCGCTATTACGAAAAGAGCGGGGCCTTAAGAGATATGGTTCAGAATCATATGCTGCAAATGGTGGCACTGCTTGCGATGGAGCCGCCGATCCGTTTGACGACCGATGAGATCCGCTCAGAGAAAGTAAAGGTCCTGCGTGCGATGCGTCCGCTTGAGGGCGATATGGTTCACGAACACTTTGTGCGGGGACAGTATGGCAAAGGCATGCTTGACGGCGAACAAGTGCCGGGATACCGTGAAGAACCAATGGTTGACAGCGAGTCCAATACCGAAACTTTTGTGGCCGGAAGATTGACTATCGACAACTTCCGCTGGGCCGGGGTCCCAATCTATATCAGGACAGGAAAGAGGATGGCCGTCAAGTCAACGAAGATTGTCATCCAATTCAAGGATATTCCGATGAACCTGTACTATGAAACAGGGCAGACAGTCAATCCGAATCTGCTGATCATCCACATCCAGCCTGATGAAGGGATCACACTTCACCTTAATGCCAAAAAGTCAGGAAACCAGCTTGAAGCGAATCAAGTCAAGCTGAACTTCTCGAATAAAAGCGGCAGCGGCATAAACACGCCGGAAGCCTATGAGAAGCTGCTGTATGACTGCATGAGAGGCGATGCCACAAACTTTACCCACTGGGACGAAGTGGCATTATCCTGGAGCTTCGTGGATAAAATTTCCGAAGTATGGGAAAACCATAAAGCGGAAAACTTCCCTAACTATGAAGCCGGGACAATGGGACCTGAAGAAGCAGACCAGCTGCTTGCAAAAGAAGGATTCTCCTGGTGGCCTGTGGCAGACTTAGAAGTTGATAATTGCTAATACAAAAAATCCCTTCGGCTACCCGGAGGGATTTTTATCATTCAAAAAGCCGCCTCGATTGGCGGCTTTTTGAATGCATGTATTAAATCCAGTTCGTATGGAACGTGCCTTCTTTGTCCGTACGCTGATACGTATGGGCCCCGAAATAATCGCGCTGTGCCTGAAGCAGATTGGCCGGGAGGGTTTCCGTCCGGTAGCTGTCATAATAAGAAAGCGCGGCTGAGAAGCATGGAACCGGTATTCCGTTCTGTACAGCAGAGCTGATGATTTCCCGCAGGGCTGCCTGGTAGCTTTCGGCGATTTCCTTGAAATATGGATCAAGCAGAAGATTTTTAAGACCCGGTTCCCTGTCATAAGCTTCTTTGATTTTCTGCAGGAACTGGGCGCGGATGATGCAGCCTCCGCGGAAAATCATGGCGATATCCCCGTATTTCAACTCCCAGCTGTATTCATCCGATGCAGCCCGCATCTGGGCAAACCCCTGTGCATAGGAACAGATTTTGCTCATATATAAAGCTTTGCGGACAGACTCAATGAATGCTTCCCTGTTTCCTTGAAAGCTCTTCGCTTCAGGTCCTTTCAAAAGCCTGCTCGCGTGGACGCGCTCCTCTTTCATGGCCGAAAGGAAGCGTGCAAAGACGGACTCAGTGATAATCGGAAGCGGGACACCTAAATCAAGGGCACTTTGGCTTGTCCATTTCCCTGTGCCCTTTTGGCCGGCTGTATCGAGGATCACATCCACGAGCGGCTTGCCTGTTTCCTCATCCTTTTTAGTAAAAATATCTGCTGTAATTTCAATCAGATAGCTGTCGAGTTCGCCCTTATTCCAGTCTGCAAAGACGGTGTGCAGCTCTTCTGCCGACAAGCCGAGTACATTTTTAAGAAGGAAATAAGATTCGGAGATCAGCTGCATGTCTCCATATTCGATCCCATTATGGACCATTTTGACATAATGTCCTGCCCCATCCGGACCTATGTACGTTGTACAAGGCTCGCCATTCACTTTTGCAGAAATATCCTTAAAGATTGGTGCGACAAGGTCATAGGCTTCCTTTTGCCCGCCAGGCATGATGGACGGCCCTTTCAGTGCGCCCTCTTCTCCCCCGGACACCCCGGTTCCGATAAAATGGATGCCAAGCTCGCTCAGCTCTTTATTCCTCCGCTGTGTATCAGCGAAAAAAGTATTTCCGCCATCTATCAGGATATCGCCCTTTTCAAGATGAGGCTTAAGCTGCTCAATCGTTGCGTCCGTTGGGCCGCCCGCTTTGACCATCAGCATAATTTTCCGCGGCTTTTCAAGGGAATCGACAAACTCTTCAATCGAGTAAGTTCCGGTAATATTCTTCCCTTCGGATTCTTTAAGCATTTCTTCCGTTTTTTCAGAAGATCTATTGTAGACAGAAACAGCATACCCCCTGCTTTCAATGTTCCAGGCAAGGTTTTTTCCCATAACGGCAAGGCCGATAACTCCTATTTCCTGTTTAGTCATATCATTCTCCCTTTCTGCTTCTGAAGCTGGTATCTACACCCGGCAAGCCACGCCATCGAAAGGCTGCTGCCAATAATAATGTCTCAAAACGGCAAAAGGAATGCAACTAATCAAACTTGGGCTTTCCCTTCTTAGTTTGACGTTCCATTCCTTTTATAAACATTATTCATGATCTTTTTGAGCCGGATGCTGGATTTGGCGTTTTCCCGCACCGTTAAGGAAATCTTTATTGAAGCTGGTATCTGTCCCGATTGCAGAATTGTCAGCTCCATCGCCCGCAGCTCCGGCAAGGTCGATGATCTTATCCCCGAATTTGCTCCGCAGATCGGCCAGGGTTTTGAAAAGCGGCTCTTTCCTGGCCTCTTTTTCATAAGAAAATAAATCAAGCTGGCGGACAGCCTGGTCCTGCTCCACGAGTTCCTGAGCCGTAACCCCGAGGAGGCGGACGGGATCTCCATTCCAGTGCCTAATGAACAGCTTCCGGCTGAAAGCAGCCAGATCTTCCTTTAAGCTGACAGGGTTATCCAGCTTCCTGCTCCTTGTAATTGTCTTTCTGTCTTTATAGCGGATGGTGATGCCCAGGGCTGACGCATATACCTTCTTTTTTTTCAGGCGGACAGCTACCTTTTCCGACAGCATATCAAGCACCTTAAAGAGCTCCTGCTGATTGGACACATCCCTTGGGAGCGTAGTAGAATTGCCCACACTCTTAAATTCAGCTGCAGACTCCGGGTCTACGGGCCTGCGGTCGATCCCGTTCGCCCTCTCTTTCAGTCGCGGCCCGTTGATGCCAAGCAACCCTTTCAGCTGAAGATCATTAGCTTCGGCGAGGCTGCCAATCGTCTCAATCTGGAGGGTGCGAAGCTTCTCGGCTGTCTTTTTGCCGACTCCATGCATTTCCTCCACAGGCATCGGCCAAAGGATATTTCCTATATCGCGTTTCCGCAGCACGGTGATGCCCATCGGTTTCTTCATATCTGAAGCCATTTTAGCAAGAAATTTATTGGGGGCCACCCCTATGCTGCAGGGCAGATCAAGCTGATCAAGTATCTGCTTCTGGATGCTCCCGGCAATTTCAAGCGGCGCTCCATACTCATAGCTATCTGTAATATCGACATACCCTTCATCGATGGAGACAGGCTCAACAAGCCCGGAATATTGGCCGAGTATATTGAACATTCCCATAGAGGCAGCGCGGTACCGTTCAAAATTCGGTGTCATTACGATCAGCTGCGGGCACAGCTTTTTGGCCTCCCATAAGGGCATTGTTGTCCTGACGCCGAACTTTCTTGCTTCATAGCTGCATGTGACGATTATTCCCCTTCGCTCTTCTGCATTTCCCGCAATCGCCAGCGGCTTCCCTTTCAGCTCAGGATTATAGGCCATTTCGACTGAAGCGTAGAAGCTGTTCATATCAACGTGCAAAATGACCCGCCCGTTCTTTGGATATAATTCTCTCATGCCTCTGCACTTCCCTGACTTAATGATAGCTATATTTTATCAAAATTCCGCATCCAAGGCTAAAAAAGCAAAAGAGCCTGCAACAGCAGGCCCTTCTAAATGCGCAAGCGCCCTGGCCATCCTTAAGGAACGAGGGGACATCAGGCGCAGCTGCTAAACAGTAATCAAAGTCGCAAAAGATATATACTTACTTTGATAAAAAAGTTAGACAGCCTCTTCTTTCCTATCTTTCATAAACTCTTTGATTTCGCGGATGCCTTCAAGCGCTTGTACGAGCCTGAGAGGATCGATGATTGTGATAAGCCGGCTTCCTAAGGCTGCAACTCCGCTGAAGTAGGTTGTTTTCTGATAAGCAGCAAGTCCAAGTTCTTTGACAGCTTCTTTTGGCATATCAATTATTTCCTTAGCCTCGGCTACCGAAGCCCCAAGGGAAAGCTCTTCTGTCTGCAGCACAATCATTCTGGCTGCATCAGAATCTGCCTGGCTGCGGTCATAGAGAATATGCTCAAAATCAATGACAGGAATCAATTCTCCCCTTACCTTTGAAATTCCCTTCACATATGCAGGGAGATGAGGTATCGGTGTGATATCCTCAGCCTTTTCAATTGAAATGACATATTCAATCGGGATCGCATATTCCTCTTTGCCTACCTGAAACACAATCATTTTTTTATTTTCATCCATTGCTTTTGTCCCTCCGTCCGCTAAAAGTCCCTGGCGGCTATGCATATCTATTACAAATATACCATATTTTTTACTGATCCGGGAATTAACTATGTAAAATGTACCTTCTGTTAAGAAGAAAAAACGGGAGGAGCCGCTGGCCCTCCCGCTGATCATTATTCGTTGCCGGATACTTCATTGATGATTGCTACAACCATTTCTCCAAGCTTGTTCAGCTCTTCAACCGGCATGCGTTCATTGGTTGTATGAATTTCCTCATAGCCTACAGCCAGGTTGACTGTCGGGATGCCGAAGCCGGCAATCACATTCGCGTCACTGCCTCCGCCGCTATGGAGAAGCTCACTGCTGCGGCCGATTTTGGCTGCAGCTTTCTTTGCTACTTCCACCACATGATCCCCTTCTCCATATTTAAAGCCTGGGTACATAACCTGGATTTCAACATCGGCTTTGCCGCCCATTTCTTCTGCTGCGCTTTCAAATGCTTCCTTCATCTTGGCTGCCTGCGCTTCCATCTTTTCGCCAATAAGGGAACGGGCTTCTGCCAGGATGTCGACACGGTCGCAAACGATATTTGTCTGCTGACCGCCTTCAAATCTGCCGATATTGGCAGTCGTTTCCTCATCAATGCGTCCAAGCGGCATGCGGGCCACTGCTTTTGCTGCGATGGTGATGGCAGAAACGCCTTTCTCAGGTGCCACACCGGCATGAGCAGTTTTTCCTTGGATGACAGCTTTCACCTTGGCCTGTGTCGGAGCTGCTACAATAATATTCCCAACCTTGCCATCGCTGTCGAGCGCATAGCCAAACTTGGCCTTTACAAGGGAACGGTCAAGCGCCTTCGCTCCGACCAGCCCTGATTCTTCGCCGGCTGTGATGATGAACTGGATGGTGCCATGCTCAATATTCTGCTCTTTAAGAACCCTGACGACCTCAAGCATAACTGCAAGGCCTGCTTTATCGTCTGCCCCAAGGATGGTAGTTCCGTCAGTCACCACATAGCCGTCCTTAATTGATGGCTTGATGCCCTTCCCGGGAACAACAGTATCCATATGGGAAGTAAAATAAATGGTATCAACGCCCTCTTTTGTGCCTTCAAGCGTGCAAATCAGATTTCCGGCACCATGGCCTGTTTCAGCAGTCGTATCGTCCTCAAAAACATCGACTCCAAGATCAGTGAATTTCTTTTTCAGGACTTTGGCGATTTCTGCTTCATGCTTTGTTTCGGAATCTACCTGGACAAGCTCCAGGAATTCATTTAGTAAACGCTCCTGATTGATCATAATGTTAAAACCTCCAATATGTATGCGTACTAACCTAGTATACCGCTCACATCATTCAACAGCAACCGGAGAGCCTGCCTGGGGAGAGGACTGCAGACTGGTTCCATAAGAAAAAAGGAAGGGAGTATTCCCTTCCAATCAACAGCATTTATAAGGGGATATTCCCATGCTTTTTGGCCGGCCGCGACTCCTTTTTATTCCGGAGCATCTCAAGTGCCTGAATGAGTTTAATTCTCGTATCCCGTGGATCAATGACATCATCCACCATGCCGCGGCTGGCAGCCACATAAGGATTGGCGAACTTTTCGCGGTATTCTTCGATCTTCTGTTCCCTGACTGCTTCAGGATTGCTGCTGCCCTGGATTTCGCGGGCAAAAATGATATTGGCAGCCCCCTGAGGGCCCATGACCGCAATTTCAGCATTGGGCCAGGCAAACACAAGGTCAGCGCCGATGGATTTGCTGTTGAGGGCAACATAGGCGCCGCCATAGGCTTTCCGGAGGATCACGGTCAGCTTCGGAACAGTCGCCTCCGAATAGGCATAAAGAATCTTGGCCCCATGCCTGATGATCCCTCCGTGCTCCTGCTTGATGCCCGGGAAGAAACCGGTTACATCTTCAAAGGTAATGAGCGGAATGTTGAAGGAATCGCAGAAGCGGATAAATCTTGAAGCCTTATCGGAAGAATCAATATCAAGCCCGCCTGCCATTACCTTGGGCTGATTGCAGACAAGACCGACTGATTCGCCTTTGATCCTCGCCAGCCCGACAACAATATTCCTGGCAAAATCCTGCTGAACCTCCATGAACGATCCTTCATCCACAATCTGTTCCACTACTTTGCGGACATCATAAGGCCTCAGGCTGTCAAATGGGATGCAGTCAGTCAGATCAGGCCGGTAATCGTCCTCTTCATCTGCTGAAAGCCGCGGCGGCTTTTCCCCGCTGTTCTGGGGAAGGTAGCTGAGAAGCCTTCTTACCTGCTGGAGGACTTCCTCTTCTGTTCCGCCCATGAAGTGGGCATTGCCGCTTATTGAATTATGTACCTCTGCGCCGCCAAGGTCTTCTGAAGAAATTTTTTCGCCTGTGACGGTCTCAATCACTTTCGGGCCGGTAATGAACATTTGGCTCGTTTTTTCGACCATAAAGACAAAGTCTGTTATAGCTGGCGAATAAACGGCCCCGCCTGCACACGGGCCCATAATGACAGAAAGCTGCGGAATCACGCCGGAATAGATGCTGTTGCGGTAGAAAATGTGGCCATAGCCGTCAAGCGACACAACCCCTTCCTGGATCCTTGCCCCTCCTGAATCGTTCAGCCCGATGAAGGGAGCGCCATTTTTGGCAGCAAGATCCATGACATTTGCGATTTTCTTTGCGTGCATCTCGCCAAGCGCGCCGCCAAATACGGTGAAGTCCTGGGAAAATAAGTAGACAGGCCGGCCGTTTACCTTTCCATAACCTGTAACAACCCCGTCTCCCGGCCCCTTTGCCCTGTCAAGGCCAAAGTCTGTCGATCTGTGCTCAATAAAGGGGTTCAGCTCCACAAAGGTCCCTTCGTCCAGCAGAAGGTCGATCCTCTCCCTGGCAGTAAGCTTACCTTTCTCATGCTGCTTCTCTATCCGCTCGTCGCCTCCGCCCAGTTCCACCTCCCGGCGCCGGTCGTACAGCTCATTGATTTTTTCATAGATGTCCGTCATGCTTCTTCCAGTCCTTTCTTCTCGCAGAATTCATAGAGTACGCTCCCGGATGACTTTGGATGGATAAACGCCACCTTCGCACCGCCTGCGCCTTTCTTTGCTTCATCATTAATCATTCTGATGCCTTTTTCTTTTATCTCTGCTATTCTTTCATTGATAGAGTCCACACCCAGTGCAATATGGTGGATGCCTTCTCCCCGCTTTTCGATGAATTTTGCTATTGGGCTGCCTTCTCCCAGCGGTTCGAGCAGCTCAAGCTTTGCATTTCCTGCAAGAAGGAATGCCACCCTGACCCGCTCAGATTCGACATCTTCCACACCAAGCAGCTCGAGGCCGAGCACATCTGTATAAAATGGAAGAGCACTGTCAAGCGAGCTGACAGCGATCCCAATATGATCCACTTTGTTAATCATTTATGAACCCCCCCGCTTGCATAATACTCTTAATATTCGATAAAAATGTCGAAATTCCTTCAAATATTGAGCGGTTGTTCATTTTGAATTTTCTTAGTAGAATAGAGTAATAATAGATTAGAATGTCAGAAGGAGGGGCTCCTGCTTGTCTAATAAAAAATTCCGCAAGATCATCGTATATTTAATGATTTTTGCCATGCTCGCATCCACCCTTGCTGTTGGAGCAGCCATGTTTTTATAGAAACGAAAAAAAGGATCGCCTTATGGCGGTCCTTTCTAACTATAGATAGATTCAATGAAATTTGAGCTTTACCATGATTTCTTTTGGTAATGAGAATGTTGATTTCCATTCCAGGCACTTCGCTTTCCGCGGGGCGGCGCTGCAATCACGCAGGAGTCTACGTGCCTTCCACTCCAATCGACAGATTTACAAATTTTTATGGCATTATGTGGCCTATTTAAGGGCATCCGATCCTTTAATACAACAACGAATTCAAAGAGGCCGTCTTAGGAAGCGGATCAGAAAGGTTTCTATTGGGCCCGCTTTTAAGCACGATTTTTTTTATTTGGAGATTTGCCTGCTGCTCTTATTTTAAGTATTTTACTGCTTATAAGGCCATACTTTATTTAGTTCACTGATAGCACCGTACTCTTTACCCAGCTCTTCAAAGCTTTGGCCGGTTGATACAACCAGCACTTTGGTCCCGATGGGGATGAGTTCGAACAGGGACTCGATTGCTTCATTCTGCATGCGGACACAGCCGGAGGAGACATATTTGCCGATGGATCCGGGCTCATTTGTCCCGTGTATCCCATATATCCGCCCGTCCGTCTCCTCAGCATCAAAGCCGATCCATCTCGTTCCGAGAGGATTTTCCGGAGAACCGCCAGGAATGTTTTTTCTTCTGTAATAAGGCTCCTTCGCCTTGACTGTGACAGTAAAAAGCCCCTCCGGCGTCAAATCAGCCGTCTTGCCGGTGGCAGCGCTTATGACCGTCTGGACCCTGTTTTCGTCAACAAGCGCAAGCTCATTTGTCTGTTTATTGATGATGACGAAAGGGTCTCCAGGCAGCGGATTGGGCCCGATCGGCCAGATAGGAGAAAATGAAAAAGAAAGCGCAAGGATTGAAAGCATTTTAAGCATCCATTTCACCAGCCTGTATCATTTTTGAATAGCTTCTGCCTGCATGCCCCCGATTATGCGCTTTTCTCTTTTTTCAATCCTTTAAAAGAGCTTTTAATGACCAAATATTGTTCCATTTCTTTAACAAAATGCAGGAGGGCCGCACGCGCTTCAAACTCCTCCCTTGTTCGTGGGAGGTCGCTCTCTTCGAAAGAAAGCTTCATCCGCAGCAGCTTTTCCAGATACACAATCGCTGTATTGCCGGGATGAATATTGTTTGACAGCTCTTCGATGAAATCAGCGACAATCTCTCCCTGCTCCACAGTAAGGCCGATCGATGTAACGGTCGGCAGCACCCTTTCAATGATTTCAAATTGCTTTTCCCTCATTTTAAAATAATGGTAGTAGGAGTTTTCATTGCGCAGGAAGTGATTTTCAACATCCCTGAAGGCAAGGGTCTTGGCTTCCGAGATCAGCCTCTCTGTACCGGTGATCTCCCTGCCGTCCCAGTCGCTTTCATTGGTTCGGAGATAGGTGATGATTTCATCAAATATCCTTTTGAAGTTATCTTCAATCTGAAGCTGATATTTTTCAAGCTTTCTGTCAAGGCTTGGCATATACAGATTCGCCAGCAGCGCCACTCCTATCCCGACAGTTATGATTCCAAGTTCATTCAAAAGCAGGCTGCCAGTAACCTCGCCCGCAGAATAAATATGCAGGGTGATTACACTGCTGGACACCACCCCTTCACTTGCCTTCAGCATCACAGCCGTGGGGATGAAGAATAACAGCAGCAGCCCGATCACAGCCGGATGATATGCAATGCCTTCAAAGAATACGATGGAAAAGACCATAGAAAGCAGACAGGCCAGGAATCTGGCCCAGGAAGCTGTAAGCGACCTTTTTTTTGTCACTTGGATGCATAAAATCGTCAATATGCCTGCAGATACAAAGTTATTAAGCCCAAGCATTTGTGCAATGATAATGGAAACAGCTGTCCCGGCAGCAGTTTTAATCGTTCGGTATCCTATTCTGAATTTCATATCATGCACTCCTATACAAAGCAGCCATTCAGCGGAAATGAATACCCCTGAAGGCTGTAAATAAACTTATGTAAAGCCTCCCCGATATGCCGTGGGAAAAGCCGGCCAATTGAAAAAGAAGATGATCTGGGACCATCTTCTTCCTAATTATACGTTTTAAAGCACTTTTTGCAAGAAGTCTCTTGCCCTTGGACTTTTAGGACTCGAGAAAAATTCTTCCGGAGGAGAATCCTCTACAAGAACCCCTCCATCCAGAAAGAGGACCCGGTCTGCCACTTCCTTGGCAAAGCCCATTTCATGGGTCACGATCACCATGGTCATACCGCTGTGGGCAAGGGATTTCATGACGTCCAGCACTTCCTTGACCATTTCGGGATCCAGGGCAGATGTCGGCTCGTCAAACAGCATCATGTCCGGCTGCATAGCCAACGCCCTGGCAATGGCCACCCTCTGCTTTTGTCCCCCTGACAGGCGGTTCGGATATTCATTCGCCTTCTCTGAAAGGCCAACCTTCTGCAAAAGCCCGGTGCCGATTTTTTCAGCTTCCTGCTTGGAAACTCCTTTTACTTTCATCGGGGCATATGTGAGGTTCTCCAGCGCTGTCATATGCGGGAACAGGTGGAAGTGCTGAAAAACCATGCCTACTTCCTGCCTCACCTTCATAATATCCGTTTTCCGGCCGGTTACTTCCTCTTTGCCGATGAATATCCTGCCATCCGTTGGCTGCTCAAGCAGATTCAGGCACCGCAGAAATGTTGATTTCCCGGAGCCGGAAGGGCCGATGACCGCCACCACTTCACCGTCCTGGACCGTTGTGCTGATCCCTTTCAGCACCTCCAGGCTGCCGAAATTTTTGTGCAGATTCTCTACCTTAATCACTTCGCCTCATCCTCCTTTCAACCGCTTTGCCGATGATCGTCAATGTGATGACCATTACATAATAAATCAGGCCCGCAATCAGAAGAGGCTCAAAGAAGGAATATTTCTCGGCGCCCACCTGATAGGAACGGCGCATAATATCCATGACTCCTATTGTTGTAACGATCGCTGATTCCTTCGTAAGTGTGATAAATTCATTCATAAGGGCTGGAAGGATGTTTTTCAGTGCTTGCGGGAGGATGATATCCCACATCATCCTTTTATAAGGAATCCCAAGGGCCATTGAAGCTTCCCGCTGCCCTTTGTCCACCGCCAGTATCCCGGCTCTGATGATCTCTGATATATAAGCTGCGGAGTTAAGTCCGAAAGACAGCACTGCTGCTGCATAAGGCTCTATTTGAAAGCCGAGGATCTGGGGAGATCCATAATAGATGAGCATCAGCTGAAGCACGAGCGGCGTTCCCCTGAAGATGGATGTATATGCATCCGCAAGCCAGCCGAGATACTTCATGGAGCTTATTTTAAATAGGGCAAGTATGATTCCGAGTGCAAAACCAAGAAGACCTGCAAGCAGCACAATTTGCAGGGTGACGCCAATCCCTTTTAATATATATGGCATTGATGGGATAAACTGAGCAAAATCCAAATTCATAATCTGTCTCATTCCTCTCTTTCTGAGGCGCATTCAATGGCAGCCTGCTTATCTTCGGCAGCTTGTCCATTCGGTTCGCTAGCCCGGACTGAAAGGCTGTCCATTCCAGCGGATGCAAAATGTCCAGCAGGAATTCCTGCTGAACATCAGCCACAAAATTACTCTTCTCCGCCAAACCATTTCAGTACTAATTCTTCAAGCTCGCCGCTGTCCTTCATTTCCTGAAGGGCTTTGTTGAAATCGTCTGTCAGCTCGCTGTCCTTCGGAAGGGCAATAGCAGATCCAAGCTCCTCTTCATCTTCAATGACAAATCCATTGAGATCTTCATTTGATTCAAAATAGCCTGTTGCTACTGTATCTTCAATGATGGCAGCATCAAAGCGGCCGGTCATCAGCTCCTGAACAATCTCAGGGATACGGTTGCGGTTTTCAACTTTGATATCGATCTCTTCAGCAATGTCGTTTGCTTTCCCTTCCTGGATGGATCCCAGCTGGACGCCGACTGTCTTGCCTTTTAGATCCTCAAGCTTTTCGATCCCGCTGTCCTTCTTTGTCACAATCATATGTCTCGCTGTGTAGTAGATATCTGTAAAGTCAATATTCTTTTTGCGTTCTTCAGTCGGAGACATTCCCGCCAATACAATATCTACCTGGCCGGATTTCAGCGCTTGAACGAGCCCGCTGAATTCAATATCCTCAACCTGAACTTTATAGCCAAGCTTTTCTGCCAATGCATTTGCAAGATCAACATCGAAACCGATAATATCATCGCCTTTTGCAGTATCGATGTACTCGAATGGCGGATAATCAGCCGAAGTACCCATAATCAGCACCTTTTCATCATCTGATCCTGAATCTCCCGCTTCACCGCCGCTTGAAGCCGGCTGTTCACTCGCCCCGCAGGCTGCCAGGATTCCAGCTGCCAATATACTTACCAAAAACAGCAACATACTCTTTTTCATTTTACTTTCCTCCTATAGTTTTTAGAAAATTAATTATTTTCATAATTAGTAGTATTTTATAGTGTTAGATCCTGTTATTTCAAGTAAAAACACTAAGTTAATACTTATTCACTACAATGAATTTTAACACATATTAATATTTATGCAATAATATAATTAAATATTAATATATATTTTAATTATATTATTACTATTTAATAAAAGTTTTATAGCTTTTTTTCGGAGAAATCAGGGTTTGCCGGTTTACTGAACGAAAAAAAAACCCCTGCGTTCAGCAGGGGTTTTCTTGTATGATACTTAAACTTCTTCGCAATATTTATCAAAAGCATCCTGAAGCTTTTGGACTACTGCCATTGGTTCGTGCCCTTCAATTTCATGACGCTCCACCATTGTAATAATTTCTCCGTCTTTCATAAGTGCGAAAGATGGTGATGATGGAGGGAATCCGGTAAAATAAGACCGCGCCTTTTCTGTCGCTTCCTTGTCCTGCCCCGCAAAGACCGTCACAAGCTGGTCAGGGCGCTTATCATAATGCAGAGAGTGAGCTGCAGCAGGGCGTGCAATCCCGCCGGCACAGCCGCAGACAGAATTGACCATTACAAGCGTCGTGCCTTTCTGGGACAGCGCATGATCAACATCCTCCGGAGTGGTAAGCTCTGTATATCCGGCTGCCACAATTTCCTGGCGGGCCTGGCGAACGACATCGTTCATAAACAAATTAAAATCCATATTCATTCTTTATCGCCCCTCATATAAATAGTTAGACTTATATCTCTTCTAATAATAGCAATTTCATGCTGCTTTTTTCAATGCATTCAACTCAAAGAAGCCTGCTTAGGCCAAGTAACAATAAAATCCGCCCACTAAAATCCAATAAAATTCTAAAATAAAGTTTATTAGCCAGATATTGGGGAATGATAACAGTACAGCTAGATCCATACCCCTAAACTCCCTAGATATGGCCGGTGTTCCGTTGAACACCGGCCGCTTTTTTATTCTCTCGCCTCTTTAAAAAGAGCAAATAAATGCTCAACCGCAGAAGCAACCGTCCTTCCGCCGGAGATCACTTCATTTTCCATTTGCGGCAGCTCTTTTCTGACCTCTGGATGCTGGAAGAAGCTATATTGAAGCTGATCCATGATCATGCTGTTTATCCATTCCTTCGACTGCTCCCGCCTTCTCTGGCTGAACACGCCGGAATGGGAGGCAGAGTCCTTAAAGCTTTTAATCTCTTCCCAAATTTCCAGGATGCCTTTGCCGGTCAGGGCAGAGCAGGAATGAGCTTTCGTTTCCCAGCCCTTTGTAGCCGGCTGAAGAAAATGGACAATGCGTGAATATTCTTCTCTTGTCTTCAATGCCTGGGGTTCATTAGCACCGTCTGCTTTATTGACGATGATGGCATCTGCAATTTCCATAATGCCTTTTTTCATCCCCTGGAGTTCATCCCCGGCCCCGGTCAGGACCAGCAGCATAAAGAAATCGACCATTTCCCTGACAATGATTTCGCTTTGGCCAACCCCGACTGTTTCAACAATAATCACATCATAGCCTGCCGCCTCGCACAAAAGCATGGTCTCCCGGGTTTTCCGGTGCACGCCGCCAAGCTTGCCACCTGCAGCTGATGGCCTGATAAAGGCATTTGGATTTCTCGAGAGATTTTCCATCCGCGTTTTATCGCCAAGAATGCTTCCGCCGCTGATGCTTGAGCTCGGATCGACAGCCAGCACTGCCACTGAATGCCCCTGCCCGCAAAGAAGGCTCCCAAACGCCTCGATAAAGGTGCTCTTTCCTGCCCCGGGCACTCCAGTAATGCCGATTCTGATCGAATTGCCGGTGTGGGGAAGAACCTCCTGCAGCAATTCCTGAGCAGTTCTGAAATGGCGCTCTGCATTGCTCTCAACCAGCGTGATTGCTTTTGCCAGAAGGCTCCTGTTTCCTGAAAGGATCCCCTTCTTCAGCTCATCCGCCGACAGAGGGTCCGACTTCTTTTTTTGGAATTTCGGGCCTTTCTGTACAAAAGGCTGGGGAGCAGCCATCTCCTTCCCCTCACGAAGGGAAGTGGAGAAAAGGTCTGGCGGCCTGCCATCATGCCAGCTCGGCTTCTTGTCCTTCATTATTCAGCCACTTCCTCATAGCCAAGCTTTCTGTAAATCTCCTGCACGACTTTCTGGGCAGCGGCAGGAATGACCGTCCCAGGCCCAAAAATGGCGGATGCCCCGTTATCGTATAAATATTGATAATCCTGAGCTGGTATCACTCCCCCGATAATGACGAGTATATCCTCCCTGCCCAGCTTTTTAAGCTCTTCAACCAGCTGTGGAAGAAGTGTTTTATGGCCGGCTGCAAGCGAGCTCATGCCAATCACATGAACATCATTCTCCACTGCCTGAAGAGCTGTTTCAGCCGGAGTCTGGAAAAGCGGTCCGATATCCACATCAAAGCCCAAGTCTGCAAATGCCGTGGCAATTACCTTCGCTCCCCTGTCATGGCCATCCTGGCCCATCTTGGCAATAAGGATTCTCGGGCGCCTTCCTTCATTTTCAAGAAACCCGTCCGTAAGGCTCTTCACCTCGGCAATTTCTTCTTCATTGGTAAAAGCAGAACTGTACACGCCGCTGATAGAACGAATGACTGCTTTATGGCGCCTCGCTGACTTTTCGATAGCAAAAGAGATCTCCCCAAGAGTCGCTCTGGCCCTGGCAGCCTTCACGGCAAGATCTAAAAGGTTCCCTTCTCCTGTATCTGCAGCTTTCGTCAGGGCTTCAAGCGCCGCGGCAGCTTTTTCACTGTCCCTTGTGTTCTTCAGCTTTTCAAGCTTATCCAATTGCTTAAGCCTTACGGCTGTATTATCAATATCAAGTATGTCGATCGGGTCTTCTTTTTCAAGCCTGTATTTATTCACTCCGACAATGGTTTCTTTCCTGCTGTCAATCTGGGCCTGCCTCCTGGCAGCCGCTTCTTCAATCCTCATTTTCGGAAGACCGGTTTCAATAGCTTTGGCCATGCCTCCAAGGCTCTCAATCTCTTCAATATGCTGCCACGCCTTTTGGATCAGCTCATTGGTCAAAGATTCTACATAATAAGATCCTCCCCATGGGTCGATCACATCCGTGATGCCTGTCTCTTCCTGCAGGTAGAGCTGGGTATTGCGGGCAATCCTTGCGGAAAAATCAGTCGGGAGCGCGATGGCTTCATCCAGTGCGTTCGTATGAAGCGACTGGGTATGCCCCATCGCCGCAGCATGGGCTTCTATCAGCGTCCTTGTTACGTTATTGAATGGATCCTGCTCTGTGAGGCTCCACCCCGATGTTTGGGAATGCGTCCGCAAAGCCATGGATTTCGGATTTTGCGGATCGAAGGATTTCATCATTTTCGCCCAGATATACCTTGCTGCCCGCATTTTTGCCACTTCCATAAAATAGTTCATCCCAATTGCCCAAAAGAAGGAGAGCCGAGGGGCAAAAGAGTCAATGCCGATTCCGGCCTTCAGCCCGGTCCTGACATATTCAAGCCCGTCTGCAAGCGTATAGGCGAGCTCAATGTCTGCAGGTGCTCCCGCCTCCTGCATATGGTAGCCTGATATACTGATAGAGTTGAACTTTGGCATATACTGGGATGTATATTCAAAGATATCCGCAATGATCTTCATCGACATGTCAGGCGGATAGATATATGTATTGCGGACCATATATTCCTTAAGAATATCGTTCTGGATCGTGCCTGACAGTTTTTCCTGGCTCACACCCTGCTCCTCGGCCGTTACAATAAAGAATGCCATAACAGGCAGGACAGCACCGTTCATCGTCATCGACACAGACATCTGGTCAAGCGGAATCCCGTCAAACAGGGTCTTCATGTCAATGATTGAATCAATGGCCACCCCCGCTTTTCCTACATCCCCCACCACCCGCGGATGATCAGAATCATAGCCGCGGTGTGTAGCCAGGTCAAAAGCAACCGATAGTCCTTTTTGCCCCATGGCCAGGTTTCTGCGGTAAAACTGATTGCTTTCTTCTGCTGTTGAAAAGCCGGCATACTGGCGGACTGTCCATGGCCTGTTGACATACATGGTCGCATAGGGACCCCTTGTGTACGGAGGAAGGCCGGGCTTATCATCCAGATGGTCCAGTCCTTTAATATCCGATTCCGTATACAGCGGCTTGATCCCAATATGTTCATTGGTCTCGAACCGCAGGCTGCCGGCCTCCCCTCCAGCCAGCCTGCCGGCCTCCTGCTTCCACTCATATTCCGCTTCCTTTTGGCTTGCGCCGAACAAACTGATGCTCTTGAAATCCGGTTTGTTAGCCATTCATTTTCACCTCTGTTTCTTCTAGCAGCTTTCCAAGAATTGAACAGACATTGCTCTTGGCAGTTATGAAGTCATGAATGCCAAGCTCCCTCCATTCTTCCGCCGGTGAATCGGGATGCCCCGCAAGGTAAACAACCGATTCCGGATACCTCTCCTTTAATTCTCTTAGCAGCTGTTTGCCAGCCGTCTCATACTGCTGATTGGTTCCGCAAATACAATAGCAGGTATAA
Source organism: Bacillus sp. MMSF_3328 (assembly GCF_030733525.1). Taxonomy (NCBI): domain Bacteria; kingdom Bacillati; phylum Bacillota; class Bacilli; order Caryophanales; family Bacillaceae; genus Bacillus; species Bacillus sp. MMSF_3328. Next base: position 337,497 of record NZ_JASHIV010000001.1, on the reverse strand, counting down.
TCCCTTTTCAGGAGCGCTTCTGCATCAGGGAATCCACTGACACCCGGGCTGTGTTCAGCAGCAATTCCCCCGGCAGCGAAAAAGCCGGCAGCAAAGTCGGTTCTTGTTTTATGCTCCTTTAATTCCCCGAGTGAAATCAGCCCCGCCTGCAATTGCCCGCCGCCGCGTCTCAATTCCTGGGCCTTTGTCCTGATATTCTCAAATGTGGCTGATAGCCTCTCCTGGTGAAGCGGCCTGATTGTCCAGCCGGAGTTAGCCCCCTCTTTAAGGCTGCCTCCCCTGTCAGGCAGCTTATCCTCAAGATTCGCATAAACATTTGTGCCAACTATACTTTTCTTCCTCGTCTCGGCATCATGCTTCTTTTTCTCCAGGATTTCTCTTGTCTGCTCCTGGATCCATCCTTTCTCCAGCGCATCAGCCATGCCGCCGAAGGATTCAATCTGAAGGAAGAGATCCCACGCTTTTTCCGCCAGTTCATTTGTCAGGCTTTCAATATACCAGGATCCCCCTGAAGGGTCTGCCACCTTCAGAAGATGCGCCTCTTCTCTGAGAAGCAGCTGTATATTGCGGGCAAGCCGCTGCGAAAAAGATCCTGAACTCCCCAAAACTTCATCAAATGCTCTCACCTGCAGGTACTGGACTCCTCCAATCACCGCGGCAAAAGCTTCATTTCCTGAGCGAAGCAGATTGACATAAGGATCAGCCATCGTTTTTGTGAAATACGATGTTTCTGCCGCAATGACCATTTTTTGCATGTCTTTTGGTGCTCCGAAGGCAGCTGCGATTTTCCCCCATATAATTCTGGCGGCCCTCAGCTTGGCAATCTCCATAAAGAAGTTTCCGCCTGACGCGAAGCTGAAAACCAATTTTGAAAGTATATCCTCCAGGGAAAGATGGCGGTCCAAAAGTCTGCTCACATGCTCTGTCGCTGCAGCGGCTGCAGCTGCCACTTCAAGCGCAGCATGGGCTCCCCCATTATGATAAGGGACAGCATCGGCAAGAATCGTCCTAAGCTTCGGCATCTCAGCCCCCGCTTTCTCCAATGTAACCGCCCAATCATCATAAAGCCCTTCCACCATTTGATCTCCCGGAAGACCCTCTGATGCAGCTTCAGCCAGCGGGTCCCTTCCTATATAACCGTGTATCTCCTTAGATTGCGGCAGGTTTTCCAGAACAGCAAGCATGCTGGATTGGCTGCCCGCAGCATTGATGGCAAAAGGGTATTCTCTATATGCTCCATCCAGTATTCCCGCAAAGCTTTCAAGGAAATGCTCTTCAACAGGAAGAACAATAGCATTCTGGCCATTCTCCAGCGCCCGCTTTAACTCCTGCTTCAGGTCTTCTGCAGTTTCTCCGGAAATCCTTTGGGCAATTTTCCAATCAGCTTTGCTGTAGCCGAGAGGTTCAATGCCCCGCCGGAAATCCTCCTGCCCCGGATATTGCGATTTTGGAGTAAGGGCTGATGTTTCTGCAGAATAAAGCGGTTTCAATTTTATGTTTTCATATGTAAGCCGGTCTAATGACTCTGCCGCCCTTCCTTTTAAAGCGGATTCTGCTGCCCGCTTCCAATCTTCCATCGTTTTTTCGGGAAATGATATTTTCTCCATCTCTTGATAACTCATAGAACGCTGCTTGTGACAGCAGCTTCCCTCCTCCCAGGAACTGAAATTCATCAATATTCTAAATTATTTTTCTAATATTATTGTAGTATACAAGAGCTAAACTGGCAACGAAGGACAAAGGACGTTCTCCCTTTTCAAATAAAGCCAAAAAACGCTGCAGCTTGATTAAACTGCAGCGCCTTTCGTTCTTCTTAATACACAGATGTATTTTCTTTTGATGTGTTCTCAAGTATCTCTTTAACCCTCTGCAGAAACCGTCCGCACACAAGGCCATCAAGGACACGGTGGTCCAGCGACATACAAAGGTTGACCATATCCCGGACTGCGATCATGCCATTGTTCATGACGACCGGGCGCTTAACAATCGATTCAACCTGCAGGATTGCAGCCTGAGGATAGTTGATGATGCCCATTGACTGGACAGACCCAAATGAGCCGGTATTATTGACTGTGAATGTGCCGCCCTGCATTTCTGCTGAAGTCAGCTTGCCGCTCCGCACTTTGCCGGCAAGCTCTGCGATTTCACGGCCGATGCCTTTGATCGTTTTTTCATCAGCATGCTTGATTACTGGCACAAAAAGCGCATCGTCTGTTGCGACTGCAATGGAGATATTAATATCTTTTTTCTGGATGATCTTGTCCCCTGCCCACATTGAATTAATCTGCGGATATTCCTTAAGGGCCTGGGCTACTGCTTTGACAAAGAATGCAAAGAAAGTCAGGTTGAATCCTTCCTTTGTTTTGAATTCATTTTTGATGGAGTTGCGGTAGTCGACAAGATTCGTAACATCCACTTCCATCATTGTCCACGCATGCGGTGCTTCATGCTTGCTTCGGAGCATATTTGCGGCAATTGCCTTACGGACACCTGTTACCGGAATTTCTATATCACCAGGCATGACTGGAACATTCGGCGCAGCAGCTGGCTGCTTTGCTGCCGGCTCAGCTTGAACCTGAGTCTGTGCAGCAGGCTCTTGTGCCTTCTGTGAGGCTGCCGGCTCTTCCTGCCTTGCCTCAGCCTGAGGAATATCCCCTGAATCAATCAGCTTCTGGAGATCCTTCCTTGTAATGCGGCCTCCTGCACCTGTTCCGTTCACCAGGTTCAGGTCGATGCCGTGCTCTTGGGAGAGCTTTAGCACTGCAGGCGAATATCTTGCCTTGGATGGACTGCTTTCTTCCAGCTTTGTTTCTGAAGATGCCGCTTTTTCTTCTGTCTTGAAATTCTCTTTTCCAGCTGCCTCGTCAGTATTCCCGCCTTCAACCTCAATCGTCAGGATCACTTCACCCACTGCAAGTGTGTCTCCCTCCCCGGCAATCAGTTCTTTTATTACACCGGTAAAAGAAGATGGGACTTCTGCATTCACTTTATCTGTCATGACCTCAGCTAAAGGGTCGTATTTATTTACTGTATCGCCGACAGAAACAAGCCACTTGGAGATGGTGCCCTCTGTCACACTCTCACCAAGCTGCGGCATTTTTATTTGTTCAATAGCCAATTGGCATACCCTCCATTGCTATAGATATTTTATGGGCGGCGCTGCTAAGGCAGCGCCCTCCGCTTTTCTTCCTGTCCAGCTCCGGCTCCTAGGTGCTCGAGTCATAACCCAATCAGGCCAGAAGGTTAAAGAACAACCTTCCGACCTGCTCGTCTTATGCTTGTCGCACCTGAACAGTCGCCTCCGCTTTTCTTAGTACTCAGCGAGTTCTCTCATGGCTTTTTCTACTTTGTCAGGGTTGACCATGAAGTATTTTTCCATCGTTGGCGCATATGGCATTGCCGGGATATCAGGCCCTGCAAGGCGCTTGATTGGCGCGTCAAGTTCAAACAGGCAGTTTTCGGCGATAATGGCAGACACTTCGCTCATAATGCTTCCTTCTAAATTATCTTCTGTAAGGAGAAGCACTTTTCCTGTTTTGGAAGCAGCTTCAATGATTGCTTCCTTATCAAGCGGATAAACAGTCCTCAAATCAAGGATATGTGCAGAAATGCCATCCTTCGCAAGTCTCTCTGCAGCCTGGAGGGCAAAGTGAACACAAAGGCCATAAGTGATGACTGTGATGTCTTCGCCTTCCCTCTTCACATCTGCCTTGCCGATTGGAAGCACATAATCATCATCTGGGACTTCGCCCTTGATCAGGCGGTATGCCCGCTTATGCTCGAAGAACAGGACCGGATCTTCATCCCGGATAGCTGCCTTCAGCAGCCCTTTTACATCATAAGGAGTAGAAGGCATGACAATCTTCAGTCCTGGCTGATTGGCAAATACGGCTTCAACTGACTGGGAATGGTAAAGGGCACCATGGACTCCCCCGCCGTATGGGGCACGGATGACCATCGGGCAGTTCCAGTCATTGTTTGAACGGTAGCGGATCTTGGCAGCTTCCGAAATGATCTGGTTAACGGCAGGCATGATGAAATCGGCAAATTGCATTTCTGCAATCGGGCGCATTCCGTACATCGCTGCACCAATTCCAACACCCGCGATGGCAGATTCAGCAAGCGGGGTATCGATTACGCGTTCCTCGCCAAATTTTTCATACAGGCCTTGAGTCGCTTTAAATACTCCGCCTTTTTTCCCAACGTCTTCCCCTAGAACAAATACTTTTGAATCTCTTTCCATTTCTTCGCGGATTGCCATAGTTACGGCATCAATATAAGAAATTACAGCCATTTTCTTTCCCCCTTACTTCTCAGCATAGACATATTTCATCGCATGTTCCGGATCAGCATACGGTGCGTTTTCTGCATATTCAGTTGCTTCATTAACCAGTTTCATCACCCGGTCATTGATTTCTTTTTCCAGCTCATCATTCATGAGGCCTGTTTCCTTCAGATAAGCGCCAAAAGTGATGATCGGATCCTTTGTCTTTGCTTCAGCCACTTCATCCGGTGCACGGTAGCTGCGGTCATCATCGTCTGATGAGTGCGGTGTCAGCCTGTATGATACTGTTTCAACAAGTGTAGGACCTTCTCCGCGGCGGCCGCGGTCAGCAGCTTCCTTCACAGCCTTGTATACTTCAAGCGGGTCATTGCCGTCAACAGTCACGCCAGGCATCCCATAGCCGACAGCACGGTCGGCAACATTTTCGCATGCCAGCTGTTTTTCAATCGGGACGGAAATGGCATATTTGTTATTTTCACACATGAAAATGACAGGGAGCTTATGGACCCCTGCAAAGTTTGCACCTTCATGGAAGTCACCCTGATTGGAGGATCCTTCTCCAAAGGTAGTGAAGGTTACAAGGTCCTTTCCTTCCATCTTTCCTGCAAGGGCAATTCCTACAGCATGAGGAACCTGTGTTGTAACTGGGGATGAGCCCGTTACGATTCTGTTTCTCTTCTGCCCAAAGTGGCCCGGCATCTGACGGCCTCCTGAGTTCGGATCTTCAGCCTTTGCAAAACCTGACAGCATCAGCTCTGTTGCCGTCATCCCGAATGTAAGCACTACGCCCATATCGCGATAGTATGGCAGTACATAATCCTTATCAGTGTCAAGGGCGAAAGCAGCGCCTACCTGTGCTGCCTCCTGCCCCTGGCAGGATATAACGAAGGGGATTTTGCCTGCACGATTTAAAAGCCACATCCGCTCATCAATCCGGCGGGCAAGCAGCATGGTCTCATACATTTCCAATACCTTATCATCGCTTAGCCCTAAATCTTTATGACGATTTTCAGCCATTTGTTTGCCTCCTCAAAATTCAATATGTAGCAGGAGCGCGAGACTCCTTTTTGCTGTTAATGATCTTATAAAATCAGATATAAGCGGGCAAATATCCTCCGCTTTTCTTTCTGTCCAGCTCCGGCGGCTAGAGCCTCGAGTCATAAGCCACCCAAGAATTAAAGGCAAAGAACGCCTTTTATTCTTGGGCGTCTTATGCTTGTCGGCTCTGGGCAAGCCGCCTCCGCTTTTCTCTCTGTCCAGCTCCGGCGGCTAGAGCCTCGAGTCATAAGCCACCCAAGAATTGAAGGCAAAGAACGCCTTTTATCCTTGGGCGTCTTATGCTTGCCGGCTCTGTGCAAGCCGCCTCCGCTTTTCTCTCTGTCCAGCTCCGGCTCCTAGGCGCTCGAGTCATAAGCCAATCAGGCCAAAAGGTTAAAGAACAACCTTCCGTCCTGCTCGTCTTATGCTTGAGGCCCACAGGATGTGGGTCATGCAGACGTTGCCACAGGACGTGGCGCTCTTAGTCTGCGTTCCTTTATTGAACAGTCGCCTCCGCATTTCTAGCCATGTATAGCTTTGCCGTCTACTGCGAGGGCTGCTTCTCCGATGGCTTCGGAAAGGGTTGGGTGCGGATGGATGGTGTGAGCTACTTCCCATGGTGTAGCATCCAGCACCTTTGCCAGTCCGGCCTCGGAAATCATATCTGTTACATGAGGGCCGATCATATGGACACCAAGGATATCATCTGTTTCTTTATCAGCGACAATTTTGACGAAACCGTCCGATTCCCCGAACACAAGGGCTTTGCCGATAGCACGGAAGGAGAATTTGCCTGTCTTTACATCATGGCCCTTTTCCTTTGCTTCATCCTCTGTCAGCCCCACACTCGCAGCTTCAGGTGAGCTGTATATGCATTTGGATATCAGGCTGTAATCCAGCGGTGAAGGATTTTCATTTGCGATATGCTCCACTGCAGTGATTCCTTCATGGGAAGCCACATGGGCGAGCTGCAGTCCGCCGATGACATCGCCAATTGCGTAGATATGCGATTCTTTTGTCTGAAAATATTCATTGACCGAAATAAACCCTTTTTCAATCTGGATGTCGGTGTTTTCAAGACCGATGCCTTCCGTATTAGCCTGGCGGCCCACAGAAACGAGGAGCTTTTCAGCAGAGAATTCCTTCTTCTCGCCTTTAATTTCAGCAGAAATTTTCACTTCTTCACCTTTTTGGAGCGTTTCTGGAAGGACCTTGGCCCCAACAGCAAACTTAACGCCTTTTTTCTTCATCAGCCGCTGCATTTCCTTGGAGATCTCCCTATCTTCTGTTGGAATGATGCGGTCTGCATACTCGATGACTGTAACTTCTGATCCGAAATCGGAAAGCATGGAAGCCCACTCAATGCCAATTACTCCGCCGCCTACAATAATAATAGACTTTGGAATCTCGGTCATCTCGAGTGCTTCGTCAGATGTCATCACCTGGGTTCCATCTATTTCGAGTCCAGGGAGCGTCCGCGGGCGGGACCCCGTGGATACGATGACGTTTTTTGGGATCAGCATTTCATTCTCGCTGCCATTGTTCATTTCAACTGAAATGGTTCCCGGCATAGGAGAAAAAATGGATGGGCCCAGGATTCTGCCAAGACCTTCGAAGACATCGATTTTCCCTTGCTTCATCAGATGCTGGACACCTTTATGGAGCTGGTCAATAATCTTGTTTTTCCTTTCCTGCACCTTGCCGAAGTTGACCGAAACATCTCCTGTTAAAACGCCGAACTCTTCAGCATGGCGGGCGGTGGCATATACTTCTGCACTTCTAAGGAGCGCCTTGCTCGGGATGCATCCGTTATGGAGGCAAGTGCCCCCCAGTTTCCCTTTTTCGACAACTGCCGTCTTTAGGCCCAGCTGTGAAGCGCGGATGGCGGCTACATAGCCCCCTGTGCCTCCGCCGAGTATGACTAAGTCGTATTCTTGTGCCAATTCTATTCCTCCTAAACCGTTGCTTTATTTTTTTCCGAGCCGGGATAATTCTTTTCTGCTTCCTCGCCGCGCAGCACCCTCAGGGCTCCTTCTGCCAGTGCCTGAAGCTCGTTCTCACCAGGCTGCACAATGACATCCGCTATCCAATTGATCCGGCTGCTTATATCCTTGATGAATTCCTTCCCGTAGGCTAGTCCGCCTGTCAAAATAATGGCATCCACCCTGCCGGATAGGGCTGCACCTGCCGATCCAATCTCCTTGGCGACCTGATAGGCCATCGCGGAGTAGACCAGCTTAGCTTCTTCACTGCCCTTTTCAATCATTTTTTCGACCTCGACCGCATCGTTCGTCCCCAAATAACCGACAAGGCCGCCCTGGCCAACAAGCTTTTTCATGATTTCATCGCGATAGAAGTCCCCTGAAAAACAAAGGTCCACCAGATCTCCTGCCGGGACGGTGCCTGCCCTTTCCGGGCTGAATGGGCCATCTCCATGAAGCCCGTTGTTCACATCAGCGACTTTTCCCATCTTATGGACGCCCACAGTGATCCCGCCGCCCATATGGGCAACGATCAGATTTAAATCTTCATATTTCCTGCCCAGCTTTTTAGCGACCCGTCTGGCTACCGCTTTCTGATTAAGGGCATGGAAGATGCTCTTTCTTTCGATCAGGGCAAATCCTGAAATCCTCGCAATATCTTCAAGCTCGTCCACTACGACAGGATCTACTATATAAGAAGGAATGTTAAGGCCTGACGCTATTTCGAAGGCAATGATCCCGCCGAGATTGGATGCGTGCTGGCCTGAATAGCCTTCCCTCAGATCGCGGAGCATCTCTTCATTTACCCCGTATGTGCCCCCCTCGATCGGCCGCAGAAGACCGCCGCGCCCGCAGACGGCATCAAGCTTGGAAATATTCATGCCTTCTTGGTCCAGTGCTTCGAGGATTGTCCTTTTCCTGAAGGCATATTGATCGATGATTTTTTCAAATGAATTGATTTCCCCGGAATCATGGCGGATCGTCTTTTCAAAAATGGATATATCATTATCGAATACTCCGATTTTCGTGGAAGTTGAACCTGGGTTGATTACGAGAATTCGATGGTTGTGTACCTGCAAGATTAAACCTCCAATTCAGATTGTCTCTTTCTATCATTATAGCCGCTGGATATGCTGCTATATCATTAAAATCAAAGAGGCTGAATAAATTATTCAGCGCTCTTGTTGTCCTTTTTCAGCAGTCCCCGGGTTAGCGCCTGCTAAGGATGTGGTGCCCGTTCTGAAGAAATTGGCTCCGTGAATTACGCATTCTTTCAATTCTTTCCTCAGCCATACGGTCAGCGGCCTTATAAGTAGGAATAGCGTCTCTTTTGGCGATTTCAATTACTTTTTCAATATTGTTGTAAATGGTCTCAACTTTTTTCATAGCCCTGTCGCGGTTATACCCGTACAGCTCGTCAGCTACATTGATGACCCCGCCGGCATTGATGACATAATCAGGGGCATAGACGATTCCCATTTCATGGATCAGATCACCGTGAGCAGTATCTTTCAGCTGGTTGTTGGCTGCACCGGCAATTACCTTGGCCTTCAGCTGAGGTATGGTTGAATCATTGATGACAGCTCCCAGGGCACATGGTGCATAGATGTCACATTCTACTCCGTAAATCTCATCCGGATTCACTGCCTTTGCACCAAACTCATCGACTGCGCGCTGAACTGCCTCTTTGTTGATATCAGTCACAATCAGACTTGCGCCTTCTTCATGCAGATGGCGGCAAAGATTGAATGCCACATTTCCTACTCCCTGCACGGCAATGACTTTCCCTTCCAGTGAATCGCTGCCGAAAGCTTCTTTTGCAGCTGCCTTCATTCCGCGATATACGCCGTATGCCGTGACCGGTGAAGGATTTCCGGAAGAACCGAAAGCCGGTGAAATGCCCGTGACATAATCTGTTTCCTCATGGATCATATCCATGTCTGCTACCGTTGTGCCTACATCCTCGGCAGTAATATAACGGCCGTTCAGCCCTTGGATATAGCGGCCGAACGCACGGAACAGCTCCTCATTCTTATCCTTGCGGGGATCTCCGATGATGACCGTTTTGCCTCCGCCCAGATTCAGGCCGGCTGCTGCATTCTTATAAGTCATCCCCCTGGCCAGGCGCAGGGCATCTTCAATTGCCGCCTCTTCAGACTCATACGTCCACATGCGCGTACCGCCGAGAGCCGGTCCAAGAGTTGTATCATGGATGGCGATGATTGCCTTCAGTCCTGATTGTTTATCCTGACAGAATACAAGCTGCTCATAATCATAAGTCTCCATATATTTGAATAGTTCCATTTTAATATTCCTCCCCTGTTTTTCAAAAAAATTAAGATGATGCAGAGCAAAGGGCCAAAGCGAGTGAGTTCAGCTTGCTATCTGCCGAATCAGCCCGTGATGTCAGGACGATCGGCGCTTTGGCGCCTGCAATGACTGCCCCGACCTTTGCACCTGCGAAATACATAAGCGATTTATATAAAGCATTGCCTGTCTCAATAGCAGGGACAAGCAGTATATCTGCATTTCCTGCAACTTCGCTGCTGATTCCTTTATGCTCGGCTGCCGCTGGCGAGATTGCATTATCCAGTGCAAGCGGGCCGTCAACAATGCAGTTTCTGATCTGGCCCCTTTTATTCATCATGGCCAGAGCGGCAGCATCCAAAGTTGCCTGCATAGAAGGATTGACCGTTTCAACGGCAGCAATCGGAGCCACCTTTGGATTGTCGATGCCTATGCTTCTCGCAATCTTGACTGTATTATTAATGATTTGCTCTTTCTGCTTCAAATCCGGCGCAATATTCATGGCTGCATCCGTAATGATGATGAGCCTGTCGTAGCCAGGCACTTCAAAAACAGCTGCATGGGAAAGGACACTGCCCGTTCTAAGCCCATAATCTTTATTAAGCACTGCTTTTAATATGATCGAAGTTGAAAGATTGCCTTTCATCAGCACACTGGCTTCTTTTTGGCTTACTGCCCTTACAGCCATTTCAGCTGCTGCTTCTGCTGTTCGTGCATGGATAACTTCTATCCTTCCACCCGCAGCCGCAAGATTTCTATTATAGATCAGTTCTTCAATTGCTTCTCCGTCGCCGAATAATTTAAAATGAGCCAAATTGCGCTTGGCCGCTTCCGCTACTGCGTCCATTACTTCATGGTCTTCTGCTGCGGCAACTGCGACTGTCTGTTTTCTGTTTCCTGCTGCTTTTTCTATGAGCGAGCTCAACCTCAATTTGTTTTCAACCCCTTTAATCAAATGCTGCGACACCAATATTATACTATGCAAGAAATGTGCCAGCCTACATTTACTGAAAACGCTTTATTCATCCCACTAAAGAACCTGCAGAATTTTTCACGCTATGAAAATTATTGCACGCCATTATTTGCAAGGTTATATTTTTCAAGCTTATAATACAAATTCCGGACAGACAATCCCAGGCTTTTGGCAGCTGCCGTTTTATTGCCATTATGCTTATCCAGGGCCCTTTTAATCATGGAGGCTTCAAAGTTTTCGACAAGCTCGGCAAGCGGGGCGTCATTCCCGCCATATTCTTCCGGAACTGAACTTGCTGGCGTTTCACCCTTATGCTGCTTCAAAATCATTTCAGGAAGATGCCTTACTTCAATTTCCGTTTCATTATAGCCCATAAAAATAATGGCGCGCCCCAGAATATTATCCAGTTCCCTTACATTGCCCGGCCAGTCATAGGACATAAGTGCTGATATAGCCTCTTCCGAAGCCTTATCGACATTGCGCCCATATTCCTGATTGATCTTCTGGATCAGCCTGCTGCAGAGCTGTGGAATATCCTGCTTTCTATTCCTTAAAGGAGGAATATGTATCGGCATCCTGTTTATCCGGTAATATAAATCCTCACGGAAAGTGCCGGCAGCAATCCCCTTTTCCAGATTTACATTGGTCGCAGCAATGATCCTTACATTTATCGGAATCGGCTTAGTGCCGCCAACTCTTGTGATCTCATTCTCCTGCAGCACCCTTAGCAGCTTGGCCTGTGTATTGGCTGTCATTTCGCCAATTTCATCGAGGAAAATGCTGCCGTTATGGGCCTCTTCAAACAGGCCGCGCTTCCCTCCCCGTTTGGCGCCGGAAAAGGCGCCCTCCTCGTAGCCAAAAAGCTCGCTTTCCAGCAGGGTTTCCGACAAGGCCGCACAATTGACCCTTATAAATTTATTGTATTTTCTCCCGCTAGCATTGTGGATGGCATGGGCAAACAATTCCTTGCCCGTTCCGGACTCTCCCCTGAGAAGAATGGTTGCCGGCGTTTTAGCCCCCAGCTTTGCCTGCTCAATCGCCAATGTCATTTCTTCGGATGTGCCGATAATATCCTCAAAAGAATATTTTGCTTCAAGCGTACGGATAATTTGCCGTGCCCTAGTAAGTTCCCTGTTCAGGCTTTTGATTTCTGACATATCATGGATGACACCTACGCTGCCCTTCAGCTTGCCGTCCACAATTACCGGAGCGACATTGACAACCACTTCCTTTTTGCCGGGGCCGACTCTCATCGCCGCCCCCCTTACTGCCCTTCTCGACTGAAGGACCTTCATATGTACACTTTCTCCTTCAGAAATATCTGCCGTTGCCGGCTGTCCGATTACCTGCTCCTCTGTCAGTCCAGTGATCCTTGTATAAGCCGGATTGATCAGCAGCCCCTTTCCATTTTCATCCACCACCGAAATCGCTTCATCGCTTGATTGGATGATAGCCTGGAGCATGGTTTGTATTTCTTTCAGGTTTGTGATTTCTTCGGCGAGATTGACTACTTCGGTAATATCCTTAAAAACAGAGAACGCACCGATCAGCTCTCCCTTTTCCCCAATCATCGGTATCCTGGTCGTTATGATTTCCAGTCCATTCGCAAGCACAAGCTCCTGATTCAGCTCTGTCCTTTTCGTTTCCAGTACCCTCGGAAGGCAGCTGCCTGGTATCACATCAAGTACGTGTTTTCCGATTGCCTTTCCGCCTGGGATGCCTGTCATCCTTTCGGCGCTTCGATTAAAGAGGATGATCCGGCCTTCTCCATTGACAACGACCATTCCATCGTCCGTAGAATTGAAAATCAGGTCATGCTTATATGTTTCATTTTTGAATTCCTCAATAAGCTCTTCTTTTTCCTCAAGCAGCTTGCTGATAAGAAAGGCTACACTTCCGGGAATAAGCACTGTATTTTTCGACCGTGCTTCCCTGAGATCGATAAAAACCTTCTCTTCACCCGTCACTTCAATGATGATATCTGGATCTTCTTTTATGTATTCTCTCCAATCGGGACCGGTCCGAATCCCTTCCAGGCGTGCAAGCTGGATTCCCGGAGCATTGTCATTGATATCGACAACTGCCGATACATCAAGGACCGCCGTTTCTCTCAGGAGCCGCAAAATGGCCGTTCCGCCTTTTCCGGCACCGACTATCATAACTGTCTGCATGGCTATCCCTCTCTTAGTACGAAGATTTTTTCACTGATAGTCTGCAAGATCTTTCAATACTATTGTAATAATTTTCTCCATGCTTGACAAATTTCTTCTATAATTTATCATTACCGATGAAGAGACTTTTTTAAATAAGGGGCAAAATATGATAAGAATCGCTGCATTAGTTGTTTTATTGATACCCGGCTTTATTGCTGCCATTGGTGTTAAACTGATGAGGGATATGGTATTTGGCATTCTCCAAAGCCCTTTCCCCTATTTATGGCTTCAATTCCTGGCCGGCCTGCTTTTCTTTTTGCTGGGGCTGGGGTTTGTCGCCGGCTTCATACTGTACCGCGACCGAAAAAGGAATAAGGTGCAGGACCGTTTTAGAAGAGAGAGGATCCAGGCTAAAAAGGCTGATTGATTATTTACACAGGCAACCCGGGAGCACAGAATATTTCATTCCCGTTATATAAAGAACAGCACCCCGTTCGCTGCCGGGGTGCTGTTCTTTGCAGATAAGTATTATTATTGGAAATTTATCATTTGCTGCTGATATTCAGAAAGGAGGGACGGAGATGAAGCCATTGCAGATTTCCCCCGAAACGGCAATCAAGCTTGCCGAGAAGCTCAATGTTCCACTAGAGCAAATCATGCACATGCCCCAGCATATTTTAATACAGAAGATGATGGAACTTGAAAAAAAGAATTGATTGAGGACTATTCGAAATGCATGCTGTTCCTGACAGCATAGAAGGTGCCCCTGACTGAAGTATCCAGCTTTCTTGATTGGCTTTTAATCTGGAGCTGTGTTTCCGGATATGCGACCTGCAGGATGGATACTTCCCCTTCACCCTTCGTCTCAAGCAGGCCCGTCAATATCTTCCTTTGATGGTCAAGTACGGCGATTTCCTCCATCTGCCTCTCAAACAGGCTTAATGTCTGTTCATACTGCTTCTGCTGCTTGTCGCTCAGCTGATTTATGTATTGTTCGAAGATTTCAAGCTGCTTTTTGCCTTTTTCCATTTCAGCGGCCCTTTTTCTGTATGCAAGAAGGAGTGTCTCAAGCTCTTCGTTGACTGTATTTCTGTCAAATCCTTCAATCTGTATAATCGTTTTCCTTTCCAGCCTGTTTCCGATGATGCCGGCCTGCACCCTTCCTTTAGCCTCTATCAGGCCTCCTATCAGCTTTCCTTTTCTTTCATCCGCAAAGATGTTTCTTCCTTTCAGGATTCCGCCGATCGAATAATAGCCGATATGAATATCACCGCCTGCTGTCAGGCTGCATTCATTAGAGTGCTTTATATAAATATTCTTTCCCGCCTTTATCATGCCGGATCCCTGGCCGAACGCGCCTCCTTTAATGAAAATATCCCCTTTTTCCGAAACGATTTCTTTAAACCCGCTGATGCCGAGTTCTCCTAAAATAGAAATGTCAAGAGAAGCATTGACGCAGTAGCCCGGCTTGACAATACCCCTGACTGTAATGCTTCCATCAAATTCGATATTGCCTGTTTCAGGGCCTGCATCGCCTTCTATGACTAGATGGCGGCCTACAGATACCTTGCCGCCCCGGAATGTGACAACACCGTCGCATAACGCCCTCAGCACCATTTTACCGTCCTCTTCACAAGCTTTTACCGTTTTTTTGTCATAAAGCAGTTTTTTATCTTTTCCTTTTAACGGAGGAACCGGATCTCCTGTCAGCGTTTCACCAAAAACCCCTTCTTCTGCAGGAATTTTCTCGCCGAGCCAATCCCCTTCCTGAACCTCATCAATGAAGTTCATATCATAATAATTCGCGGTGCCGTCTTCCCTTATGGCGGGCTTCCTTTCACTCTGCTCAAAATAGCAGATGACAGCATCGCTTCCATGCCGGGGAGGAAGGCCCTTTGCAATGACAGCTTCCTTTTGCACAGGGACGCTTCTCAGCACATCCTCCTCAATCGCATGTTCCACCCCGAGTTCCTGAAGCTGTAAGGCTATTCGATCGGCTATAGTCTTAAATTCTGCATTGAAATAAGCTTCCGTGCAGTTCAGCCGGAGCTTTGCTTCCATCATGTCCTTGCTAAGGCTTACAGCTGCCAGGGGTTTCAGTTCGCCAATAAGCTTCCTTCCTGAATCGGCCAGTTCAAGCGCCTCTTTCAGTACCATAAATTTTGTAATTGAAATTCTCGGAAAATTTAACAGTTCTTTTTCCAGACTTTTTAAAGAATAGCCTTTTCTGAGAACAGTTATATAAACTTCATCTTCTTCACATTCAATTCTTAGCGACTCATCAGAAAATATCTCCATAGGACTTTTCCCTTTCCAGCAGGCATTTGTATTCATTATAGCGGAAAAATAGGCATTTTGGCAGGTTCCTTCATAAACTAACAGAATATTTGCCATTATCCTGTCCTTTTAGCCAAAATAAAAAGCACCCCAGAATGGAATGCTCTCCTTTAAAAGTATATGATTTCATTTTTAAGGCCTTCTTTCAGGCAGTCGCGGCATAAATTAAAAAAACCTTAAAAATGCCTAGCCCTTTCAAGAAGCTTTATGCTCCAGGCGCAGTTTATCAGCAACCATCGCGATGAATTCCGAGTTAGTGGGCTTGGCTTTTGTCATGCTTACAGTGTAGCCGAAAAGAGAAGAGATGGAATCGATATTCCCCCTGCTCCATGCTACCTCGATCGCATGGCGGATTGCCCTTTCCACCCTGCTGGCAGTGGTATTATACTTTTTGGCGATATCCGGGTAAAGAACCTTTGTAATGGATCCGAGCAGTTCAATATCGTTATAGACCATGGATATTGCTTCGCGCAAGTATAAATAACCTTTAATGTGGGCAGGCACACCAATTTCATGAATGATGCTTGTGATGCTTGCATCAAGATTTTTAGGCTTGGATTCTTGGCTTCTGTAGGCGGATGACTGGGACTTGCGGATGACCGGGTTGGACTTGCCGCTTACCTGGCGGATATGGCCGGCGAGATTCTCCATATCAAATGGTTTGAGGATGAAATAGGAAGCCCCAAGATCCACCGCTTTTTTCGTAACATCCTCCTGGCCGAAAGCTGTAAGCATGATGACATTCGGCATCGATGATCTCCGTGATTCACGCAGCTTTTCAAGCACTCCAAGCCCATCCAGATGCGGCATGATTATATCAAGGACTAGAACGTCCGGTTCAGTTTCTTCCAGTACCTCCAGGCATTCCTGGCCATTATGGGCCACCCCGCTCACTTCCATATCATCCTGGGATGCGATATATTCCTCCAGAAGCCCGACAAGCTCGCGATTGTCATCCACGATACATACTTTTATTTTTCTCACGTATTGTTTCCTCCTCAAATCCATTTGTGGTCTCTTTTTCTATCTAGTTCTATTCTAAATGACAAATTCGACAATGCAAACGAAATTCCTTTTGTTTTTTGAATTTTTCTTAAAAACCTGATAAAACCTTTATTTTTCTTCTGTTTTCTTCCTCATTCGACTTTATTCGCATATACATTGATCATTTGGCTGGTTTTTGTCGATTTTTCTTTAGAGCTCACAAAAGAAAAAAGAAGGCCCCGTGCACGCCTTCTTCCTCCACACATTTCAGCTTGCTTTTTCTTCGCTTTTTTCATAAATATCTATTCCTGCTTCATTGAGCATCCACTCGATATGGACTCCGTACCCGCTGGTAGGATCATTCACGAATACGTGCGTGACTGCCCCGACAACCTTTTCGTTCTGAATGATCGGGCTCCCGCTCATCCCCTGAACAATACCGCCTGTTTTATCCAGCAGTTCAGGATCTGTCACTTTGATGACCATCCCTTTTGTTGCAGGGAACTTCTGTGGTATAGTGCTGACAATTTCAATATCAAACAGGTCTACCTCGTCATCATCTACAACTGTAAGAATCTGGGCCGGCCCCTCTTTCACCTGATGCGAAAGCGCTATAGGCATCGGCTTGTCAAGCACGCCGTTTTTCATGCCCCTGTTCAGTTCGCCAAAAATGCCAAAGGGACTGTTTCTTTTAATATTCCCAATAACCTTTTTATCTGAAGAAAATCTTGCGAGCTTTTCGCCCGGATTCCCGTTGCTTCCTTTTTCAATGGATGTAACAGTCGAACGGACAATTTGTCCATCATCGACCACGATCGGTTTTTTTGTATCCATATCACTTATAACATGGCCGAGGGCCCCGTACTTCATAGAACCTGGATGATAAAAGGTCATGGTGCCGATTCCGGCTGCAGAATCCCTAATATACAGGCCCAGTTTAAAATTATTTTCCGCCTTATCTTTAAGGGGTGTCAGTTCGGTGCTGATTTTGCCATTTTCCCTTGTAAGTGTGATCTTCATTGCCTTGCCCGTCTGTCCGGCTTCCTGGACAAAGGGTGCCACATCGGACATCTTCTCAATATTTTGTCCGTTTATCTGCGTGATGATATCTCCTACTTTAATCCCTGCGGTTTCGCCGGGGGAAGCTTTGCCGTCTTTTGCATCCACAAGGTGATGGCCGACTACCAGCACCCCGACCGTATTCAGTTTAACCCCGATTGACTGGCCTCCGGGAATGACCTTAAAATCCCTCAATACATTCACATCAACTTTTTTAACTGGAAATCCTGCCAGTTCAAGCAGCATTTCGTCTTTTCCAATTTTCTTTCCCTTTACGGCAACCTCGCTTCCCTCCTGCTTGAGAGCTGCCGCCGCTTCTGTTTTCATTGTTGCAGACACAGGTGCCGCCTTGCTGAAATTGTATGTTTCACCTTCAAATAGGGTAATCTCTTTGGGAATGCTGATATATTCTTGAAAGGGTTTGGAAAACCCTGCTGCAATTAATGAAACAAGGAGAATTCCACCAATTATTCTTCTTAGTAGCTCTAAATTCAAAACCTTCACTCTCCTCGCTTCTAGTCCACACGTCAAATGGCTACATCTTTAATTTTGCCTCCTTAGTGAGAACTTATAACCTTTGGCCATATAAAAAAAGCTACCCTCTTTGGATAGCTTTTCAAGTTATTTTTATTTGCTGGGCAAGCTGGAGCAATTCCTTAGCATGCTCTTTCGTCAAATCAGTGATTTCCACCCCGGATATCATCCGGCCGATTTCCTTGATTTTATCCTCGGAATTGAGCGGTTTCACTGTTGTTTTAGTTCTTCCATCACGCGTAGACTTTGCGATGAACAGATGTGTATCTGCCATTGCAGCAACCTGTGGAAGGTGGGAAATACAGAGAACCTGTGAATCCCTTGAAACATGGTGAATCTTCTCAGCGATTGCCTGTGCGACGCGTCCGCTGACCCCTGTGTCAACCTCATCAAAGATAATCGATGTGACCCCCTGATGCTTCGAGAAGATGCTTTTCAAAGCCAGCATGATTCTGGACAGCTCACCGCCCGAGGCGACTTTGGAAAGGGGCTTGAGCGGTTCGCCCGGATTGGTGGATATATAAAATTCTATCTTGTCAGCACCGTTGCGATGGTAGCCCCGGCTGGACAATTCCTCAAATTTCACTTCGAACACCGTTTTCGACATATACAGCTCTTTCAGTTCCTTATGGATGAGAGAGGTCAGCTTTTTGGCGCTCTTTCTCCGAAGCCTGCTTAATTGCTCGGCTTCAAGGCTTAAATCCTTCTGAAGGGAAGAAAGCTCCTTTTGAAGCTGATCAATATGTGTTTCCTTATTCTGCAATGTCTCAATTTCTTCTTCTATCCCTGATGCATATTCAAGGATTTCCTCGATTGTCTTGCCGTATTTCCTTTTGAGCTGATTGATTTCTGTCAGCCTTTCTTCAATCTCATTCAGCCTGGCAGGATCATATTCAAGAAAATCAAGCTTGCTCCTCAGACTGCTTGAAACATCCTCAAGCATATAAAAACTGTTGGATACAGCATCTGCCATTTCCTTATATTCAGGATCCAGTTCAGCTGCTTCCTGCAGATGGCCCATAACAAGGCCGATCCAGTCCAGCCCCTTTTGCTCCCCTTGAAGAGCAGTATAGCCAGCCTGCATGCTGTCATAAATCCTTTCGAAGTTCCCCAGCTTCGTTTTTTCTTCATAAAGCTCTTCGTCTTCGTTGATTTTCAGCCCGGCTCCCTCAATTTCCTCCAGCTGAAATTGAATCAAATCAAGCCTGTGGGCCATCTGCTGTTCGTTCTCACTCAAATTCTTGAGCTTTTTGGCTGTTTGTTCATAAGATTGGAATACTTCCCGGTATTCATGCAGGGCCGGCATGATTTCCTCAGAGCCAAACTGGTCAAGCAAAGATAAATGCAGGGTTTCATCCATCAATTCCTGGTGCTCATGCTGTCCATGGATGTCGATGATAGTAGATCCGATTTCCCGGAGTGCAGAAATGGTCACCAGCTTTCCATTGACCCGGCATACACTCTTGCCTGTCCGTGAGATATCCCGGCGAAGGACCACCATCCCGTCCTCGATGTCAATCCCAAATTCCCTTGATTTTTTATAACAGGGATGATCCTGGCCGTCTATTTGGAAAAGACCCTCGATCTCAGCTTTCTGCTCGCCGTGCCGGACAAACTCCGAAGACCCCCGTCCGCCCACTAAAAGGTGGATGGCATCGATGATGATCGATTTGCCTGCGCCCGTTTCCCCAGTCAATACAGTTAAGCCCTTTTCAAATGAAACAGAAAGGGCTTCTATAATAGCGAAATTTTTAATGGATAATTCACTTAGCAAAGATTTTCACCCCAATTTAAAGCATATCGATGAAGCGGTTGGATATCACTTCAGTATCTTCAGGTGTTTTGCAGATGATCAGGCAGGTATCGTCGCCGCAAATCGTACCGAGAATTTCTTCCCAGTCAAGATTGTCTATCAGTGCGCCGATTGCCATCGCATTCCCGGGCAGCGTTTTCATAACAAGCAAATGGCCGGCAGTATCAATCCGGACAAAAGCATCCATTAAATTGCGTTTTAGTTTCTGCAGCGGATTGAACCTTTGATCCGCCGGCAGGCTGTATTTATATCTTCCATCCATTAAAGGAACTTTTACAAGATGAAGCTCTTTTATATCTCTTGACACAGTTGCCTGGGTCACATTAAAACCGGCATTTTTCAGCTCGTCCACAAGATCATCCTGTGTTTCAATATCATTATTGGCTATGATGTCTCTTATTTTGATATGTCGTTGTCCTTTATTCACTTTATCACCTCTATAGGCAGTCGAAACCTGATTTCTATCCATATGTTAGCCGATTTTCTGCTGAATGTACAATTTTTTCTGCAATAGACAGCACGAATAGCCAAGAACCGCCATAATTCGATGGTCCAGCGCCGAAAAAAAGGAATAAGCATGATGCTTATTCCTCTTCTTTCTGCTGCTTTGATTTCAGCTCGGCATGAGCTTCCTTGACTATTTCATCCACGGAAGCAGAAAGTCCGTTTATGCCTGTTTCCTTTTCCCCTTCCCACCTCAGGTGAAGAAGGAACTCAATATTGCCGTCCCCTCCTGTTATCGGGGAATAGGAAAGGTTTCTGACATCATATCCCTGTTCCAGGGAAAAGCGGATCATGCGGTCAATGACGTCGGCATGGACCTTGGGATCGCGGACAATCCCTTTTTTTCCGACCTGCTCACGTCCTGCTTCAAACTGCGGCTTTACAAGCGCAATAACATCACTCCCGGGAACCAGCAGGGTTTTTAGAACAGGCAGAATAAGCTTCAAGCTAATAAACGATACATCAATCGACGCAAAATCTGGCATCTCCCCTGCCAGATCGGCAGGAGTCACATAGCGGAAGTTGGTCCTTTCCATTACCTCCACCCGCTCGTCCTGCCTCAGCTTCCAGGCAAGCTGATTATAGCCTACATCCAATGCATATGACATTTTCGCCCCATTCTGCAGCGCACAGTCAGTGAAGCCGCCGGTTGATGCTCCTATATCAAGAAGCACCTTGCCTGAAATGTCGACATCGAACTCTTTGATCGCCTTTTCAAGCTTCAGTCCGCCGCGGCTGACATAGGGGATCAGCTTGCCTTTTACTGTGAGCGGAATATCGGCGCCTACCTTTTCACCAGGCTTATCGAGGCGGCTCTCGTTCGTATAGACAAGTCCGGCCATGATGGCGCGCTTTGCCTTTTCCCTTGTCTCGATAAGCCCTCTTTCTACGAGCAATACATCTAAACGTTCTTTCTTACTTTTCATCTGTTAAGCCCTTTTTTGTTTTTTTCTCGCCAATTTTGCGAGCTTTTGTACGGCCATCTCAGAGGTCAGGCCGATTTCTTCGAGCAGTTCCTTTACGCTTCCATGTTCAATATACTCATCAGGGATTCCCATGCGTTCGACAGCTGCCTGATGGAACCCGTTTTCATGGGCAAACTCAAGGACGGCGCTTCCGAATCCGCCCTGCAGGATAGCTTCTTCTATAGTTAGTATCGGCATATTCAAACTTAATATTTCTGACAGCATCTTCTTGTCAAGCGGCTTGATGAACCTGGCATTGACGACTTTTATTGAGTAGCCCTGCCTTTCCAGCTGATCTGCTGCTTCCATCGCCATCGGGATCGTTGTACCAAAGGTAAGGATTGCAGCATCGTCCCCTTCCTTCAGCACTTCCCAAGTGCCGATAGGAATTTTGATCAGCGTCTCATCCATCGGCACACCGATTCCGTTGCCCCTCGGGAAACGCATCGCAATCGGGCCGTCATCATAAGCAAGAGCAGTGTTGACCATATGCTGGCCTTCATTTTCATCTTTCGGCATCATCATCACCAGATTTGGCACATGCCTCATGAAGGCGATGTCAAATACACCCTGGTGGGTTTCACCGTCAGCGCCCACAAGGCCTGCGCGGTCGATTCCGATGAAGACATTCAGGTTCTGGCGGCATATGTCATGCACCACCTGGTCATAGGCACGCTGCAGGAAGGTCGAATAGATAGCCAGGAACGGCTTCATATTTTGTGTGGCAAGCCCTGCTGCGACAGTTGTTGCATGCTGCTCCGCTATACCCACATCAAACATGCGGTCCGGGAACTCGCTGGCAAAGCCTTCAAGCTTTGATCCTACAGGCATGGCAGGAGTGATTGCAACAATCCTGCTGTCCTTCCTCGCCAGCTTCCTTACGGTTTCACTGACAAGCTTGCTCCAGGCAGGCGGCGGGTTGATCGGTTTAACAAAGTCGCCTGTATCAATTTTGTATGGGCCTGTCCCGTGCCAGGTCCCGACTGTATCCTTTTCAGCAGGGGAATAGCCTTTCCCCTTCTTAGTGATCACATGCAGAAGGACAGGACCTTCTGTTTTCTTTGCATAGCTGAGCGTTTCAAACAGCTCTTCAAAATTATGGCCATCGATCGGGCCTAAGTAGGTAAAGCCCATTTCCTCAAAAAACATGCCCGAAACCAGAAGATATTTCAAGCTGTCTTTTACTCTTTCAGCAGTTGAAGCAAGCTTTCCGCCGACAGCAGGGATTTTTTTGAGGAGAAGCTCGAGCTCATCCTTCACCCACTGATACTTGCCGGCTGTCCGGAGTTTCCCGAGAACATTGTGCAGGGCCCCGACATTTGGTGCAATCGACATTTCATTATCATTGAGGATGACAATCATATTCTTTTGCTCGTGTCCGATATGATTGAGCGCTTCAAGCGCCATCCCGCCTGTCAGTGCGCCATCCCCGATGATCGGGACGATATGGGAATCCTCTTTTTTCAAATCCCTCGCAATGACCATGCCCATGGCCGCTGATAAAGAAGTCGAGCTGTGGCCGGTCTCCCAAACATCATGTTCGCTTTCAATCCGCTTCGGAAAACCGCACAGTCCTTTATACTGCCTGAGGGTATCAAATTCACAGGCTCTGCCTGTAAGGATCTTATGGACATAAGACTGGTGGCCCACATCCCAGAGAAACTTGTCCTTTGGGCTTTCAAAGCATTTGTGGAGGGCGATCGTCAGTTCAACGACTCCTAGGTTGGGTCCGATATGGCCGCCTGTCACTGAAAGTTTTTCTATAAGAAAATTCCTGATATCCTGGCTGAGATCTTCCAGTTCTTTATTGGAGAGCCCTTTTAAAAATGAAGGGTCCTTAATCGATAATAGATCCATGTCTTGGATCACTCACTTTCATTTCTTTTTAAATCACTGTTATTATTAATTCTCTTTTATTATAACGATATGACAATTTTCCACAACAAAATATAGCACATTCCCTGCATTGTACCATAAGAGTAACGCATTGCAGGCGATTTTCCAACTGATTTCCCTTATGGGACATCCAGATCTGCTGGAGGGCAGGAACCGTTTCACTAAAGAAAAGCATAGCTGCTGAATGCAAAAAGGGAATTCTGTCCTGTCTATAAGCTGAAAATCAATCACTTCCTGACCAAAGAAAAAGCCGTTGGCCCGATGCGGCAAACGGCTTCCTTCTCATATCCGGCAGCTGCAGGATCAGCAGAAACTGCCAATTAATCAGTGATCCCTGTTCGCCACCAGATTGGTTATCTCTTCCAGCAGCTGGATTTCAAGGCCTGTTTCCTGCAGCCGGGCCTTTGCCATCCCTATATGATGTTCAAGCGCCTTGTTTGCTCCTTCCATAGTGAGAATGGATGGGTAGGTGCTTTTATTGTTGGTTTCATCACTGCCAACCGGCTTTCCAAGGACCTCTTCATTTCCTTCCAGGTCGAGGATATCATCCCTGATTTGGAAAGCAAGGCCCAGATGGTGGGCAAATTCATTCAGGCTTTTCAGCCTGCTTTCCTCTGCACGCGAGAGGAGAGCCCCTGCTGCTACACTGAATGCAAGAAGCTTCCCGGTTTTGTGCACATGTATGTATTCAAGCTCTTCAAGATCAAGGTCTTTGTCCTCTCCCTCAATATCTGCCGTCTGGCCGCCTACCATGCCTTCAGCACCCGAAGCCCTTGCAAGCTCATTGATTAAAGCAAGCTTCACTTCCGCATCAGCATCCTCAGGAGCCATCTGTGCAAGAAGCTGGAAGCTGTATGTCAGCAGTGCGTCTCCAGCAAGGATGGCATTTGCCTCGCCAAACACTTTATGGCTGGTCGGCTTCCCCCGCCTGAGATCATCATCGTCCATGCTTGGGAGGTCATCATGGATAAGGGAGTAGGTATGGATCATCTCCACAGCAGCTGCAGCCTGCAGGCCTTTTTTTGTATCTTCCCCAAAAGCCTTGAGAGTAGCGAATACGAGGAGCGGCCTGATCCTTTTGCCCCCGGCCTGCAGAGAATAATGCATGGCCTTTTTCAGAACCTCCGGGGCGGCCAGTCTGCTGACACTTTCCTCCAGCTCACGCTCAAGCATCTTTATATGGACCTCTGAAAAAGAATCAAGCTGTACATTCGGCACCATTACTCCTCCTCCTCGATGACAAACGGTTCTTTCCTGCCTTCTTCTGTCAGAACCTCCGTCAGCTGTTCTTCCACTCTTTGCAGCTTATCATGGCACAGCTTGGACAGCTCCATGCCCTGCTTATAGATGGCAATGGCCTCTTCGAGCGGCACATCGCCTTCTTCCAGCTTTTCTACAATTCCTTCAAGCTTTTTCATCGCTTCTTCGAATGTGAGTTTTTCTTCTGCAGCCATTTCTATCACTCCTCTTTGCCTGTCACCTTGCAATTAAAAGTTCCATCAGCCAATTTCACCTGGACATCATCGCCCCTTTCAACCTGGGAGACACTCTTCAGGAGCTCGCCTTCCCCGCTATAGGCCAAGCTGTAGCCTCTGTCCATAATCTTAAGCGGGCTCAGCGCCTCAAGGGTTGAAACCATGCCGCTGAATTCCTTCTGCTTCTTGGTCAAAACTTCTTTCATAGCCCTGCCGAGTGCACGGCTGCCGCGTAAATGGGTTTCCTTCGCATCCTTGTACAAATCATTTGGATGATTCCTCAAGAGCCTTTGCAGCAGCCTGTCCCGCTCCTCGCGTTTCAGCTCTGCAAGCCTGCCTGCGCTCTTTTTCAGCTGTTCTGTCATCTTGTCTGCCTGTTCTAGCTTCTGTTCGTACAGCCGCTGCGGATAGCGGAAGGCATATGATTTCTGCAGTCTGCCCAATCGTTCCCGCTGCAGGACTGCTCTTTCCCTCATCGCTCTGATAAGCCTGGACTGGCGGTTTAAAATCCTTTCAGCCAATTCATCGATATGCGGAACCGCCATTTCTGCCGCCCCGGTTGGTGTGGGGGCGCGATGGTCGGCTGCAAAATCGGCAATTGTAAAGTCGGTTTCATGCCCGACAGCCGAAATGACCGGAATGTCCGATCCAACGATCGCCCTTGCCACCTGCTCTTCATTGAAGGTCCATAGCTCTTCGATCGATCCTCCGCCGCGCCCGACGATCAGGACATCAGCCTCGGCCTGCCGGTTTGCAAGTTTAATGGCGCCAGCAACAGAAGGAGCTGCCTGGGCACCCTGTACAAGTGCCGGATAAATCAATATATTGGCGATCGGAAAGCGCCTTTTGATTGTTGTGATGATATCTCTTACTGCAGCTCCTGTCGGGGACGTTATCACTCCAACAGTTTTCGGGAATTTCGGGATGGGCCTTTTGCGTTCTGAAGCAAACAGCCCCTCTTTCTGGAGCCTTTCCTTCAGCTGCTCAAAGGCCAGGAAAAGATCCCCTACTCCATCCGGCTGCATCTGCTTGACATAAATCTGATATTGTCCGCTCGGCTCATAGACAGAGATCTCACCGCTGATCAGCACCTTCATCCCGTTCTCAGGCTCAAACTTCACTGAACGTGCAGAACGGGAAAACATGACTGCCAGGATCCGGGATTTCTCATCCTTCAGCGTGAAATACATATGTCCGCTCGAATGCCTCTTAAAATTAGAGATTTCGCCTTTGACAAATATCTCCTGCAAATGCGGGTCATGGTCAAATTTTCTTTTTATGTATAGAGTTAGAGCGCCTACGGTCAGATAACGCTGTTCCTTCATAGCATACTCCTTTTAAAGGGCTGGGTATCCACATGCCATTTGCTGTTTGTTCTGTACAATAATCTAAACAGCGTAAAAAGCCCTTCCCTATTATAAGTTTAAATAAGGCCATCCGTCACGCCAAAACGGCTAAAACAGGCATATCGCACATTTAAACTGGATAGAGACAGGGCAATGAATGCTTTTGGTCCGGCCAGGACAGGCAGGACGCTTAAGACTCCAGGCTATCCTTCACTTTCGAGAGGACACCGTTGATGAAACGGCTGGAATTGTCATCGCCAAATATCTTCGCAATTTCAATCGCCTCATCAATGACAACATTGGCCGGGACCTCTTTGCTGTATTTCAGCTCATAGACTCCTTGGCGGAGAAGATTTCGATCAACTGTTGCAAGGCGTTCCAGCTTCCATTTTTCAAGATACTGCTTGATCAGACTGTCAATTTCCTCTTTATTTTCAAGTACACCGGTTACCAGAAGTGTCAGATATTCGTCCCCTTCTTCTCCCTCAAGCACATGGTCGATGGCTTCCGAAGGGTCTGCCTGGCTCACATCAATCTGAAACAGGGCCTGTAATGCTTTTTCTCTCGCTGTTCTTCTTTTCATTATATTCTTTAACTCCTTTTAGGCATCTTTGTCCAAATAACATAAGAAGATAATAGCATAACTAAAGCGGGTTCGCACTGTGTTCATCAATATTTTTGCCATTATGCCTTATATTCATAGGTGTTTTTTAATACTATCCGCAAGAAAGTTCCATATCCTTCTGCAGGTCCAGTAATGGAAAGAGCCAAAGACATTAGCTGTCTTTGGCTCTTCTGATCAGATTTCCTGTTCAATTTCAGGCTCAAGCTTCTGGTTTTCAAATAAGATGCCCACCACATGAATATTGATTTCCTGTGCTTCAAGAGCAGTCATGTTCAACAGGGCCTGGCGGATATTATCCTGGATTTCCTGGGCGACGGCGGGGATTGAGATGCCAAATTTCATCAGGCAGTACACCTCTACCTTGATGCCTTCCTCAGTCAATTCAACCTTGACGCCTTTACCATGATTTTTCTTGCCTAAACGCTCGACAACTCCTGAGGCGAAATTGCCGCGCATCTGTGCAACCCCTTCTACCTCAGAGGCAGCGATCCCTGCAATCACTTCAATGACTTCAGGAGCTATTTCTACTTTTCCATGCCCAGTATTCCCCTGGCTCATTTCCAAAATGTTCTCGCTCATTACAGCACCTCCGGTTAATCTTCAGACTTCATCACTTCGTACAACTCAAGGAACTTGGTATTGAACTGTCCTTCCACAAATTTCTCGTGGCTGAGCAGCTTAAGATGGAATGGAATGGTCGTGTGTACACCTTCGACCACAAATTCGCTTAAAGCCCTCTTCATGCGGGAAATGGCTTCTTCCCGGCTGCTGCCATAGGTAATGACCTTTGCAATCATGCTGTCATAATAAGGCGGAATCATATAGCCCGGATAAGCTGCAGAATCGACCCGGACGCCAAGGCCTCCTGGAGGAAGGTACATACTGATCCTCCCGGCTGAAGGCATGAAGTTCTTCTCCGGGTTTTCCGCATTGATCCTGCATTCGATCGCCCAGCCATTAAAAGTAACTTCATCCTGGCGAAGGGCAAGCTTTTCTCCGGATGCAACCTTGATCTGTTCTTTGATCAGATCGACCCCCGTCACCATTTCTGTGACAGGATGCTCTACCTGTATCCTTGTGTTCATTTCCATGAAATAGAACTTTCGGTTCTGATAGTCATATATAAATTCTACAGTGCCGGCGCCTGTATAATCAACCGCTTTTGCAGCTTTAACAGCGGCAGCTCCCATTTCTTCGCGGATTTCTCCGTCAAGTGCGGGAGATGGCGTCTCTTCAAGGAGTTTTTGAAGCCTTCTTTGAATCGAACAGTCCCTCTCGCCCAAATGAAGTGTATTGCCATAGTTATCAGCAAGCACCTGAATTTCCACATGGCGGAAATCTTCAATATATTTTTCAATGTAAACGCC
This sequence comes from Bacillus sp. MMSF_3328, assembly GCF_030733525.1. NCBI lineage: Bacteria > Bacillati > Bacillota > Bacilli > Caryophanales > Bacillaceae > Bacillus > Bacillus sp. MMSF_3328. Next base: position 309,854 of record NZ_JASHIV010000001.1, on the reverse strand, counting down.
AGGATTTCCAAAAGCAGTAAGGGCCTCCTGCTGGGTGATATTGATTCCCTTTACCAGTTCTTCCTCGGTGCGGGCTACACGGATGCCTTTACCCCCTCCGCCGGCCGTGGCCTTTATGATGACGGGATAATCAATCTTTTCGGCCAGTGCCTTGGCGTCATCCACGTCCTTTACGACACCCTGTGAACCAGGGACAATCGGCACTCCCGCTTCCCTCATTGTTTCACGGGCAATATCCTTCGTGCCCATTTTATTGATGGCTTCGGGAGTCGGGCCTACAAAGATGATGTTGCATTCGCGGCACAGTTCTGCAAAAGCAGCATTTTCCGCCAGGAATCCATAGCCGGGATGGATGGCATCACACCCTGTCAGTTTAGCAACACTAATGATATTCGTAAAGTTAAGATAGCTGTCTTTGGAGGCTGTCGGGCCGATGCAGTATGCTTCATCCGCCAATTGTACATGCAATGCTTCTTTATCAGCTTCCGAATAGACAGCAACAGATTCTATTTCCATTTCCTTGCAGGCACGGATGATCCGTACCGCAATTTCCCCTCTGTTTGCAATTAATAATTTTTTTATCATCGAAAGCTCTCCTTACTCAGGCTTCACCAAAAATAATGGCTGTCCGTATTCGACCAGCTGGCCGTCTTTCACCAGTATTTCCACAATTTCCCCATTCACTTCTGCTTCGATTTCGTTGAACAGCTTCATGGCTTCAACGATGCAGACAACAGAATCCTTTGATACCTTTGAACCTGATTTAACATATACATCGGCATCAGGCGATGGTGAAGCATAGAAAGTCCCTACCATAGGTGAGGTGATTTTATGTAAGTCTGCATCCTGTACAGTTTCCTTTGGAGCTTCCTGGACGGCAGCCGGAGCTGTTTCCTGAATAGAAGCCGCAGAAACTGCAGGCTGCTGGACAGGCACCTCAATGGGCCTTTGCACTGCCGCAGGCTGGACAACAGCAGCCTCTGCAGCCGCGCTTTTCTTCATTTTAATTTTAGATCCTTCGTGCTCATATTCAAATTCATCGATAGTAGACTGATCAACAAGCTTAATCAGCTCGCGTATTTCTTGTACTTTTAACATACCATTCGGCACCCCTTGTCCTAAATAAAATTATGACTAGATACTAATATCATACGATAAGACCACACCAAAGTTCAACCGGCTTCTTTCAAGCAGCAGGACCTTTTTGCATCCTGCCCTTCTATTTTAATGTTTTTTTCAATTTTTGTGAAATTCCTCAAAGGAAATATGCCTGTGCACAGCGAAACCTTACAGCATTAGACTTATTTCGACGGAGGACACCATAATGGACAAGCTTGAGAGCATAAAAAGGGAAGATTTGGCCCGAAAAAATTCACTGATTGTTAAATCGGCTTTTGTAAGCGTTATCTTAGCGGCTGCTGTAGATATTATAATGAAAAAGGAACTGGCTGTCATCCTTGCCATTCTGATTGCCGGGGGCATTGGCCTATGCATTGTTTGGTTGCTCCACCGCATTCCATCTGCCATTCATATTGTTCCGTATACAAGCATGATCCTGATTACCGCCGTCATGTTCATCATTATGGAAAACAGTGTCTCGCCAACAGCTTTTTTCCTCGCATACTTCATCATTGCCGCAGCAGCCATCTATATGGATACAGTCTTGCTCTGGCTGGCATTTTTTCTTGGAAACACACTCATTACAGCTTTTGCAGCACTTCATCATGGCACCCTTCCATTGGAAATGAAAAATTATGTGACAATTTATCTGCTTTACCTTTTAGTAACGGTACTCCTTTCATTTCAATTTTCTATATCGCGCAAGCTTGCCGAGAACATAGTTCTTTCTCAGGAAAAGACAGCACAGCTCCTGAAAACCGATCAGGAAATCAGGAGGGCCATAGACAAGGGCACAGCTGATATTTCTGAAATGATTGAACAGGTGAAAGAGAGAAGCGGCAAAAATTTTGAAGCTGCATACAGCATGTCCCGATCTATTGCCGAGGTTTCCGCCGGAATGCAGACCCAGTCTGAGGCAATCATGGGAATTAACCAATCCCTGTCAGTCGCAAACAAACAGGCAGAAGACACCACCCTGCTGTCAGAAAAGCTCCATCAGGATGCGGCTTCAGCCGAGCTGATCACCCGGACAGGCGATGCCCTGGTCGGCAGATTGGCGGAAGAAATGGGCGTTTCTTATAAGGAAATGCAGAACGCGATAGCGAAGATGAGCAGCCTCTCACTGCGGATACAGGATACCTCTGCGTTTACCGATTCAATCCAGGAGATAGCATCTCAAACAAATATGCTTGCATTGAATGCATCTATTGAGGCTGCCAGAGCAGGAGAACGCGGGAAGGGATTCGCAGTAGTGGCAGATGAAGTCAGAAAGCTCGCCGACCTGACAAGGAAAACGGCCATCATGATTTCTGAAAATCTGCAGGAGGTTATTTCGGAGACAGAGGCAGCAAAAGAAGACCTGGGAGCTGCAGGAAAAACCATTACCGGCAACCTGACGCTCACTTCGGACACCCAGCAGGCGTTTGAGGAAATCTTCACAGCCTTCATCAGGCTGAAAGAGGATATTGCCAGCTACAGCTCCATGACAAGGCAAATCAAGGAATCCTCCCATTCAATCGGGAATGCAGTCACAGAATTCAGCTCTGTGATCGAGCAGGCAAGCGCTTCACTCGAGGAGCTTTCTGCTTCTGTCGGAGAGCAGGCAAAACAAAACGAAGACATCTTCTCGTCGATAAAAAAGGCTCATCATTCACTGGAGGATCTGGTGGAGTTTCAGAAAAAGTAAGTGAAACCCGGCAGATTTATTATCCTAGTGTGCATCAAACATTAAAGAGGCAGTGCATTCAGTGATGCACTGCCTCTTTTCAGCATATCTGCAAGAGTGGGGCTGAACGAGCGCCCTCCGCTTTTCTATTTGTCCAGCTCCGGGAGCTAGCCCCTCGAGTCTTAAGCCAATCAGATCAGAAGGTTAAAGAACAACCTTCCGCTCTGCTCGTCTTAAGCTTGTCGGGGCTGAACGAGCGCCCTCCGCTTTTCTATTTGTCCAGCTCCGGCTCCTAGGTGCTCGAGTCATAAGTCACTTCGGAACTGAAGGCAAAGAACGACTTCAATTCCAAAGCGCCTTATGCTTGAGGCCCGCAGGATGCGGGTCATGCAGGCGTTGCCACAGGACGTGGCGCATTTAGCCTGCGTTCCTTGTTGGAACAGTCGCCTCTGCTTTTCTATTTCCCAGGTTCAAATTCTACTGATGCTACCTGCAGCTGCGGGATTTCGCCTTTTACCATTTGGATGATTTCGTTGGCAGCTGTTGGCGAGTGTTCTTTTGATTTGATGGTAATGCGGACTTTTTCTCCGTCTGCCCTTACAAGGACGTCTTCATAGTCCATGGCTTTAATGACTGTTTCAAGAAGGATTTCTTTCTGTGCAACATCTCTAAGCTGGTCGATTTTTTCCTTCGCTTCGTTTCGTTCTTCAGCGGAAAGATCTGTGGAGGCCATGACATTGGTGAGTTCCTCTTCCATCCGGCTGCGCTCATCTTCCATCTGCATGCGGAGCGTTTCGAACATTTCATCGCTGGAAACACCGGAGATGACTGTTTCGCCATCTTCAGAAGCAGTTTCTTCAGCAGATGACTCTTCTGCACCTGCGGTTTCTTCATTTGCCTTTTCCTCGACTGCGGCCAGATCATTGCTTTTTTGTTCAGGAGTAGTAATGTAGTAGACAGAGAGCACGACGACTAAACTTAGCATTGTTAAAAGCCAGACTGTTTGTTTTTTCAATAGCATTTCAGGATTCCCCCTTAGATTTTTTTGGCATTACAGCTACACGGTGGCTTGGCACATCCAGCGACCGCGTTACAGCCTCAATGATCCACTTTTTTACTTGTATGTTATCGGCCCCTTTAGCGACAACGAGTACTCCCCGTATAACAGGTTTCTTCGTTTCCACCACTATCGGAACCTCTTTTTCTCCATCTCTGATAATCACCAGCTGGTCTTCCTTGGACAAATCCTCCACTTTCCTTTTACCTCCCTCTCGATCGGTTTCATCGGTCGTTTGGGACTTGGTTGTGGAGTTCTTTTCCAATACCTTCTTCTCAGTTGCATCCACATTGACAACAACCGTGACATCATCGACACCAATAATGGAATCGAGCGCTTCCTTCAACTGGGCTTCATACGCTTTTTCATAATCAGTGATAGACCCGTTCCCGCCTGTCTTCTTTTGGCCAAAGGCCGGGACATCTTCAGCTTCCTTCCCTTCCTGGCTGCTGAAAGCCGGAAGCACCCCGCCAGCTTCTTCCTCCTTGAAAAAGGAGCTGCTGATGAGCATGATCGCTGCCCCGAACAATAGGGCGATCAGCAAATATTGATATTTTCCCTGCTTCTTATTTTCACCGCTTCCCATCAGGTGTTTCTTTATCCAAGCCAGCGGCCCCTTTTCATTGTCCATTAATCCTTGTTCCCCCCTTCTATCATGACTTCGATAGATTCTTCCTTGATATTCCATTTTTGAGCAAGAAGTGAAGCGATATCGTTTGATTCATCTGTTTCTGCGCTTGATGGAAAGGGTTGGTTCGTATTGATTTCTACCATGGAGACCACTTCGACTGCTTTTTCTTCAGGAACCTGCTGCTTTAGCTGGATGCTGACCTTCTCCAGATTCTCAGGGAAGGCACTCTGATTATTTTCATCCACGACTAGACTTACATCACTAATTTCCAATCCGTACTGTTCCATCAGCTCCTTTTCTGCGTCCGTTTTCAATTGGACAGCCATTTCTTCTAAAATATATGCACTGGTTGAAGCTTGTATTTCTTTTTTCTTCATTTCTATTAAATTTTCCATATTATGATCTTCCGCTGTTTCAGTGATATTTATTTTTCCAATGGCTTCTTCAAAATCCTGGGTGAACAGCTTGAGGACCGGGGACAGGATGATGGTGATCAGAAGCAGACCGGTCACCATCTTCGTATACTTCTGCAGGCTTGAATTCGGCAGGAGCATGTCCACAACAGTCGCCAGCAGAACAAATAATATGATGTTTGTAACCCACTCTTTTATGAACTCCATATCGGTCACCCCTATCTCATCATCATGGTCAGATTTCCTGCAGCGATTATGACGGTTATGCTTAAGAAAAACATAAGAGACACAAGGGCGAGTGCCGCAAATACGTAGATGACGCTCTTGCTGATGATGTCGAGGCAGGCGATGACCGGGCCCCCGCCGAGCGGCTGGAGGACAGCTGCTGCAAATTTATATATAAAAGCAATCATAAGAATCTTGATTGCCGGAAACGCTGCGATAATCAGCAGAATCGCGACTCCCGCGATCCCCACTGTATTTTTCAAGAGCACTGATGCACTGATGACTGTATCTGTGGCATCTGTGAACATCCTTCCGATGACGGGGATGAAATTTCCTGTGATGAATTTCGCGGTCCTCAAGGTCACGCCGTCCGTAATTGCGGCAGAAGCTCCCTGGACTGAGATGACCCCAAGGAAAATGGTCACGAACAATCCCAGAAGGCCTATGCTCCAGTTCCGCAGAAGATTGGCAAGCTGCGTCACCTTGTAATTTTCTGAAAGGACACTCACGATGCTGAGTACCGCTGAAAGAAATAGAAGGGGCAGCACAGCATATTGGATGAACAATCCGCTGATATTCATCAAAAACAGTATGACAGGATGGAAAAATGCAGCCGACACCAGCCCGCCAGACGAAGCGATCAGAGCCAAAAGGAGCGGTACGAGCGCCAGGATGAAAGAGGTCATTGTGCTGATGGCTTCGATGCTGTAATCAACCGCAACCCGGAAGCTGTTCAGTGCGATGATCACCAGAACCATAAAGATGATGGAATAAGCGGCTTTGCTGACAGAGCTCTTTTCAAAAGAATTCTGAAGGGACTGCAGAAACATGCTGAAGACCGTCAGGATGATGAGAGAGCCAAGAAGCTTTCCATTTACGAGAAACTCATGAAAGAGAAACTTCAGCCCCCCGAGCATCCATTCCTTCAAGGAGAATTCTTTATCTCCCTTAATAAATTCATATAAACTGCCTTTCTGGCTTTCCGGCAAAAAGCCGCCATATTCATTTGAAACTTTTTCCCAGAAACCTTTCAGCTCATCAAGCTCAAGGGTTTCAAGCTGGGCTTCAACCAGCGCCTCAGCTCCCTTTGGCCCGTTCTCTCCTTCGTTTTCCCCGGAGGCTTGTACATCTGGCATCACACAGAAGGTGGCGAGAAATAATACTAGAAAAATAAACGGCAGCCGCTGCTTCATCTATTCACCTCATTAAAAAAAACTGATTGCTGTGACTTTAACTTGGTATCAGCTGAATGATCGATTCAATCAGGACAGTCAGGATCGGGATGGCCATCGCCAGAATCAGTATTTTGCCGCCGAGCTCAATTTTCGAGGCAATTGCACCCTGTCCTGCATCCTTCGTAATCTGGGCCGCAAATTCCGCTATATAAGCGATCCCGATGATTTTGAGGATCGTTTCTACATAGACAAGATTCACTTTGGCATTTACCGCAATCTTTTCAAGCATATGGATGATGGCATAAATCTGGTCAACGAGAAACAGGAAAATGCTGCATCCGGTAAAGACAACGAGCAGAAAAGCAAAGTTGGGCTTCTGCTCTTTTACGACGAGTGCAAGGAAGGTTGCAACCAGCGAGATGCCTGCTATTTGAAAGATCTCAATCGCTGAGCCCTCCCTTATCCTTGAAATAAAAATACCGACTTAATTTTTTGAAAGAGGTCGTCCACAATCGAGGCAACCATAAACAAGATATAGATAAAGCCGAATAAAGTGACCCACTGTGCGTACTCTTTCTTTCCGACCTGGTCCAAAATGGTGTGCAAAAAGGCGACTACGATCCCTACTCCGGCAATTTTAAAAATAATATCAACCTCTAATCCCATCATTTCTCCTCCTATACGCTGCTTAAATATTCCTTGCATCGTGTGCGAGCCCTGGTTTAAATCAATAGAATGATCAACAGGAGACCTGACAGGAAGCCAAGGCTTTTTACCATTCGTTCGTATTTTGCCTGTTTTTCATAAGCATCGGCTTCTTCCCTTTCCAGATGAGAGAGTGCCAGCATGATTTGTTTCTGCTGGGAAAACCGGTCATGGCGGCCGAGGGTCTCCCCGAACTGCTTCATGATCTCAAATTCTCCCTGCTTGAAGGCCGTCAGCTTCCACACCTCTTTCAGGCTTTCTTCCCAGGCTGCCCTGACGGTTGTTTCCGAATCTGTAAGCTTCTTTGAAAAAGATTCAAAAAACCAGGACAGCGGCTTTGAAAGCTGGGCAGCCAGCCTTCTTGCCGCTTCGTGGAGCGGTGTATGCCCGTACATGATTTCCGCTTCCAGCGATTGAAGCGCTGACTTAAGCTGCCGCAGCTGGCGCGGTCTCTCATTCAAATGTTTTGATGCCTCAAATCCTGCCCATGTAGTGGCTAAGATGATGAAACAGGCGCCGATGATCTTCATCATGCCAGGTTCACCGCCGCTTCCCGATGGATTTCCCTGCCTGACTTGTCCAGAATTGATGCAATATTTCCGGGGCCGCCTGTCCGGTCCAAAATCACATATCTTTCAAAAATTCCGCTTTCAAGAATCTGCTTTAATGTCGGTCTGTTCTTTATTTCCTCCCATGAACGTCCATGGGTTGTCATCATCAGCTTGATTCCCGCATGGACAGCCTCCATGATGGCCTCCCCATCCTCCTGCCTGCCGATTTCATCAACGAGCAGGACATCCGGGCTCATGGAACGGATCATCATCATCATCCCTTCCGCCTTCGGGCAGGCATCAAGGACATCCACTCTTGGCCCAAAGGTCATCTGGGGAATGCCGCTGACACTTCCGGCAATCTCAGACCGCTCGTCCACTATGCCGGCCTTCTGTGCCGCAATAGCTGGATTCGCTGCACCAGAGGAGACAATCCGGGCAATATCCCTCAGCAGTGTGGTCTTGCCTGTCTGGGGCGGGCCGACTACCATAGTGTGGAGCCAGCCGCTGCTATATAAATAGGGTATCAGCCTGTCTGCTGTCCCGATCTTCTCTCTTGCCACCCTGATATTGAAGGAAGAGATATCACGGATGGCCTTGACTTTCCCTCCATCCAGAATAACTTTCCCGGCAAGCCCCACCCGGTGTCCGCCTTCTATTGTGATATAGCCCCTCTTAAGTTCCTCTTCCAAAGTGTAGATTGAAAAATGGCTGATTTTATTCATTAAGTGGACGGCATCTTCGGCTCCGACTGTATAGGGCAGGAAGCAGGGAATGCCTTTGGCTGTCACTTCAAGCGGCCTGCCGATCCGAATCCTGATTTCCTCCAGATGCTCCATCATTTCAGGAGGGACATTTTTCAGCTTGTCTGATAAATTTTTTGGCAAAAAGGCTGCAACTGTTTCCACAAAAATCCTCCTTATAGCTTTACTGTCTTTTATTTTCGCTACTAAGAAATGTATGTCGTTCCAGGAGCAATATGACAATATTTGTCCCTTTTCCATAAATGGTTTTTCGGATAGAAACAAAGGAAAAAGATTCTTTATCATGCAGAGAATATGGGTATCATGAATAATGACAGGGAAAGGAGAGGGATATGCTGTTTACCAGGTATAAAGAGGAAATTAAGAAGCTTCCTTTAAAAGAAACATATACAAAAGAAGACCTGCTGCATCCGGGATTGCTGATTGAAAAATATGGTGCTCTCCAGATCTATTACTCGCCCCATAATGAATATGTGAATAGCAGAGCTCAAGTGTTGATACTTGGCATTACGCCTGGATGGGCGCAAATGAACAAAAGCATCACACTCGCAAGGCATTTGATTGGAAAGGTTCCTGACTCAGAGATGCTGAAGAGGGTGAAAGCAGAAGGACGCTTTTCAGGACCCATGAGAAAAAATCTGGCGGAAATGCTGGACAGCATTGGCCTGGCCGAGTGCCTTGGCATCGATTACTCCATGAAACTCTTTCATGATGATGATTCTATCCTTCATACATCCTCACTTGTAAAATATCCTGTTTTCAATAAAGGAAAGAACTACACAGGCCATGACCCGGAATTAAGCCGGAGCCCGTTTCTGCTGAGCTATGCAGAAGAAACATTCAGAACGGATATACAGCCGCTGGATTCTCCCTTGATCATCCCCCTCGGCAAGGCGGCTGACAGCATATTGGAAGGATGGATAAACAGCGGGCTGATCAAACCTGAACTCTGTTTATCTGGATTTCCCCATCCCTCCGGGGCAAATGGACATCGTTTCAGACACCTTGAGGAAAAGAAGGAGGAGCTGGCAGGCAAAATCAGAAAGTATTTTAGCTGATGATTTTGTTCTGCTGCCGGCCGGAAACCAATAAATTAAAGCAAGAAGGATTAGGGGGAGGACAGTATATGTATAAAAATCAAGGCATTTCAGGGCAGCCCCTCCAGAAGCAGGGCCGGAACACCATCAGGGTCACAGGAAAGGGAACCGTCGAAGTAAAGCCAAGTAAAGCGGAGACCATCTTTGGCGTTTCGGCCGAGAGCAGTTCCCTGGCTGAGGCACAGGCGGAAGCGGCCCAGACGATCTCCAGGATTCAGGACGCTTTAATCAGGATTGGACTGCCGGAAGAAAGTATACAGACAAGCAACTATTCCGTTTTTCCGCAATACGATTTTCAGGATGGGAAACAGATTTTCAGAGGGTATAAGGCAGAGCATTTATTAAGGGTGATTGTTTCACCTGTGGAAGCTGCCGGCCGAGTATTGGATACCGCTGCAGAAAACGGAGCGAATATCATTTCTTCCGTCAGGCTTTTAGCCGATGAATCAAAGCCTCAGAAGCAGGCTCTGTCACTCGCGGTCATAGATGCCTATGAAAAGGCTTCTGTTATTGCAAAGACCCTTCATGTACAGCTGGTTAAAACACCAGCAGCAGTCACTGAAGGAATCATTGCCCCCGGCCAGCCAATACCAGGGGAAGCCGGCATGTTTGTAAAAAGCGCGGCCGCTGGTACTTCAATAGAACCTGGCACTATGGAAGTTACTGCCTATGTTACAGCAGACTTTGTATATTAAAAAAAGCAACAGCCGATTGGCCATTGCTTTGGGATAACATTTTAAGGGCCGCAGTTGCCGCCGATTTATATGGAGTTTCAAACCTGCTCCAACAGGTGGGTGTCCGCAGGAATTCTTTCCGGGTGTCCTCTGTATAGAGGCATGCCGTCCTGATTCCGATTTAGGGCTCCCTATTACTACATAAAGGTTGAAACTTCATATACAAACGAACAACGCAGCTTGTATTAATTATATTACAATAACATTTCTATAAAGGCAATAGCTTTAAGCCATTTTTTCATAAGCATGATTTTAAAAGCGCATACTAAAAAGAGTGCGGCAAAAAGAGTACCGAAGGGGTGGCTACCGAATGGTAAATGAAAATCACGAAAAATTTTTAAAAGAGCAGCAGGATCCCGACCAATATCTTGGCGGAACAAAAAGCAACAGCAAACCGGCATCCTCTGACCCGGAATATAATAATCCCGGAAATACCGATCAATCTCCGGGAACGACCGGAAGGAAGCTTTAACAGTTTAAATCAAAAAAATACCCGCTGGCATAATGCCACGCGGGTATTCCTTTTTTTCACCGATTAGGCTCTGGACACATAAGAGCTTTCAGTTGTGTTGATGATCAGGACATCTCCCTGGTTGATGAAGAAAGGAACCTGAACAATCAGGCCGGTTTCAAGTGTAGCAGGCTTGGTTCCGCCTGAAGCAGTATCACCTTTGATTCCAGGCTCAGTTTCTGTCACTTCAAGCTCAACAGTGTTTGGAAGTTCAACACCAAGCGTTTCTCCCTGATACATCATGATCTGGACTTCCATATTTTCTTTAAGGAACTTCAGCTCATACTCAATAGAGTTTTCAGGCAGTTCAATTTGCTCGTAAGACTCGTTGTCCATGAATACGTGCTGATCGCCGCTTGCGTATAAGTATTGCATTCTGCGGTTATCAATCTGCGCCTTGCCTACCTTCTCGCCGGCACGGAAGGTTTTTTCCTGGATAGCGCCGGTGCGCAGGTTGCGGAGCTTTGAACGAACAAACGCTGCGCCTTTTCCTGGCTTAACATGCTGAAAATCCATTACTCTCCAAATGCCGTTATCTACTTCGATTGTCAATCCTGTACGAAAATCATTTACAGAAATCATGTGTTATGTCCTCCTAATATGCAATTACAGAATGATTAGTTCTTTAGTTGAATGAGTGAGCTTTTCGTTATGGTCCTTTGTAATGATTGTATCATCTTCAATGCGCACACCGCCAAGGCCAGGGATGTAGATGCCAGGTTCGACCGTGACGACCATCCCCTCTTCAAGGATGACATCAGATCTGGATGCAAGCCCAGGACCCTCGTGGACCTCAAGACCGATTCCATGTCCTGTCGAATGCCCGAAATACTCTCCATAGCCTTTGCTGCTGATGTGGTCGCGGGTCAGGGCGTCTGCTTCTTTTCCGGAAATGCCCGGTTTGATGCCTTCAAGACCCTTAAGCTGAGCTTCAAGGACTATATGATAGATATCCTTCAGCTTGCTGTCCGGCTCACCCACAGCAAGGGTGCGGGTAATGTCGGATACATAGCCATTATAATAGGCGCCGAAATCAAGTGTAACCATATCCCCTTTTTCAATTACCTTATCGCTTGCCACTCCGTGCGGAAGGGCAGATCTATATCCGGATGCAACAATGATGTCAAAAGAAGAAGAGGCTGCACCTGCTTTTCTCATAAAGAATTCCAGTTCATTCGAAACCTCCAGCTCTGTCCTGCCGGGGCGTATATAGTCCAGAATATGAGTATATGCCTTATCGGCAATGCTCGCAGCTTCCTTTAATATCTTAATCTCTGACTCCGTCTTAATCAAGCGTAACTTTTCAATTGCCCCGCTTACCGGAACAAGCTCTGCTTCTGCTGCTGCTTCATAGGCTTTGAAGGAAGCAAATGATACATGATCCTGCTCAAAGCCAAGCTTCTGGATCCCCAGATTCCTCGCCTGCCTGGCCGCCTCTTCGACGATATTGCCTGAATGCTGAACGATTTCAAAGCCTTCACACTGCTTCCCGGCCTGTTCGACATAGCGGAAATCTGTGATGAACTGTGCTTTTTCCCCGCTGATCAGCACCACTCCAGCAGAACCGGTGAAACCGGTTAAATATCTTCTGTTATAATTGCTTGTAACCAGCATCCCATCGATTGAATGCTGTCCAAATGCAGCGCGAAGCTTCTCTAATTTCTCCATCCTAATTTCTCCCCTTTTCCAGTAGTGCGGATAATGCCAGCTCATATCCCTTGAGCCCCAGGCCGACGACCTGCCCCGCCGTAACCGCTGCGGTGACAGATACATGGCGGAAGGGCTCCCGGGCGTGGATATTCGATATATGTACTTCAATGACAGGCACGCTTATGCCTGCTATGCAGTCCCGAAGGCTGTAGCTGTAATGTGTGAAGGCTCCGGGATTAAAGATCACGCCATCGAACTCAGCCTCATTCGCTTCATAAAGCTTATCGATGAGCGCCCCTTCATGATTGGACTGGCAGGCTTCCAGTTCTGCCCCGTATTCGCGGGCCAGCTCTGCAATCCGCTCTTCCAGCTGCTTCAGTGTGGTCTCCCCATAAATACCGGGCTCCCGCTTGCCCAGCATATTCAGGTTCGGCCCGTTTAATAGTAGTATTTTTTTCATAAATAGGCTCCCGTGAAAAAAAGAATGTCCATAAGAACATTCTATCACAATTGAAATCGGCAGCACACCGAAACCATATTATGTTGCAGTTTCTTTTTCCTTATCTTCCCTGAACCTGATTTCATTTTCTTCATAAGAAATAGAGAAGCCGACGAATACTCCATAAAGAATATAAAAACAGACAGAGGCAATGATAGTATTTTTATCCAGATCCCTCAGCGGGCTGATGCCTGGAAAAATGGGATTCAGTACAAAAAAGACCAGCAGGAAAAGCGCAATTCCGTAGGCTGCCCCCGCAAAGATGCTTTTGATCTTTCTAAGCAGGGCATAATAGATGATGGCTGCCCCGATGGAGACAATCCCTATGAATACAAGCGAAATGACCGTCCCAAGCCACGTCTTCTTCCATCCGCCTATAGCCCATGGCTCCAGGATAACCCTTGGATGGATTTCAGTCAGGTTAAAGACGTAAGCCAGATAAGCCAGCCCGCTCCAAAGCACTCCCCCGACAAATCCAGTGATGATGACCATAGCCATGAAGGACATCGGCTTTTCCCTCTGATTTTGTTCAAGCTTTGCATGTTCTTCCTTCATTTTTCCACCTCCATTGCTTTAGTATGCCCATGGTTATTTTTTCAATTACATCAAAACCAAAAATTGAAGGTTCATCGGCTGCGAGGCTGAAATAATCTTACTTTCGCTCCGCTCTAGAGGTTTTATCCGTTTTTTAGTAGAATAAATATAGGTACATTCAGCTTATGCAAAAAGTGCCTTTCAGGCACGATCCACTTTTTTCAATATGCTGTTTCGGCCCAGTACACAATAGGTTGGTGTTACATATATGTCTAAAGACCAAAAGCCCGTTTATGGCGGCCAGGCGGTAGTTGAAGGCGTCATGTTCGGCGGCAAGCATCATTATGTCACAGCAGTCAGAAGGAAGGATGAATCTATTGAATACTTCCATCTGCCGAGAAAGTCCAATCCGTCTCTCCGGACGATCAAGAAAATCCCTTTCCTTAGAGGGATAGCAGCCATTATTGAAGCAAGTGCGAACGGTTCGAAGCACTTGAATTTCTCAACAGAGAGATTTGATCTTGATCCAAGCGAGGATCATACCTTAAAAGAACAGGAGCCATCCAAGCTGACCATGTGGCTCGGCGTGGCAGCCATAGGGGTCATTTCATTCCTGTTCGGGAAATTTATCTTCACCCTTGTTCCGGTATTCCTGGCGGCCTTGACAAAGCCGATTTTTTCGAGTGATTTTTCCCAGGTATTGGTAGAAGGATTTTTCAAGCTCATCCTTCTGCTTGGCTATATTTATTTCGTTTCATTGACCCCGATCATCAGGCGGGTGTTTCAGTACCATGGTGCAGAGCATAAAGTAATAAATGCTTTTGAAAACGGCAAGGAGCTGACGGTCGAAAATGTGCAGGCGCAGTCCAGGCTCCATTATCGCTGCGGCAGCAGCTTTATCCTCTTCACCGTCATTGTCGGCGTCTTCATTTATATGTTTGTGCCGACCGATCCGCTTTGGGTCAGGATTTTAAACCGCCTTGCCCTGATTCCAGTCGTTCTCGGAATCTCCTTTGAGGTCCTGCAGCTGACGAATAAGGTCAGGCATGTGCCTGTTCTGAAATGGCTCGGCCTTCCCGGACTCTGGCTTCAGCTCCTGACGACCAAAGAACCGGATGATAAACAGACAGAAGTTGCCATTCTTTCGTTTAACGAACTGCTAAAAAAGGAAAAGGAAACCGAGGACGCTAATAAAACAGAAGAAATTGTATAAAATATAGTTTAAAAGCAAGTGAAAATGCTCATCATGCTCATAGGGAGGTGGCTTTTTTGAATAACCGGACTTCATTGTACATTGTTGCCGGCCTCATCGGCCTCGCAATAATCGGAATAACAGGCAGATTGGTAAACGACCCTGCCGGTTTTTTGCAGAGTATAGCCGTAATGGCCCTCATTGGTGCTGCCGTATACTTTCTGTTTCGCCGTTTCTACAAAGCTGGCCCTATGAAAAAAGAGCAGCAGGCATTTGTTAAAGCAGCTAAGAAATCTAAAAGGAAATATCAGAAAGAACCTGCCAGCACCAGGAAGGCAAGTGTCGGTTCGCTCACATCCTTAAGGAAAACAAAAGCCCGCAAGTCTCCATCTCATTTAACCGTCATTGACGGAAAAAAAGGCAAAAAAAAGAACCGGGCCTCCCTTTGATGCCCGGGCAGATTAGTATTACTCCTGCTGGCTGTAAATGGCCGGCCAGCGGAAGCACTGCCAATATGGGGCAGTGCTTTTTAATTCCCTCAATAGGTCCATTGAGAAAAAAACTTCCTCGCTGACCGCCTCCCGAGCTCCAGCAGCTCTTCTTTTCTTTCAGCGGTAAGGCCAAATTCTGTAGAAACGATGCCCTCTGTCGGAACAAAAATGATATTCTTTGCATGCTTCCGGGAAATATAGCGTGCATCATGGGCATCCTTCATTGTCTCAAAGAGCGCCTCATAGAGCTGGATCGCATTATTGATTTTATTTTTCTCCCTGTTCAAGACATCATGGCTCAGCTTGATCCCAAGTACTGGCCGGAGCTTTTTGACATTTTCCTTGTCAAAGAGCCACATCGGAAAATTGCTCAGCACTCCCCCATCGACTAAGAGACTTGTTTCTCCTTCATAAGACTTCAGTTTGACCGGTTCAAAAAAATAAGGCAGGCTGCAGCTCATCCGGATAGCCTTCGCTACGGAGAATCGGCCAGGGTCGACCCCGTAGCTCATTAAATCATCCGGTAAGACGACAAGCCGGCCGTTGGTCAGATCTGATGCAATGACTCTAAGCTTCTGTGGTGCGAGGTCGCCAAATGTACGGATCCCCCTTGCAGCGAGCTTTTCTGCAATCCACCTTTCCAGCTCGTTTCCCTTGTACAATCCAAGTCGCCAATACAAGAGCAGCCACTTAGCTGCCGAAAATGGAAGCAGCGTCCTCCTGGCATCCAGCAGCTTTTTCAAGTCAAGTTCATTCATCAGATCGAACATTTCGCTGCTTGTGTATCCTGCAGCAGAAAGTCCGGCAACAATCGAGCCCGCGCTCGTGCCGGCCACCCTTTCAAAGCGGAATCCTTTCTGCTCAATGACCTCCAAAGCACCGATCAGCGCAAAGCCTTTAATGCCGCCGCCTGAAAAAACGCCGTCTATATACATGCAAGCCACCCCCGTCGATGATACCTGCTTGATACATCTTTAATCGGGCAGCTGCAAAAATAGTACGGCGGACAAATTAATTATTCAGGATAAAATATCAGGTTACGTAAAATACTGGACTTCTGCTTCCGGAAAAAAGGAATGGACATAACTTCGGATGGTTTCTTCCATTTCCTTTGCTTCATCGTTCTGGTATACATATTTTCCTATTCCGTAGCGGCCCCACTTATATTTCCGCTTTTCTTCATCCATTTCAAGCTTTGTTTTCGGATAGCGTTTTTCTATGACCTTCTTGGCAGGCTTAGTGAAACGGTGCTGAATAAGTTCAAAAGTAAGATCTTTAAGCTCTATGCCATCCAGCGACTGCTTCAGCCTTTCAAAAAGCTCATAATATCCTTCTTTCCAGTTTTCATGAAGATAGATTGGCGCCACGATAAAACCTAAAGGATATCCCGCCCCTGCAACCTTCCTGGCCGCTTCGAGCCGTTCATCGAAAGTGGAGGTGCCCGGTTCAAAATTCTTGATTACATATCGTGAATTGACGCTGAAGCGGAACCTTGTCTTGCCATTATGCTTGGCATCAAGCAGATGGTCGACATGGTGGTACTTAGTCACAAAGCGGAGTCTTCCATACTCTGTCCCCCCGATGAATTCAATCGTCTTTTTCAATGAGTGCGTCAAATGGTCAAGCCCTACAATATCCGAGGTACAGGCAGCTTCAAATCGGGTGACTTCAGGCGCCCGCTCCTCCATATATTTTTCAGCCTGAGCAAAGATATCCTCAAGGTTTACATATGTGCGGATATACGGCTTGCTTCCAAGGGTTGTCTGCAGATAGCAGTAATGGCAATGCCCCATGCATCCTGTTGCAAGCGGGATGGCATACTCGGCTGACGGTTTGGACGTATCGAATTTGAGCGTCCTCCTGATGCCTACTACAAGTGTCGATTTTGCATTCCGGTACTGCTGAAGCTCATTATTCCCCGGGATGCCGCGCACCTGGTTGTGGGAAGTGGTTTCGCGGATTTCGATGCCTAGCTCCTCAAATTTCTCCTTCAGCTCCTTTCCCAAAGGATATTCAAGCGCTTTCGGTTCTATATACACAAGCTGCGGCATGAATGGTTTCATCTTTATAACCCCGTTTCTATGTTTGCTTGGCTCAGGCATGTCGCCGGCACTTTTTTGTAGTATGAGCATTATTGGGGCAAAACCAAAAAAAAGAGGACGGAAAAATTTTTCCATCCTCTTTTTACTGTTTATGAAAATTTTACAAGCCGCATTTCAATTGGGCATTACAGTTTGTGCAGGTATTGCAGCCGCCGATTTCTTTTACCTTGCCTTGGCGGCATACCGGGCAGGTGTTGCCTACTTCAGAGCCGATGGTTACATCTGTCGATCTGAGGTCACTGATTGTGTCAACCAGCACAACACGCTGTTTCGGCTTTTCTTCTTTCGTTTCTTCCTCATCGAAGGTGTTTTCTTCCGCTTTCAGCGTAAGGACCTGCGAGTCGCGGGAACCGTCGACATATACTGTTCCGCCTTTCGCCCCGCCGCGGTACAGGCGTTCATACACACCTTCCACCTGTTCAACGCTATAGCCCTTCGGTGCATTGACCGTCTTGCTTATAGAACTGTCAATCCAGCGCTGGATGACACATTGAACATCAGCATGCGCTTCAGGGGAAAGCTCCATAGCGGAAATAAACCATTCCGGCAGGTTCTCAGGATCTGCGTCAGGGTTGCGGTCCAGATACTCTTGTACGATATCTGCCTTCACCTCAATGAACTTCCCTAATCGGCCGCTCCTGAAATAAGAGAAGGAGAAGTATGGCTCAAGCCCTGTAGACACCCCGACCATTGTACCTGTGGATCCTGTCGGTGCTACAGTCAGCAGGTGGGAATTGCGGATTCCTTTTTCAAGGATGGACTGTCTCACATCTTCTGGCATTTTCTGCATAAATCCAGTCTCTGTGAAGTTCTGGCGGAGCCTGCTTGTTTCTTCATCCGTTGCCCCTGTAAGGAACGGGAAGCTGCCTTTTTCACCTGCCAGCTCAACTGAAGCTTTATATGCGGTTACAGCAATCGTTTCAAATACTTTGTCGATCAGTTCGTTGCCTTTTTCTGAACCGTATTCTGTTTCACAGTAAATCAGCAGATCATGCAGCCCCATTACACCAAGTCCGACACGGCGCTCTCCCAGAGCCTGCTTTTTGTTTTCTTCAAGGAAGTATGGTGTCGCGTCAATGACGTTATCCTGCATGCGGACGCCAACTTCAACAGTGCGGGCCAGCTTTTCAAAGTCGACCGTTTTGTTTTCCTTGTCAGCCATTTCAGCAAGATTGACAGCGGCGAGATTGCAGACAGAGTAAGGCGCCAGCGGCTGCTCTCCGCAAGGGTTTGTCGCTACTACCTTCTGTCCGTAGGCTTGTGCATTTGTCATATCATTCGCATTGTCGATGAAGAAAATGCCTGGCTCCGCTGAATAAGTTGCGCAGATATTGATCAGGTTCCAAAGCTCTTTTGCCTTGATTTTGCGGTAGGTGCGCACTTTGTGGCCCAGCTTTTCCCATTCGCGGACATCACCGATTTTATGCCATTCTTCATTGTAGATCTTCATCGTTTCAGCATCATATGACTCCACATCAGGGAAGCGCAGCTCATACTCTGCATCTTTTTCAACGGCATCCATGAAATCCTTTGTCAGGCACACGGAAATATTGGCGCCAGTCAGGAACTCAGGATTATGGACAGTATAATTGCCTCCGGCAGCAAGCTTATTTTCCGCATCCTTGATGATTTTCTCGCTGAAGCCGCCAAGACCGGGGATTTGCTTATAGTTGATGATTCCCTGATACATATTGGTCTCCTGCTCAGTCAGCGGAGTGAACTTCAGCTTTTCACTGGCATAGCGCTTGATTGTTTCATCCTGTGTGTTTTCCAGCAGGAAACGGAGGATGCGCGGGTTTTGCATTTTTGAGATGATGAATTCGATGATATCAGGATGCCAGTCGGTGAGCATGATCATTTGCGCACCTCTCCTTGATCCGCCCTGTTCAACCAAATGAGTCAGTTTCGCAATATCATCAAGCCATGAAACCGAACCGGAAGATTTGCCGTTCACTCCGCGGGCCAGCGTGTTGCGCGGCCTTAAGGTCGATCCGTTTGTTCCGACGCCGCCGCCCCTGCTCATGATTTCCATTACCTGCTTGCGATGCTCTGAAATCCCTTCCCGGGAATCCTGTACAAACGGCATGACATAGCAGTTAAAGTAAGTAACATCCGTATCCGCGCCAGCACCGTAAAGCACCCTTCCGGCAGGGATGAAGTTCAGGCTCACAAGCTCGTGGTAGAATTTCTCAAACCATTCTTTGCGCTTCTCTTCTGTTGCCTCTGCAGCTGCCAGGCCTGTCGCATTGCGCTTTGCAATCTGCTCATAATAGATTTCAAGCGGCTTCTCAATCACATCCAGCGATTTCGTAATCACCGGTTCGTCCGGATTATCCAGTACTCCGCGGAATTCTTCCTCCACCAATACTTTGGCTGTCTTGTTCTCCCAGTCAATCTCCTGGATGAAGCCGAGGCCGCGGGCAGGGAATTTTGGATCTTCTTTGACCGTCAGGACAACGAAGTCCCCGTTCGCCAGAGTAATCTTTTCTGTATCCTTGAAAGTATAGCGGTCCAGCATGACCAGACGGGAAACCCCTTTATGGGTGATTTTCATATCAGGGGTGATCGGATGCACCTGGGGAAATAGGCGGATATCCTTGTTTAATTGTTCGATGTTCACTTTTGCTTTTTGTCCTAGAACGACAGACATACACACAGCTCCTTCAATGTATCTTTCTATTAATAATAGAAAGCCAAGCTTCTATTTGTTTTTTTGAATACCCTTAAGTTATCATATCTAAAACCTCAAAATCAATATATAGTATATAAAATATTTTCGACACCACTATATATTGTATTGGAGGTCAAATCAATTTGATTTTGTCAAACGCAGAAAAAACTAGATTTCAGAGATAAGAAGAGATATTGTCCGATTAATGACAGTAAACGATTATTTTCGGCAAATTTCGGGGCTTGCGTTTTATATGCGGACCCCTTGGAAAAATATTCATATTCTGAGTGTGCCAATTTCTGTATCAAACAGAAAAAAAGCGACAGGGCCGCTTTTTATCTTTTAAAGTTCCATTCATCGTTTTCATATCGGTCTTTTGCAATTTTGTTCACATATTCCATTTCTTCGGCGGAAAGCTCATAAGGTTCAAGATGAATGTCAAGACCTTCTTCAAAGCCCTTTCTGAAGGCTTCCTTGGCCTGCCCGATTGTAACTTTGTCCCGGCTCAGCTCGTTGATGGCAACGGCTTTGCTTTTGAACGCTCTCTGCATCCTTTCCTTCACACGGTCATTCGGATACTTGAACAGGCTGAAAAGCTTATCTTCATCAAGGTCGAGGAGGATGGATCCATGCTGGAGGATAACACCCTTCTGCCTTGTCTGGGCGCTTCCGGCAACCTTTCTTCCCTCAACAACAAGCTCATACCAGCTTGGTGCATCAAAGCAGACGGAGGAACGCGGGTTCTTCAGCGACTCCCTTTCCTCGGCTGTCTTCGGAACAGCAAAATAGGCATCCATTCCAAGATTGTGGAATCCCTTAAGGATTCCTTCAGAAATCACCCGGTAGGCCTCTGTGACTGTTTTCGGCATTTCAGGATGGTCCTCTGAAACGATGACGCTGTATGTAAGCTCATGTTCATGCAGGACGCCCCTTCCGCCTGTCGGACGGCGGACAAACCCCAGCCCGTGCTTTTTGACTGCATCCATATCGATTTCCTTTTCCGCTTTTTGAAAATAGCCAATGGAAAGCGTTGCCGGATCCCATCCGTAGAAGCGGATGACAGGCGGGATCTTTCCCTCGCTGTTCCACTCGAGGAGTGCCTCATCCAAAGCCATATTGAAAGATGGGGAACCATATCCCGAATCAATAAATCTCCAAGTTTCTTTTAGCATATGTAGCCCTCTTTTTCATGTTTTGAGTCTTGCACATGTTCTCTAGTCTATCAAAATGGGCGGAAAAAACAAAGCAAACAGCCCTTGCCTAATATTTCAATTTACGTCTCGCCCGCTTTGTCTCCAGCAAATCCGAAAACGTGAGAAATACGTGAATTTTGCAGGAATTCCTTTACTCACATGCCTGCCGGCTTATATAATAAAAGCTGGCGTAGCTATACGTGAAAGGAGAAGTCACATTGGATACACTTTATATTCTTTTAATCATTATCGGGGGCTTTGTTACCTACTCTGTCGTTACATGGCTCTATCAGCGCAAAGTCGTCAAGACCCTGACAGAGGATGAATTCCGCGCAGGATACCGGAAGGCTCAGCTGATTGATGTCCGGGAGCCGAATGAATTCGATGCCGGCCATATCCTCGGGTCCAGAAATATCCCGTTATCCCAGATGAAAATGCGCATGAAGGAAATCCGTCCGGACAAGCCTGTGTATCTGTACTGCCAAAGCGGGATGCGCAGCGGACGTGCAGCCCAGTTTTTATACCGCAGAGGCTATAAAGATCTCCACCAGCTGCAGGGCGGCTTCAAAAAATGGTCAGGCAAAATTAAAGCGAAGAAATAAGGGAGGCACTTCCCTTCTATACATGAGCAAGAAAGGGTCCAGCCTTAAGGCGGGACCCTTTTTCCGTGTGATCATATGAAGCATTACTCCATTTCAAGAATAAATATGCGTTAGAAACAGAGTTTCACACGAATGTGCCCAAAATCAGCAGGGAACATACTAAGCCAAAAGAGATAGGGCGAAGCACAGCGCTGATGCCGTGTTTCGCCCCTCAATGCCATGAAACTTAAGCTTCTTTCTTATACCGGAGGACCGGTTTTCTTGCAGCCAGGGTCTCATCCAGGCGGCCGATGACCGTCGTATGCGGCGCTTCCTGCACGATTTCAGGATTTTCCTCCGCTTCCCTGGCAATCTGGATCATGGCTTCAATGAAGCTGTCCAGTGTTTCTTTTGATTCTGTTTCAGTCGGCTCGATCATGATGCATTCTTCTACATTCAGCGGGAAGTAGATGGTAGGCGGATGATAGCCGAAGTCGAGCAGGCGCTTCGCAATGTCAAGCGTTCTGACGCCAAGCTTTTTCTGGCGCTTGCCGCTGAGTACAAACTCATGCTTGCAGTGCCTGTCGAATGGCAGATCGTAGTATTCCGCCAGGCGCCTCATCATATAATTCGCATTCAGGACTGCGAATTCGGTGACATTTTTCAAGCCGTCCGGCCCCATTGTGCGGATATAAGTATAAGCGCGCACATTGATGCCGAAGTTTCCATAATACGGTTTGACCCTTCCAATCGATTGCGGTCGGTCATAATCAAGGACAAATTCCTCACCGCGCTTAGCAACGATCGGTTTAGGCAGATAGGGTATCAGGTCTTTCTTGACGCCGACCGGACCTGACCCGGGTCCTCCCCCTCCGTGAGGTCCTGTGAATGTTTTATGGAGATTCAGATGGACAACATCGAATCCCATATCTCCAGGGCGCGCTTTGGAAAGGACCGCATTCAGGTTGGCACCGTCATAATAAAGCTTGCCGCCGGCACCATGCACAATCTCTGCCATTTCAAGAATGTTTTCTTCAAACAGTCCAAGCGTGTTCGGGTTCGTCAGCATCAGGGCCGCTGTATCGGATCCGACTACCCGTCGCAGATCCTCAAGGTCTACTAGGCCGTTCTCATTCGATTTAACGGTGACGGTTTCAAAGCCGGCGACCGTTGCTGATGCCGGATTTGTCCCGTGGGCTGAATCCGGGACAATAACCTTTGTCCTGCCGGTGTCGCCATTGGATTCATGGAAAGCCCTGATCATCATCAGCCCTGTCCATTCCCCGTGTGCACCTGCTGCCGGCTGCAGCGTCACTTCGTCCATTCCGGTAATCTCAATTAAATGCTCCTGAAGGTCATACATCAGCTCCAATGCACCCTGGACAGAGCTTTCCTCCTGCAGGGGATGAATATGGGCAAAACCGTTAAAGCGTGCTACATTTTCATTGATCTTCGGATTGTATTTCATTGTGCATGATCCCAGCGGATAAAAACCTGAATCCACGCCATGATTCCTTTTTGAGAGAGCAGTATAGTGCCTCATGATGTCCAATTCCGATACTTCCGGAAGCTCAGGCTCTTCTTCACGCAGGTATCCTTCAGGCAGCAATTCAGCCACATCCACTTCAGGTACATCGAGTTCCGGCAGGCTGTAGCCTGTGCGGCCCGGCTTGCTTATTTCAAAAATCAGCGGCTGGTCTTGATTATGCATGGTAATCCCCCAATTCTTTAACAAAAGTATCGATTTCTTCTTTCGTGCGAAGCTCTGTCACGGCAACCAGCATATGGTTTTCCAGTGAACGATAGCTTCTGCCAAGATCATAGCCGCCGATGATTTCTTTATCGAGCAGGCTCTTATTGATCTCCTTGACTGGTGCATTCAGCTTTACGACAAATTCATTAAAGATCGGGCCTTCAAAGGCAAGCTCGAATCCGGCCTTCTTGAACTGATCCCTGGCATAGCGGGCTTTCTGCATATTCTGGACGGCAATATCCCTGACTCCCTTTTTGCCGAGGGCTGTCATGGCGACAGATGCAGCAAGAGCATTCAAGGCTTGGTTGGAGCAGATGTTGGAAGTCGCTTTATCACGGCGGATATGCTGTTCCCTTGCCTGAAGGGTAAGTACGAAGCCGCGGCGGCCTTCTTCATCAATCGTCTGCCCGACAAGGCGGCCCGGCACCTTTCTCATCAGTTTGGAGGTGACGGCAAAATAACCGCAATGAGGTCCCCCGAATGCCGTAGGGATCCCGAATGGCTGCGCATCCCCTGCCACAATATCGGCGCCAAACTTGCCTGGAGGCGTTAATGCGCCCAAGGAAAGCGGATTGCTTGATACAACGAACATGGATTTTTGGGCATGGATGACTTCCTCAAGCTCTTTCAGCGGCTCTATGCGGCCGAAGAAGTTAGGGTATTGAACAATGACTGCAGCTGTATCGCTGTCCATCTGCTCTTTCAGCACATCCATATCTGTGATTCCGTCCTTATGCGGAATTTCAACAACCTCTATATATTGCCCCTTTGCATAACTTCTGACAACATCCTTCGATTCCGGATGTACAGCCTCGGAGATCAGGATTTTCTTGCGGCGCGTCTGGCCAGCTGAAAGCATGGCTGCCTCAGCGAGGGCAGTGCCGCCGTCATACATGGAAGAATTGGCTACATCCATGCCAGTCAGTTCGCAGATCATCGTCTGGAATTCAAAGATGGCCTGCAGCTCCCCCTGCGAAATCTCCGGCTGATACGGTGTATAGGCCGTATAGAATTCGGAGCGGGAAATGACGTGGTCCACAATCACCGGCATATAATGATCATAGACACCGGCTCCGAGGAAGGATGAATTGGACCTGAGGTCGGCATTCTTTCCTGCCAGCTTGGTAAGCTCCTTCAATAATGCCGTTTCCGGCTTTGCCGGTTTAATATTGTACTCTCCCTTAAACCTGACAGCTTCAGGTATATCACTGAACAGTTCATCAATCGAACTTGCCCCGATCTTCTCAAGCATTTCCTTTTTGTCTGTTTCTGTCATAGGCAGATAGCGATGCGTCATGTTTTTCCCCTCCGTCACTTCTTATCTCTTTTATAAAAAGGTGTGGCAGCTATAACTGCTTTCAGCCGTTTGCCGCGGATTTCAACTTCTACCTCATTGCCAAGCTCCGCATATTGGGTCTTGATCAGGGCGAGGCCGATGTTCTTCTTCAGGGTCGGTGATTGTGTGCCTGTCGTCACTTCGCCGACCTGCTCTCCATCCGCCAGCACCGGATATCCGTGGCGCGGGATTCCCCTGTCAATCATTTCAAGCCCGACCAGCTTTCTCGGCACACCATTTTCTTTTTGCTGCTTGAGGACAGGCTTGCCGATGAAATCAGCTTCTTTATTAATCTTTACAGCAAAACCGATCCCGGCTTCAAGGGGGGTAACGTCTGGCGACAGCTCCTGCCCGTACAGCGCAAGGTTTGCTTCAAACCTCAGGGTGTCGCGGCAGCCGAGCCCGCAAGGCAGCACACCTTCTTCTTTTCCGGCTTCAAGGATATCATTCCAGATGCTTGAGGCATCATCCGAATGGCAGTAGATCTCGAATCCATCTTCGCCCGTATAGCCGGTGCGGGAAACGAGCGCTTTCTTTCCATTCAGATCCACGTCACTGCTGAATTTAAAAAAGCCAATTTCGCTTAGATCCTTTTCGCCTGCAAGCTTCTGGAGAATCCCTTCAGCTGCAGGTCCCTGCAAAGCAAGCTGGGCAGTCTGATCAGATAGATTCCTGATGTCAGCGCCGTCAATCAGATGATCTTCAAGCCACTGATAATCCTTTTCTATGTTTGCCGCATTGACAACCAGCAGATAGTGATCATCCTCGAATTTATACACAAGCAAATCGTCAACAGTGCCGCCGCTTTCATAGCACATCGCGGTATATTGTGCACCGCCGCTTTTGAGCTTGGAGATATCATTGGTCATCATTTTTTGCAGAAAATCCTGGCTGGCTTGCCCTTTCACTTCTATCTCTCCCATATGGGATACATCAAACAGGCCTGCTTTTGTTCTTACGGCTTCGTGCTCATCTTTGATGCCAGTGAACTGCACCGGCAGGTCCCAGCCGCCAAAATCGATGGTTTTTGCTCCAAGCTTCCGGTATTCCTCATATAATGGTGTACGTTTTAGCTGCGACATTCACTTGTCCCCCTTGATCCAAATAATAAATACAAGATTGCTAACCATGAGGCTTGAACGCCTGAAGGTTTTGGGCACGAAAAAAGGACAGAGAAATCCCCCGTTCCTAACGAGGGTCTCTGTCCTGGCACCTGAAAGTTTACCTTTTACCGGTTTTCCCCTTTGGTGGCTTCCTAAATGAAGCACTCTCCAGAGCCGCGTCCAACAAGGGTTCTTTTGCCTGAGAGATTCACATGAATGCTTGCTCCTTCGGCGCTGTATACACAGTCTCTCCCCTTATTCTCATCCGCATTTATAATTTTTTCCAATATGGCCATACTATTCAATGAAGAATCCGCAGCATGCTGCTGATGGCCGTTCGGAGCCAAAATTTGTTTAATGACAAATTTCGAAACATTCAAAGCTATTATCATCCTACCATCCTATTTCAGATTGGGCAATATATAATTTGAGACGCTTCTTTTTACCCGCAGGACTCCCCGGGGGCATTGCCAAGAGGGGCTTAACTACAAGCGAAGGAGCTGTTTTACCATGCCAGTCCAGATCGATTTTGATTCTACATGGCAAACCGAGTTTCTATCAAGAATATCCAATGACGGACCTTGGGGGAATTGGGAGCTTTACAGACTTGCTGCAGAGGTCGAGCAGCATACCATCATCCCCGAATTCAATGGCCTCCAGGCTCCGGGGCACTTGCCGGACCTGACGCCGCTGCCCCACCAGCTGGAAGTTGCCAGGCAGGTAGTTGAGAATATGAACGGAAAAGCGATATTGGCCGATGAGGTCGGGCTCGGAAAAACAATTGAAGCGGGACTGATACTAAAAGAATATATGATTAGGGGTCTCGTGAAAAAAGTCCTTATCCTGGTTCCAGCCTCTCTTGTCACCCAGTGGGAAATCGAGCTGAACACAAAATTCTACATACCGGCAGTTGCCCAGCGCAAGGCTTATGTGTGGGAGCAGTGCGATGTGGTGGTATCTTCCATAGATACAGCCAAAAGGAATCCGCACCGCGACATCATTTTTTCACTTGATTATGATTTGATTATCATCGATGAAGCTCATAAGCTGAAAAACAGCAAAACGAAAAACTATGAATTTGTCCAGAGCCTGAAGAAGAAATTCTGCCTTCTCCTTACTGCTACACCGATCCAGAACAGGATAAGCGAGATTTTCAACCTCGTTTCTCTCTTGAAGCCTGGCCATCTGGGTAATGAAACAGCTTTTTATGAAAAGTATAAGAAGGATTCACGCTCGCTCGATGACAATGCCCACCTGAAAGAGCTGGTCAATAAAGTGATGATCCGGAACAGGCGGGCTGATACCGGGATTGAATGGACAAAACGGCATGTAGAAACCATCCCGATTGAATTTTCCAAGGAAGAAAGAGATCTGTACGAATCTGTTACAGAATTGAGAGGGGAAGGAGATTGGGTCAATTCAAGCCAGTTCTCCGTCATGACCCTGCAGCGCGAGGCCTGCAGCAGCCGGGAGGCAGTCTTTTATACGCTCCGCAATATGGTTTCCAGGCAGGAGGCCCCTTCTGATATGTTTCAGGAACAGATTCAGTTCCTGGTCAGCAAAGTGGAGAAGATTCAGAGAAATTCTAAAGCAGAAAAAGCGCTCGAGCTTATCAAAGGCATTGACGATAAGGTCATCATTTTCACAGAATACAGGGCGACCCAGCTTTACCTACAATGGTTCCTGAAGCAGCACGGCATCAGTTCTGTCCCTTTCAGGGGCGGTTTCAAAAGGGGTAAGAAGGATTGGATGAGAGAGCTGTTCAAGAACAATGTCCAGGTCCTGATTGCGACAGAGGCCGGAGGTGAAGGGATCAACCTCCAATTCTGCAACCATATTATCAATTATGACCTGCCATGGAATCCGATGCGTCTTGAACAAAGAATCGGAAGGATCCACCGTTTGGGCCAGGAAAAAGATGTGATGATTTATAATTTCGCAGTCAAGGATACAGTTGAAGAACATATTCTCAAATTGCTGTATGAGAAGATTCATCTGTTTGAAAAAGTCATCGGGGAGCTTGATGATATCCTCGCCAAGCTTGAGTTCGGAAGCATCGAGGACCATCTGACAGATATTTTTGGAAGATCGGCTTCAGAGGGAGAGATGAGAATCAAAATGGAGAACTTGAATAGCATGATACAGCTTGCTGAAGAAATGAAGGAGGGCGGCGCACATGCAGCAGCAGGAAATACGTAAATTCCTGGCACGCTATTTTACCGCAAACGGCTGTGATATCACTGAGGAGGGACCCGGCTATATGACAGTCCAGTTGACAATTGAGCTTGATAAAGAGCTGATGAACCGTCCTTTCTACTGGCATTATCTTGAAAAAACCGGAGGCATCCCGAACCCGATGAAGCTGACGTTCATTACTAACCGGCAGCTTGCGCCTTCCGACTTGAAGGGAGAAACGATCCATTTCGGTTCTCCGCGCCTGCATCAGATATTTCAATCAGCACGGAGCCTTGCAGGCTACATCCGTCTGTACGAACAGCATTCTTCCCCGCCGGGCAGGCAGACGCCTTTAAGGCCGTGGCTTTGCATGAATGTAAAAATTTCTTATCAATGCGACCGGAAAAGAGATGTATTCAAATCGATCGGTCTGCAGCTGCTCAATGGCCAAATGGTTGAAAACTTCCATGACCGCCTGCTTCAGCTGCAGCTTACACCGAAGATCCCCGACTATTCGTTTACATTGTCGCCTCTGATCATGCCAAAGAGCGGCATCAGCAGGATCGAAGGATTCCTGAAGTCGCAGATTGATTCAGAGGAGCACGGCTGGGCTGACGAGGCAAGGGAACGATGGAAGAAGGATCTTGATCTGCTTGAACATTTTTATGAAGATATGGAAGAACGGAACGAGACCTACGAAAATGAAAAAACCGCCCTGCAGGAGCAATATGAGCCAAAAGTCAATGTCAGCATCGTGAATGGCGGGCTTTTCTATCTGACAGATACGGCCGTTTAGGCAGAAACAGCATGGCTTTCACACATTTTCTATGCTTGTCCGGTATTCGCCGCTCCTCTTATCCTGCTGCAGCATAAGCTGGTACAAGATAAGGGAGTATCTTAAGGCTGTACTTCCTTATCATCACCCCTGGATAGTTTCCAGTATATACTTCTTCATCTCCCGAAAAAAAAGAGAAGTGCAGGCCCGGCCCGCACTTCTCTTTTTTTATTTCCGGCATATCATACTCCCCGCCGCCGGACTGGAGCATACACTCCTATTTCTCAGGCCAGGCTCCTCATAACGCCTTTTTCTATTGCCGTTTTGCCGCTTTACCTTTTTTCAGCCCAGCCAGCAGTGCATATGGGATGATTCCGAACCATTTGAATAGGAACGGCTCTTTTTCATCCTTGCGGCTTTCCTTCTGTTTTTTCCGCTCATCCTTCGGCTGGTCCATATACTTCACAAAAGTCTGGGTGACATATTTCACATAATCATTGGTTTTCATCGGACACACCTCTCTTTAGTCAAAGTATGTCCCGGCCGTCAGCTTTTCAAACACAGCTGCGCTTCTGCCGTGATGGAACCGATTGTCCTCCCATCAGTCTCAATAATATGGTCGGCAGCTTCCTTATACAATGGAAGCCTCGATTGATAGAGAACTTTTACTTTCTGTTCAAGCCCGCCCTCGAGCAGCGGACGTGCCGTATCAGCAGCAAGCCTTTTAATTGTTTCCTCAGGAGAGGCATGCAGGAACAGGACAGTCCCGGTGTTTTTTAGAAGGTCGCGGTTTTCCTTCCTTAAGACGACACCTCCCCCTGTAGTGACGATGATGTCCCTTGCCGACAAACGCTTCAGCATTTGCGTTTCCAGCTTACGGAAATATTCCTCGCCTTTCTGGGCAAACATCTCCTTGATGCTGATGCCTGCTTCCTTTTCTATTTCCTCATCCATATCAACTGCAGGCTTCCCAAGAACACAGGAAAGCTCTCTGCCGACAGTGGTCTTCCCCGCTCCCATAAAGCCGATTAAGTAGATTGTATTCATCAGGCGGATCTCCGTTCACTTTTTTTCTGTCCATTTTATCATTTTTCCGCGGTCTCTGTCATAAAACGCATATGAAACAATCGGTTTCTGGGATTCTATCGCCAGGGTAAAGGAGATTTCGAAGAGAGAGCCCGCCAGTTCTGTCATAGAATATGTCACAGTCCCTTCTTTAAATATAAAGCTGCCAAGCTGGAGGGTTTCATCCTCCTCCACATCCGCCAGGTGCCTCTCAAGCCTTTTGACAGAGCTGAGCAAATAATAATCCTGTTTGAGGATTTGTTCTTTTTCGTTCAGCAATTCTGCTTCTGACACATTCTGCCCCAGCAGGATAAGAAGCGATAAGCAGGAAGCCAGAAGAATGCTCAGAGACACAGGAAAAGCAAACCCTTTTTCATTCCGGAGCATTCTGGTTCACCTCTATAAATGGCACAATCACTGTGTGAAAATTTTCCCCGTTGCGGCTTTGCGCCTCTACGAGAAGGCTCTTGCCCTGAAAGGAAAACGAGGCCGCCTGGATATTCTGCAAAACCACTTCATGCCCTTGCCCGTTGACTCTCCTTCTTAGATTGCTGCCGTACCTTTCAAAGCTGACAGACTCACCGCTCCCCGCAAGCGTCAGCCGCCCTTCATTTACTTCAATATTTACGCTCATATGAACCTCTTTTTTCAGCTGTGCAGAAAAGATTTCCCATTCCATTCTTTGAAGCCTCATTTCCGATGCTTCCCCATCAGCCAGGTATCTGAGCGAAAGAGGGAGCAGTGAAGCAATGATGAGGAAGATGCTAAAGCCGAAGAGCATCTCAGCCAGCGTAAAGCCATTATTCCTTAAAATAAATGTCACAAATTCTTTCGTGTTTCCCGTTCTTTTTCTCATAGTGAACACAAACCTCCACACTCAGTCCATCCAATTCCATCTCCTCTATGGGATAGGCTTCATGGTGAAGCACAGAATGGGCCGATCCCGCAGCTTTCATCTGAAGATATTCATATAAGGCCTGCACCGCTTCAGAGCTTTTTCTGTGTTCCTCCGCCTGGTCTGAGGCATGGAGGAACAGCGGAAACAGCACACAGGCAGAAACGAGCCAGGCAGACAGGCTGAGGATAAGCTCCGCAAGAAAGAAGCCTTTATTCTTTAACAATATAAAACCTTCCTTTCCCTATTAAAAACGTGATCCTGTATGTTTCCCCGCCGGCTTCGGCATACAGTGAACCGAAGCTGCTTACATTCCCGCTTGGGAGAAAACGGAAGGATAACTTCATTGTATCTTCGTATATGGCGATATCCTCCTCATAGCTTCTGTCGATAATAGCGGCAGAATTGGGCGGGGTGGCGATATAACGGTTTTCGTCCGGAAATATATAAAAGGAAATGGTCTCCTGGCGGGAAATCGCATATTGCTGTGCGA
This sequence comes from Bacillus sp. MMSF_3328, assembly GCF_030733525.1. Taxonomy (NCBI): domain Bacteria; kingdom Bacillati; phylum Bacillota; class Bacilli; order Caryophanales; family Bacillaceae; genus Bacillus; species Bacillus sp. MMSF_3328. The sequence goes on along the minus strand of NZ_JASHIV010000001.1, from coordinate 278,698 downwards.
AAAAGAGGTCTGATTGAAGCTGAGACAAAAACAGCCTGCTTTCAAGCCGGCTTGCCTGAGGGACGATATAAACAGCAGCCAGAGAAGAGACCAGAAGAAAAATTGAGAAGATAAGCAGTGTTTCAACTAGTGTGAATCCACCTTCACCTTTAGCCATTATTCAGCTGCGTGACCTCCCCATCCGCACTGATAGAGATGCTGCTGCCGTTCGGACAGGATGTTTCGCCTTCTTTTAAATATCCCTCGCTTACAAGCTCCTCTACTCCCGAAGGATACTGTTTATGCTCTATCTCATATGACTGGACCTGGGCCTGGACCATCTTGATGTAAGCCTCGCAGCCTTTGCTGTTGATCTTGGAATTATGCTTGGTGATATTCGGCACGGTTATGATGAGCAGGACAGAAATGACAAGCAGGACGATCATCATTTCAATAAGGGTAAAACCTTTTTCGTTTTTCACTATTTCATCTCCTTTATAAACCATTTAGTAAATGAAACATGGGGAGCATCACGGCCAGATACATGGAAATCACGAGGGCGCCGATGAGGGAGAATAATACTGGCTGGACGATTTTGAGGCCTGAAGTGACCTTCTGCTCGAATGCCTCCATGCAGTGGATGCTGTAAAACCTCAGCTCCTGTCCAAGCTTGCCGTTTCTCTCGCCATGGCGGATGATTTGGCACAGATCTTCCTGGAAAAAAGCAAAGCCGGACAAAATATCATCCAGTTTCTCCCCGGTTCTGAGCCTGATTTTTATGGATTCCCCCAATTCACTGTAAAAAGGCTGCTGGGGATTTCGCTGGAATAAGAGGAGAGCCTCAGAGACTGAGAGCCCCCCTCCTAGCAGATAGCCAAGCTGGGCCGTGAAATACTGGGTATAAAACAGCCGGAGCAGTGGGCCGGCTGCAGGGAGCATGGCAAGGCGCCGTTTCTGGTCCATCTGGGGAAGATGCCTGAACCTGAAAGAATAATACAATAATGAAGCTGCAGCGAAGGCAAGGAAAAGGACAGCAAAAATGGGGAACAGGGTCCCTGCAAGCATTACCGCTTCAGTAAAGAAATTTGTGTCTAAATCCATGGAAGAAAAAAGCGAAGTAAATCTGGGGAGAAGCGTCTGCTGGACAATGAAAAATAGAATAGATGTGGCTGACATCAGAAACAGCGGATAATAGAGGATTTTTCTCAGGCTGCTGATTTCCTTGCTTCTTTTCTCCATAATAGCGCTTCCGTCTATAAAGGCTTCTGCAAGGCCGCCATGCTGTTCGGCAAAATAGACATAGCCGATCAAAGTGGGGTTGAAATTGAGGTTTGTGAGGACCCGGTAAAAAGGATGGCCCTCTTTTAAATCATTGAGACTATTTGAAATTGCTGCTTTTCTGTAATCAGGCAAATGATAGGCCAGGGATTCGATTGCTTCGCTGAGCGGGTAGCCCTTCTGCAGAAGTTCGCCTGTCCTCTTCAGGAATCCCGCCTGTTCGTCCAGCGTCCATTTACGAGTCCTCATTATACACCCACCGATCCATTTCAGCCTCCTTAATATACCCCAGCGCAATTCCTTTGAGAATGGCGTTCTTCAGAGTAGGATACTGATAGGCGCTCCCTTCCCCTCTGGCCTCCTTCATGACCGCAGAAAGGGCTTTGCCTGTCAATAATTCAAACACACTCGCCCTTTTTCCCGCAGCGGCACCCCGGCAGTGAGGCGGACAGGTACCGCTGCAATACGGGCATGACAGCTCCACGAGACGCTGCGCTGTTACAGCTATCAGGGTCTGCTCAATTTCCTGCCATCCTACCCCGAACTCACCAAGCCGGTATATAGCACCCTTGGCATCCCTGGTGTGCATCGTACTCAGCACAAGATGGCCTGTTAGCGCTGCCCGTACGGCAATTTCAGCCGTCTCCGCATCGCGTATCTCACCGACCATAATGATGTCCGGATCATGCCTCAGGATGGCCTTCAGCCCTGAAGCATATGACACGCCCGCCTTTTCATTTACCTGCACCTGAAGTACGAGGTCGCTGTCCTTCTCGATCGGATCCTCAAGCGTGATGACATTTCTTTTGAATAAGGATGAAGTTTCATGCAGGAGGGAATAGAGGGTAGTTGTTTTTCCGCTGCCGGTCGGCCCGGTAAACAGGACCAGCCCATGGGCATGCTTCAGCAGTGCCAGAAGCTTATTCGACATAGCCGGAAACAGGGAGATCTTTGAAATGTGGATATTGTCTTCCTGGGGAAGGATGCGGATGACCAGACTTTCATGATGGGAAGAAGGAAGGGTGGACAATCGGAGGCCGATCAGCTTCTGATCAATCTCCAGCGAATACGCGCCGCTTTGCGGGCGCCTGCGGTCGCCGATATCCATTGAAGCAGAGAACTTGAAATGCGCAATCAGCCTCTCACAGTCATCAGTCGGCAGAACCTGCCGCGATAAGAGCCTGTCAGCGATTCTGAGCTGGACCAGGGTATCATGCCTGCGCGGGAGGATGTGGATATCCGAGGCATTTCTCCTGACCGCATCACATACGATACTGTCGGCCAATCTTTCAATTTTACTCAACCATATAACACCGCCTTTCTTTGGGATAATACTTATTTCGACAGTTCCTGCAAATGTCCTCCTGATATTTTTATTTTTTTGCATAGGACTTCCGTTTTTCCATATACTATCTTTACACAGCAGCATTGGGCTATAGCCAAGCGGTAAGGCAACGGACTTTGACTCCGTCATGCGTTGGTTCGAATCCAGCTAGCCCAGTTTTCAAAAGGAAGAAAAGAGGGGAATCAGCATGGCTGATTCCCCTCTTTTCTGTTCAGCTGTTCAGCTGCTCAGCTTCAGCGGTTCTTTCCTGCTGGCAATCCCCTTTAAAGCATCGGGATTATAGCCGACAACCAGTTTTTTCCCGTCAGTCAGAATGGGCCTTCTCAGCAGCTTCGGCTCTTCCACGATCATTTTGACAACCTCTGACAGGGAGAGTTCATTCACATCAATGTTCAGGTTTTTAAAGGTGCTGCTGCGGGTGGCCAGAACCTCATCAAGGCCTTCTGTTGTCAAAGACAGGATCTCAAGCAGTTCTTTGCTGGATGGAGTTTCGCGGAACAGATGCCTTTCTGAAAAGTCGATTGAGTTTGCCTTGAGCCAGCTTTTGGTCTTTCGGCATGATGTACAGCTCGGGTACGTGAAGAAAGTCAGTTCATTCATTTTTATCCCTCACTTTTCTGGTTTTTTAGTTAGTTAGTTTGTTGTTAAATGAATTGTACATCATTTGTATAACCTTTGTACAGTATTTTACACTCCTTATTTAATACTTTTTTGTGAACTTTTTTCTAACATTCATTTTTGCCTTACCTGTTCCTGCTGCCGCTGTATTATAATGGAATTGGATCGGTGGAGGTGATGAAATGGATCAAACGTTAAAGGTGACAAATGTGCTGGCAGATCCAACCCGCTATCATATTTATCAGTTCATAACAAAGAAGCACAGCGACGTCACTGTCCAGGAGATTGCTGAAAACTTCAGCATTCATGCGAATGTTGCCCGCCTGCATCTGTCTAAATTGGAAGATGCCGGTTTATTGGTTTCCAAATCCGGCAAGACGGGAAAAGGGGGAAGGCCAAGCAGGCACTATAAGCTCTCCGATGAATTGATCCAGATGAATTTCCCTTTCCGGGATTTTCAGCTGCTTGCAAGAATCTGCATTGAATCAATGATGGGCCTCGGTGATGCCGGCAAAAAAGCCCTGAAGGAGACCGGAAGAAAATTTGGCAGGGAGCTCCTTATACAAGAATTGAACAGGCAGGAAAAAAAAGAGGAAGACCTTTCTTTTGACGAAAGATTCTTCTTGCTTAAGGGTGCGGCCATGGCGGCCGGTTTTTTCCCGGAGTTCAGCATGAATCCGGAAAAAACTAAAATATACTTCCAAATTTACAACTGCCCTTTTAAAGAGGTGGCAGCCAAACATCCGGCAGATGTGTGCGACATGCACTTCGAATACCTGCAAGGGATGCTCAGCGCACTTTTTCCTTCTGCCGAACTGGCTGAAACGGAAAATATGATGAATAACTGTAAATCGTGCTCATACTATGCAGCGGTTACAAAGTAACAGCAAAGAGTTGTTTACTTTTTAATAAGAATTACTTTATAATATGGTAGTGATTGAACTGCTTGCTTTAAAGGAGGGATACATATGGATCGCATGTACAGAGTATTGGGATTCTGGACGGGCATTTTTGCTGTCATGTTCTTCTTGGGGGACATGTATACAACGTCTCTAATCTTCTTCGGCCAAACAGGATTTTTCCTGCTTCTAAGCTATTTAAAGCTTTCCGAACGTATGTATATTTATATTTTTGGCGCTTATTTAACCGTTTTCTTTGTTGGCTTCACCTACTGGTCAACTTTTATGATGACCCCAGGAGCCGGTGGGCACTAAAGTGCGCAAAAGAAAAAGCGATGGAATTCCCATCGCTTTTTTTATTTCAAGTAAAATTATATAACTCCGATTACTGTCCACAGCTGCGTTCCTTAACGAAGCAAGGCACTTGCACTCTTTCTATCCTTCACCCAGCCCTTTCGTCTGCACGATGCTATGAAAGGCAGCACTCATCCCGGAAGGCAGGATCAGCTGCCTGATCGCCCGGTTCCGCCTGCTGGCTGCAGAAAAGGGATCAGGATCGTCATGATTTAGCAGATCCTCCAGGATACCGCAGGAAAGTAGGAATTCATCCTGCCTGTACTTCCCTTCAAATTTCAAGTCCCGCTTCTCTCCCTCACGGATAAAAGAATCAAAATGGACATGGCTTGTTATGTCCATTTTGCCGGGGCTGCGCAAGAAGTCATCGATCAGCCTGTGATTGGAATAGCCCCTCAAGCTTCCTCTTTTCCTGGCAGGGTCCATCAATTCTTCATCTGTATATCCATAATCCACAGTCAGGACAATCCCCTTCTGAAGCATTTCAGAAATGGAAGATATTAATCCAATCATCCTTAAAGGGATTTCCAGTCGCTGATTTTCTTTTAGCTTTAAACCGTTTTCCCTTATGTAGGACAGCACAGAAGGATCCCCAAGGGGAACAGCTTCTTCCTTGAGCTCCCCGCTTTCCATTGCTACCATAACTTCCATCATACGCCCCTGCTGTTTTTCAACCACTCTGACCGGCAGGGCATCGAATAATTCATTAGAAAAAATCAAACCGCAAAAAGGCTTAAGTTCCTCGAGAGAATCGACCTGCTGCACACGGGCTCCTATAAGAGAAGACTGCAGGCCTTTATGATATGGGCTTTCTTCTTTGACAAAATATGTGACAGGATCCCCGGACAGTTTATTCCACTCGTCAATGAATGCTGAAGCAAAACGGCCGTCCCCTGCCCCGATTTCACAGACACGGGAAGGGAGTCCCCGCTCCTGCGTTTGGCGGAAGTACCATTTGGCTACCGCCCTTCCATATATATCAGAAATATTTGATGTGGTGATAAAATCCCCGTTACGCCCGATTTTCGGCTTGGGTACCATATAATAGCCTTTATTTTCGTCGTATAGTGCGATATCCATAAACTGCTCAGCCGTTATCCTTCCCGATGGGCTGCGGCTGATGATTTCAGTCAAAAGTTCCAGCACCCTTCATCCCCGCCTTTTACTTGATAGCTCAGAATCCATTAAGGAATGGATTGGAATCCATTTCCTGTCCAATGTAAGTGGCAGGCCCGTGGCCGGAGAGGACCAGGGTATCCTCCGGCAGTACCAGAAGCTTGTCGTGGATGCTCTTCAGCAGCTTTTCCTGGTTTCCGCCGGGAAGGTCTGTCCTTCCTATGCTTCCGCTGAACAAAGCATCACCTGAAGCTACCAGGCTTGCTTCCGGAAAGTAGAATGAAACACTTCCAGGCGAATGGCCGGGCGTCTCAATAATTTGGAACGAAAACGCGCCGATTTTCATTTCCTGATCTCCTGCAAGAAGATTATCCGCAGGCTTGGCAGTGACCTTGCCCATCCTGAAAAACTGTGAGCCGTTCAGGGAAGGATCACGCAGCCATGAGGATTCCTTTTTATGAAGATAAGCAGGACAGCCGAATTCTTCCCTGATTTCATCCAATGCACCAATATGATCAAAATGGGCATGTGTCAGCAGGACAGCAAGCGGCTTCAGCTTATTGCCCTTAATATACCCTGCCAGCTTTGACGCTTCACCACCCGGATCTATAATCAGGCAGGTTCCATCCTCTCTTGAGAGAACATAGCTGTTTGTCTGAATCGGTCCTAAAGGTATCTGTTTCCACTCCATTATATAAAGCCTCCAGTTGAACATTTATTTATGTATATTTTACACTATTACTAATACCACCTAAAGCTGATTGCATAAAGAGGATAAAAATAAACCGGGGGGATGCTGAATTGAAGATTTTTTATGCTGCTGAGGCTTCAAGCCTTATCGGGGAATTGCCTGAGTTTGATCTGCTGCTCAGAAATGAAACAAGCCTGAAGGATACAGCGGGCACCCTATATTTGTTCGAATCTGAACAGGATAGGGAGACAGCGGTCTTTTTGCTGAAAGAAGGGCATCTGTTCGAAGACCGGCACCTCCTCATATACCTGGAAGATGCCATTATGGGGGAACATTTTGATGATTGCGGAACCATTTCAGAAAATGGGGAATATTATCTTTGGATGGAGCTTGTTCGCCCATTTGCCATAACAGCCGGGGAGGCGGCCCAGCGGGAGATGGCCCTGCTGCAATTTGAAGAGCATCTGGCTGCATCGTCTTCTCTCACGTGCGGGCGCGTTTATTTTATCGGGGTACACCTGGAGGAGCTGGCTTTAGGGATTGCAAGGGCATACGACATAGAAGTGTCATTTTTAGACCTCGACAAATTGGGTATATAAAATATATAATAATAACGAATGTAAACCATTACTTACATACAGATTTTACTAATCTGATCATACGATAAAGGGGGCTTTTCAACATGGGCTTGGTCATTGTCTTTGCTTTAGTTTCATTGCTTGCAGCATACGGCACCTTCTCTGCGCTTAAAAATAAGAATCTCCTGGGAATTGTGTTCGGAGGAGGCTCTTTTGCCGTTTTCGGCTGGTTTGCAGTTATGACCCTTATCCACCACGGTTTTCCGGCGGCACACTAATGCATTGAAAAAAGCTTCTGCCCTGCAGCAAGCTTTTTTTATTTTCACAGAAAAACAGGACTGCTTGAAAGCAGCCCTGTTTTTCTGTTATTCCAATCCCTCCAGGCGGCTTTGCACCCTCGCTACCTTGTCTTCCATCTTTCTTGCAACATCCCGCCTGTCATCAATACGGATGTTGGTTGCAGCACGTGCAAGGCCTTTTTCAAACGGCACTTCATGCATGGCTTCGATAACCTTGAATAAATCCGGCAGCTCTCCTTCAATAAGCGTGCTCATAGGGGTCAGCTGAAACCTGATCAGCCCTTCGCTTTCAAACTTCTGCAGGACTCTTTGAATATCTGCCACATATGCACTGACACTTGGCGAACCAGTTCCGATCGGAATGATTGTTACATCTGCAATAGCCACTTACATCACTCTTTCAATCTTATTCAAAGCCTCTATAGCGCATAGAGGATTCATTTTGTATTGTAGACCTTTCCTTTTATAAACAAAAGGGAAAACTATTCTTTTTTCACAAGATCAACCGTTGTTTTATCAGCCATATTCAGAAGCTTTTCAAAATAAAACCCGTACAGGCACCAGCTGCCTTCGGGAGCGCAGCTCAAAGGCTCGTTTTCCATCTCCTCGAAAATGGTATCCTTTATCTGTTCATCAGGACTGTAGCTGATCAGCCTGAAACCTTCTGCGTATGCATCTGCTTCTGTACTGTAGAGCGGTTCAAAGGTATAAAAATGACCGGCGGATTGATCGTATGCATAGTAAGGAACCAGCCAATCTGAATATCTTGTTAAATGAGGCATCGAAAAAGAAGATACACGCTGGAAGCCCCCGTCATAGAAGGTATACTCAGCCATCCCTTCCTGTTCCTGATCGACAGAAAGCGCCACTATCCCTTCAGGCAACGCTTCTGCTTTAATCAGATCATCAAGGACAGTTTTGGCCTCTCCATTCAAAAGCCCCATCGTTTTCATAGGAGCAAAGAGAGAAGGGCTTTGCTCGCTCCAATCCAGATAAAACAAATCGTCCTTGGATATCCATTGGGCAAAAGGCTCTGGCAATCCGATTTTTTCAAGCAGATTCCCGCTGATTTGAAAATGGTAAACCTGGAATTCCCAATCCTCATTAAACACAGAGAGCAGGAGGCTGTTCTCATCAAAAGGATTCCATTCAACTGCAAGCTCATACAGCTCCATCGTTTCTTCAGCTAATTGGGCTCCTTCATGATCAATGATGGTAAGGGTGCTTTCATTGCCGGCCTGCGGTGACTGGATGAGCAGATATTTCCCTGATGGGCTGACTGTTACAGCCGCAATCGGTTCCTCATCCTCATAGATTGTTTGCTGCTTCCCTGTTTTAATATTATGGGTAATCACTTTTGTTCCTTCCTGTTCCGCAACAGTAAAGGCAAGTATGTTCTTTCCAACCCATCCGTTGATGGACTGGATTTCTCCCTCTTCGACGGTTACAGGCTTCACCTTAAATTTTTCTTCCTGGTCTCCCTGCCCCTTGCCAGCTGTCTGGGCCGAATGACCTTTCCCATTTTCCCCGCCATCCCGGCTGGCAGGCTCGGGGCTGCACCCGAATAGGATGAGTGTGGATAAAGCAAATATAAACAGGAATGGGCCTAAAAACTTAAAAAATGGGTGAGAGTCTTCATGTTTCATTCCACACATCCTTTTTCCCTTCTGAGCCATAAATGGTTTCAAGTAAATTTATCTTTTATATTACAAATATATTATATTTTAATAACAAAAATTTTTAAACCGATAATCGGCGAATATGTGAATTACATATATATGGAAGCGAGGAAGATACCGAGCGTCTCTTCATATATTTCATCAAACTGCGACAACGGAAGCGGGTTGATCCCTTTTCCCAGTTCGATCGTGAAACCGGGCCTCTGGAATTCTTTTATAAACCAATCCTTGTATCCTGCAAAACTGTCCACATACTGGATGGCCTCATAGCCGCTTACCCTTGCAAACTCGCTGGCAAGCGCGGCAGATTCAGGCGGTTCCAGACCCTCATATCCCCAATAGAACTCCTCTCCCTGGGTATGATAGGCAAGAATCCTTCCAAATTCCCGCTCCCTTGCAAGTGCTGCCATCGCCTGAGCCTCTGGCTCTGTTAAAGGGGCAGTCCCTGGAAAATCCCTTGGTGCAGGAGCCTTTTCTTCTGTCCGCTCTTTTTCTACTTCCCACTTGGCGGGAAATTGATTGTTCAGGTCCACTCCCTGGATATTGGCTTTCCAGCCTGTAAAATCTGTGCTGCCCCTGTTGATTTCTGCCAGTTCTGCTTCCATTCCTCCGGGAGGCCCTTCCAGGACCAGGTTTACCCCATCCGGGTTTACCATCGGTACGATGGATAGATCGACTGAATCATATAAAGGAAGTGTGCTGATGCCCCTTATGGGCGTGCTGTTGGTTAGAGATAGCAGGAATGTGTTCAGTTGGAGCATTAATACAGATGATGTGATCCATTCATTGGCATGGAATGAAGCATTCAGGTGCACCTTCTTGCTCCCATTGCCGAGCCTGATTTCATATAGGGTTTTTCCGAGGACGCTTTCCCCTGCTGAACCTATCTTTATGAAGGGAAAGATGTCGGCAAGCTCCCTGATATCATTTTCAAGCTGGTCAAATGTATATTTTATCCGCCCATTTACGACTGGGGAAACGGCCCTCACAGGAATCAGTATTTCCTCTCCGGGCTGTATCCTGTTTGGATTGACATCCTGGTTCAGGAGAAGCAGCGCATCCACTGAAAGGCTGCGGGACGCGCTTATTTTCCAGAAGGTATCATTTTCGCGGATTATATAGGATTGTACAGTAAAGCCGGGAATCGCTATTTCCTGGCCGATTTGCAGCATTGCCGGATCCACCCCAGGGTTGGAGTCAGCCAAAAGCCCTGCTGGAACCATAAAAAGACTGCTGTAATACCAAAGCGTATCGCCTGATCGGACTGCTACTTTCATGAAGATCCCCCTTTCCATCTTCTCATATGTATGACAGAAAGAGGCCCATCATTACGGTCTATAAAAGAAGGGCTGCATTTTTTCTTTGCAGCCCCTTTTTCCGTGTGATTCAGTTATCGCCCTTTTGTTTAATATACGGAGAATCCTCATAAAACCTCAGGAGGTCGCCATAAATAATTTTATCGGAATATTCAAGTTCATTTTTTGCTTTCTCTATATACGGCTCACAGGCTGCAGCGTCCGCCGGTTCAGCGGTTTCCTTGCTGTAGCAGGTGTCCCTTGTATAAATATAGTCTTTTGTAATGAAGCTGCCATCCCTAAGCACCGTAAACTCCTGGCGGTCATTTGCAAACAGATCTGATCCAAAATCGATGTCATCCCTGGTGTCTATGCCAAGGAGATGGAGTATAGTCGGCTTTATATCGATCTGCCCGGACACTTTCGAAATCGTTTTTCCCTCCTGGCCAGGAATGTGTATGATGAGAGGGACCCGCTGCAGCTGGGTGCTTACAAACGGAGTAACCTCTGTGCCAAGGAACTCTCCCATCGCTTTATTATGGTTCTCTGAGATGCCGTAATGGTCACCATAAAGGATGATGATGGAATCTTCATATATCCCCTCATCTTTAAGCTTCTGAATGAAATTTTTAATGGCTTCATCAGTGTAGCGGACAGTAGGGAAATAGTTATCAACCGTTTTGTTGCCGGAAGTATATGGTTCAATGAACTGATCTTCTTCCCCAAGCTCGAAGGGGAAGTGGTTGGTCAGCGTGATGAACTTTGCATAATAAGGTTCAGGCATTTCTTTTAAGTGCTGTATTGACTGTTCGAAGAAATCGATATCTTTCATCCCCCAGCCGACTGAATTGGTTTCAGTCACCTCATAATCCGGAAGAGAATAAAACCGCTGATAACCAAATGAATCATACATGATATCCCTGTTCCAGAAGCTCTTATTGTTGGCATGGAGTGACGCTGTGTAATATCCGTTCTGATTCAGGATTTCAGGAGCAGCGGCAAATTCATTCCCGGAATGGGTGAAAAATACTGCTCCCCTGCTGAGCGGATAAAGGGAATTATCCACAAGGAATTCAGAGTCAGATGTTTTCCCTTGTGCTGTCTGATGGTAAAAATTATTGAAATAGTAGCTTTCTTTTATGAAGTCATTCAGAAAAGGTGTGATTTCCTGCCCGTTGACTTTTTCATTTATGACAAAATTCTGGGTGGATTCCATTGAAATGAGAATGACATTCTTCCCTTTGGCAATGCCGAACATATCATCCGCCGGGGCAACGTAGCTGGCGCGCGCATAATTTCCTATGTCCGCCAATTCGCTCCCGTCAGCCAAGGCCCGCTGTGCTGAGGATTTTGACTGCAGGAACACATCGTAAATATGATAATTATAGGTGCCGATATTCTTGACCAGCATTTCCCTGTCAAAGGTACGTGTCAGCAGCTGGGGACGCTCGGTTTCTGCAAGCCCTAAATTAAAGAAGGCAATGGCAACGGCAGCCAGGAAGAATGCCCTCCGGTTCTTTTGGGAATGTTCGCGGTACACCAGTGCCTGGGGTCTGAACATCATGATGATGGCCAGAATAATAAAATCTGCAAAATAAAGCAGATCAGTCAAATTAAGCAGCTCGCTTACACTGCTTCCAAGATCGCTCATATTGCTCGTTTGGAATAGAACCGGGACTGTCAGGAAATCATTGAAAAACCGGTAAAAGACCACATTTGCAAAAAGGATGGCTGATATAATGAAACTGGAAATAACAACATACCTGACTTGATTTTTCTTCTTCAGAAAAAGTCCGAATCCCAGCACAAACATTAAAAAACTAAGCGGATTGATCAGCAGGATTATTTCCTGTTTGAAGTTCTCAATTTTTATATCGAAGCTAGTTTTATAGGCGATATAGGTTTTAAGCCAGAGCACTGCTACCGCAAATCCAATCAGGTTAAGCGCAGGCCATCTTTTATTCCCCATGATCATACCTCCCTGCATTGCCGATTGAAAGACAAGCGTATGCTAAATTATGGAAGATCAACAAAGATAATCTTAATGCTTTCTCAATAAAAAATCAATTTTACATTTACATTCTGAATGTATAATAGGTTATTGGCTGATTCCTTCTTACCCATCTTATTAGACGTTTCAAACAATGAAAGGTTTCCGGTTTGTCCTGTTCTGCCAAAAATGCTTCTATAGTCCGATGACTGTCTCCCGCCATAGGGGGACTTTTTACTATGCTATTATGGTTTCCTTTTTCCCAACCTTAAATCCTCTGGTTTTCTTCACAAAAAAAACCTTCTGCGCAGGCAGAAGGCTTTTTATAATCATTTATTTTTGATAAGCCAGGCAGCGCCAATGACTCCGGCGTCATTGCCAAGAGTGGCAATATCAATTGACGTGGACACCGCAACCCTTGGAAAAGCAAAACGGGCAAACTGAGCTTTGACAGGATCCAGCAGTATGCTTCCGGCTTTGGAAACGCCGCCGCCGAGCACGATCTTCTCAGGGTTGAGTGTATTGGCAATATTGGCCAGCACAAGCCCCAGATAGAAGGAAACTTCTTCAATAACCTTGCCGGCTGTATCGTCTTCCTGTCTGGCTGCATCGAAGACATCTTTAGCAGATAAGAATCCATTATTCCTGTGCAATTCATGCAGCATGCCTTCATCTTGTCCCTTTTTCATCTTGTCCAGCGCAATCCTCACAATACCAGTAGCCGAAGCGATCGTCTCCAGGCAGCCGGTTTTGCCGCAATTGCAGGGAGCCCCGCCTTCAGGAATAGCGGCAATATGACCAATTTCCCCGGCCGCTCCGCTTGTTCCCTGGACTATGTCGCCGTTGGCGATTACCCCTCCGCCGACTCCAGTTCCGAGTGTGACACATACAAGGTCTTTAGCGCCGTCCCCGGCACCCTTCCACATTTCACCCAGCGCGGCACAATTGGCATCATTATCTATGATGACCGGCAAAGAGGTTTCCACTTCAAGCAGATCCTTTAAAGGATAATTATCTTTCCAGCCAAGATTTACAGTATTATAAACGACACCTGAAGCAAGATCTACCGGGCCGGGCGCCCCCATTCCGATGCCGGCAACATTTTCCTTGCTGTGATCCAGTTCTTCAAGCTTCTGATCAATTGCTTTGGCAATATTAATGGTGATATTCTTGCCATAATTAGAATTATCAGTCGGTATCTCCCATTTATGAATGATTTCTCCGTAAAAATTCAAAAAAGCCAATTTGGTTGTCGTTCCTCCCAAATCCACTCCGATCAGCCATTTTTCAGCCATTATTGTCACCTTTTCCTTCTATCGTTTGTTTTTAAGCTGCAGCTGCCTTTCGTGCCTGACGAGCAAAAGAGCAGTCTGAAAATCCTTTGGATCAATCAGCTGGGACTGCCGGAGCTCCATCAGCTCCTCTTCCATCAGCTCAAGGTCAGCCGACCTGTCTCCAATATAAATGAAGGTCCCATACTTTTTTAGAAATTGCTGTACATCATAAATGCTTTTCATTCTCAACCCTCTTACTATTGGTTTGCTTTCATATTTTTGCAGCGGTTACATCAAAAGTATAATCGAAAAACATAGCTATCTCAATGGAAAACAGCAGCTTGAGATCTTTTTAAGGCTGAACAAGACAAACGGCTCAGCAGGCAGCAGCTCAAGCAGCCTTCCAGAACAGATGGGCCGGGGGATAAGCTTTTTCATATTGCACCAAACCAAAAATACCATGTTGATTCATCAGCAATGATAAATAGAGTTTCAACAAATAACCCAGCAATTTGGATACAAAAAAAACCCCTCAAATCAAGAGGGGCTTTGCCAATATCCAATGTATCTTTCAACGATCAGGATCTTTGGGATGAAGAAACCGCGGACGCCTGTTTTTCAGGGGAATCGGCGATCTTAGCAGCACATCCCTGAATGCCCTTAAGTTGAACGGAAGGAACGGCCAAAGGTAAGGGACACCAAATGAATTGATTCTCGCAAGCATAAAGATAAGGAATGTTACCGCAAGCATGAATCCATATTCATGGAATGCTGCTGTGGCCAGCAGCAGAAATATTCTGACAAGCCTGTTGGCGAGGCTCATTTCATAGCTTGGAGTTGAAAAAGTGCCGATCGCTGCAATGGCGAGGTACAAAACTACCTCATTGATGAACAGCCCAACCTCTACGGCCACCTGGCCGATCATCAGGGCGGCGACAAGCCCCAAGGCTGTCGCAAGGGCGGAAGGAGTATGTATGGCAGCCATCCGAAGCATATCAAGCCCAAGCTCAATGATCAAAAACTGAAGGATAAGAGGCAGCTCACCCACTTCATTCGGTCCGATATAGGCAAGTTTTTCCGGGAGCAATTCTGGCTTTACGGCCAGCAGATAATAAAACGGCAGCAGGAAAATCGACGCCCAGACTGCAAGAAAACGGACAAATCGCAGATACGCTCCAATCATCGGCTTGTTCCTGTATTCTTCTGCGTGCTGTAGATGGTGCCAGAAGGTGGTCGGGGTTATCATCACACTTGGCGAGCCATCGATCATAATGCATATATGGCCCTCAAACAAGTGGGTCGCTGCCGTGTCGGGGCGTTCGGTATACCTGACCATCGGAAACGGGTTCCAGTGCCTGCCTGAAATGAACTCCTCAATCGTTTTTTCAGCCATCGGGAGGCCGTCTGTATCAATCTTTGATAGAGCTTCCTTTATTTTCTTCACTGTATCCGGATCAGCAATGTCCTCGATATAGCTGACCACAATATCAGTCTTTGACCTTCTCCCCACCTGCATATATTCCATGCGCAAAGTACGGTCCCGGATCCGCCTCCGTGTTAATGCTGTATTGAAGACAAGGGTTTCAACGAACCCGTCCCTCGATCCCCTGACCACTCTTTCCGTATCAGGCTCCTCCGGCCCCCTGACAGGATAGGTCCGCGCATCAATCAGGATCGCTTTGTCCACGCCATCTGCAAATAATGCTGTGGGGCCAGACAGTACAGCATCCACGACCTTGTCAAGATCATCCAGAGTCTCTACCTCAACATACGGGATATAGGTTTTGACAAGCTTTGCCAGGGTGTCCCCTTCCAGCTGTTCTTTATCCAGGCTTGAAAGCAATTTCATCAGATAATGGAGAATATCATCTTTCACAAATCCATCAACCAGATACAGTGCCATTTCCCTTTCAGCATATTCCACATTCAGCTGAATCACATCAAAGCTCTTATCAACCCCGAGCGCTTCTTTCAGATAGGCGGTATTTTCCCGGAGAACGGGGCTGACATGCTTTTTCGTTCCTTCCATCATCAACACATCCTGACAGTATAAACATCTTATTCCAAATCAATAGTCTCATCATAGACAATGGATGGAAAAAACATACCATGCCGGGAAATTATCCAGTTCATCTTTGAGGAAGATATACTTGAGCAGTTAACCATTACGGACTGGCATACTAAAAAGGTACAGCTCTACTTGAGCTGCACCTCATTACCTGTGATTTCTTCCAGCAAAAGTCTATAACCCTCTTCAGAGGGGTTCAGTTCAATTGCCTGTTCTGCATATTCTTTGGCCTTTGCAGTATCCTGCTCATTATAGGAAATGACGGCAAGATAGTAATACGCCCCATCCAGATCAGGCTGTTCAGCGACAAGCTCTTCAAGCCTGTTCCTTGCCTTCTCTGCTTCTCCTCTCTCCAGCTCCAGATAAGACAGAAGCAGCCGCATTTCAGCAGAAGAACTTTCTGAGTTTTCCACCCTTTCACTAACAAGGCTGTACGCTTTATCATATTCCCTGTTCTTGGTGTATTCCTGCGCCATTACAAAAACAGATTCCTCATCAAGCTCCCTGTCAGGACTGAAGCCATAGGAGAGCCCTGAATAAATGACGGCAGATGCCAGTACAAGGAAAAGGAGCTGTATACCGAATCTTCTTTTTTTAGGCAAATGGACCATACCGGCTGCAAGGAAGCCTCCTGCAAGGCCGCCAAGATGACCGGCATTATCGATGCCCGGTACAGAAAAACCAAAAAGCAGATTGATGCCGAGTACAATCAGGATGTTCAGCCCCATGGTCCTGAAGAATAATTTGGGCTGAATCAGGCCGAAATAGAGAAGTGCACCGAAACAGCCAAAAATGGCTCCGCTCGCACCCGCAGAAACACTTGAGTTGAACAGGAAGCTGGCCAGGGCGCCCATGAAACCTGCCAGAATATAAATGAACAGGAACCGTGTGCTTCCATATATCCTTTCTACAGCTGTTCCCAGATAATAAAGGGCCAATGTATTCATGATCAGATGCAGCAGACCGATATGAAGCACAATCGGTGTAAAGAAACGCCACCACTCACCTTCTAGAATGAGCGGATTGTATTTTGCCCCATATTCAATCAGCACTGAGGTTATCTCGCTTCCTCCATTAGCTTCCAGCCAAAAGAACATGGCTACCTGGATAAAGATAAAAAGGTAGGTGAAAATCGGTCTGCCCTGATTAAAAACAGCCTTATCTGCTTTCACTTTATCAGCTGCATTTCCCAGGGCAGCACGCTTTACGTTTTCTACTTCTGCTTCTTCATACTCCTGCTTTAAGTCAAATGAAATGGAAGTGCCGAGAAAATCCCCTGCTTTCTTCAGCCCATCTTCATAGCCTGCCCGGTCAATCAGGATATTGGCCACCTTCGTTTTGCCCCCTGCACCGGAAGGCGGATCAAGCCTGAATGTATAATCATCAACCGGCGGATAAGCCGTTATATATATATTGAGGATAGTCAGCTCTCTTTTTCTGACCTGCTTCCTTATGTTTTCTCCATTCGCTGCTGTGAGGTCAATATCGCGCTGGAGCGAATTTCCCCAATCCAGATTTCTCCGCAGCAGCCTGACTACCTGTGTATCCTTGCTTTCCAGTTTTTCGAGCCAGATTTCGTTCTGGTTCTTCGACATCTGCACAAGCCTGTAGTCTTTTTCGGCAATCAAAAAATAGGCCAGCCTCCAAAATAAATAATCTTCCATATATACCAATGCTTCCCCTACTTTCTTTGGCAACTCCGGCGCATTTACCCTCTTACACTATAGGCAATGCCCTCTCCTTTTGTCTAGCACCTGCTCCCGAACGTTCAGCAGTTATACATTTTTTCCTTATTTGCGCCCATCCTAAACAGACTTAAACAAATTGAACGGCATTTTCCCAAAATAAAAAGGCCCTTACTGGACCTTTTTTCGGGCAATTCCGGCAAGCTTACCAGCCTGTGTTTCCGGAAAACACCGATTTCATCATTTTATTCCTTACGCCTGGCACATTCATCAATGAAGTAACAAACAGGCGGCGCAGGACAGAGCTTCCCAGCACTGTATTCACCACTCGAAAACGGTTTTGATAAAGATAATATCCCCCGATGCCAATGGCTAATATGGAAATAATCCGTGACATACATCATCCCTCCTGAGATTATTTTTAACGAAAAACTCCATATTATCCATCAGCATTAAATGTTGCAGCCGGGTGCCTGTATGTATCATGACAGCCAAAGCAGGCAGCCGATCCACAAAAGAGAAGCAGCTGACCCGCTTGCAAAATTAACAGCATCGTTGGTCATCCATCTGAACCCGGAAACCAATTCAGACCTGTTTCCGCAATGTTTGCTTTTTTCCATCTCGGCCCCGCAGAATCCACATCTGTATGAAGCCTGCCAATAGGCGCCGATAAAGGTATCCAGTATATTACCGATGCATCCGAACAGAAAGATGGCCATCATATGCTCTGAAGAAAAGGAAAAAAGCAAAGCTGCTCCCCCAGCTATAACCAGCGAGCCTGCTGCACCTGCTGCCGACCCAAGGACGCTTACTGCCCCGGATGTCCCTGCTGATGCTTTTCTCCATGTCCTGATGGAGATAGGGGAGGATTTGCTCAAAGCCCCTATCTCTGAAGACCAGGTATCCGAATTGGCGCTGGCCAGGGAAATAGAAAAGGCAGAAAGCCACAGGATCTGCGGATCAAAAGCGTATATGATGCTGAAGAGTGCAGCAAGCCCCCCATTGGCTGCGACCTGAAGCCAGTTTCTCTGCGCTCCCTTTCCCTGCTTTTCTTCCATCGCTGTTTTTTGTTTCTTTTTATATACCGACCAAAAGCTGGATGTTAAAAAAAACAGCCCCAGAAGAGCCAGCCCCCGCCAGCCGGTCCCCATAACTATGCATATTCCCGCTGCTGCGGCTGCAATGCTCCCTGACGGAGCCAGAAGACGAAGCTTCAGGCTTAGGAAAGCTGCGAGCAGCACAAAAGCTGCCGGCCATAAAAAATCAAACATCATCAGGAGCTGTAATAATCATATCAATTTTTTTGTCGTGGGGCTCAACAGGCATTTCAGGAACCATTTGCATGCGGAAGGCAAGGGAAATGGTGTCCCCGCCATATCCGGCTAGCCAGCGGTCATAATAGCCTCCTCCGAAGCCAAGCCGCAAGCCGCCGGAACAATAAGCAAGGCCGGGGACAATCATCAGGCCGAATTCCTCCGGCTCAATCTTTTCTGTCAATGCTTCAATAGGTTCCAATAAACCGTAATACACGGATTCCAGCTCGAGGAAGGAAGTCAGCCTCCTGAATTCCATCTTTCTATCCGCAGGAAAGCATTTAGGGACTGCGACCCTCTTTCCTTCCTCCCAGGCGCGGCGGATAATTTGCAGGGTATCCGGTTCAGGAAACCTGGAGACTGTTATCCCGATTGTATCTGCCTTTTTCCAGCTTTCTTCATTATATAGCCTTTGTGCCAGCTGATAGGACCATTGTTCATATTCCTGTTTCGTTATTTCCGAAAGCTTCTCTTTCACTTCTTTCCGAAGCTTATTTTTATCTGCCAAGTCATTTCCTTCCCTTCAGAGCCTTTTTCTTCATCATAGCATAATAGGGGATATGAAGAGGAATATACGGATGAAGAAAAAAAAAGCCCGGACAAGTCCGGACTCTAAAAATGAAAACAAAAAAACAGTGGAAGAATCCACTGTTTATTTTGTTTCGCGGTGCAATGTAACACGCTTCAATCTTGGGCTGTATTTCTTAAGCTCAAGACGATCTGGGTTGTTACGTTTATTTTTTTTAGTAATATAGTTACGATCACCAGTCTCTGTGCAAGCCAACGTAATGTTCACACGCATGTAATTTCCCTCCAAACTATGTTTCATCCTAGTTCGTTCATACGACTTTTCTATAATATCATTAATTCAGCTTAAATGCTAGTCCGTTTTTTCATGACTTTTAATTTTTGATCAAACATTCTTATCCAGCGGCCTTAGCGAAACAGAAGCCCCTCCATGGACCATATTTTTTGCTGGTATGGAAATCTCCAAAAGCAGCACACTGGAAGTCTCCCCCCTGATCATCGGGACATAATTCAATATTCCCCTTTTTTCATGCTTCCAGATTTGTCCGTCCAAAGCAGCACTCATGGACAGGGCCGAAAGCTGTGTCCGATTCCTGCAGGGTGAATCAGGAGTGATCAGGAACAGCTTGTTATTACATGCGTGATAAATCGCCTCTCTTGAAGGTGAAACAAATGAAAAAGCCTCGCCCGCTGCTTCCTGATAAAAAGCAAACAATAATTTAACAGAGATGGAAGATGCTTGTTCATTTGCCACTTTCGCAAAAAATAAATCAGATTCTGTTTCGGCCTTTTCTTGGCTAAAAGAGACCGTAACTCCTTTTTTAAGAAAAATCTCCCCGCCATATCCCTTTTCCTGCCAGCAGGTCCGGCCTTCCAGCCATACTCCCTGCCTGACGAGCAGCTTCCCGCCTGCCCGCCTGCTGTCTTGGTCCAAATCTTGCAGATTGGCTGATTGTCTCATTGCCTCGCACCTTTATCCCTTCTATATAGTCAGATGGCCCGCTAGATTCTGCAGCCCAGCACACAGTCTTCAATCACCCGTTTGGTTTCTTCAGCGATCCTGTCCCAGCTGAACAGCTGCAGAGCCGCAGTCTTTCCCATGCTTCCGATCACTTCGGCTTCTTGTTCATTGCAAAGGAGGAAAGCGGCTTGTTCCTTAAAGCTTTGAGCACTTCCCGGCTCCATCAGCAGACCTGTTCTTCTATGGCTGATAATCCCTTTCAGGCCGCCTGTGTCTGACACGATGGTAGGTTTGCCATGCATCATCGATTCCAGCGCCACTATACCAAAAGGCTCATATTCACTTGGAAAAACCGCAACATTACATAGTGAAAATAAAGCGTTGCGCTGCTCATCACCAATGAATCCTATAAAGAATACGGTCCCGGACAGCCCCATTTCTTCCGTTTTCCTTCTATAGAAATCCAATAGCGGACCTTTTCCAGCTATAAAATAATACACATCCGGAAACTCTTCTTTCATGAGGGCTGCTGCTTCCAATAGGGTATCAAAGCCTTTTTCCTTCACCATTCTGCCAAGGGAAAATACTAGCCTTCTGTGCGGGTCAACTGGCAGCTGGCTTAAAACATCTTTTTCCGGCTGGCGAAAATCACCAGGATGAATTCCATTGGCTATGATGTGAACAGGCTTTCCTTCTATATGAAAGATTTTCCGGATCTCATCTCTCATATATCTGCTGCAGACAATCAGCATATCTGCAGCCTCAGCCAGCCTGCTTTCCTTCTGATGAATGAACTTCTGTATTTCCGTATATATGCCCTTATTCCTTCCATATTCCGTTGCATGTATCGTTGCCAAGAGCGGTATGCCGAGCTCAGATTTCAGCGATTCTGAAGCTGGTCCTGCAAGCCAGTCATGTGCATGTATGAGGGAGAAGCGGTGGATACGTGCCAGCTCCAGCCCTTTTTCAGCCATAGCCAGATTCAGGCTCCCTACCCAGTACAGAAAATCTTCTTCTGCAGCAGCAAGCGGCTTCACCCGATGGACAGTGACTCCATCTGCACTCTCCTCCTTCGGCGCGCCGTCTGTACCGGCAGTAAGAACATGAACGTCGAAGCCTTTTCCTGCAAGGCTGGTGGCCAGTCCATGGACATGACGGGAAAGGCCTCCGACGATATTGGGCGGGTACTCCCAGGACAGCATCAGTATCTTTGGCAAACTGCCCTTTTCGGCAATATGCTCTCCTCTGCCTCCAATTGCTGCAAGGATGGGTGATTTCACCTCCAGTTCCTCCAGGAAGGCCTCTCCTCCCTCCCCAGCCGCAAAAAGCTTCTCCAGCTTCCGGAATGCTTCGGCATGCTTCTCTGATTCGCCCCGGTAATCGGGATGTGCTCCAAGGGTATTCAAGAAAAACATCCATTCTCTTGCCATTTGTTTATAAATCCTCAGCTCCCGGCTATTCATCAAAGATTCTGCAATCTTCTCAAGTTTCCTTTCCTGGAAGAAGCACTCCTCCCATAAGCCGGATATCTCTTCAAATGGAACTCCGCAATTTTCTAAAAATGATGAGGAAAGGTGCACCCTTTCCAATTCCTCAGCTCTTTCCTTGGCGGAGGAGACTGATACAGCGGATAGTTCTTCAAGGTTAGAAACATAGAGATCATGCAGGCTGACCGCCGGCATACCATCTTCCTTTTTTTCTGTCCCCTTAAAGTGATAGACAGGAATCATGATTACCCCGTGGGGAGATAAGACCTCTCTCTTCCTTCCATCCTGCGGCGCCGGGTCTGCATAGCCGATCGTCCTGCCGTTTATATAGCTGTGAAGGATACCTGCTTCAGCCAGATAAAGATCCAGCCCTTGCTCATAAGCCCCTTTTGGAAACCAGAATCCTGCCGGATGGATGGAAAAATAATCATTTATGATGGAAATCCCAGAATCAATCTGCATTCTTATTCCATGCTGAGTCGAAAGAAAAGGGAGGATCGCTGAACATGACGGAGAAGCAAGGAGCTCCAGCTGGCCGCTTTCGGCAAGCTGGCGCACAAAGATATTCAGCCTTCCCTGATGCTTCTCCCAAATTTGAAGCACCTTTCCAGCCCGCTTATCCTTGTTTAAATAGTCAGCCATTTTCTGCTGAAAATCAGGCTGATCGAGAAGTTCAAAGTAGATGGGAGTTACCGCCAGCTTAATCCCTTGTTTTTCCTGAACATTGTCGAGAAGCAGAACGAACTTCTCAGTAAAAGAAAAAACTTCATCCTGCATTTCCCGGTTCTCTGAATAAAAGTTCATGACAGGCGCTTCTGCGTATACGATAAATCCTTCTGTAGCAGCCAGTTTAAACGCCTCCCTTTTCATTTGTATAAAAGCTGTATGTGCTGACATGTTCAATCCAATTTGGCGGGGACCCATTTTCGTGTGCTTTTAGATCTTCCATAAGACGCCCTGCCTGTGCTTCGGAATTCCTCGGTATTTGAACTGAATTGGATCTCATAAAGGGTATGAATCTGCCGCGAATCCTGGCTCCTGCTTCAATGCAGTAAGACCGGTCAGGGGCCAGGTTTTTAAAAATGCTGGAGTTCTGCCCTTCAGCGAGGATATGTTCCTGGATACTGTGTGCATTGCTGCCATTAAAGATTATGCTGGTGATATCATAAAGCCTGATTGCATCCTCCAGTTCACTTACATGAACTTCAAAATATGACGCAGCAAGGGATTTCTTCATGGCTGCCGTCCTCCAGAAGGAATATATGCATCCATCCTGCACTTGCCAGGCAGCTATCCCTTCTTCTTTCATCAAACAATCCGGCGGTACCCGGCCCGCTTCTGTCACACTCTGTTTTTGCTCCTTTTCATCCTCTTTCTCCTCCGTCTCTTTCAAGTGTTTCATCCACTGATACTGAACTTTTCCCCGGGTTGTACCGAGCTCTTTTGCAATATTCCTGAAAGAGAGCCCTTTCTCCCTTAATCTGATAATTTCAGATTGCATGGTGCACCTCCTGCCGGCCAACCTGCCATTATATGCCCTGCCGGCCCGTCTTATTACTCTCATGTTATCACTGAACATGCGCCCCCACAATGAACGCATTTTGTCGTATTATGCAGGTCCTTTGAGCACTGGCACCGGAGGGCAAATTAATTTTTCTGCATGAGTTTAGAACCAGTCATTCCGGCCGGATTCTGTTTTAAACTCGGCCAAAAGTACGGATTATGCAGATAAACCTTCTTTTCCTGCTAGATGGAGTCGAATTTTGTCATCTGTAATGGTAAAATTACTAGGGCACTAAAAAATTATTATTGAGGTGAATATAATGGGTTATGTAATGATCGGCCTGATAGCCGCGGCAATATTGCTTCTCATACTCTCGTTTTTCCTGAAAGATCCATATAAAAGCATTCGTGAAGAAATCGACCAGGTATCAATCCATCAGATACAGGAACTTTACTTGATTAAGAAAAAGCTGAAGGTGCTTGAAGAAGAGCTATTAGTTGACGGAGCTGCTGCCAAACCGGCAGGCCAGCCGCTCTCTTCCGGGCCAGTCAATCCCATATTGAAGAATCAGGTTCTCTCCCTTTCACAGCAGGGGCTGTCCATCGACCAGATTTCAAAGCAGTCCTCCCTTTCCAGAAACTCTGTACAGGAGATCGTCAATGAATTTTCTGCAAGGAGAGAGTACTCATGAACAGACTGACCTTGCGGGCATTTTCACTTGGGATGCTGATTACAGCGTGTCTCATTGGTGCTTTTTATTTCTTTTCAAAAGACGATTATATCAGTCTCGCAGATGCTAAAGCTGCCAAGGCAAGCGTAAAGGAAAATGGATATGTCCTCTTAACGGAAAAAGAATACAATGAATTGAAGGGCAAACCTACTAATGAAACAGAAGGCAGCAAGGCAGAGGGCCAAGCCGCTGAAAAGCCATCCAATGAAGGCGATAAAAAGGCAGATGCAGAGGAAAAAACCAAACAAGATGAGCAGGAAAACGAAGCTGAACCAAAGGTGATTACCTATAAAATCACGATTTCAAGCGGAATGGATACCGGAGAGATTGCAAGCCAGCTGGCTGCAGCAAAGATCATCACCAATGAGTCAGCATTTAAGCAGTACCTCATTTCCAGCGGCATGCATACAAAGATCCAGCTTGGCACGTTTGAACTGAACAATGAAATGACTTCCCAGCAGATTGCAACTGTCATTACCAAAGGCAGATAAAGAAAGAAGCGGATGGAGAGGCACTTGCCCTCCATCCATTTTCATTCAAATAAAAGAGCCCTGCAGAATCCGGGATCCTGCAGGGCTCTTTGCTTTAGCTGTTCAAATCATAGTGCCTTCCTTTAACAAGATAAAACACGCTTTCGGATATGTTGGTCACATGGTCTGCGGCCCTTTCAAGATAGCGGCAGATAAAGGACAGCTGGGTGATCTGCGGCAGGTATTCAGGCTTCTGCAGATTGATCTGCAGGAGCTCCTGTATCGTCTGGCCGTACAAGTCATCAACCTGATCATCCATTTCTGCCACTTCTTTTGCTTTCCTGACATCTTCTTCATTGAAAGCCTCAAGCGACATCTTAAGCATCCTGGAAGTGATTTCGTACATTTCTTTAATATGGACGATCGGCTTAACATGCTCCTCGCTTCCAATGCGGATGGTTGATTTCGCGATGTTGACGGCAAAATCAGCTATCCTTTCAATGTCGGTGGCAATTTTGATCGCCACAATGATTCTTCTTAGATCAATTGCGACCGGCTGCTGCTTCGCTATCAGAAGGATGGCAAGATCATTGATTTCCTCATACAGCACATCAGCTTTTGTATCGTCCTCCATGATTTCAAGCGATGACTCAATATCCTTGCTTTCAAGGGCATTAATCGCCCGGAGCAAAGCCTGATCGGCAAAATTGCCCAGTTCCATCAATTTATTCTGCAGCTCTTTTAAATCATAATGAAATTTTTCGCGGATTGCCATTTTATAAGCTCCCTTCTTTTCCTGTAAAGTGTGTTTTCCTTTTTAACCGGGCATCAACCAAATCGGCCTGTAATATAATCTTCTGTCCTCTTGTCAACAGGATTCGAGAAGATCTTATCTGTATTGGAAAACTCGATCACTTCACCATTTAAAAAGAAAGCAGTCTTATCTGAAATACGGGCAGCCTGCTGCATATTGTGGGTAACGATGATGATGCTGAATTCTTTCTTCAGCTCCTGCACAAGCTCCTCAACCTTCAGTGTGGATATAGGGTCCAGGGCAGAGGTCGGCTCATCCATCAGGATGACATCAGGTTCAATGGCGAGGCAGCGGGCGATGCAGAGACGCTGCTGCTGGCCTCCGGACAGACCAAAGGCATTCTGGTTCAGCCGGTCCTTCACTTCATCCCAAATAGCCGCTCCCTTCAAGCTCTTTTCCACAATCTGATCAAGAATTTTTTTATCGCGGATCCCATGGATCCTTGGCCCGTAGGCGACATTTTCATAGATGGATTTCGGAAAAGGATTAGGCTTCTGGAATACCATGCCTACTTTTGTACGCAGCTCTTCCACTTTATAAGACTTATCAAAAATATTCCTGCCCCTGTAAGCAATTTCTCCTGAAGTCCTAACTCCGGGAACAAGCTCAATCATCCTGTTCAGCGTTTTGATATAAGTTGATTTTCCGCAGCCTGAAGGGCCGATGATGGCTGTCACTTCATTTTCATAGATATCCAGATCGATATTCTTCAATGCATTATTGTCGCCATACCATAAGTTCAGCTGGCTCGTTTTGTATACGATGCTTTTTTCATTAACAGACCCCTGGGTAATGCCTTTTCTGACTGCTGGTGCATTCACTTTATCTTTTGTTGCGTTCATTATGAAAAACTCCCCTTCATCCTATATTATTAGCCCGTCTGATTGGATGCCCATGAAAAATGGGCAAGCTGAAATCTGATCAAACATTTAAGAGCCTTAATATCTTTTCTGAAATTTATTTCTGATCAGGACGGCAACAGAGTTCATGCCGATCAGAAGCACGAGCAGAACAATGATTCCTGCAGCTGCAAGCGCCTGAAACTCCTCCTGCGGCCTTCCGGTCCAGTTATAAATCTGCATTGGCAGTACAGTGAACATATCAAACACAGACCTCGGCAGGAACGCCAGGAACAGCGGAAGTCCCAGGACGACGAGCGGAGCTGTTTCCCCGATTGCCCGGGACAGCGCCAGGATGCCGCCTGTCAGTATGCCGGGCACCGCAGCAGGCATAACAACACGCACAATGGTCTGCCACTTGGTGGCACCCATTCCGTAAGAAGCTTCTCTAAGCTCTTTGGGAACGGAACGGATCGCTTCCTGTGAGGCTACAATGATGATCGGCAAAACAAGCAGGCTCATAGTCAGCCCGGCAGCAATAACACTTGTCCCAAATCCTGCTGCTCTTACAAATACAGTCAGACCGAGCAGCCCGAAAACGATCGATGGCACACCTGCAAGGTTTGAGATATTCACTTGGATGAAATCAGTAAACTTATTTTTCTTCGCGTATTCTTCCAGGTAGATCGCCGTTCCCACTCCAAGCAGAAGTGATACCGGGGCAACGACGCCCATGAGCCAAATGGTTCCGATCAAAGCTGTTTTAACCCCTGCCAGTTCAGGCTTTCGGGATGGCAGGCTTTGAAGGAACTGCATATCAAGGTAGCCGGCTCCTTGAGTGAGTATCCGATACAATAAGATTCCTAAAATCAATAATCCAAACATGGTAGCTGCCAGGAATATCAATTTAAACAGTACATTCTTATACAGCCTTGGTTTCATTTTGTTAACGACAGATGTATGGTCAATCAGCTTCATCAGTATTCCTCCCTAAAGCGGCGGGAAATGAACTGGGCGAACAGATTCATTACTAAAGTGAACAGGAAGAGTGTAAATCCAACCGCGTATATGCTGTAATAGATCGTTGTCCCGTAGCCGGCATCACCCTGGCTGACCTGGACAATATAGGCTGTCATGGTTTGGATGCTGTTTGTCACGTCCCACGAAAGGTTCGGAGTCGATCCGCCTGCCACTGCTACAATCATTGTTTCTCCGATTGCCCTTGATACTGCAAGAACAACGGAAGCAATAATGCCTGATAATGCTGCCGGCAGGACTACCTTAAAGGCTACCTCCAGCTTAGTCGATCCCATCGCAAGAGCCCCTTCCCGCATCGCACGCGGAACCGAAGACATAGCGTCCTCCGAAAGGGAAGCTATCATCGGCGTAATCATGATGCCGATCACAATTCCCGGGCTCAGGGCATTAAAGATTTCAAGAGAAGGAATAATATCCCGAAGGATTGGCGTTACAAATGTCAGTGCAAAAAAACCGTAAACAATCGTCGGTATGCCGGCCAGAACCTCAAGGACCGGCTTAATGATCCTTCTTGTCCTGTCAGATGCATACTCACTCAAAAAGATGGCCGATGCGAGGCCGATTGGCACCGCAACTATAACAGCAATGGCTGTTACTTTCAATGTTCCTGAAACAAGCGGCAGAATCCCATATGAACCCTGTGATTCAGAGAAAGGATACCATTTCTGGGCGGTCAGGAACTCACCTATGCTCACCTTGTCAAAGAAGATGAATGTTTCTACAATAAGAGTCATGACAATGCCGATCGTCGTCAGCACTGAAACTGCAGCTGTCAGCAGCAGAAGCCAAGGTACGAGCTTTTCAATTATATTTCCTGCATTTTTCTTTTGCTTTTTTTCCTGAATCATTTCCTGGACGGAAAATGTGTCCGATGACTTTAATAGTGCCAAAATGAAAACCCCTTTCATCCGCATAGCAAGATGAGAAGCACAGGTGACGCGCTTCCCATCATAAAATTGTTAAATATTATTTAAGGCCTTCTAATGTCTTCATTGCCTCATCATACTCTTCATCCTTCAGCTTTACATAGCCTACATCTTCTGAAAGGACGCCGGCATTCTCGATCGTATATTTGACAAACTCATAAACTTCTTCATTTTTAAGAGATTCGTTTTTCACATAAGTGAAGAGCGGCCTTGACAATGGTGCATATTCTCCGCTTTCTACTGTTTCATTGTTCGGTTCAACAGGGCCGTTTCCGCCGTCAATCGGAACAACCTTCAGGCTGTCTTTGTTTTCAGCATAATAAGCATAGCCGAAGTAGCCAATAGCGTTTTTGTCGCCTGTTACACCTTGTACCAGTACGTTGTCATCCTCAGAAAGTGTGGCTTTTTCAACGATAGGCGCTTCTTCAAGGATTACTTCATCAAAATAGTCATATGTGCCGGAATCTGTACCTGGTGAATAGAATTTAATTTCCTCTTCAGGCCAGCCTTCACGGATATCGGACCATTTTTTCACTGATCCATCTTCAATCCACATTTTCTTCAGTTCTTCAACAGTCAGGTGATCAACCCAGTCATTGTCTTTGCTTACTACAACAGAGAGGCCGTCATTGGCAAGTTTGAATTCTGTGTATTCAATTCCTTTGCTTTCAAGCTCTGCTGCTTCTTCTTCTTTAATCGGACGGGATGCGTTGCTCAAATCTGTGTCACCGGCGATGAATGCCTTAAAGCCTCCGCCAGTACCTGATGATGCAACAGAAACTTTTACTCCAGGCTGTTCCATTCCGAACTCTTCAACGACAGCTTCCATGATTGGATATACAGTAGAAGAACCATCGATATTAATTTCGCCTTGAAGCTGCTTATCTTCATCACTTGCTTGCTCTGTGCTGTTGCCTCCGTCTGTTTGGGAACCATTTGTTGTTCCTTCTTCAGAGTTGCCGCAAGCTGCTGTGAATGCTAGCACTGCCCCGATCATTGCTGATAGTGCCAAGTACTTAAAGCTTTTCATTTCTTTATTCCCCCTAAGAGATTTGGTTGTTTTGTCCTACGAGTATTAGAATAAGGCTTTTCTATTAATCTGGTTTTAACTAAATGTAAAGCTTTTGTAAATGAGGTCTCCTTTTGTATTAAAATGTCGGATTTGAGGGAATGAAGATAAATTTGAACATAGAAAAGCCTGTCCCCGGAGGAGACAGGCTTATACTTATAATGAAAGATTTATATAGCTGCTGATTTATGTTCCAGGCACTTCGCTTTCCGCGGGGTCTCAAAAACTCTGCTGCCTCCTGCAGGACGTTGAATCTGCTTCTTCAAACTGCCCGCGCAGGAGAAAAATGCGCATGCATTTTATGATGAGTCTGCGTGCCTTGCTTATTACAGTCCAGCTTCCTCACGTTCAGCTTCCTGGCCTTCTTTTACATCTTCAATATTCTCCACTTTTTGGACTGCTTCTTCTTTATCTTTATTTTCTTCGGCACGCTTCTTCTTCAGATCGAAATAGGCATCCAGCACACGCTCGCCGATTTTTTTGTTGGCTCCATGATCGACGCTTCCCTGGTAGGCCCATGGGACTAGAACAGCCATGGCTACCTCAGGATTATCTGAAGGTGCATAGCCTACAAGGCTCAGGTTCATGGTTTCAGGCGGCTCCTTGCCGAAATCCTCTCTTCTTGGTCCATCGTAGAAGGCCTCCGCAGTCCCCGTTTTCCCTGCCGGCTTATAAGTTTTCCCTTTTCCGCCAAAGCTTCCGTAAGCTGTGCCGCCCGGCTCCTGCATAACCCTCCTGAAGCCTTCCTGGACGCGTTCAATCCAGTTTTCTTCTACATCAAGCCTGTTCAAGACCTTCGGCTTGATTTCCTCAAGAATCGGCCCGAGTTCACTGTTGTCCATCAGAGGCTCACGGATTTCTTTGACAATATGGGGCTCCATCCGGTTGCCGCCGTTGGCGATAGTGGAAACATATTGGGCAAGCTGCATATTGGAATAGGTGTCATACTGCCCGATTGCAAGGTCAAGCATAAAACCGGGCTTGTCGCTCATCCCCTTGAATCCGGTCTGCTCATTCGGCAGGTCGATTCCTGTCCTGACCCCAAGGCCAAATTGCGCGAAGGAATCCCGGATTGTATCAAACCCTTCCTCATTGAGCGGGAGCGGCCTGTCCGGCTTATAGACACCGTCCCCGATCCTTATGGCTGTCTGGAACATATAGACGTTGGAGGAATATTTCAGCGCATTGATATCATCTAGCGGCCCAAAGTTCTTCCATGATTTTTTTATTGGAGTGCCTTTGATTCGCAGAGGCCCGTCGAAGATGACTGACCCCGGCTGGATGACCCCTTCTTTATAGCCCGTAAGGATGGTGGCACCCTTTACAGCTGATCCGACATTATAGGTCGTCGTAATATTTCCCAGGGCATCATCCTGCATCTCGCCGTCAACGATTTTCTTGCCGGCCATCGTCAGGATTTCCCCGGTCATCGGATCCATCAGGACGGTATATGCCCTGTCTAGAAGTGCGGTTCCAGGGGAACGCTTGGCGGCCCTGAGCTCTTCCTCAAGGATCTTTTCCACTTCCTTCTGAAGTTCCATATCGATGCTCAGGACCAGGTCCTTGCCCCTTTGCCCTTCGCTGATCGTCTCAGTCTTCAGAAGGCTTCCGCCTTTATCGGTTATATTTTTAACCTTTGCTTTCTGGCCATGAAGGACATCCTCATATTGCAATTCGATATAGCTTTTCCCGACCCTGTCATTGCGGCTGTAATCTCGTGCCAGGTAATAATCCACCTTTTCCGCAGGCAGGCCTTCATCTGATTTTGAGATCCTTCCCAGCACCGATTGCAGCGTGCTGCCAAAAGCATAATATCTTTCCCAGTCAGTTGTCGTGTCCACGCCTGGAAGGAATTGAAGATTTTCACTGACAACTGCAAATTCTTCATTGGTGACATCTTTATTTTTCACGATTTGCGGAGTCAATGCATATCCGCTTGTGAAATCCCTGTAGATCGCCAGAATTTCTAAATCTTTATCTGTGAGGGAACTCAGCTCTTCCTCTGTGATGCGATCCAGTTTCAAATCATATACTTTTTTATTGAACTCTTTATCATCTTCATATTTTTCCTTTAAGGCATCAAGCTCTTTTTGTGTTACTTTTGCATCTGCCTTTTCCTGGTTCTTTATGATCCAGTAATCTTTCTTATCCCTCTCCTGGACTTTTTCTGTATCCTTCTGAATCAGGCTGGCCAGATTTTCCGCTACCTTAAGCATTTCCTCCTGGCTTGCGCCTTTATTTGTGTAAGTGATGGCATTCTGCGGCGTATTGTCCACAATTACCTTGCCAGTGCTGTCAAACATCTTGCCCCGCGGAACAGGGTTATTGACAGTCACGTCCTCCGTCCTCTCAATTTCCCTTTTGTAGTCATCCCCATACACAATCTGAACAACGCCAAGGCGAAGGATCAGCATGGAAAACAGCAAAAATACAGCAAAGAACAGCATGTTCAGCCTCATAGGCACATGGTTCTTCTTTTTTCTCTTTTTATTCAAAACAGCAGCACACTTCTTTCCTCATGAATTGTCTTCTTATATTGTAAAAGAAAGTAGAAAATATTTCTATAAACAGCCTGCTGGTTTTAACAGGAAATAATTAGCTTTCGGCACACAAAAAGAGGAGGGCAGGCTCCCTCCCCCTCCTATGCAGGCTTGATTTGAATTTTACGATAGAAGAAGTAAATCACTGAATGGCCTGCCCCCACGAACAGCAACAGAATGGGAATACTCTTTTCCTCGCTGAAAAAAGTTACTGCACCGAGGAAGCAGAGAATGGATACAACCCTGCCCATATTCAGAAATACTTCCCTGACGACAATATACTCAATCCTCATCTCAGCTGCTCGCCAGCCTGTTCCGATAACATCATAGGTCATGGAAACATAGGGAACAAGCAGCAGGGGATAAGCAATGGCAATCGAAGCCGCATACATGAGCAGCCTTGCGTACGTAACATCAATGATGATAAAAAAGATGCTGGCATATAGAATCAGTCCGCCAGCCAGGATCGATTTTATGCGGTATTTCTTTTTTATGAGCCTTGATGCAAGATAATACGCTACAAAGGCAATGCCCGAATTGATCAGCCCGAATGTCCCAAGAGCCATTTCACTGCCTGTCGATATAAAAACGAAGACAGAGATGACAAACACGAAGGTCCCCTCACGAAGCCCCTGAAAAAAATGTGCATTGGTGACAAGCTTCCAGTTGGGGTTATTATTTCTTTCTTTAAAGATGCGGACAAACCAATAGCCCCCTTCTGCAGGACGGCGCTTCAGAAAAAAGCTTAAAAAGACAGCAAGTGAGAACAGGACTAGAGAAAGTCCAAAAACAATCGAATAGCCTGTGAATTTTTCCAGCCTGGAAATGATGAAGCCTGCTGAAATGGGTCCAATCATCCCTCCGACTGAAGAAAGGATCCCAAGAAATCCGTTGAAAAAATCCCGCGTATCCGGCTCAGTAATTTCAAAGGTAAGCACATTAAACGCCAGCCAATAGAAACCATATCCCATTCCAAGCAGCGCTCCAAGGAGCAGCAGGAATTGGGATGCCTTTGTGCCGATGATCAGGACAGTCAAATAAAACAGAGCCAGGCATATGACGCCGATCCTCAGGACAATGACCCTGTCAATCTTCTTTGCCCATCTTCCTGCAAGTATAAAGGTAAGCGGCTGAATGACGACAATCGATAAATTATACAATCCCAGATCCTTGAATTCCCCTGATTGCTTCCATAAATAAATATTTACAAAAGTGTTTGAAAGAGCAACACTCAAAGAATAAAGCCCCCCGATTAATAGCAGCAGGGTCAGGTCTTTATTCAGCTCAATATTTCCGATCAGCTTATTCAATTTGCTCATTTTATAAAAACTCCCCTTTGTTTCTAAGGGTAGTCTTCTACAATGGGGACTTGCTTATTCATCCCTGAACGCTTTGATTGCATGCAAAAAGGCAGCAGACGAATCTGCTGCCTATCCTGGATGGAAAGATTATTTTGCTGAGCTGTAGCGCTTGGACACTTCTTCCCAGTTAACTGCATTAAAGAAGTTATTGATATATTCCGGACGGCGGTTTTGATACTTGAGGTAGTATGCATGCTCCCAAACATCAAGGCCAAGGATAGGCGTTTTGCCTTCCATCAATGGAGAGTCCTGGTTTGGAGTGCTAGTTACTTCAAGCTCGCCGTTGTTGACTACGAGCCAAGCCCAGCCAGAACCAAAGCGTGTAGTTGCAGCTTTTGCGAACTCTTCTTTGAAGCTTTCGAAGTTGCCGAATTTGCTGCTGATGGCGTCTTGAAGCTCGCCAGTCGGCTCGCCGCCGCCATTTGGAGAAAGGATCTGCCAGAATAAAGAGTGGTTGGCATGCCCTCCGCCATTGTTTCTTACTGCTGTGCGGACTGATTCAGGAACAGCATCAAGATTCGAAACGACTTCCTCAACTGTTTTTGAAAGAAGCTCTTCATTGCCTTCCAATGCATTGTTAAGGTTAGTTACATATGTGTTATGGTGCTTCGTGTGGTGGATGTTCATTGTTTCTTTGTCAATGTTTGGCTCCAGCGCATCGTAAGCATAAGGTAATTGCGGTAATTCAAATGCCATAATAAATTCCTCCCTATGTATCATTATTTAGCTTCCGAACGGCATCTATTCCATTTTTCAGAAAATAGAATCGTTCTAAAAGTCTTTAATGTTAGATTACCAAACTTGGGTAATCCTTTCAAACAAAATGCTTTGCCTGACAGATATACAATACCCTCTCTTCTCCCTTTTATGCATGCAGCGGTCATAAAACGAGAAACAGGAAGTACACAATCATGACTGTCTGAATGAAACCCTTTGCCGCAATGCTGCTGACAAAGCCGACAACCGATCCCATCCCGATTTTTGCAGCTTCCCTGATGCCCTTCCTATGGACAATCATTTCAGCGGCGATGGCGCCGATGAAGGGGCCGATCAGTATCCCTAAAACCGGGATGACAAAAGGGCCGGCCAGGATGCCGATCGTGCTTCCCCAGATTCCCGCCTTTGAACCTCCGTATTTCTTGATGCCAATCATATTGGCCGCATAATCGGCTCCGAACAGAAGAAGGACAAACATCCCCTGGACGAGCCAGAACAGCCACCCGAAGGGCTCAAAAGAATAGGACAGCCCATAAACAACAAATCCTCCGATGATGAAAAGGACGCTTGGGATGATGGGCAGAAAGAGGCCAATAAAAGCAATCGCAAATAAAATAATGATAATCGTCCAGTATACATATTCCATTAGACCAGCACCTTCGACTTTTTATTTTTCTATCCACTCTGAAAAAGGAAAAAGCAAGAGGTTTCCCTCTTGCTTACTATACACTAATTGTCTTCTCCTAAAACAGCCTCTGCAATGTTCACAGCATGATCACCGATACGCTCCAGATTGCTGATAATGTCCACATAAACAATTCCCGCCTGTCCGGTGCATGTCCCTTCATTCATCCTGATGATATGCTGCTTCCTCAGCTTTCTTTCCATCTTGTCAATTTCCTCTTCTTTTTTGACAACATGCCTTGCAGCTTCCTTATCATTATGGTCAAGCGATTCGAGGGATTCCTTTACCGTTGAAATCGTCAAAGCGAACATATCTTCAAGGTCATTCATCGCCGATTCAGTGATTTTCACTTTATTGGCCTGCTGATATTCAATCAGTTCAATGATGTTTTCAAAGTGGTCGCCGATCCGCTCGATGTCCCTTACTGTATCCATCAGGACTGTATGTTCTTCAGACTCATTTTCAGAAAGTGAGCTTGTTGATAGATTAATCAGATAATCTGTAATCTTGCGGTCAAGATTATTGATAGCTTCTTCAAGCTGATAGGTACTGTCTGAATGCTTTTTCAGCTTTGTCTTTAAGAACAGGTTTGTTTCTTCAAGGCCTTTAACCGCAAACGATCCCATCCTGAGCACTTCTTCTTTCGCCTGGCCAAGGGCAATTGAAGGAGACTGTTCTATAAACACCGGATCAAGATGCTTCGCTTTATAGTCAACAACTGAATCTTCGCCCGGAATCAGCTTTGTGACTATGAAGGCAAGCGCCGCTACAAATGGAAGCTGAATCAATGTGTTGGACGCATTGAAGATCCCGTGTGCAAACGCAATTGTCATTTCCGGATTGAGACTAAGCTTATCCTGTAAAGCTGAAATCAGCAGATTGAACGGATGAAGCAGTATCAGGAATATGGTTGTCCCGATCAGATTGAAAAGGACGTGTACAGCTGCCGCTCTCCTCGCTGCGACAGAGGCCCCAATGGCTGCCAGCACGGCAGTAATGGTTGTACCGATATTATCCCCGAAGAGGACTGGCAGAGCTGCATCAAGATTGATCAGATTCTCAGAGAATAAGCCCTGCAGAATCCCGATTGTCGCACTCGAGCTTTGGACGATGACCGTGAACAATGTACCGACCACTACACCAAGGATCGGGTTGGAGCTCATATTGACTGTTAGATCGTGGAATGCCTCAAGCCCCCTGAGCGGTTTCATTCCCCCGCTCATCAGTTCAAGTCCATAAAATAATGCCCCGAATCCAAAAACGATCTGGCCGGCATTATGTACTTTTTTATTTTTAAAGAAGAATAGCATGATCGAGCCCAATGCTATGATTGGAAGTGCATATTCCCCAACATCAATACCAATGATGAACGCCGTTACCGTCGTTCCGATATTTGCACCCATGATGACGCCAATTGCCTGGCGCAGGGTCATGAAGCCGGCACTGACAAGACCGACGGTGATGACTGTTGTAGCAGAGCTGCTCTGGATAAGGATCGTGACAATGATCCCCGCGAGAACACCCATGACCGGATTGGTAGTAAACTTGTCCAATATATCCCTAAGTTTATCACCGGCCGACTTTTGAAGGCCGTCGCCCATGAATTTAATACCGTATAAGAAAATACCAAGGCCGCCCAAAAATTCAAAAAGCATTTGCTGGATGTTTAGTTCCACCATTTTTCAACCCCTATAACTTTTTAGATTCGACATTAATCTACAAACCCCACATCATTATGTATGATGGGTAAATAAAAAGTAAAGATTCCTTCAGCCAAATTTACAATACCTTAACATTTAAGCCTAATGTTACAGTTGTGTTACAAATCTGTTTATGGATCATACTTGTACATATAGGGCTCTGCGGCTAAAATAAATGGTGAATCTTTTTAAGGGTGTGTCAAAATGAATGTATTTAAACAGTTTTTTAAAAGTCTTTATTCCCCAAGGGATATAGCAGCCTTCCGTTTTCAGGGAATCGGGAAGACAATTCTCTATGTTTTCCTCCTTACCCTCCTGTCTGTCCTGCCAACCATCTATTATTTCAGCACGGCCATCATGTCAGGAGCAGATGCTGCCCGTGAGAGCCTGGCAGAGGATATCCCTGACTTTACGATTGAGAACGGG
Organism: Bacillus sp. MMSF_3328; assembly: GCF_030733525.1. NCBI lineage: Bacteria > Bacillati > Bacillota > Bacilli > Caryophanales > Bacillaceae > Bacillus > Bacillus sp. MMSF_3328. Next base: position 242,442 of record NZ_JASHIV010000001.1, on the reverse strand, counting down.
GAACTGAATTCCGATCAAAAAGCTCCGATCATCATCAATAAAAACAGCTTTACCATTGTATTTGACTCAACAGGCACCGCCAATAAAGAAGAGCTGGCCGATTCCAATATGGCCCTCGCTATGCTAAAAGATGAATTTATGTTTGTTGCAGGCGGGCAGGTGCAAACGTATTCTTATTCAATGGCAGGCGATCTGACTTTGACGAAGGAAGACGCAGTATCCTTCCTGGATTCCATTGATTCAGTCCTGGTCATTTTCATCATTATTATGGCTTTAGTCATTTACCTGTTCAGCACCGCGGTTAAATTCATTGAGGTTTCCGTACTGGCGCTGATCGGCCTCCTTCTCCGCAGCATTGCCGGCCGCCGCCTGCAATACAGGCACTTATGGCGGATGGCCGCATACAGCGTCACGCTGCCGACTGTCTTCTTTGCGGTCATGGGCGCTTTGCAGACAAATGTGCCAAGCGGCTTCATGATCAACTGGTTTGTGTCCATCATCATCCTGATGCTGGCAATAAAGGAAGTGCCTATGCCAAAAAGCAAGCAATAAGCGTCAGTAATCAAGCTGTATTCTCAGCCGGATTACCCTTCCAATTTGCATATGAAAAAGGCGGACCATTCGGGCCGCCTTTTTTCATTCATTAATATTTAAACAATGATATGGTTTCCGCAAGCGACCCGGAAAGGGAGATAAGGCTCTCACCCGCATCATGGCTTCTTTTAGTCTTGGCTGCCTGCTCATTGGAAGCTGAAATCATTTGTTCTGCACTTGCAAGTGTTTCCTGGCTTACGGAGGCAAATCCTTCTGCTGCAGCCTCGGCTTCAGGCACTATCCCATTCAGGACGGCCAGTCCCTTCTCGGACTCTTTAATCATCATGCTTACTGATGAAATTTCCCGCATGAGTACATCAAATGTGTTCCTGCTTTTCTCCGCTGCCTCCAGATGAATCTCAAAGTTTTCCTGCATCTCCTGGAAGCCATCTGAAGCTTTAGCAGAAATACTCTCCATCTCTGCTATAGTTCCTGTTATATTTTCAGCAGCTTTTGAAGACTGCTCTGCCAGCTTCCTTACTTCATCAGCCACAACCGCGAAGCCTTTTCCTGATTCCCCTGCCCTTGCTGCCTCTATGGCCGCATTCAGGGCAAGAAGCTTTGTCTGCCCGGCAATATCCTGAATCAGCGTGACCACTTGTGCGATCTTATCTGAATAATCCCTTACCTCCTGTACAGAGGCAGAAACTGCTTTAAACTCCTTCTCATAGTTTCTCACGGTATGAACAAGATCCTTGATGCTTTCTTCACCTTCTGATGCGGATGTATTCATTGAGCTTGCGCTGGCAGTCATACTTCCCATCATCTGAGAGATGCTTTCGATTGAATTTTTCATTTCCTGAAAAAGCTGAATGCTTTTCTCTGAACTTCCTGCGGTTTCTTCTGCCCCGGCCCTTACCATGCGGATGGCTTCATTAAGGTGTTCCTGCTCTTCCAGAACCAGGCCGGAAATTTCCTGCAGATCAGCACCTGTCCATGTCAAATCCCTGGATGTATCCGAAATGCGGATGATCAGCTCCCTCATCTGGCTCATCATGCTATGAAAACTTTTTATCAGAGATGTAATCTCCGGGATTGTGGTTCGTGATTCTGCTTTTAAGTCAAGGTTACCCTTCCTGGCCTGCTTCATAATATCTCTTAACGTATTAAGCGGGCCTGTAATGCTTCGGACCAGCAGCAAGATGAGGAGGGCAGCAGCCGCTATACTGGCAATCGCTGCAATAAGTATGTATGTAGCCATGTCATAAACATTGTGCAGGTATTGCTCTTGCGGGATGGCTATTAAAAATACCCCATTAAGCTCCTGGACATTGTGATAGGAAAGGGTATATTCCTTTCCATTCAAATTTTCATGGGCAATCCCGGTTTTTGTTTCCTGGATGCCGGCCAAAAGCTTCTCCGGAAACTTCAATGAAGATTTTTTACTGACATCAAAAGCTTCCGCCTTTCCTCCCGAAATAAGAAAATATTCACCGTGCAGCCCATCTTTTGCCAGCTCCGCTTCCTGTCCCTTCAGCACCTGGTTTACCTTTTTGCTGAACTCATCTTCTTTTCCCACGTAAATGAACATCAAGTTCTGTGCAAGCTGGTAAAAGGTTTTTGTTTCTCTTTCCAGCCTTTGCTCCATAAGCTCTACCGCTGTATCTTTTGACTTTTCATATGAGATATAGGCAACTGCTGAAATGGCCGCAACAAGCAGCCCCAAAGTCAGGAACAGAAGCCTGAATTGCAGCGGCATCCTTGCCATGAGATTTTTCCCGGTTATTCTTAACTTCATACTCTGCAATGGCCTGGCAAAACGTTTGCCAGCCTTTTTAAGTTTGATGAAATACTGTGATGTTTTTGCCAAAATACATCTCTCCCCCTCTAATACCTTCAATTATAGAGAGGGATTGTTAAGCTTTTGTAAAAAAGCAGTAATATTTTCCTAAATCATTTTTCGTATGCATAGCTTGTTCTATCCTTGGATGTACAGGCATACATTCAGTATAAAAATACTGCGGATCGGAGGCTGTGCCCAATGAAACGGTTTGCTGCGCTGCTGATTGCTGTTCTTGCCATATATATTATATTTTATGATCTGAGCCGCGGGACCCTTCCTGCCCCTGACCAGGCCCCTGCCCTTGAAGCCTCTTCCATTGTGGAGCCGGATGAGGATGCTTTGGCCTATTTTGAACAAAAAGCAGTTCCCGGGGAGACTGTCCTGACAATCGTCGAGAGGCATCTGGACAGCTCAGTTCCCGTTTCTATCTCCCGGGTAGCAGCAGATTTTGAAAAGCTTAACAGCGGAGTGAAGGCCGGGAAGATTCAGGCAGGCAAAATTTATAAATTTCCGGATTACGCAAAAACTAGCAATTGAAAAGATAAATGCCAGAACCATCATTCTTGTCAATTCAGCAGGTTCATTGATACAATAGGATATAGTTTGACAGCGGCAGGACTTTGCAATGCGCTGCTGAAAATTCATTTTATATTGTTCCAATTCCATATTTAAAGGAGCGAATCACCATTGAGTGAAATTATACATCGTACCAAAACCCGCCCGGTCAAAGTAGGCAACCTGACCATCGGCGGCAATAATGAACTTGTAATCCAAAGCATGACGACCACTAAGACGCATGATGTGGAAGCTACTGTTGCTGAAATTAAACGGCTTGAAGAAGCAGGATGCCAAGTGGTCCGGGTGGCGTGCCCTGACGAAAGAGCGGCAAATGCGATCGCTGAAATAAAGAAAAGGATCAATATCCCTCTTGTAGTGGATATCCATTTTGATTATAAACTGGCTCTTAAGGCTATCGAGGGCGGAGCTGACAAAATCAGGATTAATCCTGGTAATATCGGCCGCCGTGAAAAAGTGGAAGCAGTTGTTAAAGCTGCAAAGGAAAAAGGGATCCCGATCCGGATCGGTGTTAATGCCGGTTCACTGGAAAAGCGGATCATCGAGAAATACGGCTATCCGACTGCCGACGGTATGGTGGAAAGCGCCCTGCATCATATTAAAATCCTTGAAGACCTTGATTTCCATGACATCATAGTTTCCATGAAGGCTTCTGACGTCAACCTGGCCATCGAGGCTTATGAAAAAGCAGCCATGGCGTTTGATTACCCGCTTCACCTTGGAATTACAGAATCAGGGACCTTGTTTGCCGGCACGGTGAAAAGCGCCGCGGGCCTTGGTGCCATATTAAGCAAAGGCATCGGAAATACTTTAAGGATTTCCTTGAGTGCCGACCCTGTCGAGGAAGTAAAAGTCGCCAGGGAACTTTTGAAGTCATTCGGACTTTCATCCAATGCTGCTACACTCATTTCCTGCCCGACCTGCGGCCGGATCGAGATCGATTTGATCAGCATTGCCAATGAAGTGGAAGAATATATCCAGAAGATCAAAGCACCTATAAAAGTAGCTGTGCTAGGCTGTGCTGTAAACGGCCCTGGAGAAGCCCGTGAAGCAGATATCGGTATCGCCGGCGCCCGCGGGGAAGGCCTATTGTTCCGTAAAGGGAAAATAGTCCGCAAAGTCCCTGAAGATACAATGGTCGAAGAATTAAAAATCGAGATCGATAAAATCGCTGAAGAATACTATGCTAAACAAGAAGCTGAAAAGCAGCTTCAAATGAATGATTAAGCGGCTTGCCGCCCCTTCAGCTGAAGCAAATAAAAGACCGGCTCAATTGTGAGCCGGTCTTTTTTCCCTTTTCCGCCTAAAAGAACGGAAGGATAAAGATTCCGATGATAATGGAGACGGCACCGATGCCGATTGCCCAGGCCCCGGTTGTGCGCGCCCCTCTTCTGCGCGCTATGAAGCCGAGAATGATGCCGGCAGCGCCAAACAGAATTGGCAGGACAAACAGTGAAAGAATCGAAAGCGCTAAAGCTCCATACCCCATCATACCGCCAGAAAGGTCCATCCCGGCATTTTCTTCCCCGCGGTAGTCCTCCCCGCTGCTGTCTCTTCCCAGCGAAACAGGTGCTGCGATTTCAGCGGCTGTTTCTTCTGTATAATTCCTTGATCCATATTCATTATTTTCGCCAAGCTCTTCGCTGTGACGAAGGTCTTGTTCTTGCTGAGAGCGTTCTTGATCTGCCAATATAATCCCTCCGCTTTCAGAAGCCTGATTTGTTAGTAATGGCAAATTAGCTGCCCCCTTCTATAGGGGCATTATTTATTATCTGCTCTTTCCCCCTGTTTTACGATGCTAATGTATGGATAAAAAAACAGGCATTTCTCCTGCAATCCTTTTTGGCGGGCACTAGTTCTGTTAAGATGGTATGAGACATCCATATAAGGAGAAAAAACATATGAAAAGATTTGGCATTGATATCGATGGGACAGTGACCTGCCCTTCCTCGATCATCCCCTATTTGAATGAAGCGTTTCAATTAAACCTGACCCTGGAGGATGTAAAAGAGTATGACTTAAATCCTCTGGTTGACATAAGCGAAGAAGAATTTGCAAAATGGTTCCTTGATAATGAACCAAAGATTTATGCCAACTCCCCGCTGGCTTCAGGAGCAAAACAGGTCCTGAAAGAATGGGAATCAAAGCATGAGCTGTACTTTATCAGTGCACGCGGCTCTACCCTTCAGAAATTGACCGAAGAATGGTTTCTTGAAAACGAGCTTCATTTCCATCATATAGAATTGATCGGCTCTCATGATAAAATCAGTACTGCAAAAAAGCACAAAGTGGATATATTCTTTGAAGACAAGCATGATAATGCAGTTGCGATCCATGAAGAATGCGGCATACCCGTCATCCTTTTTGATACACCTTATAATCGCGACCCGATCCCTGAAGGGGTTATAAGGGTGAAAGGCTGGTTTGAGGCGAAGGCAGCAGTTGAAAAGTGGCTGAAAGCTGAAAAATAAAAAACGAAAAAACCGGCCCCCAGGCCGGTTTTTCATTTATTAATGAACACAATCCGGGCAGCGGCCATAAATCTCGAATTTATGGCCGGAAACATCGTATCCCTTCAGGTTCTCCTGAAGCCCATTCATTGGGCAAGTATCAATCTCCTTTGTTTTGCCGCAATCAAGGCAGATAAAGTGATGGTGATGGTGATGGTGCGAGCATGTAAAACGGAAATGTTTCTCTCCGGACAGCTCGGTCATTTCAAAAATCCCCAAATCCACAAACAAAGAAAGGTTCCGGTATATAGTGTCAAAGCTTAACCCGGGATAATCGTCCTTCAATTTATCAAGTACATCTTTGGCAGTCAGGTATTTATTGCTGTCAGAAAAGAACTGCAGCATTTCCTCACGCTTCCCTGTATGTTTATATCCTTTTTCTTTTAAAAGAATCAAGGCTTCTTCCACATTCATTGCAATCACCTCTTTAAATCGCGCTGCCTTCTCCCGGCAGCTGTTCTTGGCCCTTCCTATGCCCCTGCTTTTTCAGAACCGGCTGCAAGTTTCAGGAGCAGGGATTTTATTAAAATGGTCAACACAAGAATTAGGACGGCAATCATTACAATCGTCCCTCCTGGAGCGAGATCCAGGTAATATGAAACCGACAGTCCCCCAAGGACTGAGATTTCACCAAAAATCACCGAGAAAAGAATGGTTTGCTTAAATCCTTTCGCAATGCGGATGCTGGCAGCTACCGGGAGTGTCATCAGGGACGAAACAAGCAAAATCCCGACAATTCTCATGGAGGCCGCAATGACCAGGGCAACCATTACGATAAAAATGAAATGGACACTTTTTGCGGCAATCCCGGATGCCTTTGCATGCTCTTCATCAAAGGAAAGCAAAAATAGCTCTTTATATAATAATACTATAAGAATTGCCACAACAGCGCTAATGATTAAAATTAACCACAGATCTGTCCTGCTGACCGCACTTACACTTCCAAACAGGTAGCTGAACAGATCTGTATTGAAGCCGTCCGCCAGAGAAATGAAGATCACTCCGATCCCGATGCCTCCTGAAAGAATGATCGGTATCGCAAGCTCCTGATAATGCTTATAAACAGCTCTCAGCTTTTCAATAAAAAGTGAGCCTGCAACTGAAAATGCCATTCCCATATACATCGGGTTCAGGCCGCCGGATAGCATAAGTTTCTTTTCCAGGAGGAGGCTGGCAGCAATCCCTGCAAGTGTAACATGGCTCAGGGCATCGGCTATCAGCGACAGCCTGCGGACAACAATGAATACACCCAGAATCGGGGCAATGATGCCGATAATAATGCCGGTCAAAAAAGCATTCTGCAAAAATTCATACTGAAGGATTGCGGAGATCATAATGTCCCTCCTTCATGGTGATGATGGTGATGGTGATCGTCATGATGAAGGACGTGAAGCCCGTGACCGTAAAACTCAGAAACCTCATTCCGATCGAATTCTTCAAATTCTTCTGTCCTTCCATGAAAATGAAGATGCTTATTCAGGCAGGCTACATGCGAAACCTTATCGGTTATCGTACCAATGTCATGCGTGACAAGAACAAGCGTAATGCCCAGTTTTTTATTTAAATCCTCAAGCATCTGATAAAATGACTGCACATTCTGTGCATCAACCCCGACAGTCGGTTCATCAAGGATCATCAGTTTTGGGCTGCTGACAAGCGCTCTCGCAATGAAGACCCGCTGCTGCTGCCCTCCGGATAGCTCCCCTATATTGCGTCCGGAAAAAGCAGTTAAGCCGACTGATTCGATCGCTTCCGCAACTTTTTCCCGCTCCTGCCTGCCGGCAAAACGGAACAGGCCAAGCTTTTTCGTAAGGCCGCTTGAAACCACCTCAAAAACAGTCGCAGGAAATCCGGTATTGAAGGAGTTCGCCTTTTGGGAAACAAAGCCGATTTTTGATTGGTCCCTGAATTTTCCGATTGGCTGTCCAAACAGAAAAATGTCACCTTTCTGCGGCTTAAGAAGCCCCAGGACCATTTTTAGGAGAGTGGATTTTCCTGAACCATTCGGTCCTACTATCCCAAGGAATGCCCCTTCAGGTACAGTTAAATTTATATTTTCCAGCACATTTTCTTTTTCATATCTATAAGTGAGATTTGATATCTCAATTATGGGAGTTTGGTCTTTCATTTTTATCACCTTTTTAATATAAGAATGATTCCGATTTAACTTAAGTAGTATAACGGAACTTTTCCCTAAAGTAAAGAGAACCGGGCTGAATGGTTTAATTTTATTCTGGAGGCAATTTTCAGTAACATTTCCGGGCTATTGTACATATGGTACAGAGGAGGTGGGAGAAAATGAAAATATTCGAAAACATCATCAATCATAAAGTCAGCACGATAACGACTGAAGAGCTTTTAAAATACGCTAAGCAATTCCAAATATCCATAAATCAGACACAGGCAAAGCAGATTGCCAATTACTTAAGAGGTAAACAGGTAAATATCTTCCAGGATTCAGAACGCTCCAAGATCATTAAGGAAATTGCCAAAATTGCCGGACCCGACACAGCAAGGGAAGTAAACAAGCTGTTTATGCAATTTACGAAATAGAAATGCGGAAAAGCCTTGCTCAGCCCCGACAAGCATAAGACGCTTGGGAATAGAAGGCGTTCTTTGCCTTCAATTCCCAAGTGGCTTATGACTCGAGGGGCTAGGCTTTGGAGCTGGACAAATTAAAATGCGGAGGCGGCTTGCCCAGAGACGACAAGCATAAGACGCCAGAGAATAAAAGGCGTTCTTTGCCTTTAATTCTCTGGTGGCTTATGACTCGAGTCTCTAGCCGCTGGAGCTGGACAAATTGAAATGCGGAAAAGCCTTGTTCAGCCCCGACAAGCATAAGGCGCTTAGGAATAGAAGGTGTTCTTTACCTTGCTGGACAAATAGAAATGCGGAAAAGCTTTGCTCATCAGAGGAACGTATACTCAAAACTTCAGTTTAGTCTGCAGCCTATACCCAATATAAAGAACCATAGATGTTAGTATGGGCTGTTGATTTCCGTTGCAGGCACTTCGCTTTCCGCGGGGCGAAGTTGAGCCTCCTCACGCTCCGCGCTGCGGGGTCTCAACTTTTTCGCTGCAATCCCGCTGGAGTCTACGTGCCTTCCACTGCAATCAACAGGGTTATTGTAATTCTTTTCTGCTTAACACCTAATCGGCAGGGAATGATTACCTCTTTAGCCTGAAGCCTCTCTCATAAAAAATACAGCTGCAGCACCCTGCAGCTGTATTTCATTTATTTGCCTTCCATGATGTCCGCAATAAGGTTTTCATTGAATTCCTTATTCCTGAGCATCTCAATTTCGTATTTGTATGGAGGCATTTTGCTGTTCTTATCTTCCCCGACAAATGGCGTCTCAAGGATTTTCGGGACTTCTGAAAGCTGCGGATGATGGACGATATAACTTAAAGCGTCAAAGCCGATATGTCCGTACCCGATGTTTTCATGGCGGTCCTTTTTCATTCCCCGCTCATTTTTGCTGTCATTGATATGAAGCACCTTCAGGCGGTCGAGCCCGACAATTTTGTCGAACTCATTCAAGACGCCATCAAAGTCTTCTACGATATTATAGCCGGCATCATGCGTATGGCATGTATCAAAGCAGACGGATAGATGATCATTATACTTGACCCCATCGATGATCATGGCCAGCTCTTCGAAGTTTCTCCCGCATTCAGAGCCTTTGCCTGCCATTGTCTCCAGAGCAATCTGGACATTTTCCTCGCCATTCAGGACTTCATTCAGCCCTTCAATGATTTTTTTGATGCCCTCTTCTGTTCCTGCACCAACATGCGCACCGGGATGAAGGACGATCTGTCGGGCGCCGATTGCTTCAGTCCGGTCTATTTCCGAACGCAGAAAGTTGACTCCCAGCTCAAAGGTCGAAGGATTTGTGGTATTTCCTATATTGATGATATATGGGGCATGGACAATGATATTGTCAATTCCATTGGCCTCCATATGGCGCCTGCCTTCCTCAATATTCAAATCCTCAATCTTTTTCCGGCGTGTATTTTGAGGGGCTCCTGTGTAAATCATGAAAGTGCTGGAGCCGTATGATACAGCTTCCTCACTTGCGGCAAGGAGCATTTTTTTCCCGCTCATCGACACATGCGAACCAATTTTAAGCATTTCATTCTCTCCCTCCGGCAGCCTGCCTTTATTTCTTTTTAAGCCTTCTTTGGCGTTTCTTGATGCTCTCTACTTCTCTTTGTATTTTCTTTTTATAGCCTGGCTTTACATTTTTCGGTTTTTTCACACGGGATTGAGCATGAGCATCAATCTCATCCGTCTGCCTTTGCCGCTTTTTCCGTCTATTGCGGTCGCCCAAATCAATCCATTCACCCTTTTGAAGATCAACATGCTTGAACTCGATCCCCAGCTTTTCCAGCCTGTTCAGCGCATCTTCATCTGACGTATCATAAATCGTGAGAGCGATGCCGGAAGATCCTGCTCTTGCCGTGCGGCCTACACGGTGGATGTAAAAGTCCAGATCGGTCGGCAGCTCATAATTGATCACATGGCTGATTCCCTGGATATCGATGCCTCTGGCAGCAAGATCGGTCGCAACAATATACTGGAATTCCAGATCCATAATCTGCTTCATCATCTTCTTGCGCTCACGAGGGCTGAGATCTCCGTGAATGCGGCCTACTTTTAAGCCTTTTTGCATAAGGGCATCTGCGACTTCATCAGCCTTTTTCTTAGTATTTGTAAAGACGATCGCCAAATATGGATTAAATGCCTCCAATGCACGAAAGACAATTTCCGTCTTATTTTTGTGCTTTGAAGGGAGCAGATAATGCTCAATTTTTGCAGCTGCAATCTGCTTGGGCTCTATTTGGACGAATTTTGGATTTTCCAGATACTTTTTCAGAAATGGCTTCAGCTTTTCCGGGATTGTTGCCGAGAATACAAGCATTTGAAGCTTTTCAGGCATCTTGCCTGCAACCTGGTCTACATCTTCAAGGAAGCCCATATCCAGCATCAGATCAGCTTCATCCACGACCAGCATTGAAGCGGTATGGACGAGAAGTGCATTTTCCTTGACCAGGTCGTTGATCCGGCCCGGTGTCCCTACTACTACCTGGGGCTGCACTTTCAGCTTCTCAATTGTCCTCTGTTTATCTGTTCCCCCTATAAACAGTTTGGAGCTGATTTCCTCATCGCCATCAGCCTGCTCTGTTACTTTAAGTACTTCCTTATGGATCTGGGTGGCCAGCTCCCTTGTCGGAGCAGTTATGACAGCTTGTACCCCCTGCCTCGAAGGATCAATTTTCTGAAGGATCGGCAAAATATAGGAATGAGTTTTCCCGGTGCCTGTCTGGGACTGTCCAATCGCACTATCCCCTTTAAGGATAATCGGGATCAGGCGTTCCTGTATTTCTGTGGGCTCATAAAACCCGAGCTTTTTAACAGCTTCTATAATAAATGGCTTAAGTTCGTAGCGTTCGAATTTCGTTTCCGTCATAATTAACTCCTTATAGTTAGTGGCCGCAGCCTGAGTGGACAACTTGCCTCACCAGTCTTTGTCCATCATATTATTATAATAAAGTTTCATGCAAAAGACCACCAATACCGCTGATATTATTATTTTAGCCATTCAGGGAGTTTTTAATAGGCTTTGGCATTGTTCCAACTTTATTTGGGACTCATCCAGCCCGATATTGTGCATGCCATGTGAAATCTGGATCACAAAAATAAGCACGGAATCAGCAGAAATGTTCCTCAACAGGCACTTACTAAATGCCCGGCAAACATGAAAATAGGGAAACATCCGCAGAAACCTAAACCAATTTCATGACAGGTGCATAGCTTACATAAGGAGAAACTTTTAAGTAAAGGAGGCAAATTATGCAGCCTAGACCCCGTTTTCCGATGCAGGGCGGAGGAATGCCGCCGCAATTTAGAGGCCCGATGCAGGCCAGGCCCAATTTCGGCCCCATGATGGGACCTATGCAGCAGACGCGCCAGGGAGGCGGAGGACTGCTGGCCAAGCTTCTGGGCAAAGGCGGGAATCCAGCATCTGCAGCCGGTGGTTTGAATAGCATGCGCGCCGCAGCTCCGGGCGCTGCCAATGCAGCCGGTTCAGGCGGATTCCTGAAGTCGATTGCCAACCCGTCCAGCATTTCGGGATTCTTGTCAAATACACAGAAAATGCTCAATACAGCTCAGCAATTCGGACCGATGGTACAGCAGTATGGCCCAATGGTCAAAAATCTTCCGGCCATGTGGAAACTGTACAGAGGATTGAAGAGCTCCGGAAATGAAGAAAGTGAAAAGGAGGCAGTTTCTGAAACTAAAAAAGCCCCCTCCCCGCCTGAGAAAAGAAAAACTGAAACAGCCGGGTCCCACCAGCCTTCAGAAGCTCCCAAACGTGCCAAAGCTCCTGGAAAGGGCAGTTCCTCACCCAAGCTGTATATTTAGAATCCGTGAAGAATGCAGCTTTTTGCGCATTCTTTTTGTTTTGGCCTCATTCATCCAGCTTTTGAAAAATGCAATGATTTTTACTGCCAATTGAATGCCCCCTTTTGTAATATCTCTACAAGTCTTATATAATGTAGGGGCAGTTGATTCTCTTAAAAATAAGTTTCAGTTCCACTGCAATGGGAGGATTGGAGAATGGATGTTTTAAAAATTTCGCCGCGGGGCTATTGCTATGGGGTTGTCGATGCAATGGTCATAGCAAGGAATGCCGCTTTGGATAAAAACCTGCCGCGGCCGATTTATATACTGGGCATGATTGTCCATAACAAACATGTCACCGATGCATTTGAAGAAGAAGGCATTATAACGCTGGATGGAGAAAACCGTAAAGATATCATTGAAAAAGTCGACAAAGGCACTGTCATTTTCACGGCGCACGGCGTCTCCCCTGAAATCCGCGAAATTGCTAAATCAAAGGGGCTCGTAACGATTGACGCCACCTGTCCGGATGTGACAAGGACCCATGATCTGATCAGGGAAAAAGACGCTGAAGGCTATCAGATCATTTACATCGGCAAAAAAGGCCATCCTGAGCCTGAAGGCGCCCTTGGAGTTGCTCCGCATGCAGTATCTCTTGTACAAACTGCAGAAGATGTCGGCAAGCTCACCCTGGACAGCAGCAAAATCATTGTTACCAACCAGACGACTATGAGCCAATGGGATGTCGTCACTGTCATGGATAAGATAAAAGAGAAATACCCTCATGCAGAGTTCCATAAAGAAATATGCATGGCTACCCAGGTGAGGCAGGAAGCGGTCGCTGAACAGGCAGGAGAAGCCGATGTACTGATTGTAGTCGGTGACCCAAAGAGCAACAACTCCAATCGCCTTGCCCAGGTGTCCGAGGAAATTGCAGGCACCACCGCATACCGGATTGCCGATCTTTCTGAACTGAAGATCGAATGGCTGAAAGATGCCAAAAAGGCGGCTGTCACAGCAGGAGCTTCTACTCCTACACCAATAACAAAAGAAGTCATCACTTTCCTTCAGCAGTTCGATCCTAATGATCCGGAAACGTGGAAAACCGAGAAGAAAGTGCCTCTCAGCAAAGTGCTTCCAAAAATCAAGAGAGCTTAAAGAAAAGAGCTGCAGCAATCGCTGCAGCTCTTTTCTTTATATAAATTTGAAAGGATCTGTATGCACTTCTGAGGAAATAAAATTCACATCATATCCCTTTTCCCTGGCCATTTTTTCAAGGATATGAGCCACACCCTTCTTCATGACCTTTTCTACATTATGGCCTGGATCAATAATGTTCAGGCCCATCATCATTGCATCATGCGCAGTATGATAATACAGATCCCCTGTTACATACACATCCGCGCTTTTGAACTTGGCCTGGGTAAAATATTTATTTCCATCCCCGCCCAGGACAGCCACTTTCCTGACAGGAGAGTTCAGATCTCCGACTACCCGGACCCTGTCAAGCCCGAATGCCTCTTTAATTTTTCCAGCAAATTCTTCAAGCGTTGTTTCAGGAATTGTTCCGACCCGTCCAAGCCCAAGTGATTGGCCTTTATTATCAAGGTGATAAATATCATAGGCAGGCTCTTCATATGGATGGGCTTTAATCATTGCAGAAATCACTTTCTTTTCCAGATGATCCGGAAAAATTGTTTCCACCTTGACTTCCTTTACCTTTTCCAAGCGGCCTCTGGTCCCGATGTAAGGGTTGGCTGAGTCCCCGGGCATAAACTGTCCGGTTCCTTCCGAAGAGAAGGCACAGAAGCTGTAATCTCCAATTGCCCCGGCACCTGCCCTGCCCAGCGCCTCTCTCAGAGCCTCAGCTGCTTCAAGCGGTACGAAAACAGCCAGTTTCTTCAGGCTGGTTTCATGTGTGGGCACAAGCACTTCTGTGTTCTCTAAACCAAGAGCTTCCGCCAGGAGGTCATTCACGCCGCCCTCAGCCACATCAAGATTCGTATGGGCCGCATATACGCTTATATCATGCTTTATGAGCTTCTCGATAATCCTTCCGGCTGCTGTATCCGTATTGATTTTCTGCAATGGCCTGAAGATCGGGGGGTGATGGGCGATGATGAGCTGCACATTCTTTTCGATGGCTTCATCAACGACCTCCTCCAGCACATCAAGAGCAATCATGACATTTTGCACCTTATTATTCAGTCCGCCAATCTGCAGTCCGATTTTATCGCCTTCCATTGCCAGGTTCTTTGGAGAGAACTCCTCAAACAAAGAGATGATTTGATGGCCGTTAACTTTTTTCACTCTTTACTGCCTCCTCTGCCATAGAGATTTTTTGACCGAGCTCCAGCCTCCTTGTCCGTGTTTCTTCCGAGTCTGCAGCTTTATCCAGTTCCTGCAGAATCCTTTGCCAATTTTTCATTTCATGCTGCCATTTTTTCTGGAAGGTATCCGTTTTTTGCGCTGTAAGGAAGGGGCCAAAAAGAAAGGCGCTATTCTCATCCTTCCCCTTGTAGGGACGGAGCGGCTCTCCATGCTCTGCAACCAGGATTTCGTATATCTTTCCATCCTCTTCAAGGATATCCTCTTCTATAAGCTCCCAGCCGTTTTCAATAAGCCATTTACGGATTGAAATGGCGCTTATATTAGGCTGAAGGACAAGCCTTTTCACTGAAGACAGCTTTTCTTTTCCCTCTTCAAGAATACTGGCAATCAAGGCGCCACCCATTCCGGCAATGGCTACACAATCGACTTCTCCGCCTTCAATCACTTCCAGGCCATTCCCTTTCCTGACAGCTATCTTATCGCCCAGCCCTTCCTGGTTGACTTGATTCCTTGCAGATTGAAAGGGACCCTCTGCCACTTCGCCTGCGACTGCGAAAGGCACTTTGCCCTTAGAGACTACATGGCATGGGAGATAGGCATGGTCTGAGCCTATATCAGCAAAGGCTGCCCCATCCGGAATATATTCAGCGACACGTGCCAGCCGCTGTGATAATTGTTCTGTATTCATCTCTTACATCACACCACTTTACATAGATTCAGGTACATAATTATTCTCTTAGTATAAAAAAGCCGGAAAGCAATGTCCAGCAGCCTGGCAGGACTTATATCCAGGAGTCTGATCGGAGCTCCAAAATAAAGAAAAGCCTTTCAAAAGAAAGGCTTTTCTTTAACTGTCACATTATTTCAGGCCTGCCAGCCATTCAGCCATTTCGCCTGCTTTTTCCTGCGGAACAAGCCCTGGCGGCATGGATCCTTTACCGTTAACAACGATGTCAGCGATTTCATCCTGTGAATAGCGGTCGCCAACGCCTGTCAAAGCAGGACCTACCCCACCCTGATACTGGTCGCCGTGGCAGCCGATACAGGTTTGTTTATAAATGTCTTCCGGGTTGGCTGCAACCTCTTCAGTCTGTTCTTCTCCGCCGCCTTCCTGCTCAGCCGCAAGGTCCTTAGCATCGCCCAGCCCTTTGAAGGAAACGAGGAACATAGCTCCAATGCCTAGCACAGCAATCAAAAGAAACGGAATTAATGGATTTCGGTTCATGTTTTAACCTCCCTTATGTAAGAACATCTCAGTCAAGTATATTATATAATACAAACAATCTCTATTTTACTTGAAAACCCATGGAAGGAAAAGCCCTAAACTGAACTTTGTCACAGTATGTTCGAAATTGGAAGATTCCGCCTCTGTTTTGCCAGCTAAATTAAAAAGCTCCATATAAATGGAGCCAGTTGTCCTTAACAGCCGATCTGCCGCGCAATCACCATACGCTGTATCTCTGACGTTCCCTCTCCGATTTCCGTCAGCTTTCCATCTCTCATATAGCGTTCTACATGATAGTCTTTCATATAGCCATAGCCCCCATGGATCTGGACTGCCTCGTCAGCCACTTCCATGCAGATTTCCGATGCATACAGCTTGCACATGGACGCTTCTTTCGTAAATGGCTTTCCCTGGTCCTTGAGCCATGCTGCTTTATAGACCATATTCCGGGCAAGCTCAATTTTCATCGCCATATCAGCGAGCTTGAACTGGATAGCCTGGAACTGGGACAGCGAGCGGCCAAACTGAGTCCTCTCTTTTGCATACTGCAATGCTTTTTCATAAGCAGCCTGGGCGATACCGACAGCCATGGCGCCTATCCCTATCCGGCCTCCATCCAATGTAATCAGGAATTGCTTGAAACCTTCGCCTTTTTTGCCGAGCAAGTGCTCAGTCGGCACACGCACATCTTCCATCACAAGCTCTGTGGTATTAGAAGCATTAAGCCCCATTTTTTCGTAATTATCGATTACCTTGAACCCTTCTGCATCTGTCGGCACAATGATGGCGCTGATTTCTTTATCCGCCCCGCTTCCCCCCGTGACCGCTGTAATGGCCAGATGCTTTGCATAGCTCGCATTTGTAATATAACATTTGCTGCCATTTATGATGAACTCCCCATCTTTTTCTGCCGCGCTCGTCCTTGTACCGCCTGCATCTGATCCCGCGTTAGGCTCTGTAAGCCCAAAAGCCCCGAATGATTCTCCAGTGCAGATCGGAACCAGATACTGTTGCTTTTGCTCTTCAGTCCCAAAAAGATAAAGGGGGGCCCCGCCAAGGGAAATATGGGCTGAATAAGTGATTCCCGTCGAACCGCATGCCCTGCTGAGCTCTTCAGTCACAATGGCAAAACTGACTGTATCAGCCCCTCCGCCGCCGTATTCTTCAGGGAACGGCAGCCCCATCACACCCATATTAGATAATTTGTTAAATATTTCTTTAGGGAATTCTTTCGTCCTGTCCCTTTCCAGTGCACCGGGAGCAACTTCTTCATCAGCAAACTCCCTGATCATTTTCAGAATCATATTTTGTTCGGCAGTCAATTCAAAATTCATGCAAATCCCCCTCGAAGTTTTGTATACGCTTTCATTACCATTATACGAGGAAGGGATTAATTTTCTCAACATTTAAAAACTTTAAAATTTAATTTATTATATGAAAATAGAAATAACAATGATGATGAGTCCTACCAGGCCGGATATTCCAAAATAGTGCTGACGGAATTTCCAGGCAGCCGCAATCCAAAGCAGACAATTAAGCATTAAAGCTCCATACAAGGCTGTATTATGATGCGGGAAAAAATGAGATGCCATTTCAACCGATATCAAAAGCAATATTAAAGCCGAAACAGCGAGAGGCAGTTGCGGCGCAATTCCTTTATTAGTAAAATAAATAGCAAGAGAAACTCCAGTAATTGTAAAAAAAATCAGAAGGCCCATTTGCAAAATGAAAGATAATTCAGTAAAATAAATGAATAACAGCGACAGAGGAATCAGCAGCAAGAGAATGATATTGAGAAAATAAAACCCTTTTGCCTTTCGAGCTTTATCCTTCGGCCGATTCCCTTCTGTATACAAAGCAAGCAGATAATCACAATAATGCTCAGGAAGCATGCGATTATCCTTCCAGTATAAAATTTCTTTTACAATCATGTCTTTTCTCGCTCTATCCATATCCACCCATCCCGTCCGGAAATCCAAAGGCATTTTTTTCAAAAAAAATAGTTTACCTCTATTTTAAGAAGTAAACTATTTTCTGACAATGTTTTTTTATTCGAGGAAGTCTTTAAGCCGCTTGCTTCGGCTTGGATGCCTCAGTTTGCGAAGTGCTTTCGCCTCGATTTGGCGGATACGCTCCCTGGTTACGCCGAAGACCTTTCCGACCTCTTCCAGAGTGCGCGTACGCCCGTCATCAAGCCCGAAACGCAGCCTCAGGACATTTTCCTCACGGTCTGTAAGCGTATCAAGGACGTCTTCAAGCTGTTCTTTCAGGAGCTCATATGCAGCATGCTCAGATGGCGAAGTCGCATCCTGGTCTTCAATGAAGTCGCCGAGGTGAGAGTCATCTTCTTCCCCAATCGGTGTTTCAAGTGAAACAGGCTCCTGGGCAATCTTAAGAATCTCCCTGACCTTATCCGGTGTCAGATCCATGTCTTCTGCAATTTCTTCCGGAGTCGGTTCGCGGCCGAGATCCTGGAGAAGCTGACGCTGCACCCTGATAAGCTTATTGATTGTTTCCACCATATGGACAGGGATCCTGATCGTCCTTGCCTGGTCGGCAATCGCCCTTGTAATGGCCTGGCGGATCCACCATGTTGCATACGTACTGAATTTGTAGCCTTTACGGTAATCGAATTTCTCAACTGCCTTGATCAGGCCCATATTCCCTTCCTGGATCAGGTCAAGGAACAGCATGCCCCTTCCGACATACCTTTTGGCAATGCTGACTACGAGCCTCAGGTTGGCTTCCGCCAGCCTTCTCTTTGCCTCTTCGTCGCCTTCCTCGATCCGCTTGGCCAGGGAAATTTCCTCCTGTGCAGAAAGAAGATCCACACGCCCGATTTCTTTCAGGTACATGCGGACGGGATCATTAATTTTAACTCCTGGAGGAACGCTTAAATCGTTTAAATCAAATTCCTCTTCACCCTTGGCAAGCTCCTGGACATTAGGGTCCGCATCATCGTTGTCGCCGACAAGCTCTACCCCCTGATCTCCAAGAAACTCATAAAACTCATCCATCTGATCGGAATCCAATTCAAAGTTGGAAAGCCTTTCCGCGATATCGTCATATGCGAGCACCCCGGTTTTCTTTCCTACTTCCGTTAACTGTTCCTTCACTTGCTCCATGGTCAACTCTGAATCAACCTCTTTTGAACGGGCTGACTTTTCAGCCATAAGTCCCCCTCCTTCCAAAAATCACAAACCAGTCGTATAAAAGCTTATCTATAGCAATTTACGCAGTTGAATAATTTCCATTGCAATCGATGCAGCCCTTGCAAAGTCATTCTGCCGTTCGGCTTCCTTCCCTTCAGCCTGCTTTTCCTTTATCATTAACATCTTTTGATAATTCAACACCTGCTTAATATAGTCATTGAGCTCCTGCTCAGTCAGCTCATCATTAACCGACATCATCTCGATATCCGCAATGATCCGCTTAAGCTTTGCATCTTCAACGAAATTTAAGAAGGCACTTGGATCGGGGCTATTCCCCTTTTCGTAAAAAGCAAATAAATAAGTAATGATAGCCTGATGATCATCAATGTTAAAGGTGCTGCCTCCGAGAAGCTCCTGGACTTTATAAGCAGTATCGCTGTTTCTCAGCATATGGGCAATCAATCTTCTTTCAGCTGTATGAAAAGCAGGCTTGAGCGAATCCTGGCGCCGTGAAACGATCATATGCTTCTTTTGTGCTGGGGCAGAACTGCCCTGGTTTTTTCGTTTCTCGGCAAAGTATATCTGCTTTTGCTCCTGCTTCAGCGCTTCCAGTGACAGAGAAAATTCATTAGCCAGCTGGCGCATGTAATGATCTCTTTCAACAGCCTTATCAAGAAGGCTGATTTCCTTAAGTACTTCTTCTATATATAGAAGCCGATCTCCTTCATCCTGGAGCTTTTTGCCCCTTCTATAATAAAGAAACTTGAACGCCATGTGGGTAATGCTGGACTCGATTACATCATTGCGAAACTTTTCAGCTCCGTGCTGTTTGATGTAGTCATCCGGGTCCATGCCATCAGGCAGCATGGCAACCTTGATGCCGCAGCCAGCCTCAGACAGCATTTTAGCGGCTTTAAAGGCCGCCTCTATTCCGGCATTATCCGAATCATAGCAAATGGTGACAGACTCAGTATTTCTCCTGAGCATTGCAACATGTTCAGGCGTCAATGCAGTCCCCATTGTGGCAACCCCGTTCTCAACAGAAGAACGGTCTGCAGCAATAACATCCGCGAACCCTTCAAAAAGGACCGCCTGGTGTGTCTTGCGGATTGCCGGTCTTGCCAGGTGGAAATTATACAAGATTTTACTTTTATTAAAGATTGCTGTCTCCGGACTGTTCAGATATTTGGGCTCATTTCCGGCCCCGAGCGATCTTCCGGAAAAAGCAATCGTGTTTCCTTTGCGGTCAAAGATCGGAAACATGATCCGATCGCGGAAGCGGTCAAAATAACTGCCATCTCTGTCCCTTTTGATGATAAGCCCAGCTCTTTCCATGAATTCAGGATTGAATTTCCTTTTTACAAGGAACTTGCATACAAAATCCCATGAATCCAGGGAATAACCGATCTGGAACTTCTCAATCGACTCTTTGGTAAAGCCTCTGTCAAGCAAATACTCCAGTGCGTGCTGGCCATCCTTTGTGTTCATTAACAAATGATGGTAAAATTTCCGGAGAAGCTCATGCGCCTCTATCATCTGCTGGAGATTTTCGGGCAGCGAGCTCTGCTTTGCGGATGCGGCTTCAATATCAAGCTGAATCCCCGCTCTTTCTGCAAGTTTGACAGCAGCTTCCTGAAAAGAATAGCCTTCATGCTCCATCAGGAACGAAAACACATTCCCTCCGGCTCCGCAACCAAAGCAATGGTAAATCTGCTTTTCCGGGGAAACAGAAAAAGATGGCGAGTTTTCTCCATGGAATGGACATAAGCCAAAATAGTTCCGCCCCTGTTTCTTGAGCTGAACATGATCACCGATTACATCGGCAATGTCTGTAGCCTGCCGGATTTCATCCAGTTTCGCTTCGGAAATTCGCTCTGCCATGAGAACAACTCCAATTTTACTTATGAGGTATTCGTGATAAAAAAGCTATTTTCCTGCAAGATTCGACAAAATCTTTGTCAATTGCTTCACAAACCTGCTCCGGTCTTCCTGGGTGAAAGGCTTAGGGCCTTTTCCATATTGCCCCCGGCGCCTTGCTTTGGCACTGAGATACCTCATATCCAGAGCTGTATGGATATGCTCTTCTTCGTATAAGGTTCCCCTGGGAGAAAGAACATAAACCCCTTTAGGCAGCAGCGTTGAGGCTAGGCCGATATCCTGTGTGACTGCAACGTCCCCCTTTTTCACATGATTCATGATGAACAGATCTGCTGCTTCTTTGCTTGAATCAACAAACTTCCAGACAGCCCCGCCAAAGTCATTTACCATATGTGCGTAGGAAGCGACGAAAACCGGTTCGATTTCAAAGCCTTTGGCAATTTCGACAATTTCCATCTTAACAGGACAAGAATCAGCGTCAACCAGGATGCTTCTTTTCCCTAATGTACTAGTAATTCTACATCACTCCGCATATTCCTTCTTTAATAGAGCAACTTTTCACAAGAGATTCATGTCGAATTTTTTTTAGATGCCTGCCTTGACTTCTCACAATAAATAGTTTATTCGTTATGTGGTAAGTCTAAACCTAATGATGAATATTTTTATCACAATTTTTTATTATAGTGCATAAAAGTCAGTTTTGCCATTATTTTTTACTGTACAGCCCTAATTTTCTCATTAACCGGAATGTACTGCCTAAAATTAGAAAAAGCACATATTCACAAGAGTATGTGCTACTTTGCAGAAATATTTCTCCGGTAAAGGTCAAAAATGACGTTTGCCGTTTCTTCCACTGCCTTATTTGTAACATCGACCACAGGACATCCGATCCTGGTTACAATCTGGTCAAAATAGCTGATCTCGCTTTTGATCCGTTCAAGATTGGCATAGCTGGCATTATCGCTCAAACCGAGTGAAATGAGCCTTTCCCTCCTGATATTATTCAGCTTTTCAGGACTTATTTTTAAGCCAAAGCACTTGGAAGGCGATACCTGGAACAGCTCCTCAGGCGGATCAACTTCCGGAACGAGCGGGACATTCGCGACTTTAAGCCGCTTGTGTGCGAGATATTGGGATAAAGGCGTCTTCGAGGTCCTTGAAACGCCGACAAGAACAATATCAGCCTTAAGGATTCCCCGTGGATCGCGGCCGTCATCATACTGCACAGCAAACTCGATTGCTTCCACCTTTTTAAAATAGTCATCATCCAGCTTCCTGACAAGGCCCGGCTCATACAAGGGGGTTTCCCCGCAGATCGACTGGATCCTGTCCATCAATGGCCCGATGATGTCGATCGCATAAATATTTTCCCTGGCTGCTGCTTCTGCCATATAACTGCGGATTTCAGGCTTTACCAATGTAAAAGCAATCATTCCCTGGTCCATTTTCGCGAGCGATAATACCTCATCGATATTAAATTTATCTTCAACATAAGGAAATCTTTTTATTGTCAGATCGCTGCCATTGAACTGGCTGATGGCCGCTTTCGTCACTAATTCTGCTGTTTCCCCCACTGAATCGGAAACAACATAGATGATCGGCACTGTACCCATTGCTCATCCATCCTCTCTTCTAAATCACCTTTGTTCTGCAAGAGCAAGGAACGCCCTTGTCAAATTGGTCTTTGTGATCCTGCCTGTTACTTCAAAGCCCTTATCGGTTTCTTTCACGACCGGCAAAGCGTCTATCTGTTTTTCGATCAGCAGATTGGCTATTTCAATCAGCAGATCGTCTTTTTTGCAGGTTGTAATATTAGGCATCCTCGTCATGATGATATTTACCGGAAGGGCTGTAAGCTCCTGATTTCCAATGCTTGCCCTCAGCAGGTCCTTCCTGGACAAGACGCCGACCAGCAGAGAAGATTGATCGACAACGAATAATGTACCGACATCTTCCAGGAACATCGTAACTATCGCATCATAGACCGATACATTTTCATTCACGACCACCGGGATGGACTGATAATCCTTCACCAGCAGCTTCTGCAGGCTTTCAGTCAGAAGCTGGGCACCTGTCTTGCCAGTATAAAAATAGCCGACCCTCGGCCTTGCATCCAGATAGCCCGCCATAGTTAATATGGCCAGATCAGGCCTTAAGGTTGCCCTTGTCAGGTTCAGCCTCTCTGCAATATGTTCACCTGTGATTGGTCCATTTTCTTTCACGATATCCAATATTAATTCTTGTCTTTTATTAAGCTCTATTGTCCTCACCACCTTGCTTGCCAGCTAATAATGTTATACTTTTATAAAAATATTATATACTATTTGCTATAAATGAAAAGAATGTTTTAACATTTTTAACCTGGCATATAGGAAAAAATTTCAAAGAGCCTGTCGGAATTTTTGACAGGCTCTCTGCATAATCATATCTTTTAGCAAGCTAAAAAGCAAAAATTACTTCTTACTTGACTACTATTTCGTTTACCTTGGCAAATGCCTGGATCAGTGATGCGATTTCGGCCATCATGCTTAAACGGTTTTCCTTCAAAGCAGTGTTATCGGCCATGACCATTGTATTTTCGAAATAGGCACCGATCTCAGGTCTCATAGATACGAGCAGCATATAGTATTCTTCCTCTTCAACACCATTGCCGATCTTTGCGGAAACTTCAAGGAAACGGCTGTACAGCTCCGTTTCTTCCTTATTTTCAAAAAGCCCCTGATCAACTGCTGCAGGGTGTTCTGCTTTGGAAGCAATATTCAGCACACGGCTCAAAGCCTCCATGCTCTCTTTAAAACCGTCTTCTCCTTTGTGGGCATTCAATACTTCCGCTCTCTTAATTAAAGAAGCCATTGAACCGATCTTTCCTGATAAAACGGCATCAATAATATCGTAGCGGATGCTGCGCTCCTGCAGAGTATGCTTGATGCGGAGTTTAAAGAAGGACAGCAGTTCATCATATACCTGCTCTTCCTCTTTCTTTCCGACGCCTGACTCTTTGACAAGTGCAAGCGACTTCTTGATCACTTCTTCAAGCTCAAGCTTCCATCCCTTAACAGCGAGGATCTGGACGATGCCTGCTGCCTGCCTTCTTAAAGCGTATGGATCCTGCGAGCCGCTTGGAATCATGCCAATTGCAAAGAAGGAAGAAATCGTATCCAATTTCTCTGCAACTGCAAGGACTGCACCTTCATTGCTTTCAGGTGCAGAATCCTCTGCATTCCGCGGCATATAATGCTCATTGATGGCTTTAGCAACAGCGGCATCCTCACCTTTTTGGGCAGCATATTTTTCACCCATGAAGCCCTGCAATTCAGGGAACTCATATACCATCTGTGACACCAGATCAAACTTGCTGATTTCTGCGGCACGGTCAACCGTTTTCTTTTCTTCAGGATTGAGAGAAAGCGATTCTGCCAGCTCATTGGCAAGCTTTCTAACTCGTTCAACTTTCTCAGCAAGGGTACCGATCTCCTCATGGTAGACGATGCTGCCGAGCTTCTGAAGCGCTGACTCAATATCCATCTTCTGGTCTTCCTGGTAAAAGAAAGCTGCATCAGCGAGTCTGGCGCGAAGCACTTTCTCGTTCCCCTTTGCCACTTGTTCAAGGTGGTTATGGTCACCATTGCGCACAGTGACAAAGTAAGGCAGCAGCTTTCCTTCTGCAGACTTGACAGGGAAATAGCGCTGATGCTCTTTCATGCTAGTGATCAGCACTTCCTCAGGAATTTCAAGAAACTCCTCCTCAAATTTTCCGAAGAGCGCCGTTGGATACTCAACAAGGTTTGTTACTTCCTCCAGCAGATCCTCATCCACTGGAATCACCCAGTTATTTTCCTCTGCCAAGCGTTCAATCTGGCTGCGGATCCCACTTTTTCTTTCTTCTGCATTGACAAGGACAAACTGGCCAAGCAGGCTTTTTTCGTATTCTGCAGGCTCAGTGAGCTCCACCTTTTCCCCAAGAAAACGATGCCCGAGAGTCCAGTTGGATGCAGGCACCCCGGCTATTTCAAACGGGATTACATCTTGGCCGAAAAGAGCCATAATCCATTTAATCGGCCTTACATACCTCATATCCCTGTCTGCCCAGCGCATATTTTTAGGGAAAGTAAGGCTTTCCGCGATATCCTTCAGCTCCGGCAGGATAGAAGCAGTCTCGGCTCCTTTAATGAACTTATTTACATGTGCATATTCAATGCCATTTATTTCTTTAAAATAAATATCATCCACGTCCATGCCCTGGCCCCGGGAAAAGCCGATCGCAGCCTTTGACCACTCTCCAGCCTCATTCTGGGCGATTTTTCTGGCCGGACCTTTCGCCTCTTCATGGATATCCTCCTGTGTTTCACTAACATCCTTTACAAGAACAGCAAGACGGCGGGGAGTTGAAAAGGCGCTGATGCCTCCGTGCGGCACCTTCTTTTCCTCCAGCCACTTTTCCACTTTGGAAGCAAGCTGGTTGATGGAATCTGTTACAAATCTTGCCGGCATTTCCTCAAGGCCGATTTCAAGCAATAAATCACGCTTCGCCATTTTCAATCTCTCCCTTCCGCTGTAAAATCGGGAAGCCTAATTTTTCCCGTTCTTCATAGAATGTTTTTGCGACCTTCCGCGCCAGGTTCCGGCAGCGTCCAATATAACCGGTCCTTTCTGTTACAGAGATGGCTCCCCTCGCATCAAGCAGGTTGAAAACATGGGAGCATTTCAGCACATAATCATATGCCGGATGAACCAAACCTTCTTCCATCTGCCTGTGGGCTTCTTTTTCATAAATATTAAACAAGTTAAAAAGCATATCCGGATCAGAGGTTTCAAATGTGTACTTGGAATGCTCATATTCAGGCTGCAGGAAGATGTCCCTTACAGTAAAGCCTTCAGTCCACTCAAGATCAAAGACATTCTCTTTATCCTGGATATACGAAGCAAGACGCTCGATTCCGTATGTGATTTCCACAGAAACAGGCTTACATTCAATGCCGCCAACCTGCTGGAAATAGGTGAATTGCGTAATTTCCATTCCATCAAGCCACACTTCCCAGCCTAATCCGGCACATCCCAGGGAAGGATTCTCCCAGTTATCCTCCACAAACCGGATATCATGCTCCAAAGGATTAATTCCAAGGGCGCGAAGAGAATCCAGATACAGTTCCTGGATATTGTCAGGAGACGGCTTCATGATCACCTGGAATTGATGGTGCTGATAAAGGCGGTTTGGATTTTCGCCATATCTTCCATCCGCCGGGCGGCGTGAAGGCTCTACATAGGCCACATTCCATGGCTCAGGCCCAATTGCACGCAAAAACGTGTACGGGCTCATCGTTCCTGCACCTTTCTCGACATCATAAGCCTGCATAAGGATGCAGCCCTGCTCTGACCAGTGCTTTTGCAAAGTCAGAATCATATTTTGAATATTCATCCTGGCACCTCCAATAGGTATTTGTGTAATCAGAGCATTGGGAAAAAGCACAAAAAAACTCTCGTCCCTATGCTCCAAAAAGCATAGGGACGAGAGTTACCCGCGGTTCCACCCTATTTGCTGCCATTCAATGCAGCCACCTTATGTGCCCAAAGCACGCAATCCGCTCAGGAACGCCCTTCATCCAACACCCATAATCCGGCTCACACCATCCCGGACTCGCTTCTACAGATCATTCGGACTACTTCTTTCCTTCATAGCAGAACTATTAATTATTGAGAATCATAAAACAAAACAAAATAAAAGTCAATACAGAAAAGCGGAAGGCGTTTGCTCAGCCCCGACAAGCTTAAGACGAGCAGAGCGGAAGGTTGTTCTTTAACCTTCTGATCTGATTGGCTTAAGACTCGAGGGGCTAACGCCTGCAGCTGGACAATATCGAAAAGCGGAAGGCGTTTGCTGTCAAGGAACGCAGACTAAAAACGCCACGTCCTGTGGCAACGTCTGCATGACCCGCGTCCTGCGGGCCTCAAGCATAAGACGAGCCGGACGGGAGGTTGTTCTTTAACCTCCTGGCCGGATTGGCTTATGACTCGAGCCGATGGCCCCTGCAGCTGGACAATCGAAATGCGGAAAAGACTCGAGGGCCTAAGCTTTCCAGCTGACAATCGAAACGCGGAGGGGGCCTGTATCGGAGAATGACTGTGAGCTCCCCTCAGGCATTATCCTTTTTCAAAGAAACCGCCCATCTTATCCATCTGGTCCAGGAACTTTCTGGTTTTCAGACTGAGGCCGGAGTATTCATTATAGTAGGCTGAGATAATTTTTTTCAGTTCCGCTTTGGTTTCCGGCTTTACTGATATATTCCCAAGCCTCGACAAATCAAAATAATAAAAAAGGCGCAGGAGTTTTAAAGCTGCCGGCGAAATCTTATAGTGGTACGGGTCTTTCTCCAGACAGCGGTGGCAAATGAGACCGCCCTCCCTGATGGAAAAAGAAAAATGCCCATCAGTGCTTCCGCAGACAGAGCATTTATCCAGGACCGGATAAAGTCCAAGGGAATTGAGCATTTTCATTTCGTAAATATTCACCATGATTTCAGGATCATAGCCTTCGTTCATATAATTCAAAGTCTGGTGAAGCAGTTCAAAATGGAACGGATTCGGCTTCTTCTCTTCGACTGTTTTATCAGTCAGATCCACAATATAGCTGGCATATGCCGTCAGGAAGATATCCTCCCTGATCGAGCGCATGGAGGAGACCATTTCCCCCTGCTGCATAAGCCCCAGCCCGCTGCTTCTCTGAACGAGGAAGTAGCCATAAGTAAAAGGCTGGGTGACAGCCGAAAGCCTGCTGTTAGGCTTTTTTGCACCTCTGGCCATCACGCCAACCTTACCCCATTCCCGGGTATAAAGAGTAACTATTTTATTGGATTCACCATAATTGACTGTTCTCAATACGATTCCTTCGCATTTTTCAAACACTTATGCCACCATCCCTGCAAGAGACAAACCTATGAGATGGGAAAATCAACTTCTGCTAGTTCATGTTCACTGCTTCCGGGCAAATCCTGAGTTTCTTTTTCAAGCTCCTTAAAAAGAAGATATGTGTCAATATTACCTGTCTGCTTGAAGACCTTCCAGGTAAAATCCAACATTGGAAACCCCACCTTTCGATTTTTAACTAGCAATTATTAATTCCATACCTTTATCATAGCCTGTCATTAGAAAATCATAAGACGTAATAATTGTTAATAAAAAGTCTGCATAATTCCAGTTGAGGTGAAATAGGTTAGTTATGGCTGAATCGCCCTTTAATATTCATCATCTCTGAATCCGAAATCACGCAGCTGGCTCATTTTGTTGCGCCAATCCTTCTGCACCTTTACCCATAGTTCCAGATAGACCTTCGAGCCCAGCAGATTTTCAATATCTGTCCTGGCCCGCTTGCCGATTTCCTTGAGCATAGCGCCCTGCTTCCCAATGACAATCCCTTTTTGGGAATCGCGTTCTACAATGACAGTAGCCATCACATTTATGACGTCCTTGTCTTCGCGCCTCTCCATCTTGTCAATCACTACAGCAAGGGAATGCGGAATCTCCTCCCTGGTCAAGTGCAAAGCCTTTTCCCTGATCAGCTCGGATACAATGAACCTTTCAGGATGGTCTGTCACCTGGTCAGCCGGATAGAATTGCGGCCCTTCCGGTATATACTGCTTGATCTGCTCCAGCAGCGTATCCACATTGTTCCCTTCCAGCGCTGATATCGGGATGATTTCCTTAAAGCCGTATTTCTCTTTATAGGATTCAATGATGGAAAAAAGCTTATCAGGGTGAATCTGATCAATTTTATTTATGACAAGGAAGATGGGAGTCTTCACATTCTGAAATTTCTCGATGATGAACTCCTCGCCGCGGCCGAAGCCTTCTTCGGCATTCACCATAAACAGGATAAGGTCCACTTCTTTCAGCGTATTCTGCGCTATCTTCATCATAAAGTCGCCCAGCTTATGCTTTGGCTTGTGGATCCCTGGTGTATCAATGAATATAAACTGAGCATCATTGGTTGTAAGCACACCCTGTACCTTATTCCTTGTGGTTTGGGGCTTATCGCTCATGATGGCGATTTTCTGGCCAATGACTCTGTTTAAGAATGTTGATTTACCAACATTAGGCCGTCCGATAATAGATATAAATCCAGATTTATGAGTTTGTTCGCGATTGCTATTCCATTCTTTATTCATTAAGGTCCTCCGGTGAAAAAGCTCCAGGCAGCAGCTCTTCTACTGTTAATTCATTTATATCCCCTTTTAAATTCGCCAAAACCACTTTCATCGTATTTGGGCATAATTCTGAAATAACCTGGCGGCAGGCTCCGCATGGAGGAACCGGACGCTCTGTATCAGCTACAACTGCCATTGCTGTATATTTTTTGTCTCCTTCGGAATATGCTTTGAAAAGTGCAGTGCGCTCAGCACAATTGCACATGCTGTATGCCGCGTTCTCAATATTGCAGCCATGGTATATTTTACCGTCTTCAGTCAGAAGGGCTGCTCCCACCGGGAAATTGGAGTATGGCACATATGCTTTGTCCCTTGCTTTTTTTGCTTCTTCAATCAACACTTCCGTCTTCATCAGTCATTCTTCCTTTCGAAGGAGGGGAGTATTCTCCTTCTTATATTTTACCTTATTTTTGCAAGATTTTCATTGATTGTAGCAAAATCGTAATAAAAAATTTGAATTTTCCAAAAACGGACACACTATCTCATTACATGCTCTGTCATTTTAACCAAATCAGACAGCGTTTTCAAGAAAGCCCAAAATCTATTCCCGCTTTTCTTTTATAAAATTACAGGCAAGTTTGTAAATATCAGTATTTGATTGTACATACGGTTTCATTTCATTATTTTCCCTAATTTAAAAAAGAACGGCATACTGGAGCCGCTCCTACTGAAAAAGTGACCATATCTTTGGGAGGAATATGATTACACCGAGTGCTGCCGACGCAAAAGCAAACACCAGCACAGCCCCTGCTGCAGCATCCTTGGCCTGCTTTGCCAGCGGGTGCCATTCTTCTGTTGACAGATCCACAGCTCTTTCAATGCTTGTGTTGATCAGTTCCAGCGCAAACATCCCGGCAATGGCCAATATGATGAACATCCACTCGATCCGGCTTAAGGAAAAGCCGGCGCCTGCTGCAATGACCACAGCTGATGAAAGGGCATGAATCCTCATATTCCTTTCCTGCTTCAGTGAATTGCCGATACCGGCAAAAGCTGCAGCAAAAACAGGCCACAAGCCTTTCCCGGCACCCGGCTTCTTATCGCGTGAGCCCGTACTCATCAAGGATGTCCTTCTGTCTGCCGAACATTTCTCTTTCTTCCTCATCTGTTTCATGGTCATATCCAAGAAGATGGAGGAATCCGTGAACAGCAAGGAAACCCAGCTCGCGTTCAAAAGAGTGTCCATATTCACCGGCCTGTTCTTCTGTCCTCTGAATTGATATGATGATATCGCCGAGCACCCTTGGAATACCTTCCCCGGCAATTTCTGTTTCTCCTTCCCCAAGCTCTTCCATGGCAAAGGAAATAACATCGGTAGGTTTGTCTTTATCGCGGTACTCCCTGTTTATTTCCTGGATACGGTCATTCGTTACAAAGGTTACGGACAATTCCGAACCAGCTTCAACATTTTCCTTTTCTGCTGCAAAATTCAGCAGCTTTTCAACCTGTTCAATATGGCTGCTTTTTACTTCATTTGTTTCATCCAAAAAATCAATATTTAAGCTCATGCTTGCTTCACCTTCTGTTTCGTGGATTCTGGATATTCAATTCTGGAATGGAAGATCCCCTTTAGAGTTTCACAAAAAGTGTGTGCAACAATTTCCAATTCCTTCAGTGTTAAGTCACATTCGTTCAGCTGTTCATCCTGAAGCCTGTCTGAGATGATATTCCTGACAAGCCCTTCAATTTGTTCAGGTGTCGGATTGGACATGGACCTGACCGCTGCCTCGACACTGTCGGCAATGCCGATGACGGCGATTTCCTTTGACTGTGCTTTTGGCCCCGGATAACGATAGTCCTCTTCATTGATATCCATACCGTTTTGTTTGGCCTTATGGTAGAAATATTTGAGCAAAGAGGTGCCATGGTGCTGTTCGGCAATATCGACGATTTCCTTCGGCATTTTGTGCTTTCTCAGCATTTCAGCTCCGTCGACCGCATGGGCAATAATGATATTTTTGCTTGTCTGCGGCGGCAGCCTGTCATGCGGGTTTTCGATATTCATTTGATTCTCAATAAAAAAATGCGGTCTCTTTGTCTTCCCGATATCATGATAATAGCAGCCTACCCTGGCAAGGAGGCCATTTGCCCCGATTGCTTCACATGCTGACTCAGCCAGATTTGCCACCATTACACTATGATGGTAGGTCCCCGGCGCCTCAGTCAGGATTTTGCGGAGCAGCGGATGGTTCGGGTTTGACAGCTCAATCAGCCGCATGGCGGAAAGGATGCCAAAGCTCCCCTCAAAGAACGGAAGCAGGCCGATGGCCAGCACAGATGAAGCCACACCGGAGATCAATGCTGTCACTAAGTGGAAGCTGTATTCAACCGCCTCGAAATGAGTATTTCTAAGCAGCATGAGGGCGATGATCACAACAAGGTTCACCCCTGCTGCAAACAGTCCTGCCTGAAGAATCTTGGACCTGTTGTTTTGCTTGTTTAAGAATAATATACCCGCAAAGCCTGAGCAAATGATATAGATGCCCATATTTATATTCAATGTTCCGGCAGTGCCTTCATTGAACATGACGCTTCCGCAGATGGCAAGGACTATCGTAATCAGAATGGCAAGCCTTTCATTGATCAGGATTCTGATCAGCATGGCTGCCATTGCAGCCGGAAATATAAAGCCAATTTCCGGATACTGGAGCAGCTGCAGGAGGCTTACGCATTTCATCAGCAAAAGCGAAAGGATGAAAATCAGGCTGAACAGCAGGAGGTAATTCTGTTTCAGCTCCTTTTGAACATTCAGCTCATAAAAGTAATAATAGAGTGCAGCCAGAATGATGGCTACAATCAGGCCCAGCCCCAGAAACGGCTGTATGCTTTTCTGGTTGTCCAGAAGCCCTGTAAGCTCCAGCTGCCTGTAGATTTCCCTGTTGATCAGCTGGCGCTCTTCCGCGATGATCTGGCCTTGGAGGATTTTGACCGGTTCTACATTCTCTACTGCCTGCTGCCTGAGTTCTTCAGTCGCAGCCGGGTCATAAAATTCGTTCTGGATGACAGCATATCTGCCAAGCTCAATAGCCGAGCTTCTCAAATTCGTGCTCAGACTGGTATATTTCAGCTCTTCCTCCACCCTCTTTTTGCTGTTTTCAACTTCATCAGCAGGGATTTTGCTGCCCATCACATTGTTAATCGCCGTTACAGTAAGGTCCCTTGCAATCGTAAGCTCGTCCTTGGACGCCTGCAGAAGCGGTGACAGGACCGCATCAGAGACTTCCTTCGTCACATTATCTGTCAGCTTTTCCTTGAGCATTTTCAGTTTTTCCGAAGAAGAAGGCGGAACATATGCAGTTTCCTGTTCTCCATCACCCTGTTCATTACCGCTTTGTGCCGCTTCCTCGCTTATCTCTTCGTTAACTTCCGCTGCGGAATCAAATATGGAAGTGACCAGATCGACACGGTTCTGATTGATTTCCTTTTTGACTATGTATACATCGGTCACCTGGTCGGCGGCCGCCTTCTTTTCCTTCTCGGTGTTCGCCTTGTCTTCTATTGTAATCGGTGAGCGGATTGTCTGTTCAGCCACAGAAAATAGGCTTATGTCGAGCTTTTCGGGCTTTACATTGCTGAACATGGCGGCATATAGTACGATGCCGAGCAGAAGAAATAAGACGACTCTAAAGAATGTCATATCCAACAGGTTTCTGACCTTTGCCAACTGGCGCTGTAATTTTTCCATGCTTCCCCCTCCTATCCAGGCATAAGCAGGGCCGGATAAGCTCACATTTAATTTGAACTATGATTATGTAAAATGATAACAGTTTTTCCGTCAAGTTTCACCCTCTATTCACATCAACTTGGCGAAACAGAGGGTTTGCCTGCCGGCAGGGCCTTTTCAGAAAGAATAAAAACCGCCCACCAGGACGGTTTTTATTATTGGTCTGTTTTTTCGTAAGCTGAAATAATCCGGGCTACAAGCGGATGGCGGACGACATCGCTTTGCTCCAGGTAAGAGAAGGAAATTCCTTTTACAGCAGACAGGATATCTTCTGAAGCAATAAGCCCGGAACGGACTCCCTTCGGAAGGTCGACCTGTGTACGGTCACCGGTGATGACCATCTTGGAGCCGAAGCCCAGCCTGGTCAGGAACATTTTCATCTGAGCCTGTGTCGTATTCTGTGCTTCGTCAAGAATGACAAATGCATCATCAAGCGTACGGCCCCTCATATAGGCAAGGGGGGCTATTTCAATGGTACCCCTCTCGATCAGCCTTTGAGTATGTTCGGCGCCAAGGATGTCATGCAGGGCGTCGTAAAGCGGCCGCAGGTAAGGATCGACCTTTTCTTTCAGATCCCCAGGAAGGAAGCCAAGGCTTTCGCCTGCTTCAACAGCCGGCCTGGTCAGGATTATTCTCTTTACATTCCCATTTTTCAATGCATTGACTGCCATCACAACAGCCAGATAGGTCTTGCCTGTACCTGCAGGGCCAATTCCAAATACCAGATCATTTGTTTTAATCGAATTTATATATTGGCGCTGCCCAAGCGTTTTTACCCTAATGGACTTGCCTTTTGCATTCTTCGTTATTTCCTCTTCATACAGGTCGCTGAAATATTCAAGTGTGCCTTTTTTGGCCATCTGGATACTGTACATAACATCCCTGCCGCTGATATTGATTCCTTTGCGGATCACATAAATGAGTTTGTCCAGGATTTGGCCGGCAAGCTCGACAGCATCTGCCTCGCCGGACACGAAAATCGTTTCTCCCCGTGTGACGACAGACACATTCAGTTCCTGTTCGATTATTTTCAGGTTGGCATCCGAATTCCCGATCAGTGCTATTGCTTCATTAGGATCTTCCAGATGAACATTCATGGTTTTTAAGTCTTCTGTCATTCTGTGTCTCCTTGGATAATGGATTGTCCTTCTGCAATATTCTCAATAATTTGGAAATGTATTGCTATAAATACTTTACCATTCTCTACGGATTGGTGCAAAATTTTTTCTCCCTTGATCTTAGCATCCTCACTCAAGCTGTTTTTTATATCTTTTCTGGCCAAATCTTTTGCCACTTCAAAGGCTTCCTCATTGGAGTAAATCCTTGTAACGGTTTCACTTTCCCGCATGGTCCTGCTTGTAAAGCCGAGAGGGAGGGTCCATTTCAGGAATTTAATGTCCTTTCTGTTCTCTTCTATCTCATATTCACTGAATTCCGGTTTGCCAAACCCCCAGACAGGAATTGAAAAATTTCCTATATCAAAATAATATTTCCTTTTTTCTCCTCCGCTGAACACCTGGAGGGTGCTCTTAAGCGGAAGTTTCACCTCGGATTTATACCAGGTCTCCCCCCAGATTTCCCCTTTTGCCGGTACTGTCTGTGTTTGGCCGTCCTGGCCGATGATGCCTGAAACCAGAAGCTGGCCAGGGATGACATGGTCATTAATGCTGACAACAGGCTTGCCTTCTTCCACGAACATGTCCAAAATCACAGCCTTCTTTTTGGCAACCAGGTGTCTTGGGCTCAAAAGCTCCGGCTTATCCGGCTCGTTTTTCTCCACCACCTGGAAGTGGTAGGTTGTCCCCTTGAGCTCCACACCTACCCAGGTGATCTCATCCACTTCGTTGGATAGCTCACGCTGGATTCCTTCTACATTTTTAACAAAAAACTGAAGTTTACCTTTGCGGATGCCCATTTCGTCAAGCTGCCTGCGGATTTTATATTCAGTAGCAGGATCTGCCCCTTTGATTTCAATTCCCCATACCATATTGGACAAAAGGATCAGGATAACAAGGAAAGAGGCGGCACCAAAAAGAAAACCGCTGTTTTTGAGGCTTCTTTTCAGCAGAAAGGGCAGGCCGGCTCGATGAAGGAATTCAATCCTGCATCCGCTCTTCCTTACTGACGCACGGAGCCGCTTTACGTCAGTCAGCTTTATTTTAAAGGTAACCGCTTGCTCTCCATGCCTTTTTACCTGCCAGACCATGATGCCGTTTCTGGTCAGTGAGTTGATCAGCCGTTCAATGCCGGAGCCCGCAGCCTTTACAGTGATTATTCCAGAATAAAAAGCAATCCATTGATTCTTCATTTTCCTTCCCTCCGGATCTCTTTTTCAGCCAGGCCTGCGGTTCAAAAGAATCACCGCATGGCGCTGGCCATTATTCGTCTATATACTGCACCTGGTCAATTTTGCCTTCCAGCAGTATCTCTTCAGGGAGTATGGTCTTAATGACAAAGGTGCTTCCTTTGATGAGCAGCTGCCCTTGCTTGAGCAGAAGCCTGAGCTCTTTATCACTAAAAGCAATCAGTCCGCGGTGGTTCTCAATATATATATGAATTTGCCCAATCATTGTTATCCGGGGTAAATCCATCATGACATCTTGAGGAAGCTCCATTTGGTTGGTCATCCAGCTGCGAATGTATTGTCCCCACTTTTTAGCCATAAAAAAAAGAACCCCCTTTCATCTCATATGTATGAGATGGAAGAAGGTTCTAGCACTCTTTTTATTCGTTAATGCCGCCCGTTCAGCGTCTGTGCAGCCTGCGCGGGTTCTTTGACCGGGGGGGCCCGAGGATTTCTGACCAGACTATTGCGTCCGCAAGCTTTTCCCGGCTTACTGCAGCCCGTCCGGCAGGTTCAGCTTTAGTGCTCTTCTCAGGTTTTCCAGCAGCATTGCGTGCATTCTGAACCCTTCTTTCCAGCAGATCCTGCCTTTCAGAAAGCCTCCTTGCGCGTTCTTCTGCCTGCACTTTTCTTTCCTGATAATAAGACTCCATGCTTTCGAGCGTTTGCCGTCCTGCTTCCTGAACCGGTACAGCCGGTTTTTCCTCCGGCTCATACCCGGCATCGGCATACGGTCCCGGTTCAGGCTCCGCATTCCCCTGCTGCTGTGCCGGTCCAGTAGTGCCGCCGCGTTTTGCCTTGCTGAAAAGTGAGGAGATGATGCCGATCAGCACAACTAGAATAAATGGATTTTCCAATAAGAATTCCAAGGAGAATCCTCCTTTCCCAGCATATTCCCGGCTAGTTAGTCATTATTTTTCCCATCCATGCCTGGATCTGTTGTTCTTCCAATTGAACCCCTCATATCCGTATCAGCAGATATATTCTGGATGTTCATGTAATCCATCACCCCGAGATTACCTGACCGGAGAGCTTCTGACATGGCAAGAGGGACTTTGGCTTCTGCTTCGACAACCTTTGCTCTCATTTCTTCTACTTTTGCTTTCATTTCCTGCTCCTGGGCAACGGCCATTGCACGCCTTTCCTCAGCCTTAGCCTGGGCGATCTTCTTATCTGCTTCCGCCTGCTCAGTCTGAAGCTCAGCACCGATATTCTTGCCGATGTCCACATCCGCGATATCAATGGACAGGATTTCAAATGCCGTGCCTGCATCAAGGCCCTTCGACAGAACTGTCTGAGAGATCATGTCAGGATTTTCAAGTACTTTCTTATGATTATCCGAAGAACCGATAGTCGAAACAATCCCTTCACCTACACGGGCTACGATTGTTTCTTCCCCGGCTCCCCCTACAAGCCGCTCAATATTTGCCCGGACCGTGATCCGCGCTTTAGCTTTGACTTCTATCCCATCCATTGCCACACCGGCAATGAACGGTGTTTCAATCACCTTAGGATTGACACTCATTTGTACAGCTTCCAGAACGTCACGTCCAGCAAGGTCGATAGCGGCGGTTCTCTCAAAGCTCAATTCAATATTGGCCCTGTGTGCGGCTATCAGTGCGTTTACAACCCTATCCACATTACCTCCGGCCAAATAATGGCTCTCAAGCTGATTTGTTGTAACATCCAGACCCGCTTTATGGGCTTTAATCAAAGGATTGATGACCCTATTCGGGATGACCCGGCGGAGCCTCATTCCAATCAACGTGAAGATGCTGACCCTGACGCCTGCCGCCAGGGCGGAAATCCAGAGTGCCACTGGTACGAAAGTAAACAGCACCGCCAGCAGAATAACGGCCAAAACCACGGCTACTAAAATAAATACAGTTCCTTCTCCTAACATTATGTTCCTCCTTAAAATCTATTTGTCATCCCTGTTTCCACGGGAGTCCATTCATTGATCGGCTTTTTTTTCCATATCAAGCATTTCTCTCACAACAATCCGGGAGCCTTCTGCTTTTACGACCCTTAACCTTGCCCCTTTCTGGATAAAACCGCCTTCGCTGACAACATCGATTCTTTCATCCTCGAGCACAGCCGTCCCGGCCGGCCTTAATGCAGTCAGAGCATAGCCTTCAAGACCGATAAGCTCTGCACGCGTCTTGTTTGAGATATACCCTTTCTCAGTGCTTGTCGAATCGCTCAATATAATTTTCCTGAAGAATTTCATTTTTTTACCAAACACCTTTATCATTAAGATGGATACCAAAATAGAAATGCCAATGGCAATCAAAATGGATACGGCCGTATGGACAACGTTGTCAGTTGCAAGAAACAAGCTTCCTACAACCGAAACAAGGCCTATTGCCCCGGCAATCCCTCCTGGAAGGAAAAACTCCAGTATGATCAGCCCCAGGCCGACCAAAAACAAAACGATGGACTCATATCCTGCCAGGCCTGCAACCATATGGCCGTAAAAAAACAGCAGGAGGGCAGCAAGTCCCATCGATCCCGGGATGCCGAATCCCGGCGAGTAAAGCTCAAGCACAAGTCCCAGGCTGCCGACAGACAAGAGAATCGGCACAACAACCGGGTGGGTGATAAAACGGGCTATTTTCTCTGCAAAGCTTTCATCCAGGCTCCTGATCTCTGCCCCTGAGTAGCCAAGAGTGTCCAGCAGTTCATCAAGAGATGAAACAGTGCCTTCAGAATACCCTGCCTGCTCTGCCTGCTCTGATGTCAAAGTGAGAAGCTTCCCTTTTGGGGCGCCATATTCCGGCAGATCAACCGACTCATCCGCCATGGCCAGTGCTATCTCCGGATCCCTGCCAGACTGGTTAGCAGCACTCTTCATTGCGCTCAGCCAATAGGATTCCGCTTTCTTTCCTGCGGTGTTCCCTGATTGATCGATAATGGCAGCAGATCCCATGACAGCACCAGGCACCATGTATATTTCATCCATATTCAAAGAGATATAGGCACCGGCCGACAGGGCCTGATTATTGACAAAGGACACCGTCTTCAATTCTGTTTCCGCAAGCAGCTTGCCTATTTTCCCGGCAGCATCCACTGCGCCCCCAGGTGTATCCATTTCAAAAATAATGGCAGAAGCCCCATTCTCTTCAGCGGTGCTGACAGCCCTGTTCAAAAATGCATAAAGGCCTTTTTCCACTGTTTCTTCAATGGGAACAACGTATACCACTTCATTATCAGCATTCCCTTTTTCGGGAATCAGCATAATCAGCAGGATGCCCAAAAACGCCAGCAGAGTGACTGCCCTTCTGAGAGCCACCATTTTCTCCTCCTTTCCCAAACAAAAGTTAATCTTCTTTTACTTACGTTTTAAAAAGAAAAAAGATTCATTTTTAGCACATTTTCTCTTTTCGGCATTATTTTTTCCTATGTAATAGTTTTTAACAGCGGCACACCTTCCATACGTACCCTGAATTTATTGCAGTATGCCGCTCACAAGCAATAAAAAGACCGCAGGCAGATTGCTTGCGGTCTTTTGGCATACTTTTCATGAAAGGTGTTGTTGTACAAGTTTATTTACAAGTGAGCCGTCCGCTTTGCCTTTTACTTTAGGCATAATGGCAGACATCACTTTTCCCATATCGGCTTTTCCTGATGCTCCAGTTTCTTCGATTGTCTCCTGGACAATCTTAGATACTTCATCCTCAGACAGCTGCTTGGGCATATATAGCTCGACGAATATCAATTCGTTCCGCAATTTTTCAACAAGGTCTTCACGACCTGCTTTTTCAAATTCATGGAGGGAGTCCTTGCGTTGTTTCACTTCGCGAGAAAGGACAGTTAACTCCTGCTCTTCGTTAAGCTCTCCGCCAAGCTTGATGGCTTCATTCTGCAGAGATGCTTTAATCATCCGAATGACAGTGAGTTTATCTTTTTCTTTGTTTTTCATCGCTTGTTTCATATCATCATTTAAACGCTCGAGAAGACTCATAGTTGATACACCCTCTCTTAGAACTTACGTTTTCTAGCAGCTTCGGACTTCTTCTTGCGCTTTACACTAGGTTTTTCGTAGAATTCGCGCTTTCTCGCCTCTTGTAAAGTACCTGTTTTAGATA
This sequence comes from Bacillus sp. MMSF_3328, assembly GCF_030733525.1. NCBI lineage: Bacteria > Bacillati > Bacillota > Bacilli > Caryophanales > Bacillaceae > Bacillus > Bacillus sp. MMSF_3328. Next base: position 203,634 of record NZ_JASHIV010000001.1, on the reverse strand, counting down.
CAGAACGTTTGAAGCGACGAAGAGCATCTTCAAGCGATTCGTTCTTTTTAACGACTGTTTTAGACATTCTCTTTCCCTCCCTCCGAGCACAACACACTTACATCAGAAACATAGATTTCCATGTACCTTGCAATTATAATATAACAGTGATACAAGGTCAACTGTAATTCATCACGGGCAGGTGCAGTTTTTTTTTTGCAGGCTCTGTCCTTTCATTTAATTTACCATAGAAGCGGTAAAATTAAACCCTTTTCGCAAGGCATGTCCAGTCCCATTCCTTCATAGAGTTTAAATGAAGGAGTGAGAACGCATGCTGCTGATTATCCTGTTTTTATTGTTGATTATTTTTTTCATATACGGAATGGCACTGTTAAGATCAGGGTTATACGGACTTTCCGGTGATTCATTCAAGCGGAAGATCGCCGCTTACACCCATTTCCCCTGGCAGGGGATGCTGGCAGGAATGCTGATTACTGCTGTCCTGCAAAGCAGCTCTGCTGTTATGGTGTTGACTATCGGCCTTATTTCCGCCCGGATCCTGACCTTCCCCCAATCGATCGGCATCATCTTGGGAACAAATATTGGAACGACGTTTACAACAGAATTCATCACCTTCAATATCGAGTCTCTCATCATCCCCCTGGCAGCAGCCGGGTCTTGCCTTATCTTATTTGGCAGAAAGGCACTGAAGCATATTGGCATGGGAATCCTTGGCATCTCCATTGTACTTTCCTCGATGAAGGGCTTTGAATTTCTAGCTTCCCCGCTGCAGGGTGTCCCTTTTCTGACCGATATTCTCGGGCTTATGGAGAACAGCCATCTGACCGGTGCGGCAGTTGGCATGGTGCTGACAGCGATCATCCAATCCAGCACTGCGGCTGTGGGGATCATCATGGGGTTTCTGAACGGCGGGATCATAGAATTGGATACAGGCATAGCCTTTATGCTCGGAGCCAATATCGGGACCTGCCTCACTGCCTATCTTGCATCCATTGGCGCAGGGAAGGAGGCGCGCCTCACTGCCTTTGCACATATCTGGCTGAATATAGCGGGAGCAGCCCTTTTCCTCCCTTTCATAGCCTCCCTTTCCTCATTCGGCGAATGGGCAGCGGCCGAACCGGATGTCCAGCTGGCACATGTGAGTGTATTATTCAATGTGCTCACTTCTTTAATGGTACTGCCGTTTGCTGAACATTTTGGAAGGTTAATTATGAAGATCCATGACAAATAAAAAAAGACAGGCCAGCAATTGATGCTTACCTGTCTTTTCCATTTAGTAATCAGTAATCTGAATCGCTCGTTAATCCATTAACGATCGCCACTCCGGAGCTTGCACCGATTCTTGTAGCTCCTGCTTCAATCATCTGCTGAGCATCTTCGGTGCTGCGGACACCGCCTGATGCTTTAACACCGATTTCAGGACCGACTGTTTTTCTCATCAGCCTGATATCTTCAACGGTTGCGCCCCCAGTAGAAAAACCTGTAGAAGTTTTAACAAAATCTGTGCCTGCTTTTATAGCCAGCTCACATGCCAGGACCTTCTCTTCCTCTGTAAGGAGGGATGTTTCAATAATGACCTTTGTAAGTGCCTTCCCTTTTGCCACCTCAACGACTGCACGGATATCTGCTTCTACAAGATCACTGCTGCCGCTCTTTAATGCACCGATATTAATAACCATATCTACTTCAGTTGCGCCGTTCTCAATGGCATTTTTAGTTTCAAATGCTTTTACCTCAGGTGTTGACGCCCCCAGCGGAAAGCCGATGACAGTGCAGACATCTACGCCTGAACCCTCCAGCAGTTCACTCGCGTAGCTGACCCACGCAGGGTTAACACAGACAGACGCGAAACTGTATTCTTTAGCTTCTGAACAAAGTACCTCAATCTGTTCTTTTGTCGCATCTGCTTTCAATAATGTATGATCGATCATTTTTGCTACATTAGTTGCCATATCAATGGTTCTCCTTTCAACAAACAAGTTGTCCGTACCTCTACATCATACCATTGTCTTATCGAAAAAAGTAGCTGAAATTATGGGTTTTAATCGTTTTTTGCAATCGTTTTCTTCATCCCGTCTATTTTTTCTATATTAAAAGGGAAATATGTAGACCGAAGAATCCTCCGGCCGATTTTTGACAAAAAAAAGAATGGGGAATACTCCCCATTCTTTTTTATCACATACTTAGACAGCCGCTTCTTCGTATACAGCATCCTCGTCAACGACCCGGACAAACTGTCCTTCATTAAAAGGATAGCCTGCCTTGGATATCTTGACTTTCACGATTTTCCCTACCATCTCTTCTGATGCTGGGAATACGACTTTCAGGTAGTTGTCAGTATACCCGACATAAAGCCCGCTCTCAGGATCTTCCTTGTAAATTTCCTCAGGAATGACTTCAAGCACCTCATTTTCAAACTGTGATGCATATTCCTTTGCCAGCTGATCGGAAAGGGAAATAAGGCGGTGCACCCGCTCATTCTTAATTTCCTCATCAATCTGGTCTTCCATCCGGGCTGCAGGTGTACCGGTCCTTTTTGAATAAGGGAACACATGCAGCTCCGAGAATTTATGCTCTTTGATAAAATTGTAGGTTTCCATAAACTCTTCTTCGGTTTCACCAGGGAAGCCGACAATAACGTCAGATGTGACGGCAAGGCCGGGAAGCGCCTCTTTTAGGCGGTCAAGGCGCTCTGCAAAGAATTCCATTGTGTACTTTCTTCTCATTCTCTTAAGTACAGTATTAGAGCCTGACTGCAGAGGAATATGCAGGTGCCTTACGACCACTTCAGACTTGTCCATCACCTCAATCACTTCATCAGTGATCTGGCTTGCTTCGATAGAGGAAATGCGAAGACGCTTCAGGCCTTTTACCTGTGCCTCGAGATCCCTTAGCAGCATGGCAAGATTGTAATCCTTCATGTCTTCTCCATAGCCGCCTGTGTGGATGCCGGTCAGGACAATTTCCTTATAGCCTGCATCGACAAGCTGCTGCGCCTGGCGGATGACTTCCTGCGGATCGCGGGATCTCATCAAGCCCCGTGCCCACGGGATGATGCAGAATGTACAGAAGTTATTGCAGCCTTCCTGAATTTTCAGGGAAGCGCGTGTCCTGTCCGTGAAGGCAGGAACATCCAGTTCTTCGTACACACGGTTTTTCATAATATTTCCGACAGCATTGATCGGCTGGCGTTCTTGTTTATACTGTTCGATATACTCCAGCATCTTGACCCTGTCCTGTGTACCCACGACGATATCCACACCAGGTATGGCCATTATTTCTGCAGGCGAGGTCTGGGCGTAGCAGCCTGTTACACAGATTACAGCATCAGGATTCTTCCTGATCGCCCTTCTGATGACCTGGCGGCTTTTTTTATCACCTGTGTTTGTTACTGTACAGGTATTGATTATATATACATCGGATGCAGATTCAAAATCTGTCCGTTCGTAGCCTTCTTGCTTAAACAATTGCCAGATTGCTTCTGTTTCATAATGATTCACCTTACAGCCAAGTGTATGAAAAGCAACTGTTGCCATTGTATTCACCTCATTAGTTCAAAATGATAAGAAACAGCCGCAAGCGCATATAGCGGCGCTGTTTCAGTACGCAATATCCTCGGGCCAAGTCCGCATGACAAAAATCCATTGTCCTTTAAGAGTGCAACTTCCTTTTCCGAGAGGCCGCCTTCCGGGCCAAACACCATGAGAAGGGACTGCCCCTTTTCCATGCCCGACAAAAGAGATGCAAAAGCAGAGCTTTCCCCGTCTTTGGCATCTTCTTCATAGGCAATCACTTTACGGTCATAGCCCTTGCCCAGGTCTATCAGCTCTTTCATGCTCACAGGCTGGAGCACATCAGGCTGCAAATCTCTATGAGACTGCTCAGCCGCTTCTTTGGCGATTTTCTGCCAGCGTTCTGTTTTCTTTCCCGCTTTCTTCTCATCCCATTTTACAATCGAACGGGCTGCAGTAAAAGGGATAAACACTGAAGCTCCAAGCTCTGTCCCCTTTTGGATGATCAGCTCAAGCTTATCCCCTTTAGGCAATCCGCTCGCTATTGCAGCTTTGATTGGAAGCTCTGAGCTCGCTTCCTTCCATTGTACTACTTCCGCAATCACTTGTTCATCGGTAATTTCTTCAATCCGGCATACCGCACTCCTGCCGCCGCGGACGGCACAAATAATGCTGTCCCCTTCCTTCATGCGCATGACCCTTGTAATATGGTGGAAATCGTCGCCTGCTATGATGAATCTGCCATCCTTATCCCGATTTGTAAAATATCGCTGCATGGCTGCACCTGCCTACCTTTCCTTATTGCAAATGCCGTATGGCTGCTGCAAATCCGCCAAACGGAAAAAAGGGATTTTGAAGGACATGGGGTATATCCCAGCTTCAAGTACTCCCGTTTTTCCCGTCCAGTCAAATATTTGTCTTATTTATTTTTGGCAATGATGGCGACCCAGTCTTCCATCTGCAGGATTTCTTCAATTTCGAACCCGGCCTGGATGATTGCCTCTTTGACCTGCTGCTTTTTCTGCTGAATGATGCCAGATGCAATGAAGCGTCCGCCTTTTTTCACCGTTTTGGCCACTTCATCTGTAAAGCGCAGGATGACCTCGGCAAGAATATTGGCAACTACGACATCGGCCCCTTCCTGCACTCCGTTTAACAGGTTGTTCTGCGAAACACTTACAATCTCATGCACCTTATTCAGCTTAATGTTAAGCCTTGCAGACTTAACAGCCACTTCGTCAAGATCAAGTGCTTCCACTTTTTCCGCCCCGAGCATGGCAGCAGCAATGCTGAGCACACCTGAACCGGTTCCGACGTCAACGACTCTGTCCCCTTGTGCCACCGTACGCTCCAGCGCCTGGATGCACATGACTGTCGTCGGATGTGTCCCGGTGCCAAAAGCCATGCCCGGATCAAGCTCGATAATCAATTCATCGCTGCTTACAGGCGTATAATCCTCCCAGGTCGGCACAATGGTGAACCGTTCAGATATTTTAACAGGATTATAATATTTTTTCCAGGCAGTGGCCCATTCCTCTTCGTTCACTTCACTGATCGTCACTTTATTAAGCCCGATATCAATATTGTAAAGGATAAGGCCATTGATGGCTTCCTTAATTTCATCCACCGTCTCGCCCAGGAAGCTGTTGACCGGAAGATAGGCTTTCACAATAACGCCTTCCTCTGGGTAATCTTGCGGATTGAGCTGGTAGATTTCACCGAATTGATCTTCTCTGTCTTTAATCAAATCAAACGGATCCTCAATGACTACTCCGCTTGCTCCGGCTTCATGCAAAATGTTTGAAATCGGTTCAATCGCCTCATTTGTTGTATGAATGCTGATTTCTGACCATTTCATTCTCTACCAACTCCCATTCCTTTATTCACCCTTAAAGGCTCTTTTTACCTTTGCGAAAAAGCTTTCTTCCTGTTCACCCTGCGGCACTTGGCCGCTCACTTCGCCAAACTCCTGCAGAAGCTGTTTCTGTTTTTCTGTCAGTTTTGTCGGCGTGACAATCCGCACAAGTATGTGCTGGTCGCCATTTCCATAGCCCCTCACATTCGGCACGCCTTTTCCTTTCAGGCGGAAGCGGGTGCCTGTCTGAGTCCCGGCAGGAACCTTCAGTTTCACTTTTCCGTGAAGGGTCGGCACCTCGATCTCATCACCAAGTGCTGCCTGGACAAAAGTGATTGGCATTTCACAGTAAATATCGTCAGCTTCGCGTTCAAAGAATTCATGGCCCCTGACATGGAATACTACATATAGATCTCCTGGAGGACCGCCGTTAATTCCTGGTTCCCCTTGTCCGGTCACGCGCAGCTGCTGTCCGTCATCAATGCCGGCCGGAATTTTTACATGGATCTTCTTCCGCTTGGTCACTTTGCCTGTGCCGCCGCAAGTTTGGCATTTTTCTTTGATTTCTTTGCCTGTGCCGCTGCAGTACTGGCAGACCCTTCTGTTGACAATCTTGCCGAACGGCGTATTCTGCTCAACATTCAGCTGGCCGGAGCCATGGCAATGCCGGCAAGTTTCAGGCTTAGTGCCAGGCTTGGCCCCTGAACCGTCGCAAGTCTCGCATGTTTCTTCCCTCGGTATTTCAATATCAGTTTCTTTTCCGAATACCGCTTCTTCAAAAGAAAGGGACATTGTATATTGAAGATCGGCCCCCTGCCTTGGTGCATTCGGATCCCTTCTCCTTCCACCGCCTCCGAAGAAAGTACTGAAGATATCTTCGAATCCGCCGAATCCGCCTCCGAAATCTCCTCCTCCAAAGCCCTGGTTGGGATCTGTATGGCCAAACTGGTCATAGTGGGCGCGTTTCTGATCATCACTCAAAACTTCGTATGCTTCTTTTACTTCCTTGAATTTCTCATCTGCGTCCGCTTCTTTATTAATATCAGGATGATACTTTTTTGAAAGCTTGCGGTAGGATTTCTTTATTTCATCCTTGCTGGCACTTTTGCTGACCCCCAGGACCTCATAATAATCCCGTTTGCTCATGAATTTCACACTCCCCGGTCATTTCACATAAAGATTATTGTATCACTCTATAAAGAAAAAGTGCAATAGTTAAACTAAAAGCGGAGGCGGCTTGTTCAGGCCCGACAAGCTTAAGACAAGGAAGAGCGGAAGGTTGTTCTTTAACCTTCTGATCTGCTTGGCTTAAGACTTCGAGGGCCTAGCCGCCGGAGCTGGATAAACTAAAAGCGGAGGGCGCTTGCCCTAATAAGGAACGCAGGCTAATCACCTGGCCTAATCACTGCTCCAGATTAAGAAAAAAAGCCAAAGTCAAGTGGAACCTGACTTTGACTTTTATATCCTGCTGCCTGCTATTATTTTTTGTCGTCGTCGTTTACTTCTTCGAATTCTGCGTCCACGACATTGTCATCTCCGCCTTGGCCTTCAGCACCCTGAGCTGCCTGAGCCTGCTTCGCTGCTTCTTCGTAGAGCTTCATAGAAAGATTTTGCACGATTTCCTGAAGGGCATCCTTTGCAGTGCGGATCTCTTCCAGCTCGTTCTTTTCGATTGCCGCCTTCAGTGCATCCTTAGCTTCGTTCGCTTTCGCAACTTCCGCTTCATCCACCTTGCCTTCAAGATCCTTTAAAGTTTTTTCAGTTGTGAAGACTAGCTGGTCTGCCTCATTGCGAAGCTCCACTTCTTCTTTGCGCTTTTTATCTGCTTCTGCATTTTCTTCTGCTGCCCTGACCATTTGCTGGATTTCATCGTCAGAAAGGCCTGTGGAAGATTTAATTGTAATTGTCTGCTCTTTGTTTGTTCCAAGATCTTTGGCGCGTACATTGACGATGCCGTTTTTGTCAATATCGAAGGATACTTCGATTTGAGGTATGCCGCGCGGTGCCGGCGGGATATCAGTCAATTGGAAGCGGCCAAGAGTTTTATTGTCAGCTGCCATTGGGCGTTCACCCTGAAGCACATGAATGTCAACAGCAGTCTGGCTGTCAGCCGCTGTAGAAAATACCTGGGACTTGGAAGTCGGGATTGTTGTGTTGCGTTCGATTAGCTTTGTGAACACTCCGCCCATTGTTTCGATTCCAAGTGATAATGGCGTTACATCCAATAGGACTACATCTTTAACATCTCCGGAAATGACTCCGCCCTGGATCGCTGCGCCCATAGCAACAACTTCATCAGGATTTACGCCTCTATGAGGGTCTTTTCCAACTTCCTTCTTGATTGCTTCCTGAACTGCAGGAATACGGGTTGAACCGCCGACAAGGATGACCTTATCAATTTCTGATGGAGAAAGCCCTGCATCTTTGAGCGCCTGGCGCGTAGGTCCCATTGTACGTTCTACAAGGCCCGCTGACAGTTCATCAAACTTCGCTCTGGACAGTGTAACCTCCAGGTGAAGAGGACCTGCATCCCCTGCAGTGATGAACGGAAGGGAGATTTGTGTAGAAGTGACGCCGGACAAATCTTTCTTTGCTTTTTCAGCTGCATCTTTCAAGCGCTGAAGCGCCATTTTGTCTTTTGAAAGGTCGATGCCGTTTTCTTTTTTGAACTGTTCTACTAGATAATCAATGACTACCTGGTCGAAGTCATCCCCTCCGAGACGGTTGTCGCCGGCAGTTGATTTAACTTCAAAAACTCCGTCGCCAAGCTCGAGGATGGATACATCAAATGTACCGCCGCCAAGGTCATAAACAAGGATTGTCTGGTCTTCGTCCATTTTGTCAAGACCGTATGCAAGAGCCGCTGCTGTAGGCTCGTTGATGATGCGCTCTACTTCCAGGCCGGCAATCCTGCCTGCATCTTTTGTCGCCTGGCGTTCAGCATCATTGAAATATGCTGGAACTGTGATAACAGCTTTCTCAACCTTTTCACCAAGATAATCTTCTGCATAGCCTTTAAGATACTGAAGGATGATAGCAGACATTTCCTGCGGCGTATATTCCTTGCCTTCTGCTTCCACTTTATGGTCTGTACCCATATGGCGTTTAACAGAAATGATCGTGTTTGGATTTGTAATGGATTGGCGCTTAGCTACCTCGCCAACCTGGCGTTCGCCGTTTTTGAATGCGACAACTGATGGAGTTGTACGGTTTCCTTCCGGATTCGGAATTACTTTAGGCTCTCCGCCTTCTAGAACGGATACACATGAGTTTGTAGTACCCAAGTCAATGCCAATGATTTTGCTCATGTTCCTTACCTCCCGATATATGTAGTTTTATTATTGGTTTACTTTTACCATTGCCGGACGGATGACCCTGTCCTTTAGCATGTAGCCTTTTTGGAATTCTTCCACAACTGTGTTGGATGCAAAGTTTTCGTCTTCAACCTGCATGACAGCCTGGTGCAGATGCGGATCAAACTCTTTTCCGACAGCCTCGATTGCTTCGGCGCCTTCTTTCTTGATCGCCTCCGCAAGACTGCGGTAAACCATTTCCATTCCCTGCTGGAGCGTTTTGGCCTGCTCATTGTCAGTTTCCATTTTCAGCGCTCTTTCGAAATTGTCAAGGGCTGGAAGCAGTTCAGTGATCAGTTTTTGTGCTCTATATTTTTCAGCCGCCTCCTGGTCAAGCTTTGCCCGGCGCCTGGAATTATCAAAGTCTGCCTGAAGACGGAGATAGCGGTTTTCTGCTTCCCCCAATTTCGCCTCAAGCTCTGCAATTTTTTCGTGTGCAGCCTTCAGCTCTGCTGAGTCTTCCTGGCCCATAGATGGCTCTTCACCATTTTCACCAGTTTCAGATGGTGCAGCTGATTCTCCGAAAACTGCTTCGATTGGCTCATTGCTGCCTTGTGCAGCGGCTGCTTCTTGTTCTTCTTCCTTTAAAAAGTCCTTATTGTCTGCCAACTAGTTCACCTCCCTTAAAGGTTAAGCATGCCTGGCGTGACTTGCATGCCATAGGACGCTGATTGGATATAAATATTTACACGCAATGAAAGGGATGGAAGACAGCTTCCACCCATCATCAATATTACCCGCGTCAGCTCTTTTGATACAGCTTCGTCAGGACGTCAGTGAGGTCTGCGCTGATAATCTGCAGCAGGCTGATCACCCTGGAATACTCCATCCTCGTCGGCCCAAGGACCGCGATGGTCCCCAGCTGCTCTGCCCCCATTGAATAGGTGGCAGTAATGAGGCTGCAGTTTTCCATGGCCGAGTTCTCATTCTCTCTGCCGATTTTAATATTGATTCCTGATTTATCTTTGCGTATTAAATCATAGATGCTTTCTTCCTGCTCAATCATATTCATCAGATTCCTGATTTTATTGATATCATGGAATTCCGGCTGGCTGAGCATGTTCGTCTTGCCGCCGAAAAAGAGTTTTTCATTGGCTGACAGCTTTAATATGTCAGCAAAAGAATAGAGCAGGAGATCATAGTGATTGACATGCTGCCTGAGCAGTACAGCCACTTCTTTATAGATTTTATCGTTGAGATTATCTATAGGCACACCGGCTAGCCGCTCATTCAGGATATTGACCAGTTTTTCTATTTCCCCAGGGTGGATATTCTCAGGTATGCTGAACATTTTGTTTTCCACATGCCCTGTATCAGTCACAATGATGGCTATGGCCGTATCCTTGTTCAGAGGGACAATCTGAATTTTTCTCAGCTTGTTTTCTTTAACGGCTGGACCAAGGACAATTGACGTATAGCTCGTCAGTTCTGACATGATTCTGGCAGATTTCTGCACAATCTTTTCGAGCTCATAAATCCGCTCTGCAAAGAGGGACTTAATGGTGAATATATCCTGCTGGTTCAGCTTCTGGGGTGACAAAAGATGGTCAACATAATAGCGATAGCCTTTTTCAGAAGGAACCCTTCCGGATGAGGTGTGTGTTTTCTCGATAAAACCCAATTCTTCTAAATCAGCCATTTCGTTTCGTATAGTGGCCGAACTGAAAGAAATTTCTTCTTTTTTCGACAGGCTCCTTGAACCGACTGGCTGGGCAGACCGAATGAAATCATCAACAATCACCTGGAAAATCAATAATTGACGATCTGTTAACACGTTTATCACCTCTGTTAGCACTCTTCAACAGTGAGTGCTAAATCTAATAATAAATTATCAAATTTATAGGCGCGATGTCAATCATTAGATTACACCGATGAAGGATTGAAATACTTCGTTCCCAAGAAGGCGCCCTTTTCGCGTCAGCCGGATCGACTTCCCGCCAGCTTCGATCAGTTCTAATGTCTGAAGCCTTTCCAGCTCGCTCCTGAACAGCTGAAGGGGATCTTCTTCAAATTTCTCCATAAAGCGGGAAACTTCTACACCTTCCGTCTTTCTAAGCCCCAGGAACATTTCCTCTTCCATCCTTTCAGCTTTTGTCACAATATGCGATTCCATGACAGGAAGTTTGTTTTCCGACAAGGGCTCCATATATTTCTTCAGCGGCCCGTAATTGGCATTCCGGCTCCCGCCTGCATAGCCATGGGCCCCGGCTCCAAATCCATAATACTCTTCATTATTCCAGTATGTCAGGTTATGCCTGCTTTCAAAACCGGGAAGCGCAAAATTGCTGATTTCATATTGCTTAAATCCTTCAAGATCCATCCTTTCCATAAGAAGCTCATACATCGCTGCCTCTGCATCTTCACCCGGGGAAGGAAGCTTCCCTTTTCGCATAAGATTATAAAAAACCGTCTTCGGTTCAATGATCAGTGAGTATCCGGAATAGTGCTGGATATCCAGTGTAAAGGCAGTATCCAGCGTTTCCTTGAAGTCAGCGATGGTCTGGCCCGGCAAGCTGTAAATAAGGTCTACACTGATGCTGCTGAACCCTGTTTTTTTCGCAAGTTCAATTGATGCAAATACATCCTTGGCCCTGTGTGTTCTGCCGATCCTCTTCAGCAATTCTTCATTGAAGGTCTGGACTCCAAAGCTCAGCCTGTTTACCCCGGCATCATAAAGCGCCTTCAGCTTATCTTCAGAAAGATCGCCCGGGTTTGCTTCGAAGGTGAATTCTGCCCCTTCTTCAAGAGGCATATGCTTTCTGATTGATGCGCACAGCATCTCGAGCTGGCGTGCATCCAAGGCAGTCGGGGTGCCTCCGCCAACAAAAATTGAACGGAAAGGGCTTGAGGGACGATCCTGAAGGGTCAATTCCATTTCTTTTTCAAGGGCCTGCAGATATTCATCGACCGGCTGGCCTTTAAGAAACACTTTATTAAAATCACAATAATGGCATATATGTTCACAAAACGGTATATGGATATAAGCCGCATTTATCATACGTGTCGTCACAACCTTTAATAATTTGCTCATCGGCAGATCTTTTTTTCAATGAAAAAGAGGTTAGAGCTGCTTGTATGCAAGCATATCTAACCTCCGGCAACAAATCAAACCTGGAGCCTGTTACTTTTTGGGAGTCGTATCGTCCATTTTCAGGACTGCCATGAATGCTTCCTGCGGAACTTCGACAGAGCCGACCTGCTTCATGCGCTTTTTCCCTTCCTTCTGCTTTTCAAGCAGCTTTCTTTTCCGGGAAATATCTCCGCCGTAACATTTCGCCAATACGTTCTTCCTCATCGCTTTAATCGTTGAACGCGCAACGATTTTTTGCCCGATTGCAGCCTGGATCGGCACCTCAAACTGCTGGCGGGGAATCAGGTCCTTCAGTTTCTCTACAATCACTTTTCCACGTTCATATGCGAAATCTCTATGGACGATAAAGCTGAGCGCATCGACTTTTTCAGCGTTAAGCAGAATGTCCATTTTGACAAGCTTGGATTCTTTATAGCCAATCAGCTCATAATCGAATGAGGCATAGCCTTTTGTGCTGGATTTAAGCTGATCGAAGAAGTCATACACAATTTCCGAAAGCGGAATTTCGTACACAATGCTGACCCTGGTCTCATCCATATACTGCATATCAATGAAAATACCGCGTTTTTCCTGGCAGAGCTCCATGATTGCACCGACATAATCATTTGGCGCCATCATCGTCGCCTTTACATAAGGCTCCTCTACACGGTCAATTTTCTGTGCGTCAGGCATATCTGACGGATTGTCCACTTTCAGCAAAGTGCCGTCAGTCATGACAACATCGTAGATAACGCTTGGTGCAGTTGTGATCAGGTCTATCTTGAATTCCCGCTCAATGCGTTCCTGGATGATTTCCATATGAAGCAGTCCAAGGAATCCGCAGCGGAAACCGAAGCCCAATGCCTGGGAAGTCTCCGGCTCAAACTGAAGCGCAGAATCGTTGAGCTCCAGCTTTTCAAGCGCTTCGCGCAAATCATTGAATCTGGCGCTGTCAATCGGGTACAGGCCGCAGTATACCATTGGATTCAGCTTCCGGTAGCCTGGCAGGGGTTCTGTAGCTCCATTTTTCGCGCTTGTGATCGTATCGCCGACACGTGTATCGCCGACATTCTTAATTGCTGCTGTCAGGAAGCCTACATCACCTACAGAAAGCTCAGGCAGCGGAGTTGATTTCGGTGTGAAAACGCCTACCTCCGTGACTTCGAACTCTTTGCCGGTCGCCATCATCTTGACTTTATCACCGACCTTCACTGTTCCTTCAACAACACGGATATAGGCAACAACGCCTCTGTATGCATCATAAAGGCTGTCAAAGATCAACGCCTTCAGCGGGGCATCTGGATCTCCCTGTGGAGCTGGAACCTTCTCAACGACCTGTTCCAGAATCTCCTCAATTCCGATCCCTGCTTTTGCAGATGCCAATACAGCCTCACTGGCATCAAGCCCGATGACGTCCTCGATTTCACCGCGCACCCGTTCAGGATCTGCACTTGGAAGGTCGATTTTGTTGATGACCGGTACAATTTCAAGGTCATTATCAATGGCAAGGTACACATTTGCCAGAGTTTGGGCTTCAATGCCTTGTGCAGCATCCACAACAAGCACTGCGCCTTCACATGCTGCAAGGCTTCGGGACACTTCATAAGTAAAGTCTACGTGCCCTGGGGTATCAATCAGATGAAAAGTGTAAATTTCTCCATCTTTTGCTTTATATTTTAATTGCACAGAATTCAATTTGATTGTAATCCCGCGTTCTCTTTCCAGGTCCATGGAATCGAGCAGCTGGTCCTTCATTTCCCGCGCCGTCAAGGCATTTGTTCTTTCCAGGATTCTGTCAGCCAGCGTTGATTTCCCATGGTCAATATGGGCAATTATTGAAAAATTCCGGGTTTTCGATTGTCTTTCCAGTCTGTCTTCTCTATTCATAGCGTTCACTCCTACTATACTCGCGCATATACACTATTTTTGATTATATCAGCAGGGGTTGGAACATTCAAGGAAAAGCGGAAGCACTGAGAAGGCCACTAAAATAAAACAGCCATCTCCCGGATGGCCGATTGTTCTCTATTATTTTATCAGATCCGCCACTTTCTGTATGGCGGTGTCTGCGGCCTTTGATAGCCCTTCGGCAAGATCCCTGCCGGCAGAGGAAAAGAAATTATATGCCTTCATCTCTTCCAGCTTTTCTCTTTTCTTTTCCAGGTCATGCGAAGATACGTCCTGGCCGAGTATGGAGGCCTCCAGCTCCCCTGTACTGCTTTCATTAATGGAGAAAGCAGGATTCAGCCCTTTTTCATCATAGCCTCTCATAGCCCTCGTCCCCTCATTGGCATGCTGCATGCCAAAAAGGACGGAAATGAACATCAATGCTGCAGCAAGGAAAGCTTTTACCATAAACATTTTCATCATAATCACCTTTTTCATTCTTTGCCGGCAGGGATATTTCCGGAAGAATCTACTTTCTCTGCCTGCCAGTAATATTCACTGAAAACTTCTGCCAGAGCTTCAGCTGATCTGTACAGCTCCTCGAAGGTATTGTCCACCCCTCCGATTTCAACCAGAATCGCATGCTCGGATAAATCCTGATTGAATTTACCGTTCGTCAGGCTTCCTTCCTTTGTGAATGCCCCCCTGCTTAAGCCTTTATATTTTTTTTCCAAAAGATTATGAAGTTCATTGGCAAATGAAAGATTCTGCTCATAACCTTTATGCTCTGCACCAATGATAAAAGCGACTTTAGCAAAATCGACATCATCTATTTCCGTCGTGGTATCACTTTTCCTTTTGGCATCCCGATGGATATCAATTAAATAAGACAGATGTTGATCAGCTGCGAGTGCAGTTTCGACGGCTTCCCTTGACTGGTCATATGACTGTGAATAGCTCCAGCCTTTTCTGCTTAAGTCAGCCTGGATGTCAGTCTTGTCCACCGCTGCGCCAATGCCCTTTGCCTCCAGGGCTGATTTCAGGCGTTCTCCCACTTTGGTGATATTCTGTTCAGGATGAAATGCCTGATCAATATCCTTCACTCCATCCAAGTAAGGAAGGAAAGATTCACGATTATGCGAAAAATAAATATAAACGATCTTTTTGCCTCCGGTCGTCATCCTTGTTTCTTCATCGATACCCGCCATTTTTCCGCCGTTCATCAGGGAAGCTTCCTGTTCAGCCCGCAGCGATTCAATCGGAGGCGGGGATTCAATTGGCATATTGGGATTATTCGTTTCTTCACCCGCTGTGAGGAGTGCGCCTTCATAACCTCGAAAGGCAGGCAGTTCTCTTCCAAGCAGACTGCCCGGGTCATTCAGGCGTACATTCGTGGACAGTTCGAATAATAGGCCTGAAAGGGGAGGGTGCACCGGTCTATCCGGCAGCGCTGCATGGAAATGGTGATTCTCCAAACCAATCAGCTGGTACAGCCCCTCTGCTTTCATATTGGACAGCGCAGCCCTGATAGATTCAGGGACAGCCCTATATTCATTGCCCGGAAAAGCAACAGCCCCGCTTACTGCAAATACCAGGCCGGAAAACAGCAGACAGGCTGTGCTTGCCTTCAGAAATCCAGACCCAATCATGCCCGGGCGGTTATCAGTTGGTTTCGCTGTTTTCATAGGTCCACCTCTTCAGCTTAAGTCTAGTAAATCTTATGACTGTGCTAGAGTAGATAGAACCTCAAGAAGGCTACCTAGTATAAAAACCGGAATTTTCCTGGTTGATCCTGCTATGGAGGGCAGCATTCAGCCCATTGGCTACAAGATTGGACATATCCTCCATAAACACATCCACCTCTTTCGGTGTTACCATCAGATTATGGCCGATTGGAGAAAGCACCTCATAAATCAGCTTTCTCTTTTCTTCATCTGGAAGTGTGCCGACAATGCCAAGGAAAGTCTGCCGCTGCTGTTCTTCTGGCAGGTCTTCCTCTGTGAGCTTCTTCCTTTTCCCGAAATTCATGCCTGCAGGGGCCAGCGCCCGGGATGGCCTGTCACCTTCCTTAAGCTCCCTGCCGAAATGCTTAAGAATGAAATCAATTGTATCGCTTGTGATGCTGACTGCATCCACGACGGTCGGCACCCCAATTGCAATCACTGGAATCCCGAGAGTTTCCCTGCTGAGCTCCTTCCGCTTGTTGCCTACTCCTGAACCCGGATGGATGCCTGTATCAGAAATTTGGATGGTAGAGTTCACCCTTTCAATTGAGCGGGCGGCCAGGGCGTCAACTGCAAGCACAAAGTCCGGCTTCGTCTTCTCCACTACCCCAAAGATGATATCGCTTGTCTCGATCCCGGTCAGCCCCATAACGCCAGGGGCAAGGGCACTTACTGGCCTGTAGCCCTCTTCAACATTTTCCGGCTGAAGCTGATAAAGGTGGCGTGTGACCAAAATATTTTCACAAACCTGGGGTCCCAGTGCATCGGGCGTGACATTCCAGTTTCCGAGACCAACGACAAGGCAGCTTGCATCTTTCTTGATCCCCATCCCCTCAATGAAACGGGCCAATTCGCTTGAAAACACATTTTCGACCTTCTGCTGAAGCTCTGTGTCCTGCTGCCTGATACCCTGGACCTCAATGGTTAGATACTTGCCTTCTTTCTTCCCGAGGGATTTGGCGCCTTCTGATGTCACCTCAACATAAGATATCTTGAGATCATCTTCTTCTTTTTCTTTAATTATGACCCCTTCAAGCTGAGAGAGATTCTCTTCTTTCCCAAGGTTTTTTGAGCGTTCATCCATTACTATCTCCCTGGCTTCAATGGCAAGGTCGGTTCTTATTGAATAGCTGCTAAGATCTAATGGTTCTTTCACATTGCTGCCCTCTTTTCTTCAATCCGGCCTGGGCCGGTGCTTTTTCCTAGCTTTGCCTGAACCGCGCCAATTCATTCAGAAGCTGTCCCGCCTGGAGCCTATGTTCATTTGCTTCCCTAAAATGATCAAACTGCTTTTGGGTCCTTCCCGGCAAAAAGAATTGATTTTAAACTACAGTATTGCATTATTAGCATGCCTTTGATAAAATAGCACTTGTTCTTAATTATTGTTAATGAATGATATGAAAGTCGAGTTAATATAATCTCGATTGCTTTTTTCTAGGAGGTGAATGGAATGCCAAACATTAAATCTGCTATTAAACGCGTAAAAACAAGCGAAGCCCGCAATGCTCAAAACGTGACTGTTAAGTCTTCAATGCGTACTGCTGTCAAGAAAGCTGAAGCTGCAATCGTGAACGAAGATACAGCTGCTGCTAAGACTGCATATGCGAACGCAGTCAGCCAGCTTGACAAAGCTGCTGCAAAAGGCCTTATCCACAAAAACGCTGCTGCACGCAAGCAATCTCGTCTTGCTAAAAAACTAAACTCTTTGAACGCGTAATCGTTTAAAGATTCCCGGCTATCTTCACAGATAGCCTTTTCTTATGCCGTAAAAATGAAAAAAATGGCCTTTTGGGCCATTTTTTTATTTTGTCTGTTTGTGGAGGGCATGGTCGTGGAGCCTGAACAAAAACATCTCAATAAGCATTTCCTTGTTCATCCCCCCTGTTTTCATCTCATAATCTGCTTCTGCCAGAAGCTTCATGATGCGGGACAGTTCCTCATCTCCGAAAAGCTGGGCCTGTCCGGCTGCAAGCTTGACCCTGAAGGGATGGACCTTTAAGTATCCGGCCGTCTGCTGCTGGCCGTATCCCCTTCTCGACAGCTCCTTCACCTGGTAGATTAGCCTGAATTGGCCGGTCAGAATGGAAAGAATTTTAATCGGCTCTTCATTTTGCTTTAAAAGATCATAATAAATCCGCAGTGCCTCATCTATTTTTCTGTGGACCACCTTGTCGACAAGGGTGAAAATATTCTGCTCAAGCGACCTGGCAACCAGCTTGTCAACTGCCTCGGCATCAATCAGCTTTTCCTCGTCGGCATATAAGGCCAATTTATCAATTTCACCTGTCAGCATAAAGAGGTTGGTACCTGCCAGAGTCAGCATAAGCTGCACGGCATCCTCCTCAATCTGGACGCCGTTCTGGGCAGCCCTTTCCCTGATCCAGACTTTCAGCTCCTGCTCCCCCAGTTTTTTGGCCTCAAGGACACTTGCTTTTTTCTTCAGTTCCTTCGTAATCTTTTTTCTATCATCCAGCTTTTCATAGGGTGCCGCAAACACAATAATTGAATATGGCGACGGCTCTTTTAAATAGGATTCCAGCTTGGCCAGATTATGCTCAGTCTTCCCCTTTGTCTTTTCGGAAGTCAGAAAAGAGGGGTTGTGAAGAAAGATGAGCCTCTTATCCCCCATGAAAGGGAAGGTCTCTGCATCCTCAAGTGCCGCTTCTATTGGTGTTTCCTCCAAATCATATGTAGACAGATTAAAATCGCTCTCGTCTTCAGCCAGCACATTGTTGATAAGCAGCTGTTTTGTTTCATTAATCAAAAAGCCTTCTGTTCCGTATAATAAATATATCGGGGTGAATTGTTTGTTATTTATTTGCTTCCACACATCTAAAACCAATTGTCTCGCTCCGTTCAATACTTTTTTTCCTACTCCTATCCTAAAGAAGACCGGACGATTTGACAAGCATTCAAAGGAACCGGGCTCGCCGATGCCCAGTTCCCCATCTATATTGAACGTCGCCAGCCAAGGCCTAGGATACTTGATTGGCGGCGGTGCGAAAACATTGTGATGTTATTTTCTGCTGCGCGAAATCAAACTATTTGTGACAACTCCTTCTAGTCCAGGAAAACGCACACAGGAATTGTGGATTTTTTTTTATATATCGCTTATACTAAAAATGATATAGGAGGGGTAGACTGTGAACGAATTTGAAAAGAACGTCCAAAGCAAACGCAACGATGCTGTTGATTCCGGCGTAGGGTTTGCCGTATCTTTCGGCTTTTTCGCATTATTGTTTGTTATTGCAACAGTCATTAAATTCATTGGAGCGTAAAAACAGCTACATAGCGTAAATTTATGGAGACTGCATACACATGCAGTCTCTTTTCATTTCTGCTTATGAAGCCTGCGGTGAATGGGAAGGGCTTTCTTAATCTTATATTATGGGAGCTTGAGGGAAAACGTTCCTGCCTTTTCGGTAAATGTGTAGGTAATTGCCCCATGAAGATCAGTTCTCAAGATTTTTATTTTCTCGGAACTCAATCTTAAAAGTACTTCTTGGTGAGGATGCCCATACCGATTGTTCCTCCCGGCAGAGATGACGGCCGCTTTAGGCTCAATTTGCCGCAGAAACTGGCTCGAACTGGAGGAATTGCTTCCATGGTGCCCCGCTTTGAGTATATCTGCCTTTAAATGAGGATATTTTTGGATGATCCTGCCTTCTCCCTCCTCCTCAAGGTCGCCTGTAAAAAGCCAGCGCAACCCTCCGGCTTTCGCCAGGATGACAAGAGAACCATCGTTTTTACTTCCATATTCTCTGCCCTGGATGGGGGAGATGATTTGGAAGCTGCTGCTGCCAGCCTGCCATCCGCTCCCTGATTCAGCATAGACCACTGGTATGGACAGTTCATCCGCTCGCTGGATCAGCAAATTTTCAAGCTCCCCGCCCTCACCCCCTCTAGGGAAGACGATTTCATTGATTTTAATCTCATCCAGCACACCAGCTGCTCCCCCTATATGATCAGCATCCCCATGGGTCAGGATCAGTCTGTCCAGCCGGGAAATTCCTCTGCTCTTCAAAAATGGCACCACAATATCCTTCCCTGGATCAAATATATCTTTTCTTTTTTCCCATTCTTCGGTTTCAAACTGAAGCCTGCCGCCTGTATCGATTAAATAATCTCCCTTGCCATAGGGCAGGGAAACCAAAATGCTGTCACCCTGCCCTACATCCAGAAAGGTGATTTCCCCTTTTGGAGAGAATTTTTGTTCCAATGGCTGAAAGGAGAAAAGCAACAGCATGCCTGCGGCCATTTTAAGGGTAAAGTGCTCTTTCTTCCTTTCCCATATGATCAATAATGCTGGTACTCCTGTTATATACATGGCCAAAGCAGGCCCGGATGGCTTCCCCAGCACCAACACAGCACCAGGCAATGATCCAAGCTTTCCGGCGGCCAAATTGGCCATGCCTGCGCTCCACTCAAGCACCTGCAGGATCAGGCCGGCATTCCCACCTGAAAGTATATGCAAAAGGAATCCCAGCAGGATGCCAGGCAAGAGGATAAATGAAAAAAAGGGGATGTAAAGAAGATTGGCGAAGAGAGCGAAAAGCGATATCTCATAAAAGAAGAAGAGAATGATCGGGGCGGATGCAAGCTGGGCAGCCAATGAAACAGCCACGCTTTGGGATATCCAGTGGTTCAGATTTTTAAAGATTGAGGGGGCTGAGATAATAAGGGCAAAGCTGACACAAAAAGACAGCTGAAATCCGGGTTCGTAGACTATATGAGGGGAGAAGAAAAGGCAAACGGCAAAAACAGAGCTTACGGCATCAATCGGCTGAAGCTTCTTCTTTCCTCTTGCAGCCAGCGAATAGATCAGCATACACATCAACATCAGTACAGCCCTGGTGACAGAAGGAGCCCCGCCGGTCAGGACGGCGTAAACCGGCAAGAACAGCAGCAGCAGGAATTTCATCCTTTTACTGGGGACGCCTGCTCTTTTCCCTATATAAAGGATCATGGCTGCCAGGAGGCCGACATGAAGGCCGGATATCGCCAGAAGATGCACAATGCCGAGCTTCTGATAGTCCTCCAGCAGACTGGTGTCCATCAGGCCCCTTTCTCCAAAAACAAGGGCGGCTGCCAGCGGTGCAAGGCTTCCGGGGAATTCCGTTTCAATATAAGCGATCCCTGACTGCCTCAGCCTCTTTATTTTTGCAACAGGATGGCTTGCCGTGCCGGAACACCGGCTGAGCATCAGCGAATCAGCTTCAAGAATCCAGAACGTCTGCTTTCTTTCCAGATAAAGCCTGTAGTCAAATCCATTCGGATTAGCTGCCTGCATGGGCTTTTCGAGAATGCCATCCACGCGGCATACCAGCCCTGGAACCAGATTGTTCCGCAGCAGCTGCTTTTCTTTCTGTGAATCCAGCTTATAGGCAAGAAGCAGTTTTTCCCCTGTCTTTCTGTCGCGTGAGTTTACAGAAAGGCTGTTTCCATCAATCTTCATTTCTGACAGCTCCAGCTGAAACGTTTTCTCGGCTCCGCTTAATACACTGTGATTTCCCTTTTCTGCAAAATAACCTCTGCAGGCAAATATCAGCAGCGTAATAAATAAAAGAAGAATCAACATTTTTGAGAATCGTTTTATTAGTGCAAATAGGCACATAAGGAATACGGCAAATAGCGATAATGCTATGTTCCCTTCCAGCACGATCACCAGTCCAGCCAGGGCAGCAGCAGCAAAATAAAAAGAATTCCCCTTCACTGATACCTCCAGTCCAGTTACTTAGCTGTAATGCCAGCCCCGGTTCCAAAAAGCTCCCCGGCTTCTGCCTGAAGTTTATCAATCCGCTCATGGTCTGTCCCGTTTTGCTTCATCTCTTCCAACAGGTTTTTAATATATTCAGCCTTTTCCGCACGGTTAAATTCGAGAGAAATTTCTTTGTGCATTACCTGCTCCACCCTGACGCCTGCCTGTTCAAACAGCTCAATTGCATACGGATGGTTTTTGTAGGCTTCAGCGTAATACACTGTTGCAATGCCAGCCTGTATGATAGCCTTGCAGCATTGAAGGCATGGGAAATGCGTGACATAAATATCCGCTCCTGCAGTGGGCACACCGAATTTGGCACATTGCAGGATGCTGTTCATCTCAGCATGTATAGTCCTGACGCAATGATTATCGATGACATAGCAGCCGTGGTCGATGCAATGGTCTCCTCCTGCTATCGAACCGTTGTATCCGCCTGCAATGATGCGTTTGTCGCGGACAATTGTAGCCCCGACTGCCAGCCTTGTACATGTGCTCCTTAAAGCCAGCAAATGGCTTTGAGCCATAAAATATTGGTCCCATGATAAACGCTGTTCCATTTTTCTCCTCCTAAAATCTCTTTGTTATAGAATAATCTCCTGGTACAAGTTTAATCTCTTTTTCAAAAGCACGTCAATGAGGCTCATTTCAATTTTATATAAGATTTAAGCTTTTCAAAGGTTTTTTCACCTATCCCGCTAATCTGCATCAAGTCCTCAAGCGACTGGAACGGACCTTCCGTTTCCCTGTACTCAATGATGGCAGCTGCTTTTGATGGGCCAATCCCCGGAATATCCTGAAGCTCCTCACTCCCCGCACTGTTGATATTTACCATTCCATCTTCTCCCGAGGCTGCACTGATAGCCTGTGCTGGTTCAGTTCCACCTGACAATTCCTCCCCCTCCTCCGGTACGTAAATAACCATTTCATCGCCCACTCTCTGGGCAAAGTTTATCCGGGCCTCATCTGCGTTTTCTGTCAGCCCCCCTGCCTTCTGAATAAGATCAGCCACACGCTCTCCGTCAGCTGCTTCATATAAACCCGGGTTCCTCACACTCCCCTTCACATCAACCTTAATGACAGGCGGAGCAGCTTCTTTTTCTTTTTCTTTTTCTTTTTCTTTTTCCTCTTCCTCCCCCAGGCCAGGCAATGACTCCAGCTCCTCCTCCATCTGCAGACTTTCAAGCGGGTCACCATCCCCTTTGTTTCCCTGAAGAAAAAAATAAAACAGCAAAATTAATAAGAAAGCCGCACCAATCCCAGCCAGCGGGCGGCGCTTGATCCAATCCAGCATGATCGCATCCCCTTTCAAGGTATATTTGAGTTTTCAATTTCATATCGTTATATGAGATATCTTGCTGTCAAAGGAGGGTTATTTATGAATGTCGGATTTATCGGTACAGGGAATATGGGGAAAATTCTTATCCAGGCCTTACTTGATGCCAAAGCCGTTCCTCCCTCCTCTGTGACGATTACAAACAGAACTTTGGAGAAAGCGGCAGAGATACAGAAAGAGTACAGCGGCCTGAAACTTGCGGAGGGAGCAGCCGAAACGGCTGCCAATTCAGATTTGATTTTCATTTGTGTGAAGCCTCATGATTTTGCGGATGTGATCCAGGAAATCCGGCCATATTTAAGTGATGAGGATTGCGTGATTTCAATAACAAGCCCTATCAGCGCCGAACAGCTCGAATCTTTTGTCCCCTGTTCAGCAGCACGGGTGATTCCAAGCATCACCAACAGGGCACACGCCGGTGTGGCTCTTGTTACTTACGGGGAGCATTTCAGGGATGAATGGAAGCAGAAGCTCATGCCGCTTATCGAGGCCATTGCCAAGCCTGTGGAAATAGAAGAAGAAATAACAAGGGTATCATCTGACATCGTAAGCTGCGGACCTGCATTTTTCAGTTATCTGACACAGCAATTCATTAATGCGGCCGTTGCGGAAACAAAAATAAATCGGGAGACTGCCACTGTTCTTGCCAGCGAAATGCTGATCGGGATGGGAGAGCTGCTGAAAAAGGGGCATTATACCCTTCCTGCCCTTCAGCGGAAGGTCTGTGTTAAAGGAGGAATAACCGGTGAAGGAATAAAGGTGCTGGAGAAGGAATTAGGTGATGTTTTCCGGCATGTGTTCCAGGCAACACATTCTAAATTCGAGGAAGATCTTACACAGGTCAAAAAACAGTTCACTGTCCATTAACATTCTCTGCTTCCTTTCAAAATTCCTTCTGCTGCCGCTGACTTTTTTTGAACAGCCTTACAGGAATACGAAAAAAAGCAAAAGCCGCCCCCCATCGGGAGCGGCTTTTGCTAGTTTTTGCGGCAAATGAAAAAGATCCTTTCGGACTCTTGCGCCGGGAGCTCGGTCTCAAAATCCGCTGTTATTTCCAGCAGGGTAAACCCTGCTTTTAAAAGCCAGTCTTTATAGATATCTATAGGATAAGTGCGCTGCAGATGGAGCTCATCATATCTGTCATATTTCATGAGCGAAGGGTCCAGCTGAAAGAAAGTCAATTCATGTTCAATACTGAAAGGATGCTCCCCAGGGAAGCATTCCCATATATAAGAGATTTCATCTTCATTCAAGGCAAAGGTCTGATCCCTGAAGATATGCTCCATCTTATAGACTGAATGTACATCAAAGATGAACAAACCGCCTTCCTTCAGGTGCCTTCCCACACTTTCGAATGTCTGCTCAACCTCTTTTTCGCTCTGAAGATAGTTCAGGGAGTCACAGAAGATCCCTGCAATATCATACTCGCCAAGCCCCTCGAGTTCTGACATGTCCTGCTGATAGAAAGAGATATCTGCCCCCTGCTCCATCGCTTTTGCCTGGGCGACAGCGAGCATATCCTCCGATAAATCAACTCCGGTTACATCGTATCCGGCTTGTGCGAGACGGACAGAAAGCTCCCCGGTGCCGCAGGCAAGATCAAGAAGGCGCTTCCCTTCAATCCTGTACTTCTCTGTACTGCTTTTTACTGTTTCCACCCAGCCTTCATAAGGCACATCCTTCATCAGTGCATCATAAAGGTAGGCGAACTTCCCATAGGTCATTGTCCAAGCACGCTCTGGACATCCACTGAAGGTGCATCGCCCCACAGGCGTTCTAAGTTATAATAGCTTCTCTCATCCTTATGGAAAACATGGGCTACAACATCCCCGAGGTCAACGAGTATCCATCTCGCCTCGTCAAATCCTTCCATCCGGTTGACTGTATAGCCAAGCTCTTCGCTCTTTTCTTTCATTTCACGGGCGATTGCCTGGACTTGCTTATCAGAATTACCGTGGCAAATCAGAAAATAATCTGAGATGAGGGAAATCCCTTTCATATTCAATACCACAATATCTTCTGCTCGTTTATCATCGGCTGCTTTTACAGCCATATCTAATAAGGCGCGTTCACTCATTTAATCAGTCTCCTTTTTCATTACAAGATCATTATACGACAGAAAAGTCAGCGGAAACACCGGCTGATTCTTCTTCATTAAAAACGTGATAGTATTCTGCATTGCTTTTATTAAGGCTGAATCAAGATCTGTTTCAGCCAGTTTCCGGACTTCATCCACACCCGGAAAATGCCGGCCGGGTTCAATATAGTCGGCGAGATAAATGATTTTATCAAGTAAGGGCATTCGCGGCCTTCCTGACGTATGATACCGGATTGCATCCAGGATTTCAGGATCGGTCACCCCTGCCTCTGTTTCAGCAAGGTAGGCACCAGCAGGGGCATGCCAAAGCTCGCTGTTGTACATAAGGAGCTCCTCAGGCATTTTTTGCTCTATGATAATCCTCTTCATTTCATCCTTCGGGCGGAACTTGGCATAATCATGGAGAATAGCGGCCGTTTCAGCCTTCTGGATATCAGCCCCAAAGGTGCGGGCAAGGCCGATTGCCGTTTCCATCACACCGATTGTATGCTGGTAGCGGTGTTCTGTTAACTGTTTCTTTACTATTTTTAGATAAAATTCACGATCCATACAAACGATTCTCCTCAATATACTTCCTGACGCTTTCCGGAATTAGATAGCGCACGGTATCTCCCTGGCTGAGCCTTTCCCTGATCATGCTCGATGAAACATCCATCTGCGGCACATCAACCGGGACAACCGGATAGTCAGTACGGCTGCTATAGGAAGGCCTGCCGACGCCGGCAAAGACGGCAAGCTCAAGGAGGTCATTTATTTTATACCATTTCGGCAGATACTCAATCATATCAGCCCCGATGATAAAATAGAATTCGGTATCCTTATTCTGCTCTTTAAGCAGCTTCATTGTATCATAAGTGTAGGATGGCCCCCCGCGTTCCATTTCAATCGTCTGGATTTCAAAGCGCGGGTGCCCCTCAATTGCAAGCTCCAGCATTTCTACCCTTGCTTGATCAGATGCAGCTGAAGACTTCTTTTTATGCGGGGGATCCTGGTTTGGCATAAACCAGACCTTGTCCAATGAAAGGGAATGGAGCACCTCATTTGCAATCAGCAGATGGCCATGATGGGGAGGATTGAATGTACCTCCAAGAATGCCGATCCTCTTCACCTGCAGTCCTCCTTTTGCCGCCTCTTGGCTGCAAACATGCCTTCATTATGGCAGCTGGATTTGTTTGTTTTCTTTTGATTCTTTATAAAGGACGATCATATTGCCGATGATCTGCACCAGCTCTGCTTTAGTCCCTTTAACGAGCTTCTCAGCCACTTCGTCTCTATCTTCATCACAGTTCTGCAGGATGCTTACCTTCAGCAATTCCCTTGCCTCGAGCGCTTCCCCGATCTGTGATATCATATTTTCGTTCACCCCGCCTTTTCCAACCTGAAAAATCGGGTTCAAGTGATGTGCTTTTGAGCGCAATAATCTTTTTTGTTTTCCTGTTAACATGTTTGTCCTCCCAGTTGTGTAATAACGCCTGCTTCCATCCTGTCTGTATCCGGAAAGGTTCCAGTCCACCTTTCAAAGGCCAATGCCCCCTGGCAGACAAACATTTTCAGGCCATTCTGGATGGATGCACCTTTGTTTTTAGCTTCCCGCAAAAATTTGGTTTCAAGCGGGTTATATATTATATCGCTGACAAAAGCACCGGCCTTCAGATGATAAAGTCCAAAGGGCAATGCATTTACGTCGGGCAGCATGCCGATCGGTGTTGTCTGGATGATGATATCATACTCAGCCAGTTTTTCTTCTGCCTGCTGAAAGCCTAAAGCATCCGTTCTGACAGGAAAGGGGCATTTATCCGCAAGAGCCTCCGCCTTTGCCGCTGTCCGATTGCAGATATCTATTGCCTGAACGCCTTTTTGTGCGAGCGTATAATAGATTGCCTTTGCCGCTCCGCCTGCTCCGGCAATCAGGATTTTTTTCCGGCTGAAATCAGGCACCTCAGAAGCGAGGCCTCTTACATAGCCCTCCCCATCCGTGTTGTACCCAATCAATTTCCCATCTTTATTAAGGACAGTATTCACCGCCCCGATTGCCTCTGCCAGCTGATCGATTTCATCCAGGAATGGCATGATTTCTGTTTTATGGGGTACAGTGACATTAAACCCTGCAACCCCGATTGCCCGGAGCCCCTTCACTGCGTCCCCTAAATCTTCCCGTCTGACTTTTAGCGGAACATAGCAGGCATCCAGTCCATATATACCAAACAGATCATTATGCATCGCCGGCGACATTGAGTGGCCAATCGGATCGCCGATTACAGCAAAGAGCTTTTTCAAGTCCCTCTCCCCTTTCTGTTAAATCAGGGATTTCCTTACCATCGCCTGCACTCCTTTTGGTACATAAGCGGCAACCTTCGTTCCCGGCTCACTCACTGTAACCCAGCCCAAACCAGAAATCACAATATCGGTTTTCCCTTCTTTGACAGTGAATTCATGCCTGACAAGCTCAGGAAATTCATCCATCTGTTCAGGGCGGGGCGGCGTAAGCATTTCCCCTGCGTGCTTCTCATACAGTTCATCTGCATTCTCAAGCTTTGTGCGATGGATATTGATTTCGTTGGATACGTGGCAAATGAATGCCTGTCTGCTTCCGCTGATAAAATCAAAGCGCGCCAGACCGCCAAAAAATAAGGTCTGCCCTTCATTAAGCTGATATACCTTTGGCTTGATTTCCTTCTTAGGCATAATCACCTTAAAGTCACGCTTATCGACAAAGTGGGCCATCTGATGATGGTTGATGATGCCCGGTGTATCAACAAGAGCTTTGCCGTCCTCTAAAGGTATCTCGATAATATCCAAAGTTGTCCCTGGAAAATGAGAAGTGGTGATGATATCCCCTTCTCCTGTTACCTCCTTAAGGATCCGGTTGATGAAGGTTGATTTGCCGACATTTGTACAGCCGACTACATACACGTCCTTGCCTTCCCTGTACTCATCTATCGCAGAAGCCACCTCCTGGATCGACTGCCCTTTCGCAGCACTGACAAGGAACACATCTTCCGGCCGGAGCCCCAGATTTTTCGACTCCTGCTTCATCCAGTTGATCAGTTTATTCCGCTTCACTGATTTTGGAAGCAGATCTGCTTTATTGCCGACCAAAAGAACCTTGTTGTTCCCTGTAAAACGATGCAGCCCCGGAAGCCAGCTTCCATTGAAATCAAAGATATCGACAATCTTGACGATCAGAGCATCGCTTCTTCCGATTTCATTCAGTATTTTAAGAAAATCATCATCAGTTAAGCTGACATCCTGGACCTCATTATAATGCTTGAGGCGGAAACAGCGCTGGCAGACAATCGCCTCTTTCTCTAAAGCTGATTTTGGCGCGTAGCCGAGCTCCTCGGGATTTTCTGTCTGGACCTTCACTCCGCAGCCTATACATACATATTGTTCACTCACGCATTAATCCTCCCATTGAATCTTGCCTTTTTTTCTGAACCAATTTAGAATCCGCCTTTCGACTTTGCGGTTAAATCTTGTTACAAATCCGTCCGTCTGGGCAACCGGGACGACAAGGATCGTATGGAACCCGCTCCTGTTGCCGCCTAGAACATCAGTCAGCAGCTGGTCACCTATGACAACAGTTTCTTCTTTTTTCAGGCCCATTTCACCCAAGGCCCTGTTAAATGCCCTTGTCATCGGCTTGCGCGCCTGGAAGATGAACGGAATGCCCAGGGGCTCAGAAAAGGCCTTTACACGGTTTTCTTTATTATTCGAAACAATTGTCACCTTAATATTCTGATGCTTCATTTCCTCAAACCATTTGATAAGCTTCGGGGTAGCAAGAGGCCTGTCCCACTCAACAAGCGTATTGTCCAGGTCAGTGATGATTCCCTTTACTCCCTTTGCCTTAAGGCTTTCGGGTGTTATTTCAAATATATTCTTAACATGCTGATCAGGCAAAAAATGCTTTAACATTGAAAACACCTCATTATTTTCATCCATTTTTGCAATGTATCCATCATACCCAATTTTAACCGCCAGTTCAAAATAAATCTTGCAAAGAGTGATCCATTTCTAAAAAGATGCCTAACAGGCTGCAAATAGATGCTCGTCTTTATTCCAAAGGTTGTCTTAAACATTGTTGTTGATTTTGGGCTCATTTGAGCCGGATATTCAGCTGTGCTTTGAAATGAAATGCGTGTGAAACAGAGTTTCCCAGGAATGAGGCCAAAATCAGCATGAAGCAATGAGAAGGCCATTCCAAAAAATAACTAAATATTTTTCGACAAAATTCAAAGCGCTTCCAGCATGTGGATAACTTTATTCACAAAACCCACTATGTTTTATATAATATTTTCCCCTTTATAAACAAAATAATCACAGGTTATCCACCGGTCTATGTGGATAATCAGAACGGTTGTTCCTGCCGTTTATTTCTGATAGAGTAAGGGTACAACAAAACATCTTACATTATATGTATATAAATATGCTTTTTAGAACCGTTATTTTACCGGACAGGAGGTACGGATTTAAATGCGCAAGCTGTCGGACGAACTGCTGATTGAATCTTATTTTAAAGCCAGGGAGCTGAACCTCAGCCCGGACTTCATCCGCCTGATTGAAACAGAAATCCACAGGCGTTCATTGACACATAAGATAAGGGTTTCCTCTTAAACAACAATGATACATACACATTCCAGACAGCATGAAAGAACAGAGGGTGAGCCCAGGGCTCACCCTTTTGCTTTGCTCTATATATCAGGAATCACTGCTGCACAAATTCCCCTATTGCTTCCCCGACCTTGATATGCGCTGGAAGCTGAAGATTGTCCGCAGGCTTGAAGGTGCCTGCTTCAAATAGAAGGACCACGGTCGACCCAAAGGAGAAATAAGCCATTTCTTTTCCTTTTTCAAGCTGTTCTCCTCTATGTGTCGCTTCAATAGTATTGACAAACATCGCGCCAACCTTAACAATGGCCAGATGGCCAAAAGCGTGTGCTACCTCGGTAACAGTACGATAATTTTTGGATAGGGGAGCTTTACCATATTTCAGTCCATGCTTATTGACTGGATAGGATTTGCCGCCCAGGGTCCATTGCCCTTCTACAGTCCCTGTCACCGGGCTGTGAATGCGGTGATAATGGCTCGGGCTTAAGTAAAAAATCATATAATGACCATTCCTGTATTTCCCCAGGGCATCCTGATTGCCAAGCATTTCTTCAATGGAATAGACCTTTCCTTTTACGGTGATCATGTGGTCATCCTGAATGATCCCAATATCTTCGATCACTGCATCAACCGGGCTGCTTGCAGCAGCCGGACTTGCGTCCGCCGGGCGCAGCCCTCCCTTCAGCTGCCGGATGAAGAAGTCGTGAAGTGTAGGATATTCGTCGATGGACCTGTCCATTTCTTCCATATTAATATTATAGGCATTTGAAAATGGCCGAATCATGATGCGGCTCTTTTTCGAGCGTGCAAACCTGCGCAGAAGTGCAGAGGTTCCTTTGCCGTTAGTAAGTTCAATGAACATTCGATATATTGGACGAATCAAGGTTTCAGCCTCCAGTGTTTGAGAATGCTCTTTACGTACATGCATAAAAGACTTAAAATAAAATATTATTATATAACAAATCGAAAATAAGTTGTATCCTTTCCGGCTTATAAGGAGTGAAGAGATTGTTCTTATTGGAGGTTTTTGACAGCACGGTCAAAAAATTAAAGACCCAGACAGCGAATGCTTTAACACTTCTCAATCTTTCGCTCGGCGGGTTTGCCATCATTTACAGCCTTAAGGGCAGCCTGAATCTCAGCCTTTTGCTCATTTTTATCGCTGCGCTTGCCGACCGCTTTGACGGCATGGTGGCCAGAAAGCTGAATATTGAATCAGAGCTTGGCAAACAGCTGGATTCCATGAGTGATATTATATCATTTGGCGTGGCACCGGCGTTACTCATTTATCAATCTGTTCTGTTTGATTTCGGGGCTCCCGGCTCCTTTTTCACCGTCTTTTATATAGCATGCGGTGCTTTCAGGCTGGCCCGCTTCAATATTTCAGAGAATACCGGCTATTTTACCGGGCTGCCAATTACCGCGGCAGGCTGCCTGGCCACACTCAGTTTTCTTGCTGTCCCATACTTTCCGCAGCATTTTTATTTATACCTCATGATGCTCCTTTCCCTTCTGATGATCAGCCCATTCAGGCTGAGGAAAATGTAAAAGCTAAATTGTATTTAAAAAACCGCACAGAATATGTGCGGTTTTCTTTGTTATCACTTTTCAGTCAGATTCAGGAATTCTTCTACATCGTCCATACACAGCTTTACAGCTTTTTCCCAGAAATCAGGCTTAGTCAAATCTGCATTCAAATGCTTCATCGCCAGATCCTCGACTGTCATGGAAGCTGTATCTTTAAGCAGGCTGATATATTTTTCTTCATACCCTTTGCCTCCTTCCAGTGCATTAGCATAAATGCCAAGGGAGAAAAGATATCCGAATGTATAAGGGAAATTATAAAACGGAACCCCGGTAATATAGAAGTGAAGCTTAGATGACCAGAATGACGGATGATACTCATCCAGAGCATTGGCGTAGGCTTCTTTTTGGGCATTGAGCATCAGTTCATTAAGGCGCCTGCCGCTTACCATGCCATTTTTGCGCTCATTGTAAAAGCTTGTTTCGAAAAGGAAACGGGCATGGATATTCATCAGGAGTGCCACAGAACGCTGGATTTTGTCCTCCAGCAGGGCCAGCTTTTCCTCTTCTGTTGCCGCATTTTTAACCGCTGCGTCAGCCACGATCATTTCAGCAAAGGTAGAAGCCGTCTCCGCGACATTCATGCTGTAATTCCTGTTAAGCGGATGCAGATCTTTCATGGCATAAGTATGGAAGCCGTGGCCCAGTTCATGCGCAAGCGTGGACACGTTTGAAGGAGTCCCGGAATAGGTCATGAAAATTCTGGACTGGCTGCTTTCAGGGAAGTAAGTATGGAAACCTCCTGGACGCTTGCCGGGACGGTCCTCAGCCTCGATCCACTTATTTTCGAATGCCATTTTTGAGAATGAGGTCATTTCCCCGCCAAATTTAGAGAAATGATCCAGAATGAATTCCGCTCCCTCCTGATAAGGCACCTTAGTCTCTGTAGAACCAAGCGGAGCATCAAGATCATACCAGCTGAGTTTTTCAAGCCCAAGCAGGCTTGCCTTGCGGTTCAGGAATTTTACCAGCGGCTGTTTGTTTTTGGAGATAACTCCCCACATTGCATCCAGTGTTTCTTTTTTCATCCTGTTGATTTCAAGCGGCTCTTTCAGAACATCGTCCCAGCCGCGCATTTTGTAAACATTCAGCCTGAAGCCGGCAAGATGATTTAGTGTCTTTGCCAGATAATCCTGTTCTTTGTCCCAGGCATTTTCCCATTCTTTAAATACATTCTTCCGGACACTTCTTTCCGGGCTTGAAAATTTATTGGCTGCCTGGCCGACAGACAAAAGCTGTTCCTGCCCTTTATCACTGAAAGGAATCCTGATTTTTCCGACGATTACATCATACATCTGCCCCCAGCTGTGATACCCGTCGATACCGAGTGCATTGATGAGGGATTCCTCCTGCTTGGACAGCTTTTCGGCTGCCCTTTCCCGGCGCTCTGTCAGGACGAACTCGAGCTCTGACAATCCATCCGCCTGCAGGAGCTGCTTCCAGTCCTCGTCAGAAAAACCGGCCAGCTTCTCGTCAAAATCAGTCAGCGCATTCTGAAATCCTGCACTTAGTACTGTGACTGCAGCACGGAGCTCATTGGCTTTGCTGTCAGCCATATTCTGTGCTTCAAGGCAGCTTACAAAGGCTCCTGCCTGGCGCAGTTTCTTGGTGGTGCCTTCAAATTTCCCGATCAGATTCAGCAGCGTCTGCTGATCCTGCTCTGCCGATGATGGCTGCCAGCCTTCTGTCAATGCGATAAATTCATCGATCAGCTGTTTTGTCTGATCTATATGTACGGCAAAATCCCCGGAGGAGCTCCCCCCTTCGAAAAAAACATCCAAATCCCAAACTTCTGAATATAAAGCTGTTGCCATTGCAAGTCCCCCCTTATGTATTCTAATCTATTATAGGTTTATTTTTCCGAAATTTCTATCAATATGCATGATTATAAGGGAAGGCCGGTCCACCTTCCCCATCGCTGCTAGCAGTTGCCATAATAGGTCCATCCCCCGAACACGATCAGCAGGATCAGGAGTACGACAATCAGCGCATACCATGCGCCACCTGCCCTGTAATAAGGCACTGGCGGAGGCGGCGGATAGTACGGATATGGATAATACACTGCTCCCTTACCTCCCTTCAGACTACGCTTCCAGATGAAAATATTCAGACTTTCTGATGTATTTTATGCTGTACAAATGCCCCTGTTTGGGCAAACATGCCGGTTTCCGCTAAAAAGAGCACAAATTTGTAGCAATTCATGGCCGGGTGAATACCCTGCATTATAGCTCACTGGAACGGGGGGTATTCCATGAAGATCATTTCCATCTGCCGGAGATGCAAAGGAACAGGCCGGTCTTCAGCTTGCAGGCTGTTCAAGAAAACCTGCTCCCTTTGCGGAGGATGCGGAAAAATAAAAATCACCATCTCAGATCGGCAAAAAAGCACTGGGCACTCATAAAGTTTTTCCTTCCTATAGAAGTACAGATTTTCAAATGGACAAGCATATGGCATCTTTAGGCTCTTTTATGTCTTTTCTGATATAATATTGTCAGCGCACAGGCTTATTGGGAAGCCTGTGCGCTGACTATACATAGCTGGAGTGGATACAATGAAGCTGAGAATAGCATTAATTCTCCTGTTTTCCTTCACCATTCTCATCATGCTGACTGGATGCACCCCTGAAAAAGAGGAGCAAAACAGCAGCCAGGAGAAGGAGCAGGAAGTGACAGAGGAAGCTTATGACATTAAAAAGGCAGAAA
The DNA here is from genome assembly GCF_030733525.1 of Bacillus sp. MMSF_3328. Lineage (NCBI taxonomy): Bacteria > Bacillati > Bacillota > Bacilli > Caryophanales > Bacillaceae > Bacillus > Bacillus sp. MMSF_3328. The sequence goes on along the minus strand of NZ_JASHIV010000001.1, from coordinate 170,144 downwards.
AACAGCAAATCAGCAATATTTATGGCCTTGGCTATCCTGGTAATGATGACGCGCTTTATACAGCAGAAGAAGATGGCCTGAAGTTCTATAAAGACGGACAATGGTTTGAGCAAAATAAAAACAAGCATATGTATACGGGCTTCCAGGCAGTCGAAAACGGATTTATCTCAAGCGGAAAGCCTGCAGAAGGAGCTGGACTAAGAAGCCCGCTCGGCATTATCAAGAGCGATGATAAAGGAGCTACCCTGTCACAAATCAAGTTTTACGGCAAAGACCAGTTTTACTTCCTGGCCGCAGGCTTCAGCGGAGAGACCCTGTATATCATAAGCCAGGAGCCTGAATCAGAGCTTGGTGCCGGTGTTTTCCGTTCCACTGATAAAGGAGAGAACTGGGAGCCGGTGGAATTGGAAGGAATGGAGTCTGATACTCTAGGAATGATAGCTGTCCACCCTTCAAAGGAAGGCATGATGGCCATGTCTACCCGCTCAGGGATCTTCCTGTCCAATGATTTCGGAAAGACGGTCCAAAGAGTCTCAGATCCTGTCATGACAACTGCACTGGCATTTACGGAGGACCGTCTGATCTATTCTTCAGTAGAAAATGAAAAAATCCTTTTAAAAAGCCTTGACCTTGCCAGTTTGGAAACTGAGGGGCTTGATATCCCTTTTCTGAGTTATGACAACCCGATTACTTATATTGCTGCCAATTATAAGAAAGCCGGCACCATCTCGTTTTCCACCTATTTATATGATATATACGAATCTGCTGATTCCGGAGCACATTGGAACCAGCTGCTGAAGAACGGAAGAATTAAATAAAGAAGAGCACTATCCCCAGTGCCCTTCCTGTTAAGCAGGGATTATTTATCCCCGCTTTTTCTTTTCTCTTTTTCTGCCCGGTAAAATTCGTGGAACATTTTCATGAGCGCCCGCTTCTCAATCCTGGATACATAGCTCCTCGATATCCCGAGCTCCTTGGCAATTTCCCTCTGGGTCTTTTCTTTCTTTAAATCAAGCCCGAATCTGCCGATGATGACTTCTTTCTCCCGGTCATCCAGCACATCAATATACTCCTTAACCTTCTCCAGTTCCATATTCAGCTGAATCGTGTTAATAACATCCTCCGACTCAGACTTCAGCACATCAATCAGGGAGATTTCATTTCCTTCTTTATCCTGGCCGATCGGATCATGGAGAGAAACATCCTTCTTTGTTTTCTTAAGAGCCCTGAGATGCATGAGGATTTCATTTTCGATACAGCGTGCGGCATAGGTTGCAAGCTTTGTGCCTTTCCCTTCCGAATAGCTTTCGATCGCCTTGATCAGACCGATGGTGCCTATAGAAATGAGATCTTCTGAATCCTCTCCCGTGTTTTCAAATTTTTTCACAATATGCGCCACAAGCCGCAGATTATGTTCAATCAGCATATTGCGTGCATGGGCATCGCCTTCCGCCATGAGCCGCAGATACTTCCTCTCGTCTGCAGCTGAGAGCGGCTGGGGAAAAGCATTGTTTTTTACATAAGAGACAAGGAAAACAATCTCCTTTACCAAATAGCCAAGTGCTGTTGCAATTCCTGACATAAATGCACCCCCGCTTTCTAGGACTATTGCCTATAACTAATTCCTATGAAAGCGTAAGCCATGTTTTGTCTGTCCCACATATATTTTTCCAAACAATCTTGCCGGGCAGTGCTGCCCGGCCAGCTGTACAGCATTAGACAAAACAGCTTATTCTCTATAAAATATAAAGACATGATATGAAAGAGGTTAAGTTATGTCACCGCAAAAATTAATCATTTTATTGGTTCTTATTATAGTCTTATTATCAACCGCAGCGGAGTTTATCTTTGAAGGGATTTCGGCAAGGGGGCTCTTCCTGCTGGCAGCGACTGCCGGCTTGACGTTTTATCTGTGGAAGCGTCCGGAGAGAGAGAAATAAGCTTAAGCGGGGATTTTTCCCTGATGAAGCAGAATAGTGGTCCTACCTCACTCCGCTGGAACCGCTATTTCCGGAATAAAGCAAAATTGTGATCCCGGCTCACAATTCCCAATTCGCTGCTCAAAAAAAAGCACAAGCAGGTCCCTGGGTTATCCCCCCAGTCCCGCTTGTGCTTCTTTTCTGTCACTCCGCCCCTACCTCGGCTGATATGATCAGGCCGGCTGCACAGCAGACTACCAATCCCATTACAATCATGAACATGGTCAGCACTCCCTTGGTTTGTTATTTCCTGACTTGAATTTACCATATGGAAGCATCATGACAGCGCCCTTGTTGTGAAAGTTTTGTTAACCTTGTTTTTTAGCGGCCTTTTTCCGAAAATGCAATGTCAGCAGCAATACGTTCAATAGCATCATTCATTCCTCCCAACCGAACAGTTAGGTGGAGTCCTTCTCCACCCAAAAGATTGCTTGACGGCCTTGCATTAAATAAATCATCTAAAATTCCACCTTTCGCGAAGTATTTTTTCATTAAAGATTAAAATGGACGGTACATTGAATATTGGCGGTCTTTGTTTTGGTCATGGATCTTTTTCGCTTGCTCCTGCATCATAATTTCTTCTGCAGTCATCGTTCGCTTTCTGATCGTAATGGATAAAAATAGAATATTAAGTGTCATAATGTCTCACCTCCCTTGTCATATCCTGCGGGCACGCAAAAAGGCCGCAGAGGATTATCCCCTGCGGCCTTCAAATAGACATAAAAAGCCGCAGGGCACGATTCACCCTGCGGCACGGATATGCTAATTTATGCTATGCATTGAAATTAAGCGTTCCATTCCTTTAAGGCTGAATACGTGTTAAATTTAGTTGTTTTTGACTTCATTACAATTACATTGATCATTTCGTTCAGCCTCCTTTTTCCAGAAATATTCGCTTACATTGGTAAGTATATCCACTTTTAATCCTTTTGTAAACCTAAAATCTGCCTTTTTTTTAATTTTTATTTTTTTCTTATCAGGCAGCTGTAAAAAAGCAAGGAGAATAGCATTGGGAAGTATCAGGATAAGCTTTATAAAAAGTAAAAGGGCTCGGAGTATATCACCCCGAACCCTGCTATCTATAAATCTTTATTTTTTCATCAGAAATTCTTCGCCTTCATCCATCTCGCTGAGCTTGCTCCGCAGCTTTCTGGAAACTGAGAAGAAATATATAGAACCAAGCAGAAACACCATTGAAGCAGCAGCCATGATATTAAGGCTGGAAGCTTCCTTCGCTTCCTGCGGAATGATCACACCCAAATAGAAAAACGCGCCGACTGCCAGTAAAGCAATTGCAAACCTCTTATAATCTACCATTTTCTGATAAAGCTGTTTTGCATGTGTCTTCAATGCGTTCACCTACTTTTCTAAGCTATGCATCTACCATAACATAATTATGGCAGCTATTCGATGTAAATATCTGTTAAATTACTTTCTGATAAAAAAGGAGAGCCCTATTCAGGCTCTCCGCTGTTTTACTTTTCCAGTGCGTTTTTCAAGTCTTCAATCAGGTCTTCACTATCTTCAAGTCCGACAGAAATACGTACAAGCCCGTCTGTTATGCCGAGTTCAGCACGGCGCTCCGCTGGGATGGATGCATGCGTCATCCTGGCCGGCACTGAGATCAGGCTTTCAACTGCTCCAAGGCTCTCTGCCAGGGTGAAGTACTTTACCTTGCTGAGGAGCCTGTCGGCATTCTCCTCGCTGCCGACATCAAATGAGACCATTCCGCCAAAGCCCTGTGCCTGTTTTTTGGCCACTTCATGGTTTGGATGCGATTCAATGCCAGGATAGTAAACCTTGCTTACAGCAGGGTGGTTCTGCAGGAATTCAACAATTGCTTTTGTGTTTTCTTCTGTTTCTTCCATGCGCACCCCAAGTGTCTTGATTCCGCGCATAAGCAGCCAGCTGTCCTGCGGGCCAAGTACCCCTCCTGTGGAGTTCTGGACAAAATGAAGATCCTCTGCCAGCTTGCTGCTGTTCACGACTACGAGGCCGGCTACTACGTCACTGTGGCCTCCGATATATTTGGTGGCGCTGTGAAGGACAATATCCGCCCCAAGACTGATCGGTGTCTGCCAGTATGGAGTTGAGAATGTATTATCGACGATAGTCAGCAGGCCATGCTTCTTTGCAGCTGCTGCAGCCCCTTCAATGTCTGTGATTTTAAGAAGAGGGTTTGTCGGCGTCTCAAGATAGACAGCCTTTGTATTGGGCTTAATTTCAGCTTCAATGTTGTCAAGATTGCTTGTATCTACAAATGATGACTCTATCCCAAAACGGTTAAGTACTTTGGACATAACGCGGTAGGTGCCTCCGTATACGTCATCTGTCATGATGACATGGTCACCGCTGTCGAACAGCATCATAACGGCTGTAATGGCTGCCATGCCGGAACCGAAGGCAAATCCTGCCTCGCCTCCTTCAAGGTCCTTGATCAGCTCTTCAAGCGCATGCCTTGTCGGGTTTCCTGTCCTGGAATATTCAAAGCCCTTATGTCCCCCGACACCTTCCTGCTTATATGTGCTTACCTGATATATTGGAATATTGACGGCCCCAGTATGCGGGTCTCCTGCAATCCCGCCGTGTATGAGTTTTGTTTTTCTTTTCATATTAAATGCCTCCTTCGTAAATCTTCTTGCTCAAATAGCGTTCACTGCTGTCAGGGAATATCATGATGATATTCGTCCCCGGTGCTGCTTCCTTCGCTTCAGCCAGCGCTGCATGGAGGGCGGCGCCTGAAGAGCTCCCGACCAGGAGACCTTCTTTTTCTGCAGCCTCCTTCACAAGCCTGAACGCATCTGCATCAAGGACAGTATGGATGCTGCTGAAATAGGCTTCATCCATATAATCCGGCAAAAATTCCATGCCGATGCCCTCCGTTTTATGCGGCCCTGATTCTCCGCCATTCAAAATAGATCCCTCGGGCTCCACAATGACGGTTTTGATATCAGGATTTTGTTCCCTTAAGTATCTTGCCGTTCCCATGAAAGTTCCGCCAGTGCCTGCTCCTGCCACAAACACATCAACGTTTCCGGCCATCTGCTCCCAAATTTCGGGGCCAAGCGTCTTATAGTAGGTTTCAGGGTTGGCCGGATTGCCGAACTGCCTTGGACAGTAGGAGCCCGGAATTTCCTTCAATAGTTCATCAGCCTTTGCGATTGCGCCTTTCATTCCAAGCTCAGTCGGAGTATTGATAACCTCCGCTCCCAAAGCCCGCATCAAGTCCTGCTTTTCCAGGCTGAATTTCTCAGGTACGATTACTTTCACGCTAATGCCTTTATTCAGGGCTGCCAGAGCAAGGCCAATCCCGGTATTTCCTGCTGTAGGCTCAACTACCGTACCGCCTTTTTTCAGCTTGCCGCTTTCAAACGCTTCATTCAGAAGCTCCATCCCGAGACGGTCCTTCACACTGCCTCCGGGATTCATGAACTCCAGCTTGGCAAACAGCCTGACTCCTTCAGGCACTTCGAAATGCTGAAGCTCTATGATCGGTGTATTTCCAATAAGCTCATGGACACTTTTAAAAACTTTCAAAGAGGCTCTCTCCCTTTTTTCGCCTTCCTTATGCTTTCTCTTTAAGCGAAGAAACGATTTTCATAACGAGATTTGCTGAATGCAGGGCCGCTTTCTCCAGGAACTGATCGAATGAAACATCAGATTCTTTCCCCGCTATATCTGATAAAGACCGGATGACCACAAATGGAGTTCCAAATTGGTATGAAACCTGTGCGATTGCTGCTGCCTCCATTTCTACAGCCTGCAGATCCGTAAATTTTGTCCTTATTGCCTCGACACGCTCATGATCACTCATGAAGGAATCGCCAGTTGCAATCAGGCCCCTTACAGTTTGTATATCGCTGATTTCCCTGGCACAGTCCTCGGCAATCCTGATAAGATCCTGATCTGCCTCGAATGCTGCAGGCAGCTGGGGCACCTGTCCGTATTCGTAGCCGAACGCCGTAACATCGACATCATGGTGGCGGACTTCCGTGGAAATGACCACATCTCCGACATTAAGCTCAGGATTGAAGCCCCCGGCTGATCCTGTATTGATAATATAGTCGGGCTTGAAGCGTTCGAGAAGAATGGCACTGGACATTGCCGCATTTACTTTGCCGATCCCGGAGCGAAGGAGGATAACCTCGGCTCCATCCATTTTTCCTGAAGTGAATTCACAGCCGGCAATCGTTTCTGCTGCTGCCTCTGAAATATTTTCCCTTAATAGAGTCACTTCTTCTTCCATTGCTCCAATGATTGCTATTTTCATGATAGAACCTCTTTCTTAAATTTTTTCACCTTCCATCAGCCAGACAAAGTCATTGCAGCGGGAAAAACTTGCCTTAAAACCATTCTGTTCCAATATCCCTCTAAGGACCGGGATGGTTGTGTAGTATTCACGCTGCAGATCCTCTGCAAGATTGTGGAAGCCTTGGTCTTCTGCATCTGATATCGCTTTCTTATAGGCTTCTTCAGACTCATACATTGTATCCGCAAAAACTATTTTACCACCTATCGCAAGCAGGTGGCTATATGATGCAACCGCTTCGTTCTTTTCTGCATCGGTCAAATGGTGGAAAGCATAAGTAGACACAATCGTATTGACCGGATCCTGATCAGGATAGGATAGAAAATCTCCCTCTACGATAGACGCCTGCTCCCCAAGCTTTTCCCTCGCAATCTTCCTCATGGCAGGAGAAGGCTCAGCACCAGTTACCCGGAGCCCTTTTTCCAGAAGCTTTGCCGTCAGGTTGCCAGTCCCCGGGCCGAACTCCAGTACATGACCCGATGCGCGGCCGGCTACTGCATCCAGGATCCCTTCATAATTTCTGAAAACCTCTTTATATTCAAGATCATGTCCGGTCACACTGTCATCGTATGAATCCGCCCATTGCTCAAACAGCTCAATAAATTCTTTCCCCATTTTTTTCACTCCTGTTTTTGTATACTCATAAATCCTATAAGTATACTATGAATTAAAAAGTGACTTGTTCTCAATTTATCACAGACTATTTTTTTATTCAACAGAAATCATCCAGGAACTTTCTGCACAATCCTGTCCCAAATCTGGGCCGGACTGTACAAAATCTGCGGAACTTCCTGTAAAATAAAGGTGACAAAGCAAGAAGGGAAGATTCTCATGAACTTTCAATTTGATATGATTGAAGATAAGGTTGAATTTTTTGAGGCGGAGAAATTAAAGGATCTGGAGAAGAAAATAAACGATCAGATTGAAGTAAACAAAGCGATCCTGCTGACTGTCCACCATGTCTCCCATCAAATGCATGTGGATGAGAACGGAAGGACTTACTTTTCTGCCGTCGTTCTCTTTAAATCTAAACATAAATAAAAACCGGCCCCCCGGCAATCTGTTTATACAGATCACCCGGCGGGCCGGTTTTTCCTTTAGGCTTTTTTCGTTTAGATTGCTGCTTTCGGAAAAAGACTTTCTCTTTGTAAAGAGAGCAGCTCTTTTCTTATCATGATATTTCATGGTAAGCATTAATGGAAAACAACAAAGTTTAAGAAAAGAGCCTTACTTTATTGGACGCTGTTCAGCTCTTCCATTTTAACAGGCTTCCATCCTTGTCCGTCCACCCATTCAATATAGACACGGTATTTTTCCTGCTGGTCTTTGGTGGAGACGGTACCGACCGATTGATTGGGGCCGTTATTCCCTAAGAACCAGATGGTCATATTGCTCTCAGGTATTCCAGTGGCATAGGTGATGGCCTGGACCATCTCATTCCAGTCCACGCCTTCATAGACGGCTGTGTGCTCGCCTGTCTGGGAAGTGCCGACCGGCTGCCATGAAGGATTAACAATGGTCTTTTCGACATCAGGAGCACTGCCGCCGTCGGTGACCTCTGCATCTTCCTCAATATCCTGGTCTTCTTCCGCTTCTTCTCCATTATCCTCATCTGCATTTTCAGCATCTCCGCCATCCTGGGCGGAATCCTCAGCCTGGTCTGCTTCTTCTTCCTGGCCTGCTGTTTCATCAGATGTATTATTATCATTATCCTTATCATTATTTTCTGGATCGGCTTTTTCAGACGCCGGTGCCTGCTCGGCTGCTTCATCATCATTGCCGCCCAGGAATATCGCGGCAGATACAATAATGATCAATAAGAGCACAACCCCGATCAGCGTATTTAGAATAATATTGGTTTTTCTTCTTTTAGCCCTTTTCCCTGAGCGGGATGACCCGTTTGATTCTTCGAAATTGCCATTCACGTGTTTTTCTCCTCCCCATATATATGGTTGTCAACATTCTACCATGAGTGCCGGCAAAACATGAAGGAATTTGATGTTAGAAAAACTTGCCGGCTGCGGGCTTCTTCTATTCCATTTCTTCATCAAACCCATGGACAGCTTTAACCATATCCGCAAAAAGCGGATTGACTCCCCCTTCGTTCTCTTTGACTCCAAGATTGACTGCGACAAGGGCGTATTTGGGTTTTTCGTAAGGGAAGTATCCCGCAAACCATTTATTATGCAGCTGCTCTCCATCATCGAACTGTCCTGTCTCCGCAGTTCCTGATTTGCCGGCCACTGAATATGGAAGCTCTTTGAACCATCTTCCGGTTCCTTCTTCATTGACAACAACTTCTCTCAAAAGCTTCTGCAGTTTCATAGCCGTATAAGGGGATATTTTGCCTCCCCCTAAATCTTTGGACGGAAATTTCAGCAGCGAGGTTTCATTTTTATATTCAATTTCAGAGGCAACACGGATGCTTTCTTTTTTTCCGCCTTTGGCAATGGTGGCCATCATATTCGCCACCCCAAGCGGAGTGGCCCTCACTTCATGCTGTCCGATGCCGGTCAAGGCGACAAAATTGCTGTCCTTCTTGGCATCCTCTGAGTAAAATACCCGGCCTTCATCCTCCCGCGCGAGCTGATGGAAATCAGTGAAGTGATAGATATCCCCTTCCCAGCCTGACTTTCCTGTAAGAGACAGCTTTCCGGCATAGTCCTCCAGTATGGCAGGATCTATCTCTTTCAGTTCCTTGGCAATGGTTGCAAATGTATTATTGCAGCTCCTGGCAAAGCTGTCTGTAAAATTTAGCATTCCATGCTGGTAAATCGTGTCCGGCTGGCCATTGATTTTCCGGCTGCAGTCAAACTGCCTTTCCGGGCTGTCCAGGTTATAATCAATGGCTGCAGCTGCCACCACCGTTTTAAAAACGGATCCGATAATCTGCTGTTTGGTCATTGCATTCACCAGGCCCCCGTCTTTATAAGGGGCCGTCTTATTGATCTGCGGCCTGGACACCATGGCAAGGACTGTATTATTCTCTATATCCAACAAAACCATCCCCCCATTCCGGATTCCATGCACATCTGCCAGCCGTTCTGCTTCCTCCTGAAGGGCCGCATCCAGAGTGGTTTTGATGTTGACAGGATAAAAAGGATTTGCAGGCTCGACATATTTGACGTTTATCCCAAACAGCGGGCCTCCTGCCGCATCCACATGGTAGACAAGTTTGGATTCGCCATCGGGCATCAGAAACTCATCAAAGCTTTCTTCAAGACCGGAAACGCCGATCACGGTATCTTCAGGAAGGTTTTTGCCGGGATAGCGCTTTTGCACCGCTTCTTTATTCTGTCCGGTGATGCCGATCAGCTGTTCTGCCAGATTATTGGCTAGGCTGTATTTTTTTTCAACAGCAAATACACCAGGTATCTTAAGTGAATTGATTTGTTCAGCTTGTACATCGGTCAATTCAAGAGGCTTCGGCTTGCCATAGGCAAACGGCTCTTTTGCTCCTTTGATGCTATATAAAAGGGCAGTTTCCGATATGCCTGTGATGGAGGCGACCTTTTGCGAATCCCAATCCATATTTTTTAAAAATGGAAATAAAACCAGTACAGGTATTTCCTGATGGGTCAGGGGCTCGCCATTCCTGTCCAGGAAAGAGCCTCTCCCGCTGTCGATCACCATCTCCTGGGAACGCTGCCTGACGCTGGCATCCAGAAGATTGATATTATGAGCAGAAAAGTGTTCTGCTGAAACAAGCTGGATCTGGATGAGCCGCCCGATCAGCAGAACAATCCCCAGCATGAATATACTTATGACAATGATGGCCCTTTTTTTCCACATAAAAAACACCTCGTCAAAAGTGTTGACGAGGTGTGCCCATTTCAAACCATATTTATGAAAAAGACTGGTTCCTTATTTAATGCTTGTAATGCGGACGCTCATATCCCCGCCCGGTGTCTGAACTGTCACTTCATCCCCGACCCTTTTGCCCATCAGGCTTTTTGCGATTGGAGAATCATTGGAAATCTTTCCTTCAAACGGATCTGCCTCTGCACTTCCGACGATTGTGTAAGATTCTTCTTCTCCATCCGGAAGTTCAACAAATGTAACAGAGCGTCCTAGTGTCACTGTATCGCCGCTTGCCTCATCCTCTTCGATGATCTTTGCATTGCGGATCATATTTTCAAGGGTAGTGATGCGCCCTTCTACAAATGCCTGCTCTTCTTTCGCTGAATCATATTCAGAGTTCTCGGAAAGATCGCCGAAGCTGCGGGCGATTTTGATACGCTCTACAACATCTTTACGCTTTACTGTTTTTAAATGCTCCAGTTCCTGCTCAAGCTTTTCTTTTCCAGCCTGTGTCATTGGGAATACTTTTTCTGTAGCCAATATCCTTCACTCCTTCTAGAATCACAACCCCCATTTAGATTGTGCATTGGTAAGTATGTAAGCATCTGCTTTATTCGCAAATGCACAGGAGCGCGTCCTTTTGACAAAGGGCGCGCATGCTTTCTGTTCATTAGACTTATCTTAACATTTTTTCTATGCTATTGTTTCATAAAAATGACTTTTGTTCAAGAATTGTATGAATTTTTGTTACCATCAGGTCAATGGCCACATGGTTATGGCCGCCCTCCGGGATGATGATATCTGCGTATCTCTTCGTCGGCTCGATGAATTGGTTGTGCATCGGGCGTACAACATTGACATATTGCTCAATGACTGAATCCATCGATCTGCCCCGTTCCTTAATATCCCTGAAAAGGCGCCTGATGATGCGCAAATCTGCATCGGTATCCACAAAAAGCTTCATATCCATAAGGCTGCGGAGCCTTTCATCCTCCAGTACAAGTATGCCTTCTAGGATGATGACATCCTTTGGCTCCACATGGATGACGTCAGTGGACCTTGTATGCATGGCATAATCATAGACAGGCTTCTCAATGGGTTCATAGCTCTGCAGCTTTTCGATATGCTCAATCAGAAGGTCGTTATCAAATGCAAGCGGATGATCATAATTTGTTTTCAGCCTTTCTTCAAAGGGAAGATGGGTCTGATCTTTATAATAATAATCCTGCTCAAGCATTAAGATCGAATGACCCTTAAAGCTTTCATAAATCGCTTTTGTGACACTTGTCTTTCCAGAGCCGGATCCGCCGGCAACACCAATAACAACAGGTTTGCGATTCATTATGTTAAAACTCCTTCCGCATCATGTTGTTAGGGTATACCGGCTTGTCCAGTTTAAACTGGACGATTTGCAGCGGGTGGCGGGCAGCATCCAGTTCGTTGCCTTTTTCATCCCAGATTTTATCGACCACCTGTGTAAAGTTCTCGATTTCCGGGCCGAAAAATTCCACTTCCTGCCCCGGTGCAAATTTATTGCGCTGCTGAAGTGTGACGATTTGCGTTTCTTCATCATATCCAAGGACCAGGCCGGCAAAATCATTGGTCGTCTTTTTGCTATGATTTCCAAACATCTGCTCTTTATACCCTGGAACCCCTTCAAAGAAGGCAGGCGCCGTTTCCCTGTTCGCACACTTGTCCAATTCCTCCAGCCATTCCTGCCTGATCACAAAATTATCGGGATCCGCACAATAAGCATCAATAACCTTGCGATAAACACTGACAACTGTAGCCACATAATGGATCGACTTCATGCGGCCTTCAATCTTGAGGCTGTCGATGCCCAATTCAATCATGCGCGGTATCGATTCTATCAGCTTCAGATCCTTAGGGCTCATGGCAAAAGGTGCATCCTGTTCCTGGAATAACGGCACTTCCTCAGAGCCTTCCAGCTTGTACAAATCATAATCCCAGCGGCATGACTGGCAGCAGCCTCCACGGTTGGAGTCCCTTGCTGTCATGTGGTTGCTCAGCGTACAGCGGCCTGAATAGGCGATGCACATTGCGCCATGGATGAATGTTTCAATTTCAATATCCACTTTTTCCTTCATTTCACGGATTTCTTCGGCACTAGTTTCCCTTGCAAGCACAACCCGCTCAAGCCCTTCTTCCTTCCAGAACTGAACGGCCTTCCAATTTGAAAGTGACTGCTGGGTGCTCAGGTGAACCTCGATTTCAGGGGCAACCCTGCGGCAGGTTTCAATGATAAGGGGATCAGCTACGATAATTCCAGCCACTCCCGCTTCCTTGAGGCCGAGAAGATAGTCCTCAAGCCCGTCAATATTTTCGTTATGGGCAAAGATATTGGTCGTCACGTAAATTTTTGCACCATAGCTCTTTGCGAACTCTACGCCTTCCTTCATTTCCTCAAATGTAAAATTGCCGGCATTTGACCGGAGCCCATACTCCTGGCCGCCGATGAAAACGGCATCTGCGCCATAGTGGACGGCAATTTTCAGCTTTTCCAGGTTTCCGGCCGGAGCAAGAAGCTCAGGCTTTTTGACGATTACCCTTTTGCCGTCCACTATTTGCGAGATATTATCTTTAATTGCGTTCACGATAAAACCTCCTGATTATAAGTCAAAATAGGCTTAATAGTTTTGAATTAATATACGGTTTCTTTAAAGAAGAAGCCTGTATCCAGCGGCCTGCTGTCAGGCTGGATTTCTTCCGCCGCGTTCAGCAGATCATCTTTCACTTCTTCGTATTCTTCAGGACTTTCTGTGCACAAATCGATTGCTTTGCGGTAGAGCTTTGTGATTTCCAGGATATAATCTGCAGATTTTAAGATACCGTCAATCTTGAATGAATCCACACCGGCCTCGACCATTTCCTGGAGCTCATCAATAATGCAGATATCATTAGGGCTCATGATATGGGTCCCGTTTGCGTCTTCAAAAATCGGATATTTATTCTCCCGTTCTTTATCATGAAGGAACATATTCTGCTCTTTCGCCCGGTTTTCGACCTTCATCGCTTTTCCCTGGTATTCATAATAGTTCCCGAGAAGGGAGCGCTTAGATTGGAACATGGCAGTCATGCCGTGAACCTGGACCTCGATTTCAACTTCTGCGTTTTCCTTGATTTCAATAATCGAATCCATATTGATTTCACGGGCAAGCACAGAGCGCTTGGCACCTTTTCTTCCCCAGTAGTTGCATGTATACCAGTTTGTGGCTGTTGTTTCTGTATTCCAGTGCAGCTTCATGTCAGGTGCTGCCTCACGTGCTGCCATCAATACAGCCGGATCGCCGAAAATAACCGCGTCTGCCCCTGATTCCTGCACAAAACGGATATAATCGCCAAGCTCGTCCACTGTTTCATTATGGAAAATGGCGTTCATAGCCACATACACTTTTTTGCCTTTTGAATGGGCCAATGTGATTGCTTCTGCTACTTGTTCCCTGCTGAATTCGCCGGCCAGCCTCAGGCCGTATCTCTGCTCGCCAACTACAAAAGCGTCTGCCCCAGCTTCCGCAAGCGGGATGATATCTTCTGTACCTGTTGGAGTAACAAGCAATTCAGGTTTTTTCATTATGGTCACCTCTTTTTACTGATTGCAACGCCGTCGCCTACCGGAAGAATGACAGTATCATAATCCGGATGGTTCATCAGCCATGCGTTGAACTCGCTGATTTTCTTCACAAGACTGCGAATGCGCTTATTCTCGATCTCACTTTCACAGACTAGCCCTTTAAACAGGACATTGTCCGTTATGATCAAGCCGCCATCTGATAGCTGACGCGCATAGATCTCAAAGAATTTTTTATACTGGCCTTTTGCCGCATCGATGAATACCGCATCGTAAGGACCATATTTTAATGTTTCTCCCTCGAGCTCAAGGGCGTCACCCTCAAGCAGGGTGATCTGGTCTTCCCGGTCTGCAGCCCTGATATATCCGCGGGCCGATTCAATCCGCTCTTCATCCCTTTCAATTGTCACAATATGTGCATCAGGGATCGCGAACGACATCCGGAGAGCAGAGTATCCTATTGCTGCACCAACTTCAAGTATTTGCTTCGGCTTTTGAATCCTGAGCAGCTGGAGAAGCGCTTCTATCCCCGGCAGCTCCATGATGGGTACACCATTATCTTTTGCATACTCCTCCATCTCAAGGAAAAGTCCCGGCCGTTCAGGAATCAGTCCCTCTATATATCCATGTACTTTATCTGTCAGCAAGCAGTCTTCCCCTCCATCCTTTTACCGCCTGCAGCCCTCCGTTTCAGGCATGAAAAAATAGCGCACAACAGAGCGGATGTTTCGCAAAGCCTTAAGGAAGGCCGTACAGAAAAGGGCTTAAGTGAAGCCAATCCATGCTTGTCTGTGGTTCACGCTATCACACATGCGTATGAAGGATGCACAGGCTTACTGTGCAGAAAGATAATAATCGCTATATAGGCATCTGCCGGCAGTTCCGCTGCAGCGTGCCGGGCAGAAAGAATCCGCCAATTAAACAGTCTGTATAAAACACTTGAACTATTTTACCATAAACAAAAAGGGAATGCGAGTGTTTCCGCATTCCCTTTTTCTGGCCTCCCGAAACGCTTCTGAAGCAATTGCAGCACGTGCCGGGAGCCCTGAGTCATTTCTAATTATTTGTTATGTGTTCTGCTTTCTTCTCATTATGCTCATCAAGTGTGTTGGAGAATAGGACTTCTCCCTCCGGGGTGGCAAGGAAGTACAGGAAATCCGTGTCCTCCGGGTTAAGGGCCGCTTCAATTGACATGGTGCCTGCGTTGGCGATCGGACCAGGGGTCAATCCCGTGTTTTTGTACGTATTGTACGGTGAGTCCACTTCAAGGTCCTTATAAAGGACTCTCGACTTGTGTTCTCCCTTTGCATAAAGGACTGTCGGGTCAGTCTGAAGCGGCATGCCCGTTTCAATCCTGTTGTAGAATACGCTGGCAATTTTATTCCGGTCCACCTGCTGGGTAGCCTCTTCCTCGATGAGGGAAGCCATGGTCAAAAGCTGGTGCGGAGTCATATTCTGCTCTTCTGCCTGAGGGCTGTACTCTGCAAGCACCTCTCGTGTCTTATCGAGCATAACTTTCACAATCTCTTCCATAGTTGGATCTTCTTTATAAAATGGGTATGTTGCAGGGAAGAGATATCCTTCCAGCGGATATTTGATATTTTCATTCAGTATTTCTTCTGTCAGCACCTCTGGATATTGTTCCATCAATGTGCTGATGAATTCCTTATCATTAAGCTTGGCAAAAACATCCTCTTGCTTCTGCCCGGTTTTATCGGCAATAATACCGGATATCTGATCAAGCTGATTGCCTTCAGGAATAGCCAGCTTAAACACGGCTTCCTGCACGACCTTTCCAGTCTTCAAGCTTTCAATAATTTCAGGGATCGTCATTGACGGATTCAGAGGATAATCCCCTGCCATGAATCCGGATTCGTTTTTAAGCTTAACATAATACTTGAAGACGCGGGCATCCTTGATGAGCCCTTTATCCTCCAGCAGGCGTGAGATCTCGCCAACGGAAGACCCGATCGGCACTTCAACGGGAATTTTCTTCTTATTGCCCGGATCAGTTGGCTCAAGAGCCGACTTTATGTAAAAGTAGCCTCCTCCGGCAACCAGGCCGACTGTAAGCACAAGGACTGCCGCAATGATCAGCACAATCTTGCGGACTACCTTTGCCTCACTCTGACGCTCCAGCATCTTTTGCCGAATCAGGTCTTTTTTAGAATTCTTTTCTTCAGCAGACATCTAATCCCCCTCAGTGTACAGGATTCTAAGGCTGTTTGGCCTGTTCCTTTATATAATCTCGCATTATTATACTATACTTTCAAAATCAGCGTGCGAAATTTAGCGAAAAACCAAAAATTTTCCACTCTTTTCCTTGAGAAAAGCGTAAGCGCCTTGCTCACCCTTAAGGAACCCAGGCTAATAACGCCACGTCCTGTGGCAACGCCTGCATGACACCCATCCCCGGGGGCCTTAAGACCCCCCCCCCGGAAAGGCGTTCTTTTTGGGAGGATTGTCTTGTGACCTCGAGGGGGCAGGCCCAGCTGCTAGACAGTGATTAAATTAGAACAGAAAAGAAAAACCGGTCCCTCTAAAGGACCGGTTCAGCTCTTATTCTTCGCCTTCTTCTTCATCAAGGAAGGTATTGAGCATTTCCTCAATCATATCCCACTCTTCATCTGTTTCAACCGGCAGCAGGTCGCCTTCTTCACTTTCCCCAGGCACATATGCAGAAGCATGGATCTCGATGTCATCCTGATCATCTTCATCTGCTCCTACAGGATAGTATAATACGTAAGACTTGCCAAATTCCTCAGAGTCGAATGTGAATAGCACCTCACATAATTGTTCGTTGCCGTCTTCATCTACGATTGTAATGTTCTTTTCTCCGTGTTCCATTATGCCACCTCATCATTTCCGGCTGTCCAGATATCCTTGAAGGATCATGCTGGCAGCCATTTTATCGATTACTTTTTTCCTTTTTTTCCTGCTTACATCAGCTTCAAGCAGAACGCGTTCTGCTGCCATTGTAGTCAGGCGTTCATCCCAAAGGACGACAGGAAGCCCGAAGAGCCTTTCTAGCTCGCCGGCAAAAAACTGGCTTGCTTCTCCCCGGGGACCAATCGTCCCGTTCATGTTCTTAGGGAGGCCTACCACAATGGTGCTGACATCGTACTCTTTAATTATTTTACCTAATTGATCAAAACCAAACTCTTTTTCTTCTTCATTAATGCGGATGGTCTCCAATCCCTGCGCAGTCCAGCCAAGCTCATCGCTCAGCGCTACGCCTACAGTCTTGGAACCCACATCCAGCCCCATGCTTCTCATAATAGTCTATCCCTCTCGCTGCTGCTTTAAATACGATTTGACCAATTCTTCAATTATCTCGTCCCGTTCAAGTTTCCGGATGATATTTCGTGCATCTTTATGGCGCGGGATGTATGCAGGATCTCCTGAAAGAAGGTACCCGACAATCTGGTTAATGGGGTTGTACCCTTTTTCTTGAAGTGCTTCATAGACTTGCAGAAGAACATCATTTACATCATGTTCAAATGGCTCCTCAGGAAAATTGAATCTCATTGTCTTATCAAATGAGCTCATCACATTACACCTCGCTTTTCTGCATTGCGGCCGGAACCGGCACAGCTCATGAAGCTTGTACCGGCTTTTCGGCCCCGCACAGCAAATGTTAATAGTTACCTACATTCTACACTACTTTCAAACGATATCAAACGGATTTTACCCATTCTTCCACAAATTGAAGCGCACTTTCCAGTTTTTCAGGATCTTTTCCGCCTGCCTGTGCCATATCCGGACGGCCGCCGCCTCCTCCGCCGCAGCGTGCTGCCACCTCTTTGATGACTTTTCCGGCATGATAGCCTTTTTCGATATAGTCCTTTGTCACAGCTGCGATGAGATTCACTTTCCCTTCATTCACACTGCCAAGCACGACAACTGCCGAACCGAGCTTCTGCTTCAGATCATCCGCCATATTGCGGAGGTTGTTCATATCTGCTGCCTGAACCTTTGCAGCCAGATAAGTGATCCCATTCTCTTCCTTGGCTTTTGAAACAAGGCTTCCAGCTTCAATATTGCCCAATTTGGCTGAAAGGGATTCATTTTCGCGCTGAAGCTGCCTCATTTCGCCGAGAAGTGCATCCACCCTGGAAGCCACATCCCGCGGGCTCGACTTCAGTGAAGCTGCGGCTTCGGTCAGGATATTGACCTGTTCCTTAAGAAGCTTGTAAGCTGCTTCGCCAGTCGCTGCTTCAATCCTTCTTGTTCCTGCGCCTATTCCGCTTTCAGAGATAATCTTGAACAAACCAATGGCCGACGTATTGCGGACATGGCAACCGCCGCAGAGCTCAAGGCTGTAATCGCCCACTTGGACCACTCTGACAACATCTCCGTATTTCTCTCCGAATAATGCCATTGCCCCCATTGCCTTCGCTTCATCGATTCCTTTGTTTTCTATGACGACATTCAGGCTGCTCCAGATCTTTTCATTGACGATTTCTTCGATTTTTTCCAGTTCATCTTCCTTCACTTGCCCGAAATGGGAGAAGTCAAAGCGAAGGCGGTCCGGACCAACAAGTGAGCCTGCCTGGTTTACATGCGTGCCAAGCACATCCTTGAGAGCCTGGTGCAATAGATGGGTAGCTGTATGGTTCTTAATCACTTTGTTCCGGGAATCCGGATCGACTTTCGCCGTGACGCCGGCTTCGGTTTCCAGAATGCCGCTTTCCACTACTGCACTATGCAGGTTCTGGCCGTTCGGCGCTTTTTGGACATCTTTAATGATGACCTTAACCCCTTCGCCCTCAAGAACGCCTTTATCGGCAATCTGCCCGCCGCTTTCTGCATAGAATGGAGTCTGGTCAAGAATCAGCTGCACTTCTTCGCCTGCCCCGGCTGCTTCGGCCACTTGCCCGTCCTTGATGATGACAGCGACGTCAGATTTCGCTTCAAGTCCCTCATAGCCGACGAACCGGCTTTCAGTCTTGATGTCGCCAAGCACACCTTCCTGGACCTTCATAGAGCCGACGTCCTGGCGTGCTGTACGCGCGCGTTCACGCTGGCCTTCCATTTCAGCTTCAAAGCCGTCCTGGTCGATCTTCATGCCTTCTTCTTCGGCATATTCCTCTGTCAATTCAACAGGGAAACCGTAAGTGTCATACAGGCGGAATACGTCCGAGCCCGGAATAATATTGCTGCCCTTTTCTTTTTCCTTCTTAATGACAGATGAAAGGATGGAAAGGCCGTCATTCAAAGTCTCGTGGAAACGCTCCTCTTCATTCTTGATGACCTTTTTGATGAATTCGGCCTTTTCCGTTACCTGCGGGTAGAAATCTGCCATGATTTCCCCGACAACATCTACCAGCTCAAACATGAATGGGCGGTTAATATTGATCTGCTTTGCATAGCGGACTGCCCTGCGAAGGAGTCTGCGCAGTACATACCCTCTGCCTTCATTGGAAGGAAGGGCACCGTCCCCGATTGCGAATGCAACTGTCCTTATATGGTCAGCTATAACCTTGAACGCTGTGTCCTGTTCATTGCTTTCCCCATATTTGCTTCCTGAAATCTTCTCCACTGCATGGATGATCGGCATGAACAGGTCTGTATCAAAGTTTGTTGCCACGTTCTGGACAACAGATGCCATGCGTTCAAGACCCATGCCTGTATCAATGTTCTTCTTTGGGAGCGGTGTATAAGTGCCATCCGGGTTATGGTTGAACTCGGAGAATACCAGGTTCCAAACCTCGAGGTAACGCTCATTTTCGCCGCCTGGATAAAGCTCAGGATCATTTTGGTCATCCCCATACTCTGGTCCCCTGTCATAGAAAATCTCGGTGTTCGGTCCGCTCGGGCCTTCCCCGATATCCCAGAAGTTGCCCTCAAGGCGGATAATCCTTTCTTCAGGCACTCCGATTTTATTCGTCCAGATGCTGAAGGCTTCTTCATCTTCCGGGTGGATGGTGACTGACAGCTTTTCTTTGTCAAATCCAATCCAGCGCTCATCCGTCAGAAACTCCCATGCCCAGTCGATTGCTTCTTCCTTAAAATAGTCGCCGATCGAGAAGTTCCCCAGCATTTCAAAGAAAGTGTGGTGGCGCGCCGTTTTGCCGACATTCTCGATATCATTTGTGCGGATTGATTTTTGGGCGTTGGTAATCCTTGGGTTTTCCGGTATCACCCTGCCATCAAAATACTTCTTCAATGTTGCCACACCGCTGTTGATCCATAGCAATGAAGGATCATCGTTGGGCACAAGTGGCGCACTCGGTTCTACAGAATGGCCTTTTTCCTTGAAAAATTCTAAAAACAGCCGGCGTATTTCTGAACCTGTAAGATTTCTCATTAGAATTTCCTCCTGATCTTATTTTGCCGCCATTGCTTCAAGTGCAGGGCAGCGAAGAATTCTTTAAAAACAACACAAAAAGCCCTCATCCCTGGACAGGGACGAGAGCTTGCTCGCGGTACCACCCTGATTACGAAAGTAAACTTTCGTCTCTCAAGCTCCTTAACGCGGAGAACGGCAGGGATTAGCTGCACTCAGGATTAGCGTTCTGTTATTCTTCATCCGGAATCCTTTCAGCCGCGGAATTCCTCTCTGGTGCACCACTTATAAAAGAGATGCCAGGATGGTCTATAACATACTCGATCCTTCTTCATGTTGTTCTTATCTTCAATTATCGTATAGTCGCATTATACTGATATGAAAATTGATTTGTCAATCTGTTCTTTTCAGGCGGTTTCATTTTTACTCCTGACATCCGCTATTCGGCTGCCGGTTTTGCTGTAAAGTGCCTTCTCGCATGGATGGCGCCTACTTTAAGGACGGCCAGCACTGGAACTGCCAATATAAGGCCGGCAACACCGGCGATTTCCCCGCCTGCCAGCAGGGAAAACATAATAAGGAGCGGATGCATATGCAGGCTCTTGCCTACAATCAGCGGAGACAGGATGTTTCCTTCCAGGAATTGAAGAACCATGACGATGACTGCCGCAAAAATGATCATTTTCACTGACATGGTAGAAGCAATCAGTACAGCCGGCACCGCCCCGATGATCGGGCCAAAATAAGGTATAACATTCGTTGCCCCGATGATTGCCCCTAAAAGAAGCGGATACTTTATGCCAGCAATCCAGAAGAACAGGGAACTCAACGCACCGATGACTGCACATACAAGCAGCTGCCCCCGTATATAGCTTCCCAATGATTTATCAGCATCCCGAAGGAACAGGCTTCCGCTTTCCCTCCATTTTTTTGGCGTGAGATACCAGACTGCTTTTTTCATCAGCAGGAAGTCCTTCAGCATATAAAAGGATATAAACGGAATAATGATCAGAATCAAAGCAAAGTTCAGAATAGCCCCTGCAAATGCCATCGCCCTTGAGAGAAGCCTGTCAAGAGAGGCTTCTAGCGACTGGATTCCTTCATCGATCCTGAGCTGGACAGGCTCAGGCCATTGGGACGTCTTCGACTGGAGAAGAAGAAGCCACTCCCGGTACTGGTCGGCCAGCTGCGGAGCGTGCTCAGCCAGGTCCCTGATCTGGACTATAATGGCCGGAAGCCCCTTGTAAAGCGCATAGCCTGCTCCCCCAAAGAAAAGGGTATAGATGATGATGACGGCCAGGCCGCGATGGAGGCCTGCTTCATGGAGACGCTCAACTACCGGATGAAGAAGATATGTAATAAACGCTGCAGCTGCAAATGGAAAGATAATAATAAAAAGCGTCCTGATGACCGGGAGCCACAACGGCTGAAGCTTTAAAAATGTAAATAAGACAATGAAAAGCAGCAGAAGGAAACCAAGCCTGTAAAACCATTTCAACCGGATATCCATTTTTCCCACCTCATTTGTAGTGTGAAGCAGGAAGCTTAAAATATGCAAAAATCCCCCGGAATGGGGGATAGAATCATGAAAATGAACGAACAATCCTGTTTTGAAGTTTCTTCATCTGCCTTGAAGACATGATGTCATTTTTTTGTATATAATTTTGGGCTGCCATGCCGGCGCCGATGAGAAGAGCTGTTGTCATTAGTCTGTTCATGCTGTCACCTCTTCTATTCATAGTATATAGCGGCGGTCATCTTCATCAAACAGGTCATCCAGGGAGCTCAGGGTCCCGTCTTCCTCTACCTGATGGGTGCTGATGACTCCTTTTGACAAGGACAGCTCAATGAAGCAGCTCCAGCAATAATATTGGTTTATCCCGATTTTTCCAATATCTTTGCTTTGGCAGTTAGGGCATTTTAACATATGGTGGACACCTCGCATTGTTTGGCAAGCCAGCCTGTTCAGAAAGAGCAAACGGCTAATTCTTAGCGTTAACAATGATGGCATCTTTTCCAAATGCAGGCGGTTCATCTGAATTGACTACCTTTTTTCCTTCGGTTATATCCGAAAAGAAGCCATCTGATAACTCATACCCTACAATCGTGCCCAATTCTTCCAGAAAATATACATCCTCCAGAAGGCCGAGCTGCTCCCCCTCACGGGAAATCAGCATCTTACCGCAGATCCGATGCTGATTTTCAAAGGTATAGCCGGAAAGACGTTTTACCGGAGAAAGCCCGGAAGCTGTTTTAATCATCACTCCGCCGCTGCCAAAGCTTGCAATGGATGCAAAGGGAATCAGAAAATTTTTCTTCAGAAATGCGCCTTTGCGGAGGAGAAGACCGGTGATGCTTCCTTCCTCTGAAATGCATATATCATGCACTTCACCGACTGAAGTCCCGTTCTCCATGTCAAAGACAGGCATCCCTTTCAGCAAGGAAAAAGTCCGCAAAGATCGTCCCACCTTCCCGAACATTATTATTGTCTGCCCCCGCCCTTGAATTATGAGGCTAAAAATTTACCTTAACTAACAGGAACAAAAGCGTAAGCGCCTTGATCACCTTAAGGAACGCAGACTAAGAACGCCACGTCCTGTGGCAACGTCTGCATGACCCCCATCCTGGGGGCCTCAAGGCAAACCTCCCGGAAAGGCGTTCTTTGCCTTTTTGGGAGGTTTGCCTTGTGACCTCGGCGCAGCTGCTTGACGTGGATCAAGAGTTGGAAATTTTCCACAAGTCTTTCAAATTGTAAAATCTTTAACAGAAAAAACCTGCCAGGCGACTGCGCCGGACAGGTTCATTCTCATTCTTTTTCAGCTCTTTCAATGATTTCATTTCTTTCTCCGCCATCTGAAAGCTCTTCAGAAAATTGGAGTTCTTCTCCGTTTCCGATCAGCTCTGATGATTTAATTTCTGCTGCGGGGAGATTATTGTTCGGAGCGCTTTCCTGATTCCATTTTCTCATTTGCCAGCACCTCTATGACTGAAATAGTGATATTCTTCAGTCTGTTCAGGAATCTGCCTGATTATGCTTTCTCTTCCAAAAAGTCATAAGGAGTGATGGATCCCATGCCTATCATGGGATCTGCATTCATGAGCTTTACTTCGTATGGAACCTCTTCGGCTTCTTCGCCTGCTTCTTCCTGGCCTGTCTGCTCTGGAGCTTCCCCAAGAGCATCCTGAAGCCGTTTTGTCAGGGAAGTCAGCCTTGCCTGCTCATCCGCCCTCTGCACCCCGGATCTCAGCGCCGATTCTTCACCGCAAAGGATGAGAAACTGTCTGCTTCTCGTAATGGCTGTATAAATCAGGTTCCTTCTGAGCATGCGGTAATAGCTCCGGACGATCGGCATAATGACAATCGGAAACTCGCTTCCCTGTGATTTATGGACAGAGCAGCAGTAGGCAAGCGTGATCTGGCTGAGGTCCTGCCTTGTATAGGTTGCTTCGTTACCATCAAAAGAAACAACGATCATATCCTGCTTTTCGGTATTTTCCTTTGCATAGAAGACAGATACAATTTCGCCCATATCGCCGTTAAATACGTTATTTTCCGGCTGGTTGACCAGCTGAAGGACCTTATCGCCCACCCTGTATTTCACATCACCGAAAGATAGCTCCTTCCTGGTGCCATCAGGATTGGGGTTTAAAATTTCCTGAAGGATCTTATTCAGATTATCAATTCCTGCCGGCCCCCTGTACATGGGAGCGAGAACCTGAATATCCCTGGACCTGTAGCCTTTTTTCCTGGCATTCAGGACTACCTTTTCAACCACATCGGCAATCTGGGCAGGGCTGCACTTAAGGAATGATCTGTCGGCCTGCTGGACCGCGATATCATCAGGAAGACCGCCTTTTTTGATTTCGTGCGCCAGCTCAATGATGGATGAGCCTTCTGCCTGCCGGTAAATATCTGTCAGCCTGACAGTGGGCACTTTTTCTGAAAGAAGCAGATCCTTCAGCACCTGGCCGGGTCCGACTGAAGGCAACTGGTCTTCATCTCCTACCAGGATGACCTGGATGTTTTCCGGCAAAGCCTTGAACAGCTTGTTCGCCAGCCAGATGTCTACCATGGAGGTTTCATCGACTATCAGGATTTTCCCTTCCAGCGGATTGTCTTCATGGTGGTCAAAGCCTTCCGTTCCATTCCAGCCGAGCAGCCTGTGGATCGTTACAGCAGGAAGGCCGGTCGATTCGGACATCCGCTTGGCGGCCCTTCCTGTCGGGGCGGCCAGGAGGAACGGGAAAGGCTCTTCCTTTTTATAATCCTTCGGTTCCAGTGAGCAGCCATGCAGCTCAGCGTACAGTTCGACTATACCTTTGATGACTGTTGTCTTTCCCGTTCCCGGTCCCCCCGTCAGGATAAGCATGGGACTCATCAGAGCGGTCTGGATTGCTTCTTTTTGCGAAGGGGCGTACTGCACACCTATCCTTTCCTCAAGGCTGCCAAGGGCAAGCAGGAACTCCGACTCAGGGAATTGTTCATCATACTCGGTCTGCTGCAGCAGCCGCTTGATGCTCGTTACAAGCCCCTTTTCAGCAAAATAAAGCGAGGGCAGATAAATCTGCTTATCTTCTGCCATGATCTTGCCTTCTTCTTCGAGCTTGATAACTTCCTGGGAGATGGAGCTGTATTCTATCTGATCTCTTTTATTTTCTTCAAGAAGCGACCTGGCTTTTTCCAGGAGGGTGCGGGCATGCACATAAACATTTCCGTTCTGCATGCTTTCTGTTTCCAGGATATACAGGCATGCCGCCTTGATGCGGTCAGGATGGCTTCCTGAAATGCCAAGCTGGTAGCCAAGCTCATCCGCCCTGCCGAAGCCGATGCCTTCAATATCCTCAACCAGCTTGTATGGATTGGTCTGCAGAAGCTGGACCGTCTCATCCTTGTACATCTGATAAATCTTCATGCTCAGCTGGGGGCCGAAGCCATACTGATTCAGTGCAATCATTGCCTGTTCCAGACCCTGATGCTCCATAAGTGTGTCGTAAAGGAGCTTTGCTTTTTCAGAAGGAAGTTTCGGGATCTCGTCCAGGAGGGAGGGCTGGTTGAGGATTCTGGAAATCGCATTCTCCCCAAGTTTATCTACGATAGATTCTGCCGTCTTTTTCCCGATGCCTTTAAAAAGCTCGCCGGAAAGATAGCCTACTACGCCCTGCTTGGTCTGGGGGATATCCTTTCGGAAATGATTCGCCAGGAATTGAAGGCCGAATTTCGGGTGCTCCTTGAATTCCCCATAGAAAATATACGATTCATGGTCATGCACCTTCGGGAAATAGCCTGTGATGACAGCTTCCTTGTCGTCATATTCATGATTCGTCTCTTCCACCCGGATCCGGAGCACTGTATATAGATTTGATTCATTATGAAAAATAGTCACAAGATGCTTCCCTTTGATGAATTTGCCCTGTTCGGCAAAAAGATCCAGAGAATCCTGCTTCTCCATCATTATTCCCCCTTCCTAAAAGCAGGCTGATTTTTTCGTTTTGTCAGCTTTTTTCAATCAATTTCTTGCCATATCCAGCAAGCATGTGATCCGGCTGGATTTCCAGTGCTTTATCGAACATTGCAAGCGCCTTTTCAGCTTCTTCCTTGAATCCATATGCTACACCAAGATTGTAGTAGCCATCGGCATGATCAGGGTCAATTTCCACACAGCGGCTGAACTGGACGATTGCTTCGTCAATCAATTCCTGCTGGGCAAGGCAGAGTCCGTACTGGAAATGGGCTTCAGCATCCTCCCCATTCAGTTCAGTGCTTCGCTGCAGGTAAGGCAGAGCCAGCCTGGCCTGATCCAGCTGCATCAGTGTGAGTCCGAGCATGAAATAATTATCGGCTGATTCGAGCCCCTTTCTCATTGCCTGTTCAAACATATTTTTGGCCAAATCCAGCTGGTCTGCTTCGAAATAAAGATTGCCTGCACTGTAATAGGCAGCAGCGGCATTTTCATCAATTTCAATGGCCTTTTGATAAAATTTAAGGGCTTGTTCGTTTTCCCCAGCCGCGGCAAGAACATTGCCCAAATTTATATATGAAACAGGGTCAGTGCCATTTTCACTGATGGCCTCCATGAAGACCTTGGCAGCTTCCTCCCATTTCCCTTCTCTCATAAGCTCAATTCCATGCTGGTTTTTATCCATATAAACCACTCTCCATCTATGTAATGCAAGGAAGCACGCGCAGATGCGTCCCACCCTGTTTCCTTAAAAAGCAATATTGCACCATAAGGGCGTCTGCAGAAATTATATCATAAAGACGCGGCCGATTTCTGCTTGGCGTAAGCCGATACTTCATTCCAGAAAAAAGCCCCGATTCCTGCTGGACCGGGGCATTGCTCAGCCGACATATGTCAGCATTTGTTCATTGTTGAATACGCGGTCGATTGTTCCGCCTCCAAGGCAGACTTCGCCATCATAAAACACGACAGCCTGGCCAGGTGTAACAGCTCTGATAGGCGAATGGAAGGTTACCTTTGCCTGTCCATTCTCAAGCAGTGTGACTGTTACTGAATTATCCGGCTGGCGGTATCTGAATTTTGCTGTGCACTCGAAAGTTTCGCCTGGCGCTTTTGAAACCCAGCTGACCTTGTCAGCAATGATGGAATCAGAATAGAGCTTTTCATTGTCGAAGCCCTGGCCAACGTATAAAACATTGCGCTTCAGGTCCTTCCCGATGACAAACCAGGGATCGCCTGCACCGCCGATGCCAAGTCCATGGCGCTGGCCGATTGTATAGTACATCAAGCCGTCATGTCTCCCTACCGTTTCGCCTTCCATTGTTTCCATGCTGCCGGGCTGTGCAGGCAGATAGTTGCCAAGGAACTCTTTGAAATTGCGTTCGCCAATAAAGCAGATTCCTGTACTGTCCTTTTTCGCAGCTGTGGCAAGACCGGCCTTCTTGGCAATTTCCCTTACCTCGGATTTCTCTATGCTGCCGATCGGGAACATGACCTTGGAAAGCTGCTCTTCAGTGAGCTGGTTCAAGAAGTAAGTCTGGTCTTTATTTTCATCAAGTCCGCGCAGCATCTTCACGCCATTTTCCCCATGCTCCACTCTCGCATAATGCCCTGTCGCGAGGTAATCTGCGCCAAGGCTCATCGCGTGCTCAAGAAACGCTTTGAATTTAATTTCCTTATTGCACATCACATCAGGATTTGGCGTGCGGCCTGCTTTATATTCATCAAGAAAATACGTAAATACTTTATCCCAATACTGTTTTTCAAAATTAACAGCATAATAAGGGATGCCAATCTGGTTGCAGACCCTGATGACATCTTCATAGTCTTCTGTTGCGGTACAGACGCCGTTCTCGTCTGTATCGTCCCAGTTTTTCATAAAAATGCCGATAACATCATAGCCCTGCTCTTTAAGAAGCAGTGCGGCCACAGATGAATCGACACCTCCTGACATTCCGACGACCACCCGGGTATCTTTAGGGGATTTTGCCATCTTCCTCACCTCTCTTGTGTTTCGGCTTTTATCGTAAAGGGCAGAAATGTTTCCTTCTCCCCTTTGGCTGCTGCCAATATGACAGAGAGCTTATTTCCTAAGCCTCTGGATGATTTTTGCCGTTTCTTCCCCGGCTTTTGCAATCTGCTCCACGGAATTTGTAAATCCGAAGCTGAAGCGGATCGAATTGGCCAGCCGTCCGGAATTCTTTCCAAACATGGCTACAAGGACATGCGACGGATCGATCGATCCTGCTGTGCAGGCAGAGCCGCTTGATGCGGCTATCCCTGCCAGATCGAGATTGACGAGCATGCTTTCGACGTTAGTTCCGGGAAAGCTTAAGTTTAAAACATGGGGGAGCGTGTTATCAAGTAATCCGTTCGGGAAGAATTCCACACCGGCTTCCTCAAGCTTTGACATGAAGACCCGCTTGAATTCACGGTATTTCCGGACGCTTTCATCCCTGTTTTCGGAGGCAATGCTGACAGCTTCCTGAAAACCGGCTATAGAAGCAACATTTTCCGTGCCTGCACGGCGCTTCCTTTCCTGTTCCCCGCCATACATCCTCGGGGAAAACAGCTTTGCAGCCTTGTTTTTATACAGGAAGCCGATCCCTTTTGGCCCATTGATTTTGTGGGCCGATACTGAAAGGAAATCCACATTCAGTTCATTCACATCCAGTTTTTCCAGCCCGTATGCCTGGACAGCATCAGTATGGAAATAGGCAGGATGATCCTTCAGGAGTGCACCAATTTCCCTGATCGGCTGGATGGTCCCGACCTCGTTATTGCCGTACATGATTGTCACGAGAATCGTGTCATCCCTCAGCGCTTTCCGGACATCTTCCACTTTTATAATCCCGGTTTCATCTACAGGGAGAAAAGTGACTTCAAAGCCCTGCTGTTCAAGCTGCCTGCAGGTATGGAGAACCGCATGGTGTTCAATCTCAGTTGTTATGATATGCCCTCCGTCCGGGCGGCCTGCAGCAGTTCCAAGGATCGCCAGGTTATCAGCCTCTGTGCCCCCGCTCGTAAAGATGATATCAGTTGCATGCGCACCGATGCTCCTGGCAAGGGATTCCCTTGCTTCATCGACAATATTCCGTGCACTTCTTCCATAAAAGTGGATACTCGACGGGTTCCCGAAATCTGACTGCATTACTTCAAGCATCCGCTCAATGACGCGCGGATGCATGGGAGAGGTTGCAGCATGATCAATATAAATTCTATCCAATCCATTCACCTTCTAATTGAATTCCTTTTATACAGCTATGCCCAGCTGTGTGTTTTTTAAAATCCAGCCCGCTCGCAAAAAGCCGGTGCCGGGACTAAATATAAAACATATAAGCATCAGATTCGCCGCTGTCTGTATGGTTTGCCAGATCCTCCAGCGTCGTGCTGTCCAGCACTTCCTTGACAGCATCCCGGATCCTCATCCAAAGCTCTCTTTTCGCAGGCTCTTCGTCTTCAATGCCTTCGACTGGGCTGATCGGCCCTTCAAGCACCCTGATGATATCGCCTGAAGTGATATCGGCAGGCTCATGGCCAAGCACATATCCGCCATAGGCACCGCGAATGCTTCTGACAAGTCCGGCGTTGCGGAGCGGAGCAATCAGCTGCTCGAGATAGTGCTCGGAAAGATCATTTGTCTGGGCGATAGATTTCAAGGAGATCGGCCCTTCTCCATGTTTTTTAGCCAATTCAATCATAATAGTCAAGCCATAGCGGCCTTTAGTGGAAATCTTCATGAACTTGCACCTCGATCTTGTTCTTTTAATGAAGGAGCACTTATGCCTCCCTTTTTGCTGCGCAGCTTTTCAAGCCATTTATCTGTCAATGTCTGGCATTGCGGCAGGGCAAGCCCCACCAGCGGCCCGATGACAAGCGTATAAAGAATTGTCGCCCAGAAAATCGGTCCGCCGAGCAGCCAGCCTGCAGCCAGGACCAGCAGCTCCATAGCACCGCGGACATCGCGGATCTTCCGGCCTGTCTTGGCTGCCAGGGCAATCATCAAACTGTCACGGGGCCCTGCCCCGAATTGGGCGGAGATATAAAGCCCCATTCCATAAGCATTAATAATGATGCCAGCGACAAGCATAATTATTTTTCCACCCAGACTGCCTGGAGTCTGCATGAAAGGCAGCATCATGTAAAAATCAATGAACACTCCGATTAAAAGCATATTCAGAAATGCCCCGACTTGGGGGATCTCCCCTGAAAGCAAGGCAGCGGCCGTCAGAATGACGAGCCCTACAATGATTGACCAGCTTCCGATCGTCAGGCCTGCCTGATAAAAAAGGCCGACATGGAGGACATCCCAGGGTGTTGCCCCAAGCTCGGCCTTTATAAGGAGCACGATGCCAAGGGCCATAATGAGAAGGCCTGAAAAAAACACTGCAAAACGGGGCCCTGTCTGCCCCTTTCTTTTTCTTATCATTGGTTTCTTCTGCTCCCTGTGCCAGAATGGCTTTTATATTAAATTTTACCAAAATGCTTAGTAATTATATAGACTTTTGACATTATAGCATATTTTCGTGTCTTTATGCAGAAGGCGCCCGCCCTTCTGCTGCCGGCAGGAGCCTTCCTTTTTCCTTTAGAAACCCATTTGCGGTACACTAATGATAAGAATCGGATCGGGAAACCGCTCATCCGCTATCAACTACATTGGCTGGAGAGATGCATAATGAATACCAAGCCGCTTGCCTTCCGCATGAGGCCTAAATCAATTGAAGATATCATCGGCCAGGAACATCTGGTCGGCGAAGGGAAAATCATATACAGAATGGTGAAGGCAAGGCAGCTTTCTTCCATGATCCTTTACGGGCCGCCGGGGATCGGAAAGACTTCGATAGCCAGCGCCATTGCCGGCAGCACACAATTTGCCTTCCGGACATTGAATGCTGTTACAAATAATAAGAAGGATATGGAAGTTGTGGCTGCTGAAGCCAAGATGTCCGGAAAAGTCATACTCCTCCTTGATGAGGTTCACCGCCTGGATAAGGCCAAGCAGGATTTTCTCCTTCCTTACCTGGAGAATGGGATGATCGTGCTGATCGGCGCCACAACAAGCAATCCCTACCATGCAATCAATCCCGCAATACGGAGCCGCTGCCAAATCTTTGAGCTTAAGCCGCTTTCTGAAGAGGATATAAAGAAAAGCCTGCTCAGAGCCCTGCAGGACAAAGAAAACGGCTTTGGGAATGAAAAAGTTGAAATAGATGAGGATGCACTGTCCCATTTGGCTTCTTCCTCCAACGGGGATGTGCGCAGCTCCCTTAATGCCCTTGAGCTGGCAGTCCTCTCAACAGAAAAAGATGAAAATGGAGTGATCAGCATTTCTCTCGGTACTGCCGAAGAATGCCTGCAGCGAAAAAGCTTTGTCCATGATAAGGACGGTGATGCACACTATGATGTACTGTCTGGATTCCAGAAAAGCATCCGCGGCAGCGATGTAAACGCCGCCCTTCATTATCTGGGAAGACTGATAGAAGCCGGAGATCTTGTGAGCATCAGCAGGAGACTGCTTGTCATTGCTTACGAAGATATCGGGCTTGCAAGCCCGCAGGCTGGTGCCCGCACCCTCGCAGCCATTGAAACCGCTGAAAGAATCGGGTTTCCGGAGGCGCGCATCCCGCTGGCAAATGCAGTGATTGAATTATGCTTATCTCCCAAATCAAACTCAGCTTATTCTGCCCTTGATGCAGCAATCGCCGATATCCGGGCCGGCAAAAGCGGCGAAGTGCCCCAGCACCTGAAGGACGCCCATTACAAAGGCGCCAAGGAGCTTGGCAGAGGGATTGATTATAAATATCCCCATGATTTTCCCGGAGGCTGGGTGAAGCAGCAGTACCTGCCTGATAAAATAAAGAACAAAATCTATTATGAGCCTAAAACAACCGGTAAATTCGAACAGGCCCTCGCAGCTATATATGAAAAACTTAACAAAAGCAGATGAAGAATCTCAACTTACAAAGGGGCTGTCCACACACAGGGACAGCCCCTTTTGTTGAATAAGATCATTTGTGCAGGTGACGATAAGAAATAAAGGAAAAGGAGGGCGGAGCATGACAGCCAAAAATAAAAAATGGACTGCCGAAGAGGACCGGCTCCTCATGGAAGCAATCGAAGAAGGAACAAACCAGGGACGTACGAAACAGGCCTGCTATGAAGATGCCGCCCAAAAGCTTGCAAGAACGGCTACTGCCTGCAGGGCAAGGTATAACAGTCTGCTGAAATATCAGGACGCTCCTTCTGTGAAGCAGGATGATCGTGAAGATCCTGCTCCTGGAGATATCCTGGACCTCAGCAATGGATTAGCATTCCTTCAAAAGCTGCAGTCCTTAATTCCGCTCATAAATGAACAACAAGCACTGCAGGAGGAGTCGGCCAAACTCGCAGGAAGAAACAAGCTCCTGGAAAAGGATTTAGAAGACAAACATTCAAAACTTCAGGAATACCTTCAGAAATATGAGGAAATGTTCGGGATACTGAAAGAAGCGGGGATCATGGCCGAGGAAGCTGGAATTGGGGTTAAAGTGGTTCATTAAAATATTGTCTAATTTATAGTAACCAATTGGAATAGATTGCAGATCTTTTCATTACCGAATAAAGTTATCAAACCCTGTTGATTGGAGTGCAAGGCACGAAGACTCCTGCGGGAAATAGCGGAAGAGTTGAGACCCCGCAGGAGCTTGCTCCGAGGAGGCTCAACTCCGCCCCACGGAAAGCGAAATGCCTGGAACGCAAATCAACAGCCCCCCTCTAAAAAGGAGAATTTATTCTCAAATGCTCTCTCAACATTATACTTCATTTGCTAATGCCTCCAACCGAAGAACCAAAAGACTGAGATCATGCCTTATTTGTAAGCACTAAAAGATTTTAATTTAGGATCTTAGCACTGCCGAATAAAGTTAAAAACCCTGTTGATTGGAGTGCAAGGCACGTAGACTCCTGCGGGAAATAGCGGAAGAGTTGAGACCCCACAGGAGCTTGCTCCGAGGAGGCTCAACTCCGCCCCGCGGAAAGCGAAGTGCCTGGAACGCAAATCAACAGCCCCCTTCCAAGTGGAAAATTTCGTCTTGAACTCATATAAAAGAGCACCACAGTAACTGCAGTGCTCTTCAACAAGGCTTCCTTATTTATCATTAACCCTAACAATCTTAATATCCTTCAGCAGATCCCTCACCACATAGCTTGCCATGACCAGTCCGGCTACAGAAGGAACAAATGCGTTCGAAGAAGGAGGCATTTTCGCTTTGCGGATTTTGGCATCGTCCTTGCCTACTTCCTTCCTTACCTCCTCACGGATCACAATCGGGCTTTCATCTGAAAACACAACCGGAATCCCCTTGCGGATTCCTTCTTTGCGCAGACGGGTGCGGATCACCTTGGCAATCGGATCGGTATGCGTCTTAAAAATATCAGCAATCTGGAACCTGGTCGGATCCATTTTATTGGCTGCGCCCATGCTCGAAATCATCGGGATGTCCCTCTTCAGGCACTCCTTGATCAGGTGAATTTTATAAGAAATCGTATCACTGGCATCTACTACATAATCCAGCCCGTAAGCAAAAATCTCCTCATATGTTTCTTCTGTATAAAACATTTTTAAAGCAATCACTTCACAGTCAGGATTGATGTCCTTGATGCGTTCCTTCATTAAATCTGCCTTCGGTTTCCCGACAGTCGAAACCAAAGCAATGATCTGGCGGTTGACATTGGTAATATCAACATCATCCTTATCAATTAAAATGAGCTTCCCGACTCCTGAACGCGCCAATGCTTCTGCAGCAAATGAGCCCACTCCTCCAATTCCAAGGACTGCCACTGTACTGTTTTTCATTGTTTCAAGGCCTTCCTGGCCAATCGCAAGTTCGTTTCGTGAAAATTGGTGCAGCATATATCTCAACTCCATTTTCATTTTTTGAATAAATATGCCTGTATCAGGGGCATTTTTGCTCATACGGCCCCTTTATCTCTTATGTATCTATTACCCGATAATGAATATATCATACTTCATTATAAAAACAAGTATTTCTATGGGAATTAAGGGCAGTGAACAATAAAAAAACCACGCCTGTAAGCATGGTTTAGCATTCGTATGTAAGAAGAGTCCCAATTGTGCCGTCGCCTTGGATGCCTTCGTTTTGAACCCGCACTCAGCAGGTGGGTGCCCTATTCCCGCTTTTGTAAGTCCCCTAGCCAGAGGCGTTTACGCCGCAAGGAAATCCGGGCTCCCGAAGGAATAATGTTAGGTCAAAATGTCAGGTGAAACAACGAACACATTAGGACTCTTCTGTTATTGATAGTATAGTATCATATCCCGCCTGCCAGTATCAAGGAATAAGGGATAGGTAATTACTCACTTTTTTTCAGGTTAAGCTGCAGGTGAAGGTCGTTCAGCTGTGCCTCGCTTACTTCGCCGGGTGCATTGGTCAGGAGACAGCTTGCACTTGCCGTTTTCGGGAAAGCGATCGTATCCCTCAGGTTCGAGCTTCCGGCCAGCAGCATCACAAGGCGATCAAGGCCAAGCGCAATGCCGCCGTGCGGAGGAGTACCGTATTCAAACGCTTCGAGCAGGAATCCGAATTGCTCCCTTGCCTCCTCCTTGCTGAAGCCAAGAACAGAGAACATTTTTTCCTGGATCTCGCGTTCAAAGATACGCAGTGAGCCTCCGCCGAGCTCATATCCATTCAGCACAAGGTCATAAGCCTGGGCCTTTACCTTTGAAGGATCAGTATCAAGGTATTCCAGGTCTTCGCGGTTTGGCATTGTAAATGGATGGTGGGCAGCATAGTAGCGGCCTTCTTCTTCATCAAATTCAAGCAGCGGCCATTCTGTCACCCAAAGGAAATTGAAGAGGGACTGGTCGATAAGTCCAAGCTCTTTGCCAAGCTTCAGGCGCAGGGCCCCAAGTGCGTCAGCGACGACGCTTTTCTTATCGGCCACAAATAGGAGCAGGTCTCCTGTCTCGACTCCCAGCAGTTCTTTAATAGCTGCCTGCTCTTCCTCTGCAACAAATTTTGCAATCGGCCCTTTTAAGCCTTCTTCTTCTGCTTTCAGCCAAGCCAGACCCTTAGCACCATATCTTGAAGCAAATTCTGTCAGCGCATCAATGTCCTTGCGGCTGTATTTGGAGGCAGCGTCTTTCACATTGATTGCTTTGACTTCCCCGCCGGAAGAAATCGCACCTGCAAATACTTTGAAGCCTGAATTGCTCAGTGTTTCAGAGAGGTTGACCAGCTCCATTGCAAAACGGGTGTCCGGCTTATCAGAGCCGTAGCGGTCCATCGCTTCCTGATAGGTCATGCGCTGGATGGGCAGTGTGATATCAATGCCCTTAACCTCTTTCATCACCTTCGTCATCATCTGCTCTGTCATAGAAATGATGTCTTCCTGGCTCATAAAGCTTGTTTCAATATCGATTTGCGTGAATTCCGGCTGTCGGTCTGCACGGAGATCCTCATCACGGAAACAGCGGGCAATCTGATAGTATCTTTCAATTCCGCCCACCATTAAAAGCTGCTTAAAGATTTGAGGAGACTGCGGCAAAGCATAAAACTCGCCAGGATGGACCCTGCTTGGAACGAGATAATCGCGGGCTCCTTCAGGTGTACTCTTCGTCAGGATAGGCGTTTCAATATCAAGGAAGCCCTCGCTGTCCAGGTAATCCCGGATTGACTTTGTCACCTGGTGGCGCATCTTGAAGGTTTCGAACATAACGGGGCGCCTGAAGTCAAGATAGCGGTATTTCAGTCGCACATCTTCCGATACATCTGTCTGGTCAGCGATCACGAACGGCGGTGTCTTCGCTTCATTGATGATTGTTACTGCTTCTGCA
This sequence comes from Bacillus sp. MMSF_3328, assembly GCF_030733525.1. Taxonomy (NCBI): domain Bacteria; kingdom Bacillati; phylum Bacillota; class Bacilli; order Caryophanales; family Bacillaceae; genus Bacillus; species Bacillus sp. MMSF_3328. The sequence goes on along the minus strand of NZ_JASHIV010000001.1, from coordinate 134,886 downwards.
CTGACTTCAATCTTGCCTGTAGGCAGGTTTTCGTTAATTGTGCCAGGTTCCCTTGCAACAACCTTTCCTTCCACACTCAGTACATATTCATTCCTGATTTTTTCAGCTGCAGCGAGAGCCTCAGGGGAAGTTTCAGGATTGAACACTACCTGTACCAGTCCCGTGCGGTCCCTTAAATCAATGAAAATCAATCCGCCCAAATCACGGCGTTTCTGAACCCAGCCTTTAAGTGTAACTTTTTCACCTATGCTTTTTTCTGTTACTTCTCCGCAGAAATATGTTCTCCCAAACATACATTAACCCCCTATAAGCTCTTTTAATTGGTCTATGAATGAATCCAGGCTGACTTCGGTCTGATCACCGGTTTCCATGGACTTCACATTGATCTTGCCTGCTTTCAATTCATCTTCCCCAAGGACGGCTACATATTTTGCGTTCATGCGGTCAGCTGCCTTGAATTGTGTTTTGATCTTTCTGTCCAGATAATCTCTTTCTGCGGAAATACCTGCCATGCGCAGCTTATGCAGGAGGCCGACAGAATAATCCTTCGCCTCTTCCCCAAGAGCCACGAGATAGCAGTCGATTCCTTCATTAACAGGAAGCTTGATACCTTCTGCCTCCAAAGCTGACAGAAAGCGTTCAATGCTGAATGCAAAGCCGATGCCCGGTGCTTCCGGTCCGCCGATTTCCTCAGTCAGGCCATTATAGCGCCCCCCGCCGCAAAGAGTCGTGATTGCCCCGAAGCCTTCAGCATCACTCATAATTTCGAAGGCAGTATGGTTATAATAATCCAGGCCGCGCACGAGATTTGGATCGACCGTAAAGTCGATGGATACATCCGCCAGGTACTGCTGCACTTTCTCAAAGTACTTCTTTGAATCTTCATTGAGAAAATCGAGAATGGAAGGGGCAGTCTGCATCAATTCGTGCTCTCTGTCCTTTTTGCAGTCCAGAATCCTCATCGGATTTTTTTCCAGCCTGTTTTGGCAGTCAGAACAGAACTCTCCGATCCTCGGCTTGAAATGGGCAATCAGCGCCTCGCGGTGGCTGTTCCTGCTTTCTTTATCGCCCAGGCTGTTGATGACCAGCTTGAGCTTCTTCAGTCCCAGTTCTTTGTAGATGCTCATAGCCAGGGCAATCACTTCTGCGTCAATGGCTGGATCCGAGCTCCCCAGCGCCTCTACCCCGAATTGTACAAATTGCCTGAAGCGGCCTGCCTGAGGGCGTTCATAACGGAACATCGGGCCTGTGTAATAAAGCTTTACAGGCTGATTGGCATAGCCATGCATCTTATTTTCGACAAATGACCGTACAGTCGGTGCAGTGCCTTCAGGCCTCAGTGTCAGGCTGCGCCCGCCGCGGTCCTCGAAGGTATACATTTCTTTTTGGACGATGTCCGTTGTATCTCCGACCCCTCTCAGGAAGAGTTCGGTATGCTCGAAAATTGGCGTCCGGATTTCCTGGTACTGAAACCTGCTGCACAGCTCTCTCGCTTTTCCTTCAATATACGCCCACTTTTCCGATTCTCCAGGAAGGATATCCTGGGTACCCCTCGGTATATTCATTGCCATTTCCTGTTTCCTCCTAGCATTCCTATGTATACTAACAGGGCACACCGGGGACATGCTGCGCTTTTTAAATGCAAAAAACTCCCGTCCCTTGTATTCCCATACAAGGGACGGGAGTTAGATCCCGTGGTGCCACCCTAATTGAAGGCATAACCATCATGCACTTCCACTTTTACAGTTAACGCCTGTCAACGTTCAGCCCCTACTAAAACGGTCCGCTTTTTCAGGGAGAATCCTACGGAGTGTTCATTCATCAAGCTGCCATGCAGAAATGCTTTCAGCCCAGGGCATTTCCTCTCTTTTCACACATTTCTCAACTACTGTTCTCCATCATCAGTGTTCCATATGAATAGTGATTTTATTTATCTAATCATAAAGACCATTTCAGCCATTGTCAAGGGGTAAAAGAGACGGTGACAGTATTTCCGGAAGGCTCTTTCCCCTGTGCGGCTGCACCTGCTCTAGGAACGCTCAAGCTTCCTCTTCAGCTTCCTGACATCCCCGATGCTGAGGCCGAATTCCGAAGCAAGTTCGTACATGCCGGAACCCTGCTCCTTCTGGATGAAATCGTGAAAGTCCACTCCAAACAGCTGATTTCCGTTCTCATGGGCATGCATGCCCTTTTCTCCAAATCTCATCAGACCACCCTACCCGAAAAGTTTTTTATTCTTTCAGTATGTCTTGAAAGCCTCTTAAACATTCCCTTGGCAGCCAATTAAATTGCCTTTTCAGCTAATGGCTAAAATTGGACAGCAAAATTCCGATATTAACAGCAGGGGTTTTATGTTCTAAAATAGAACTTATATTTATACACTCCATGATTTTGCAAAAGGAGGGGACTTTTTGTTAAAAAGCAGCAACATATTACTATTTCTATGCTTCATCCTTTTAGCAGGGGGAGTATGGAGGCCATCCGAAAGCACTGCCGCATCCGGCGGAACAGCACTGATCGCAGACAGCGGAGTGAATATCCGCGGCGGCCCGGGGCTCAGCTATTCGATTGTCAAACAGGCAGCCAAAGGGGACCGGTATCCGATCCTGAAGGAAAGCGGGGACTGGCTGCAGCTCAACCTTGGCGGCGGATCGACAGGATGGGTTGCGGGCTGGCTGGCAGTGAAGGAAGCTGGAAAGAAAGAATCCGCCTCTGTATCTTCAGGCGGGACTGTCACAGCTGATGGATTGCGGGTCAGGTCAAATCCCGGTACAGATGCCTCGGTCATAGCTGTCCTGAATAAAGGGCAAAAGGCCGGCATTATTGAAAAAGAGGGAAATTGGGTCAGGATTACCGGCTCATTCGGAAATGGCTGGGTCTCCGCAGATTTTATCACAGAGGGAAGCAGCAAAGCCGAAGCAGCTTCTGCTGCTGAAGGAACAGTCACAGGTGATTCATTGAACGTCAGGAGCGCTCCCGGAACACAGGGCACGGTCCTCGGGAAGCTTCAAAGCGGTGACAGGGTCAGCATTGTATCCGATAACGGGAGCTGGACAGAAATTATCTTCCGCGGCAATCATGCATGGGTGAGCAGCGAGTTCATTTCTTCTTCCAAAAGCTTAAGCCAGAACCCAAGTGCCGGCAGCAGCGTGAAGCCATCAGAAAGACTGACGGGAACAGTTACTGCCCAGACCTTAAATCTCAGGGATACAAGCTCCTTGAATGGGAAAGTTCTCGGATCGGTTTCAAAAGGCGAAACCTATTCAATTATTGAAGAAAAGAACAATTGGGCAAAAATTGAGTACAAGCCCGGTTCATATGGCTGGATAGCAGCATGGTATCTCGATAAGTCAGAGGTTTCCCCTGCAAACGGCAGCAAACCGGCAAAAGGCAGCACCATCACCATACTACATAACGGAACAAATATCAGGAAAGATGCCAGCACAGGAAGCTCTGTGCTGCAATTGGCCAACGCAGGGGAATCGTTCGAGGTGCTGGGCCGTGAGAAAGACTGGTACAAAATCAGCTTGGACGGGAAGGCAGGCTATGTAGCCGGATGGATCGTTTCCTTGAGCGGAAGCTCGCCCCAGATCGAAAAGCCGGGCGCAGAGCTTCACCTGCAGGGGAAAACCATCGTCCTTGATCCCGGCCATGGCGGCCGCGACAATGGCACAACCGGAGCGCGGGGAACCCAGGAGAAAACTGTTACCATTCAAACAGCCCAGCTTCTGTACAGCAAGCTGAAAGCTGCGGGCGCCAATGTAATCTTAACAAGATCCACTGACTCCTATATCCCGCTCAGCTCGAGGGTCGGCTCCGCATCATACCATAATGCCGATGCTTTCATCAGCCTGCATTATGACAGCATAAATGACAAAAGTGTCCGCGGCATGACGGTTTACTATTATCATGGATTCCAAAAGCCTCTCGCCGAGAGCGTCCACAGCTCCCTGGCCGCCCAGACGAAGCTGAAGGACCGCGGTGTGCGGGCCGGCGATTATTTTGTCATCAGAGAAAATAATAAAAATGCCATTCTCCTTGAATTAGGCTATCTGAGCAACCCGGCAGAAGAAATGCTCGTTACCTCCCCTCAGTATCAGGAGGCAGCTGCAGCCGGCATTTATCAGGGCCTTGCCCGGTATTTTAAAAGATATTAATGCGATAGAGAGATCCTTCAAATTGAAGGTCTCTCTATTTTTTCAAAAAAAAAACAGCCTTCTCAGACTGTCATTTGCTTTCTATTATCAGTGTGACCGGTCCGTCATTCACCAGGCTGACGTCCATCATGCTGCCAAACTGCCCTGTTTCTGTTTTAATGCCCTTTTCCCGGAGAAGCCCATTGAACGCCTCATAGATTTGAAGGGCATGGTCAGGCCTGGCCGCTTCCATGAAGTTTGGCCTTCTTCCTTTACGGCAGTCGCCGTATAGAGTGAACTGGGACACAGAAAGAATTTCTCCCCCAACATCCAGCAAAGATCTGTTCATCTTGCCCTCTTCATCTTCAAATACGCGGAGATTGGCAATTTTATCAGCCAGATATTCAGCATCTTTCACCCCATCCTCATGGGTGACGCCCACTAGCAAAACAAATCCGCGGGAAATGCTGCCTACAGCCTTTCCTTCTACAGTCACACTCGCTTCTTTGCTTCGCTGAACAACTACTCGCATTTTGTATACCCCTTAGTTCATGATACGTCTGACAGAATAGATGTCAGGAATCTGCTTGATGCGGTCCACAACTTTCTGCAGATGGCTTACATTTGTGATGCTGATCGACATATTGATGGTAGCCATTTTATTGCGGTCCGATTTGCCAGACACTGCAGATATATTTGTTTTGGTTTCATTGACGGCCTGCAGCACTTCGTTCAGAAGGCCACGGCGGTCATAGCCGTTAATTTCAATCTCGACATTATATTCTTTTTTATCATTGAGGCCTGTTTCCCATTCAACCGGGATGAGCCTTGCTTTGGCATCGGCAGTATCAATATTGGTACAGTCTGAACGGTGGACAGACACCCCCCTGCCTTTAGTGATAAAGCCGACAATTTCATCTCCCGGCACTGGATTGCAGCAGCGGGAAAGTCGGATCAGGAGATTATCAATCCCTGAAACCCTTACGCCAGATTCCCTTTTCTTGACAGAAGGGAAGGATTTCAATTCCGAAACGGCATTGGAGATATCGGTAACCTGCTCCATATCACGCTTTTTCCGCCATTTTTCGGTCAGACGGTTTGCGACCTGCAGAGCCGTGACGCCATTATAGCCGACGGCGGCATACATATCCTCTTCACTGGCAAAATTGAATTTTTCAGACACTCTCCGGACATTCTCGGCAGTCAGGATTTCTTTGATGTCAAAATCCATATTGCGGATTTCTTTTTCAACCATCTCTTTGCCTTTTTCGAAGTTTTCGTCCTTCTGCTGCTTTTTGAAAAATTGGCGGATTTTATTTTTCGCCTGAGTCGTCTGGGCAAGCTTCAGCCAATCCTTGCTCGGCCCATAGGAATGTTTGGACGTGAGAATCTCAAGGATATCACCGGTCTTCAATTTATAATCCAGAGTGACCATTTTTCCGTTAACCTTTGCACCAATTGTTTTATTGCCGATTTCGGAGTGAATCCGATAGGCAAAATCAATCGGGACAGACCCTGAAGGCAGCTCGATGACATCTCCCTTTGGCGTAAATACAAACACCATATCAGAAAAAAGGTCAATTTTCAGCGATTCCATGAATTCTTCTGCATTCACGCTATCATCCTGAAACTCGAGGATTTCCCTGAACCATGTCAGCTTTTCTTCGAAAGAAGAGCCTTCATTGACAGTTTTGCCTTCTTTATATGCCCAGTGGGCCGCAATCCCGAACTCTGCGATTTGATGCATTTCGGTTGTGCGGATCTGCACCTCAAGCGGGTCGCCCTTTGGGCCGATGACCGTTGTATGCAGAGACTGGTACATATTCGCCTTCGGCATGGCGATATAATCCTTGAACCGCCCGGGCATAGGCTTCCAGCATGTATGGATGATGCCCAGGACAGCATAGCAGTCTTTAATGCTGTTGACCACAATGCGGACCGCAAGCAGATCATAGATTTCATTGAACTGCTTATTCTGAAGCGCCATTTTCCTGTAGATGCTGTATATATGCTTCGGCCGGCCGGAAAGATCGGCTCTGATGGACACTTCATCCATCTTGCCTTTCATTTCGCCGATGACTTCCTCCAGATAGAGCTCGCGCTCGGCACGCTTTTTCTTCATCAAGTTGACAATCCGGTAATACTGCTGCGGATTGAGATAGCGGAGCGCCGTATCCTCAAGCTCCCACTTGATTTTCGAGATACCTAGGCGGTGGGCAAGCGGCGCAAAGATTTCAAGCGTCTCATTCGATATCCTGCGCTGCTTTTCAGCAGGAAGATGCTTAAGCGTCCTCATATTATGGAGCCTGTCTGCAAGCTTAATCAGGATGACCCTAATATCCTGGGCCATGGCAACAAACATTTTCCGATGGTTTTCGGCCTGCTGCTCTTCCTGTGATTTGTATTTGATTTTCCCCAGTTTTGTCACGCCATCGACTAGCATCGCAACTTCCGGATTGAATGCCTCTGAGATATCAGCCAATGTGACTTCCGTATCCTCTACAACATCATGAAGAAAACCTGCAGCAACTGTCGATGGATCCATTTCAAGATCGGCCAGGATCCCTGCCACCTGGATTGGATGGATGATGTATGGCTCCCCGGATTTCCTATATTGTTCACGATGGGCATGTTTCGCAAATTCATAGGCCTTCCGTACGACTCCGGCATGCTCCTCATTTAAATATTCTTTTGTCCTCTCGATGACTTGATCGGCGGTCAAAACCTGGTCGTTCGCCATAGAATCACCTTTATCTATATAAAGTTTAATAAGAATCCAAGCTTGCCCGGATTCTCCCTAAAATCTCCGTTTACAACCATTCAATTAATGATAGAACTGAAAAAAGAATGATTGTTACTATTATCGAAAAAAAAACCGTGGATGTAAAGGGATTGGAAGTTATTTTTATATGGAATTGAAGATTTTTGTCGAAAAAGCTCTTTTTTTGCCGGATTCTTCTTATGTTTTATTGTAAACTTTGCAGAAAAGGAAAAGCGGCGCACTATGTTGATAGTGCCCCGCTTTTTTTAAACAATTTTTTCAAAGACTATGCCTCAGTAGTTCATTAATGTAAGGATGTCATATCCGTCAAGCTTGCTACGGCCGTCAAGGTAGGTTAATTCGATCAGGAAAGCAATCCCGGCGACAACGCCTCCAAGCTCTTCGACAAGCTTGATTGTTGCGTCAATAGTGCCTCCTGTTGCCAGCAGGTCATCTGTGATCAGGACGCGCTGTCCTGGTTTGATGGCATCTTTATGGATCGTCAGTACATCTTTTCCATATTCCAGGCCATAATTGACTTTGACCGTCTCGCGCGGAAGCTTCCCTTCTTTCCTGACAGGTGCAAAGCCTACGCCAAGTGAATAAGCAACAGGGCAGCCGATGATAAAGCCGCGTGCTTCAGGCCCGACTACAAGGTCAATTTGCTTTTCTTTCGCATATTCAACGATCTGGTCAGTCGCATATTTATAAGCATCGCCATTATCCATAAGCGTTGTGATATCTTTGAATCTAATCCCGGGCTTCGGCCAGTCTTCCACTATTGTTATATATTGTTTCAAATCCATTCTTCCATTGCCTCCTCAGTATGAACCGCCCCTTGAAGGACTGCATCGAACCAGCTTTTCAGCTCCTGGTATGAAGAATACAGCAAATCGTTTTCAAGGGTGTATTGTGCATGCTTCCTTTGATATGTCGGGGATTCTGTCAGGTCCCGCTTGTTTGCCTCTTTATTAAGGGCCAAGAGCCCATTTTCCATTTTAGCAAAGTCCAGCTCAAAAAACACCTTTGACATAAAATCAATTGTTTCCCTGCTCCATCCTTTATGCTTGGCAAGCTGGTCCCCGAATTTTCTTATGTCGAATTGGCCTCTTTTGGCCAGGAATGAATAAAACCACTTAAAATGGTCCCTGTTTGGGATCGTGCTGAAATACTCGCTTTCTTCCTTATAGAAGTGGGCATAGATCCTGGCAGGGGCTTTGCCCTGAAGGAGCTTTTCCAGCATCTGTTTTGAAGGAGGCAGATCTGCCAGAACTATATGCTCTTCTTCAATCACCAGAGCTTCCGCTTCCGTTTCAGAGCTTATGAAGAAAGTTGCATCTTCCGGCAATGAAGGAATCTTTTCCCGGCTTTGGCTGTCAAAGCATATCCACTTGGTACTTGATTCAGGAAGGAGTTCCTTTAGCTGTTCAAATCTCTTGATTCCTCTCAGATCAAAAAGCTGCCATTCGGCGACAGATAAATCGTGCAGAAAAATTTGCGGTTTTCTTATATTATTCCATTCATTTATAGATAATTCACCAATTACGGATATCCGGGAATCTGCCGAGATATGATGGAACAGCTCCCCAAGGCCGAATCCGATTCCGTCCAATGCGGATGAACCCTCGCCAAGTGCCATTTTAAGATGATTCTGGCCGGAGCCTATCTTTCGCATGCTGGCAATGGGGGCATCCTTGATCAGGACGCGCGGTTTAGGATTGTCCATTCCAAAGGGGGAAAGAAGCTGCATTTGTTCTATCGCAGGCAGGCTGACATCTTCAAGGCTTACCTCGGCATCGAGGCTTGCGACCGGTATGAAATCCTCGTCACTGAGCTGCTCTTTCGCGAGGCCGTTGAGCCTTTCCCGCAGCTCCCCCACGTCGCCAAGCCCAAGCGTCATCCCAGCAGCCATCGGATGGCCACCAAAATGGGGCAGGATGTCCCTGCAGGCTGACAGATTTTTATACAAATCAAATCCGGCAATGCTTCTGGCAGACCCTTTTGCCGTCCCCTTTTCTTTATCAAAGCTGAGGACGATGGCCGGCCTGTAGAATTTATCGACAAGCCTTGACGCTACAATGCCGATCACACCGGCATTCCAGCCTTCCTTCCCGATAACGAGAACAGCATTTTCCCCTGCCGGGTACTTTTCCTCGACTTCTTTGATTGCCTCTTCGGCAATCTGGCTGACAATGGACTGCCTCTCTTTGTTCATGCTGTCAATTTCTTCAGCAATCATAGCTGCTTCTTCCCGGTCATCTGTCAGCAGCAGATGGACGGCCGGATCTGCGCTGTCCAGCCTGCCGGCAGCATTCAGCCTTGGAGCAAGCATGAACCCTATGGTTTCTTCATCTACTGCAGCCTGCTCCACATTTGCCAGCTTGAACAGCGCGAGCAGGCCGGCCCTTTTAGTCACCTTCAGCTTCTTGATCCCTCTCTGGACAAGGAGCCTGTTCTCTCCCTTCAGAGATACCAGGTCGGCCACGGTTCCTATAGCAGCAATTTCCAGAAGCTCCTCGGGGATATTTCCCAATAGGGCGTGAGCTACCTTAAAGGCCACGCCCACTCCGGCAAGCTCACGGAAAGGATAAAGGCTTCCCTCAAGCTTGGGATGGATGATAGCCAGGGCCTCCGGGAGAACCGGACCGGGTTCATGGTGGTCCGTAATGATCAGGTCCATGCCCAGCTCTTTGGCAATTGACGCCTCATGGACTGCTGATATGCCGGTATCCACCGTAATGAGCAGCTTGGTGCCAATTTCCGCCGCATGCCTGAATGCTCCCTCATTCGGGCCGTATCCCTCCGTAAACCGGTTAGGTATGTAGAAATCTACATTGGCACCCAGGCTGCGGAGCGTTATCATCATAACAGAGGTGCTTGTGACTCCGTCTGCATCATAATCCCCATATATTAAAATCGGTTCATTTTCGTTTATCGCTTTATTTATTCGTGAGACTGCAGCATCCATCCCGGCCAGGAGAAAAGGGTCGTGGAACTCCCCATTATTTCCGTACAGGAAATCCTGTGCCGATTCAGGAGTATCGAGCCCCCGATTCACTAATAATGATGCCACAATTGGACTGATTTTCAATTCGCTGATCAGTGTGTCAGCTTTATCTTTATCCGATTGACGAACAATCCATCTTGTTTTTGACTTTAACATACGTTCACCCCTCAGCTTTTCTATTATACAAGAGGGCGTACCGGGATTCAATGAATTCCTGGGGTGTACAATCAGCAGAAAATAAAGGAAGCAGCAAGGCTGCTTCCTTCTAATGAATATCCCTTTTTAAATAATCTTCGTCACTGTCTGCTGCAGCTTCGGCGCTTCCCTTATCGGCGCCAGCCTTAAGAGCGGCGTTCTCTTTCTCAAGGGATCTGACCTTCCGCTGAAGGGCAAATACCCTGAATACACCTACTAGCCCGACGATGAGGCCGCCCATCAGCACTGAACCGAGGATGACCAGTATAAGCGGCCATTCACTTTCCCCAAAAACATAGTTGACTGTAACAGGATCCACATTAATAACAGCAAATACCGCGACAATAAGTGCAAATAGAATCCCGAATATCAAGGCCCACTGAACTTTCACTCCACATCTCTCCCATCTTTAATCTGGATTGCCGGGATTGTAAGGGTTGATATGCACAAAGACATTATGCACATTTTTCTCCTGCATCAGCTTCTCTTTTACTTCCTTTCCTACCCGGTGCCCCTCTTCGACTGTCATATGGGGGTCTACGGCAATCTTCAGGTCTATGATGACATAATGGCCATGCTCCCTTGCATGAAGCTGGTTGATCTCTTTCACTGCCGGAACAGACAGAACTGCTTTCCGCAGCTCTTCCGTATCCTCATCATGAAGCACATGGTCCAAAGTATTATGAATCGATTCTTTGCCGAGTGACCATGCCATTTTTATGACAAGCAGCGAGACCAGCAGCCCTGCAACAGGATCTCCGTATTCCAGCCATCCGATCCCGGCTTTTCCCCCGATGACAGCTGCCCCTATCCCCGCCAGGGCGGCAATGGAGGAATAAACATCAGAACGATGCTCATATGCATTGATGATTAATGCATCGCTATTAAGCTTTTTTCCCAATTTATACTTATAACGAAACATTGCCTCTTTTACAACAATGGAAATAAGGACCGCGGCAATAGCAATAGCCTTGGGCGGCTCGATTGGATGGAAAAAAGCCTCAAAGGAAGATTTGCCGATTTCAAACCCCACAAGCATCAGCAGGACAGCAACGATGATGGCTGCAATCGATTCAGCTTTTCCATGTCCATAAGGATGGTCTTCATCGGGCGGCTGCTTGGCAGCCCTGAGCCCAATATAAACGGCAAATGACCCCGCAATGTCTGAAGCAGAATGGACCGCATCCGCGATCAGTGCACGGCTGTTGGCATAAACCCCCACTCCATACTTGAGGATTGCCAGCACAATATTTCCCACAATCCCGATCATAGCCGCAAATTCAGCCTGTTTAAAACGATCTTTGTTAGTATCCAAGTCTCAACTTCCTTCCCCGCATTTTTATACTTATAGTGTATCCGAAAATCGGCAATCAAAAAGCACTAAAGGGATAAAACAGGAAAAAACACAGGAAAGGTTTTCCTGTGTTTTTTCTTAAGCGGATCAGACCTGCGGCTCGTCTGATGCTTTGCGTTTTACTTTTTCTGTTTTGATTACGCCTTTTTTCTTCAGCTCTTTATTTTTCCATACCAGCCATAGCTGGGATGCAATGAAGAGTGAGGAATATGTTCCGGCTACAAGGCCGATAAGCAGGGCGAATGAAAAGCTGCGGATCGATTCGCTGCCGAAGATGAGCAGACCGACAACCGCGATGACAACCGTAATGACGGTGCTAACTGATCGTCCGAGTGTTTGCCTTAAGCTCTGGTTGACAACATCAGCGATATCATCGAAGGTTTTAAGCCTCTTCTTCTTCTGCATGTTTTCGCGCATTCTATCGAACGTTACGATCGTATCATTGATTGAGTAACCCACAATTGTCAGGATTGCCGCAATGAATGTTATGTCCACTTCAAAGCGGATGATGCTGAAAAGGGCGATGATGAAGAATGCATCATGGAGCAGAGCTATGACAGCTGCAAGCGCCATGTAAATCTCAAACCTGATTGTTACATAAATGATGATGCCGACAGACGCAATCAGCAGAGCTTTGAAAGCATTCTTCGCAAGCTCTTTACCAACGGTAGGAGAGACGGTGCTGACATTCGGCTCCTGGCCGTACACATCATTCATATGAGTCTTCAGCTCAGCAATCTTATCCTTACCCAGCGGATCGGTGAATCGCGCTACGCCTATATTCTGGTCATCTCCTGAAATGATGATATCATCTGTTTCAAGTCCGACTTTACTGAGTTCTTCCTGAATTTCACTCTTATTCACTGATTGCCCCGCTGTGATTTCAACCCGCGTACCCGCTACGAAATCGATGCCGAGATTAAGCCTGAATACGGATAAGGCGATGATGCCGGCAACAGCCATGGCAATCGAGAAAATAAAGAACTTCCTGCGATGCTTTACAAAATCGAAACGGTCATATTTTGTAGGCAGGTCAAGCGTATCATAGTTTTCAGCAATATCTTTGATTTCACTCTTTTTGACTCCAAACCAAGTAGGCTTTTTCGTAAAGATCCTGCTGTTTACCCATAAGCCAAGCAGCAGACGTGAACCATAGACAGCCGTGATGAAACTGGCCAGAATGCTCAGGATGAGCATGGTCGCAAATCCTTTAACCGAGCTTGTCCCATAGAGGAAAAGCACGACAGCGGCAAGAATGGTTGTGATGTTGGCATCAAGGATTGTGGACAGGGAGTTTTTGTTTCCTGCCTGGAAGGCGGACTTGACTGACTTACCAACCTTCAGCTCTTCCTTGATCCTCTCATAGGTGATGATATTGGCATCAACGGCCATTCCGACCCCAAGAATCAGTGCTGCAATTCCCGGGAGAGTCAGTACACCATTCATCCAATCAAAGACAAGCAGAATCAGATAGATGTAAATTGACAATGTTATAGTTGCAATAAAACCTGGGAATCGGTAAAACGCAATCATGAACAGGAAGATGACCAAAATGCCGATGATACCGCCTGTAATGGTCTTCTGCATGGCATCTTCACCGAACTTGGCACCGACACTGGTGGAATATTCCTCCGTCAGCTCAACTGGAAGCGCCCCCGCCTTCAGCAGGGAAGAGAGTGTTTTTGCTTCTTCAAGAGAAAAATTTCCGACGATTGAAACTGTATCCTGGTTGAATACCTGGCTGACCTGTGGTGCAGAAAGGTATTTTGGATCTTCTTTCTGTGACTCTTCTTTGAAAGAATCGCCTTCTTCATAGTCGAGCCAGATGACCAGCAGGTTATTTGGCGCTCCCATATTGACAATTTCCTGTGTGACTTCCTTGAACTTCTCGGCACTCTTCAGCGTCAAGGAAACGCTTGGCTTGCCGTTTTCATCGAAAGTCTGTTTAGCTCCGCCTTCTACAAGGTCAGACCCATTCATCATTTCACGGTCATTGACATCCCTGAATGACAGATTGGCTTCTGTGGAAAGCATCTCACGTGCCTGGTTTTGGTCTTTTACACCGGCCAGCTGGACGCGGACCCTGTTGTCGCCCTCAATCTGGATGATAGGCTCATTTACACCAAGGGCATTGACCCGGCGGTCGAGGGCCTCAGCTGTGCTGTTTAGCACCTCTTTTGTGGCTTTCTTTCCATCCTTGGTCTTTACATCGTAAAGTACCTCAAAGCCGCCCTGCAGATCCAGGCCGAGCTTGATATTATTCAGTATGTTTTTGGTTGTGCCTCCCATCAGACTGCCGATCAGAATGACAATCAGGAAGAAGGCGACAATCCTGCTGCGCTTTACCATTGTGCTGTTATATCCCCCTTAAACTTCCGGCCCCTGCAGGCATGCCCTCTTTCAGAGCATGCTGCAGCGCCGGGTGCTGCTTGCAATCTTTAAGCCTGCTCCGCTTTACTGCGGGCAGTCTTTTTCTATAAATAGACCGAAAAAACCAACATATCCATTATGAAATAGAATGGAATGGCTGTCAATTTGTCCCTTCATAATAAACTGGCTCTTACATTAAAAAAATGAATTGTACATACCGCAACAGCCGCTTACAATCCTATCCTCACTCAAGCAGCTTCCTTCTGTCTTCCTCACTCAGCTCGCCAAGGCCTTTTCCTTTAAATGCCTCGACTGTCGCATAGCTGAAATAGTCAGCCGCTTTCACTTCCAGGATACCGCCCACTATTTCGAATAGTCTGGCATCTTCATGCGGTTTCCGCCATTTTTTTTCAGTCAGATACCTCCAAAGCTCATCTTCTGCAACAGCTCCATAATTCAGCAGCCGGAATTCCTCGAGCTTGCTTTGCAGTGCAGGCTGAACCTGCCGGCGAAACTTTTCATATACATGGCCTTTCATCACTAGGGCTCCTCTCCCGCTGTTCTATCAAAAATAGAAAAATCAAGAACTTGTCATGCTTTGTCCTAATCGCGGCATATAGTTAATTGTATATGATTATACCTATTTTGAGAAGGCAGGGAACAGGATGTCTAAGTTTTTAAAAGGAACGATTATTTTACTGGCTGCCGGCCTGGTGACAAGGGTTCTCGGATTCATAAACCGTATTGTGATTGCCCGCTTCATCGGTGAAGAGGGTGTCGGCTTATATATGATGGCATTTCCCACTCTGATCCTCGTCATTACAATTACACAGCTTGGCCTGCCAGTTGCCATCTCCAAAAATGTAGCGGAGGCAGAAGCCAGGGGCGATACGGCAAAAATCAAAAAAATACTGGCTGTATCTCTTGCTGTGACCATTTCTCTATCTGCCATTTTCACGCCGGCCTTGTTTCTGCTCGCTCCTATATTGTCTGAAACTCTTTTCACTGACCCAAGGACACATCTGCCATTGCTGGCAATCGCCCCCATCGTGCCGATTGTAGCTGTTTCTTCTGTCATAAGGGGATATTTCCAGGGAAGGCAGCAGATGAAGCCCGCAGCATATTCACAGGTTCTTGAGCAGATCGTGCGAATCGGGCTTATCGCCTTGCTGACGAAGGCTTTCCTGCCTTATGGCATCGAGTATGCCGCTGCAGCGGCAATGTTTGCATCTGTAATCGGGGAACTGGTTTCACTGGTTTATCTTGTGGCAGCTTTCAAACTGAAGAAAAGGTTCAGGCTGAGAAAAAATTTCTTCGGCTATGTCCAGTCCGGTAAAAGCACCTTCAGCGATTTGATGAAGATTGCTCTGCCGACTACGGGCAGCAGGATGATCGGATCGATTGCCTGGTTTTTTGAGCCTATTGTTGTCTCGCACAGCCTTGCGCTTGCGGGAGTAGCCGCCATCGCCGCCACAAAGCAATACGGGGCCCTGACAGGCTTTGCCATGCCTCTGCTGCTGCTGCCGTCTTTCGTCACCCACTCCCTTTCTACCTCGCTTGTGCCTGCAATCAGCGAGGCCAACTCACGAAAGGATATGAAGCTGATTGAACACAGGCTCCAGCAGGCACTCCGGTTCTCTTTTATTACAGGGGGAATGGCAGTCGTGCTTCTCTACGTTCTTGCCAGCCCTTTGATGGAGGTTATGTATGGAAGTTCAAGCGGAGACCAGTTCATCAAACTGATGGCTCCTTTCTTTCTGTTTTACTATTACCAGGGACCGCTTCAAGCCACCTTGCAGGCACTCAACCTCGCAAGGGCCGCCATGATCAACAGCCTGATCGGGTCAATCGTAAAAATCGCCGTCATTTTTCTCCTTGCCAGCCAGCCGGCATTCGGCATCAATGGGGTGGCTCTCGGCATCCTGGTCGGCTTTGTTCTTGTCACACTGCTTCATTTCGCAACCGTACTGAAGACCATCTCATTCACTTTTTATATTATGGATTATGTGAAAACCTTTGCTGTCATGGGCCTTGCTGGCTGGGGTGGCCATACTTCATTCAGCATGATGCCGGAGGAGATGCTTCTGGCCTTCAAGGTTATGATATCCACGCTGATCATGGGCATACTGTATCTGATTTTCCTGCTCATCTTCAGGCTGATTACAAAAGAAGATCTGCGGCGGATCCCGGTCATCGGCCAGCCTCTTTCAAGGCTAGCCTTCAAATAAAAAAATAAAAATGGCGTCCTGAACGCCATTTTTTTGACCATCTTATTTTTCATCGATGGGATCAATATAAAGATTTCCGTTAGAGTAGCTGCAAAAAGATATCTGCTGTATTTCATCATAGCCTTTTTTCTTCAGCTGTTCTGCCAGCCACTGGCGCGATTTATGGACTGAAGCAAGATTGGCTTCCTGAAGGTTTCCGTCTATGATCAGAGGATGGTCTATGTCGCTGCCTTTCATATTGTCCTTTTGAAACACAGAAAGCTTGCCTGAAGGCTCCAGGATCGCAAATTCGACGTCTGCTATATTTTTAATATCTTTGTCCCGCAGCTGGGTGAGAAGATCATCGAAATTATATCGCTGCTGCCTCATCGTATTTTCATCGATTTTCCCCTGATTGATGATAATAGAGGGCTTGCCGTCCACGATATCCCTGAATTTTTTGCTTTTGAGTGATAGGATGGCCAGAACGATTTGTATAACCATGAGGAGCATCATCGGAAGTATGTTCTTCACCAGGCTGCCGTCAGGATTTTCAATCGCCACCACTGCCATTTCGGCAATCATGATATATACCACTAAATCCAGCACGCTCAGTTCGCCTATTTCCCTTTTGCCCATCAGCCGAAAGATCAGGAGGATGACCCCATATAAAAAAAGTGTCCTCGCAATGATTATCATATATTCCGCCAAAACTGCCTCCTCCTCTTTCATCACATTCCAACATTAGTATGCTTCACGTCCAGGACTGTCATTAAGAAAGCTTTTTCCATTTGGCACTGATGCTTAGCCCCTCCATTCAGGAGGAAAAAGCCCGCTATTATGCTAAATATTTAATTCTAAAAAGCAGCTGCTGCGAATATGCTTGTACTAGGATTTATCGTTTGAAGGGAGAGGAAATCAATGGAAGAATCCAAACATATGGGGAGTGCGGTGCTATACGGGATAGGGAGCATCTTTATCATTGCGATTGCCAGCAGCCTGGTGTTCTCGCTGCTCTTGAAGTTCACTTCAATGGATGAGTCATCCATAAAGCTTCCCGCTGAAATCCTGGCTTTCATTTCACTGTTTGCCGGCGGCTTCATTTCCGGGGGAAAAGGAAAGCAGAAAGGATGGCTGCTGGGGGGGCTGACTGGCGCCATATATACACTGGTCATTTTCCTGTTCCAATATCTCGGGCATGACAGCCTGTTTTCCGCGGAGCAGACCATTTATCATACGTGTTTCCTGCTGGTCTGTATGATGGGCGGGATCCTGGGAGTCAACATGTCTTCAAAGTCAAGGGCAGCATAGATGCCTAAACTGAAACGCAACGGTTTTCTAAAGCCATAAAAAAAGAAGCAGAACAAGGTCTGCTTCTTTTTTTATTATGATTTTGCCAATGTTGTTTCGGCTGCTGCCCGCACTTCCCTGATCGCTGCGCGATCATATGTAAGTCTGCTGCCGTCACCGCATTTGATGACGATCTTATCTTCATCGATGGCATCGACAATGCCATGGAGGCCGCCGATCGTCACAATTTTATCTCCCTTTTTCAGATCCGACTGCATCTGCTGCACAGATTTCTGGCGCTTTTGCTGCGGACGGATAAGAAGGAAATAAAATAAGATGAACATCAGTAATAATGGTCCTAATGTACCTAAAATATCCATTCCTTTTTTTCACCCCTTTCGTGTATCAGAAATTTTTCGCATCCGGTTTATTGAAACCGTAACGTTCGAAAAATTCTTCTCTAAAATCACCCAGGCGATCTTCGCGGATTGCTTGTCTAACCTGTTCCATTAAGTTTACCAGAAAATAAAGGTTATGGTAAGTTGTAAGTCGTATGCCGAATGTTTCGTCAGATTTAATCAGGTGGCGTATATAGGCTCTGCTGTAATTACGGCATGTATAGCAGTCGCAATTTTCATCAATCGGGCCAAAGTCGCGGGCAAATTTGGCATTTTTAACGACAAGGCGCCCGTTGCTGGTCATCAGTGTTCCGTTGCGGGCAATCCGAGTCGGAAGGACACAGTCGAACATGTCGATGCCCCTGATGCTGCCATCAATCAGGGAATCCGGAGATCCAACCCCCATCAGATAGCGCGGCTTATCAGCAGGAAGAAGCGGCGTCGTGAATTCCAGCGCCCTGTTCATGACATCCTTCGGCTCGCCGACAGAGAGTCCGCCCACTGCATAGCCCGGGAAGTCCAGAGATACAAGGTCACGGGCACTCTGCTTCCTTAATTCTTCGTATTCTCCGCCCTGGACAATCCCAAAGAGGCCCTGGTCATTCGGGCGTTCATGGGCATTCAGGCAGCGCTCAGCCCAGCGCGATGTCCGCTCAACTGATTTCTTCATATACTCATATGTAGCCGGATAAGGAGGGCATTCATCAAAAGCCATCATAATGTCAGAGCCAAGTGCGTTCTGGATTTCCATCGCTTTTTCCGGTGAAAGGAACAGCTTATCTCCGTTCAGATGGTTCCTGAAGTGGACTCCTTCTTCTTCAATCTTCCTGAATTGGCTGAGGCTGAATACCTGGAAGCCCCCGCTGTCTGTAAGGATGCTGCCATTCCAATTCATGAATTTATGGAGGCCGCCTGCTTCCTTGATAATATCATGCCCCGGGCGAAGCCAAAGGTGATAAGTGTTGCTGAGGATGATCCCGGCACCCATGCCTGCCACTTCCTCCGGCGACATTGTCTTAACTGTGGCCAGTGTTCCCACTGGCATAAAGACAGGCGTTTCAAATGAACCATGCGGGGTGTGAACCCGGCCGAGCCGCGCCCCTGTCTGTTTGCATGTTTTAATCAATTCATACCGTATTGCTGTCAAGTTATTCGTTCTCCTTCCGTTTCCATGCTAGATGATCAGCATGGCATCTCCAAAGCTGAAAAAGCGGTAGCTTTCCTTCACTGCTTCATTATAGGCGTTAAGCACATTTTCCCGTCCTGCCAGTGCACTGATCAGCATGATCAGCGTCGATTTAGGCAGATGGAAATTGGTAATCATCCCGTCAATTGCCTTGAACTCATAGCCAGGGTAGATGAAAATGCTTGTCCATCCACTTCCAGCCTCGAACCTGCCTTCATTGGCGTCTGCAATCGTCTCAAGTGTACGTGTTGAGGTAGTGCCGACAGTAATGATCCTGCCTCCATTTTCCCTGACCTCATTCAAAAGCCTTGCAGTTCCTTCCGTGACCTGATAGTACTCGGCATGCATACTATGCTCATGGATATCCTCGACACTGACTGGCCTAAAGGTTCCAAGCCCTACATGCAGGGTAATAAAAGCGATATGCACACCCTTTTCCCTGATTTCATCCAGCAGTTCTTCAGTAAAATGAAGCCCGGCGGTCGGGGCAGCAGCCGATCCCCTTTCTTTGGCATACACAGTCTGGTACCGTTCGCGGTCATCAAGCTGCTCTTTGATATAAGGCGGCAGGGGCATCTCTCCAAGCTGTTCCAGCACTTCATAAAAAATGCCTTCATAGTTGAATTTCAGCAGCCTTCCGCCCTGCTCTTCTGTACCAGTGCAGACTGCTGACAGTAGGCCGTCCCCGAATTCGATCCTTGTTCCTTCCTTGACTCTTTTTGCCGGTTTAATGAGCGTTTCCCATACATCGCCTTCCTGCTGTTTCAGCAGCAGAACCTCAATTTTGGCGCCGGTCCCTTCCTTGGCGCCGAACAGCCTGGCAGGCAGAACTCTTGTATCATTGAGCACAAGGCAGTCGCCCGGATTCAAATATTCGGGCAGATTTTTAAATGTTTCATGCTGCAATGCTCCATCTTCCTTGTCGAGCACCATCAGCCGGCTGCTCGTTCTATCTTCTAGAGGAGTCTGGGCAATCAGCTCCTCTGGCAAATGAAAATCAAACATTTCTACTTTCATGGTGTTTCACCCTATCTGTTTTTTTAACTCAATTTTATTTTTCCAGTAACAGCTTCAAGCCTCTGGCAGCTCAAGGTTAAGGTGATGGTAGACAAGGTGCGTCACAATCCTTCCCCTTGGGGTCCTTTGTAAAAAGCCGATCTGAAGCAGGTACGGTTCATATACATCTTCGATTGTATGGGATTCTTCCCCGATTGTAGCGGCTATCGTCTCAAGCCCGACAGGACCGCCGCGGAATTTCTCTATAATTCCTCTTAATAATTTATGGTCAATATGATCCAGCCCTAAACGGTCGACCTGCAGAAGTTCGAGAGAATCATGGGCAAGGGCTGCATCAATACTGCCGTCGCCCTTGACCTGGGCAAAGTCCCTTACCCGCCTCAGGAGGCGGTTGGCGATCCGCGGGGTTCCCCGGGATCTCCTGGCAATTTCAGAAGCCGCCAGATCGTCAATGCCTGTTTCAAGGACATCGGCCGTCCTTGAAACAATATTTTTGAGCTGACTCTCATTATAATACTCAAGGCGGCAGAGAACACCAAATCTGTCTCTGAGCGGTGCTGATACTGAACCCGCCCTTGTCGTTGCCCCCACGAGAGTGAATGGAGGGAGATCGAGCCTCACAGACCGCGCACTCGGGCCTTTCCCGATGACGATATCAAGGCAGAAATCCTCCATCGCCGGATACAGCACCTCTTCTATCGAACGCGGCAGCCGGTGGATTTCATCGATGAAAAGAACATCACCCGGCTCAAGCGCAGTCAGTATGGCAGCAAGGTCCCCCGGCCTTTCAATGGCGGGACCGGCGGTTGTCCTGAGATTAACCCCCATCTCATTGGCTATGATGCTGGCCAGCGTCGTTTTTCCAAGACCCGGGGGGCCGTATAGCAGGACATGGTCCAAAGTCTCTCCGCGGATCCGGGCAGCCTGGATGAAGACCTCCAGGTTTTCCTTCACTTTATCCTGTCCGATATATTGCCTCAGAGTCTGCGGCCTCAAGCTCTGCTCAAAGGAGACATCCTGAAGGTCCGCTTCACCTGAAATGATCCGATCTTCCATAAGCTGTATTCACCCCTTGGCTGCCGGGCGCTGCAAAAGGAGACTTCCGTCCTACTTAAGCAGCAGCTGCAAGCCTTTTTTAATATATTCATCTGTTGTAAGCTTCTCTTTTTCCAATGCCGGTTTGATGCGCTTGACCTCTTTTTCCGAATAGCCAAGAGCCCTGAGTGCCAGGATGGCCTCCTCAAGAAGAGCAGCGCTTCCTGTAGCAGCAGGCCTGGCTGCATCAGGATTGAACAGATTGGGAAAGAAGTCCGGAATCGCCTCCTGAAGCTTGCCTTTCAAATCAAGTATCATCTGGCGCGCCGTTTTTTTGCCCACTCCCGGGAATTTGACCAGGAACGCTTCATCTTCGTCCTCAATCGCCTGGACGACCTGAGCAGGCTCTCCGGATGCAAGGATCGCAAGGGCTCCTTTTGGCCCGATGCCGGAAACGTTCAGCAGCTTTGTAAACAGCATTTTTTCCTCACGGGAATGGAAGCCGTATAAAGCGAAAATATCTTCCCTTACATAATGATAGGTGAAAATCTGGATTTCCCCTCCCTGCTTATTTGAATAGCTGAATGGGTTGGGTGTGCTAATCTGATAGCCTAATCCATTATTTTCGACCACTATATATTCAGGGCCGATAAATTCGACCGTGCCTTTTATATATTCAAACAAATGTCTCGCTCCCCAAATTTTCTGTACCTCATTCTATCATACTACAAAGATTTGCCGAAGAAAAAAGTTGCAATTTTCAGGGTTATTTCTATATAATGGGAGAGGTTTTAAAAAATGACTGGGGGTCACCGAATTGAAGAAACTATTATCTCTTTTAGCAATTTTCACACTATTATTTGCCGTTGCAGGCTGCTCTTCAAATGAAGATGAGGGCAAAGAAGAAAAAGCTGCTGAAGAAAAGACAGCTGAACTGAATGATGCTGCTAAATCAAAGATCTATAATAGCGTCCGCATTGCGGAGCTGAAGGTAAACGAAGTATTCAACAAAGAAACCGCTGCTGACGAAGAAACGATCGTCATCAACTCAAGCTTTGCAGATGAAAGCTCTGCATCCGCATTCCTTTCAAAATACTACAGTGAAGATCTGGCAAAAGAAATGTATGCGCACTATGCTACAGACCAGAAATCTGAAGATGGCAAGATGATAGTCAATACTGAGCCGTTCTTCAATCCTTCTTTCCTTGACACAACACAGGAAGACGTTAAGATTGAGGGCGATGCAGACAAAGCCACTGTGACAACTGCCGAAAATGCAGCTTATACAGTGGAAATGCAAGACGAAAATTATGTAATAACAGGCTATGAAAAGTAATGAAGCCGGCCCTGGCCAATTGGACCAGGGCTTTTCTATCTTCACTCTGCTTATGCTACTGGCCGCTTCCGCTTTTTGAATAAGACTGGAAGGCCTCCAGCACCTCCACATACCTGTTCTTCGTCATGATTGGGATGCCCTTTTCAAGCTGTTCCCTTTTCTTGCTTTCAAGCTTCCCTATATCAATCTGAAAAAATGACTGGATGATTCGGCTTTTGTCCGGCCTGCCGTTATAGATGGTCAAAATGCCTTCATCCGTCAATCCAAAATACCCGTTCGATTTTAATAAAGGTGAAATGTCGTCCACCTGCTGGCGGAAAACCATTTGGCCTTCATCCATTTCAACCAGCTGCCATTCGTCATACTTGGACCAGAAATCCTCCAGGGACCACACGGTTTCCTGAATTTCTTCTTCGCTCATTTCCCCGTCGAGATACACTCTCTCCAGTATGACTGAGAGCTCGAGCGGGCCGCTTTCAGATGCACGCACCAGGATTCCTGTTTCTGTACCTGCAATTACAGCAAACCATACAGCTATCAGGAGAAATGAGGCAAGCAGCCGGATTGGATTGGTTCTCATAACAGATCACCCCTGGTTTGGTTTCCAAAACTTTATTTTTATTGTTTCCAGCTTCACATTAAATATGCCAATTTTTTTTAGGGATAATAGGAGCTTCAATTTTAGAAAAACAGCCTCCTCAGCATGGATAACATTAAAAGGAAAGCGACGGTAAATAATATGACGACCAGAATTTTTTCCTGTTTATTTTCTTTTTTCAACTCCTTGTCCTCCCTTTATTTTTTTATGTAAAGAAAAAGCAAAGCCGCAGCTCTGCTTTTTCAAAAATCAGCGGCCATTGCCATTGAGCCTGTGCCTGAGCGAATGGAACATATCCTTGATGTCCAGGTCAATCTGCTCTCTTGGCCCGCCATCCCGCAGGTCATTGTCTATATTGCGGATGCGGCTGAAGGTGCCTTCGTCCGCCACCACTGTACAGGATCTGCCCCGCAGATAAGGGGACACAGCCTGCTGTATCTCCTGCTTTGTCTCCTCTTCCCTGCTGTAGTCGGCCAGATCGACTGCAATCAGGACATCGCTTCCGTAAACGACAGAACGGACGTCTTCCACATTGCTGACGGCTGCTGTTTCATCGCCTATCTTTTCCGCAAGCTGCCCTTCGTAAGCCGTATAATAGGATCTTTTTGCTTCCCTTGTATTATCATCAAGATGCCCGTGGTAATTGGCATCACTGTGGCTGAAGCGATTATCATGCTGGTAGAAATTCTTATCATAGGCTGCAAGCGGACTGGACGGATTCTTATCCCGGTCCATGCCTGCCCCAAGCGACTCTGTGCGATGACCCGATTCAGAAGCTGTATCTCCGCCGTTTCCTCCCATAGCGCAGCCTGCAAGGCCAAGGCTTAATAATGCTGCAAATGGTACTGCCAGAAATTTCTGGTTCAAGCGGGTGACCCCCTTCGCCAATTTTGAGCTGTGCTCATTAATAGCTTTCCGGCGAAGGTTTGATTTCATCCTGAAAGTTTTGTCCAGCTAATCAGGCAGGTCTTTCGCAAGGTCCATCAGCTCTTTGATGAAAGCCTTCCTTTCGGTAAACTGCCCTGCAGTCATATCGAGCAGCTGCCTTGTTTTATAAGGATCGTTGTATGTCCTTTCTCTGACTAATCTGTTCCATTCCCGGAAAATGTCGGAGGGAAACGCCAGAGCAAAAATAAACCCCTTTTTGCTGAGATACGGAGACAAAACATCATACTCTCTCAGCGCTTCGGCAGACCAGCCAATAAACGGCAGGATCCGGTTGGCATATTGAAGATAGTCCATGCATACTGCTCCGATGCTGATTAAATCAAAGTCGATCAAATGGACTTTACCGTTTTCATCCCTAAGAAAATTATGGTGGGCCACATCACCGTGAAGGACTGTTTCATTTTCAGCTTCAAAAAATGCTTTTTCCCGCTCCATGCCCTTCAGGGACCAATCCGCCCAGCCCATCAGCTCTTCAATCATTTCTTTCTGGACGAAAAATTTAACCACTGGCTGATTGTTCAGAAACAGCGCTGCCCTTTCACGCCATTTTTCAATCTGGCTGAAACGCGGCAGGACACGATCATAGCGACCGGCCACCTTCGCAGCTGTTTGGTGGTACCGGCATAACAGTTCAAGTCCGGCACTGCGGTCAGCTTCATCATGATAAGAAAAAGAGTCACCCGGGACAATGTATTTCATGACTCCATAGTAATACATCCCATCATAAAGCGGCTGGACGGATGACACTGTTTCAAAGCTGCAGGCAGAATCAAAACCTTCTTTTTTGAGGGAAGAGGTGAAAGCCTCCTGAATTTTAAGGCGCTGATAAGAGGAATACCCTTTCACCACATACATGTCCTGCCCGGTATCAATCAGCATGACATTGTTTCTGACCGGTGAGAGTTCTTTAACGGGAAAAGGGAGGATTTGGCGTAAATAGGAGAGGAGACGATTGCAATAAGAATCGTCTCCCCAGCTTTTAACCATTAAATTCATAGCTTTCATCGTCAAAGCGCGGCATTCCGAATGCCTGGCCGCCCATCGGGCCATATCCCTGCGGCTGGCCCATGTATGGCGATTGGCCGAAGCCCATCTGCTGTCCATACTGAGGCTGGTACGGGGCTCCATAGCCCATTTGCGGCATGCCCATCCCCATATGGTGCATTCCTGGCTGCATACCATGGTGCATGCCCGGCATCATCTGCGGCATGCCTGAGCCGCATCCGCAGTCATCAGACATTCCCTGGACGCCCTGCTGAGGCATGAGCGGCATCTGGGCTTCGGAAGGCATGAGCGGCATTTGGCTTTGCGAAGGCATTAATGGCATCTGGGCCATAGAAGGAGACTCATATCCCTCCATCGCTCCCTGTACCATAGGCTGCTGAGGATATCCGTATGGCATACCCGGTTCACAGGCACCATAGCCAGGGCCAGGCATTACTGGTGAAACCGGGTGAAGGCAGGCTGGGTATGGAGGAAATGGATATTGCTGCTGCATGGCAGGCATGGTCTGCGTCGGCTGGAGCGGAAGCTGCTGCTGGGACATAGGAGATAATGGCAGCTGCTGCTGCTGATCTGACATTCCCATTACACCTGTAGGCTGGGCATACATCGGATTCGTGTTTGCCATAGGCATAAAAGATGAAGATTCTTCATAATGGTGCTGCATCTGGCCGGCACCTTCCATTCCAGGCATCATGCCGTATGGCATCTGCTGCTGGTATGGCATCTGCTGCTGGTATGGCATGGAAGCCCCCTGAACCTGAGGATAATGGCCAGGCTGCTGATAACCATGCCCCGGGTTCACCGGAGATCCTTGATAATAGTTTGGCTGATAAGGGTACATAGGCTGTTTATAACCTCCTTGCAGCGGCATCTGCGCTGTTTCTGGACTTTCCATCTCAGGGCTTTCTTCACCAGCCGGTTTAATGCCGGGAAGAATATTCATTGGCTTCGGCGGCAGCTGCGGCTGCTGCTTTGGCATGGTGATCGGCATCTGGGCTGCCGGCTCTTCCAGAGGCTTCGGCTTGTATTCCTGTTTCGGCATGGCCTTTGGCTTTGGCTGCGGTTTTGGCTGCGGTTTAGGGGCAGGCATGTTCATCATATAGTAATTGTTGATATCAATATCCGGAATGATCGGCTGCGGCATTTTTGGAACAAAAGGTGCTTTTGGCTGTTCCATCTTTGGAGCCGTCACCTGCGGCTTTGGTGCTTCTTTCTTTGGCTGCGGCGCTTCCACAGCCTGCATTGGCTTTTCTTTTGCAAAAGGATGCTCTGTTGTTGGCATTTCCTTCTTCGCGCCCATATTGATTTTTGCTTCAGGAGACATTCCCATCGGGGCTTCTTTCTTTATACTTCCCCCTGCTGTAGGAACTTTTATCTTCATCCCGGGCATAATCATATCAGGGTTGCTGAGCTGCGAATTCATCTTCTTCAGCTCTTCAAAGTTCACGCCGTACTTCTTGGCGATCTTCCAAAGAGTATCCCCTTTCTGTACGATATGGATCTTCACTCTGATATCCCTCCTATGCATAAGTCCATACATTGTATGACGGAATGGGCAAATTGCTAATCATTATCAAAAAAACTTATGCGGTTCCGGATAAACTTTGCGCCTCAAGCCTTGCAGCGGTGCCATGCATCAATTGAAAAACTAAATAAAACAGTCCCTTCGTCTTCAATGATATGAATGGCAGGCTTGCCATATAACAAGGAAGAAGAGGGACTGCTGAAAACCTCCGATATTTATTTGTCAGGACCGTGCAAGCATCCTTTCAAGGGCAAGCCTTGCATTGGAAGCAACAGGCTCCGATACTGTGATCCTGTTCACAGCAAGTCCTTCCGCCGCCATCTCAAGCGACCAGGCCAAATGCGGAAGGTCGATTCTGTTCATGGTCAGGCAGGGGCACATATTCGGGTTGAGTGAGATGATCTTTTTGTCCGGATGGGATTGAATGATCCTGTTCACAAGATTCATTTCAGTCCCGATTGCCCAATGGGTCCCCGGAGCTGATTTTTCGATTGCCTGGATGATGAAATTGGTTGATCCGGCCAAGTCAGAACGTTCGACTACCTCTCTCCGGCATTCAGGATGCACGATGATTTTCATGCCAGGAAAGTCTGCCCTGACCTGCTCGATGTTTGCCACTGTAAAGTTTTCGTGGACAGAGCAGTGACCTTTCCAAAGGATAACCTTCACTTCCTCCAGATTGCCTTCGTATTCAAGAATTTCAGAGATGGGATTCCAGACGGCCATTCTGTCAAGCGGGATAGCTAGATTGAAGGCTGTATTCCTCCCAAGATGCTGATCTGGCAGAAAAAGCAGCCTTTCTTTTTGTGTAAACGCCCACTCCACCATTTCTTCTGCATTCGACGAGGTAACGGTGGCCCCTCCATGTGCACCTACAAATGCTTTGATCGCGGCTGTTGAATTTACATAAGTCAGAGGCAGCATCGTATCGCCGAACATGGCAGACAGCCGGCTCCACGCTTTCTCAGTCTGGCGGATATCGGCCATATCAGCCATGGAACAGCCAGCCCTCATATCAGGCAGGTAGACCTTCTGATTTTCTGTAGTCAGGATATCCGCTGTCTCGGCCATAAAATGGACCCCGCAGAAGACAATATGCTCTGCGTCTTTATTCTCAGCAGAGAGCTGGGCAAGCTTCAGCGAATCTCCGGTAGCATCGGCAAATTGGATGACTTCATCTTTCTGATAATGATGTCCGGGGATGAAGAGCTTCTTTCCAAGCCTGCTTTTTACAGCCCGGACCCTTTCCTCAAGCTCTTCTGCTGGCATTGTTTTATATTTTTCCGGCAGCATCTTTGCCCCTTGCTCTGCTATCTCAAAAATATTCATCCTTTTACCTCCTGAAGCATTTTGACTTTCACACTGATATCCAGCGATTTGACAGAATGTGTGAGAAAACCGAGCGAGATATAATCAACATCTGTTTCCCCATAAGCGGCAAGTGTCTCCATCGTAATCCCACCTGATGCCTCTGTTGTGATTCCTTCCGGGACGAGCGGCAGCCATTCCCGGATTTCTTTTGGTGACCGGTTGTCAAACATGATGACATCCGCCTTCACTTTAACCGCCTCAAGCACCTGTTCCTTCGTTTCTGTTTCAACCTCTATTTTCACCATGTGGCCAAGTCTCGACCTCACCGCTTCGACAGCATTAGAAATACTCCCTGCGAAGGAAATATGGTTATCCTTGATCATGACAGCATCATACAATCCATACCGGTGGTTAAAGCCTCCGCCTGTACGGACTGCATATTTCTCCAGCATCCTCAAACCCGGGGTCGTTTTTCTTGTATCCGTGATCCTCGTGCGGCTTCCGGCCATTAACTGTACGGCTTCATTTGTCCTTGTTGCAATCCCGCTCATCCGCTGCAGCAGATTCAGGATAACACGCTCCCCTTTCAGTAGGCTGTGAACCGGACCTCTCACCCTTGCAAGAGTCTGGCCGGCTCTTATCTGCCCGCCGTCCCTGGCGATTAAATCAATATCAATGCTGCTGTCCAGTAAAGGGAAGCCTGTCAAAAGGATATCAGCTCCGCAGAAAACGCCATCTTCCTTGGCCAAAAACACAATCTCCCCCTGCTCTTCTTCCCCAAATATTAATTCACTGCTCACGTCCCGGTCCCCGATGTCTTCAAGAAAAAATTGTTCAAGTAGCAGCCGCAGCTTTAATCTGTTCATTTTCCCCATCCTCTTCTTTTTGATCTTTCTGCTGGATTATTTGTACTCTCAGCCATTTCTGGTCATCCTCAAATGGAAAGTCGCTTCGGAAATGCCCTCCTCGGCTTTCGGTCCTTTTTAAGGCCGCTTCTGTGATGAGCCATGAGGCAATCAGCATGAAGATAACCTTCATATCCTCCCGGCGATACCCTTCAAGCGAAGCACTGACCCACTTTTCCGCTCCAAATCCCTGCAGCCATTCCCTTTGTGCAAGAAGGCCGGAGGCGGTCCGGACAATCCCGGCATTCATCATCATGCGCTCTTTTATTTCCCCGATATTGGGCAGGTATGGCAAAGGGCGGGAATCGTCTGTCTCTACGCTCCTGGATCCCGCCTCATTGGGCTGCACCCGACATGATAAGATATACCGGGCAAGCTGCCTTCCAAAATAAAGTCCTTCGAGCAAAGAATTGCTCGCCAGCCGGTTCGCCCCATGGACACCTGTACAGGCAGCCTCTCCTATGGCATAAAGGCCGCTGACTGACGTCCTGCCGTCCAGATCGGTCCTGATTCCGCCCATCAGGAAGTGGCTGCCGGGAATGACCGGCAAAAGCCCCCGTTCAAGGGATATCCCGTTTTGCCTGCACATCTCCGTTATTGTCGGGAACCGGGAAGCGAAATTCCCGATAGAGGTAATATCAAGAAAAATGTCAATTCCGCTATTTAAATACTCGAAAATGGTTTGCGACACGATATGGCGCGGAGCCAGATCCTTCATAGGGTGGACGTTCTCCATGATCGCGCGGCCATCAGCTGTGACAAGCCTTGCGCCTTCCCCCCTCACAGCTTCAGAGATCAGGCCTGCGCCTTTTCCGCCGATTGACAATAATGTTGGATGAAATTGAATAAACTCCATATCTGCAACCTCTGCCCCAGCCCTGTATGCCAAGGCGATTCCGTCCCCCGTGACAGTTGCGGCGTTGGAGGTATAACTATACAGCTGGCCGCAGCCCCCTGTTGCCAGCACAATGTGATCTGCATAAAATTCAGCCTGTTTCCCATCCTGCCCTATGCCCCTCACCCCATAACAGCCGGAATCATTTGTCAGAAGATCATAGACAAAAAAGTCTTCAATGATCAAAGCTTTTTCATTTGTTTGTCCCAGTAAAAACCCTATCAGCTTTTTTCCTGTTGCATCGCCGCCTCCATGGACAATCCGTTTTTCCCGGTGTGCCCCTTCCATTCCCAGGAGAAGCTCCCCGGCTGTACTTCTGTCGAATGAACAGCCGGATGCAAGCAATTCATTGATCAATCCGGGGGCGGCTTCTGTCATACGCCTTGCTGCGTCCTCATCATTATGCCAGCGGCCCGCTTCCAATGTATCTTTTAAGTGAAGAGAAGGGCTGTCCTTGCTGCCCAGAGCTGCCGCTATACCGCCCTGGGCCATATAAGAATTGCTATCTGTCGCTTTAGATTTTGTGAAAATAATCACATTCATATCACGGCTGAGCTCCTTTGCCATTTGCAAAGCCGCCACACCGCTTCCAATGATAATCACATCGGTGCGATTTGCCATATTTTCTTCCTCCTGTTTTACAGGTGTCTTGACACCTATATTTACATAGAATTAAACTTATGACAAGTGATTTTTAATATTCATAGATTGGAAGCTGGTTTACGATGAAATATTTTGATTATGCTGCGACGTCTCCATTAGATCAGGATGCGGCAAATGTATATGTAAAAGCGGCCGGGGAATATTTCGGCAATACAGGCAGCCTGCATGACACCGGCAGCCGTGCAGCTTCCCTTCTCGAAAGCTGCCGTTCCCAGCTGTCCCTCATGCTCGGTGCCGAGAAGGAAGGGATTTTTTTTACAAGCGGGGGAAGCGAGGGAAATTTCCTTGCCATCCATGCACTGCTTTCTGCTGCGGAAAAGAAAGGAAAGCACATCATAGCAGGCAAGGCAGAGCATTCTTCTGTCCACAGTACACTCAGGCGGCTTGAGGAAGAAGGCTGTGATATAACACTCCTGCCTTTTGATGAAAAAGGAAGAATCAGAATTTCCGACTTTGAAGCTGCTATAAGGGAAGATACAGTGCTGGCTGTCATTCAGCACAGCAATTCCGAGATCGGGACCATCCAGCCAATGATGGAAATAAGCGCACTTTGCCGAAATAATGGAATTCTGCTGCACAGCGATATGGTCCATTCTTTTGGAAAAATGGAGCTGGCCGGCATTCTTGGACATGTCGACAGCCTTTCAATTTCTGCCCACAAATTTTACGGACCGAAAGGGGCTGGAGCTGTATACATCAGACCCGATCTTTCCTGGAAGCCTTATTATCCAGGCAGTTCGCATGAGAATGGTTTCAGGCCCGGCACTGTAAATGTCCCAGGGATAGCGGCTATGACAGAAGCCGCAGGCAAGGCATACAGAACCATGGCTGACTTTTCGGCGCTTGCTGACAGGCAGAGGAAAGAATTTCTTGGCGTGCTGAAAGAGGCGGACCTGCCTATTTCGGTATATGGTTCCGGCTTTTCCGGGGAGCAGCTTGCCTCTACGGTCGGGCTTGGGATCAGCGGGATTGAAGGACAATGGGTGATGCTTGAATGCAATCGGAGAGGATTTGCGATATCAACAGGAAGCGCCTGCCAGACAGGCATGCAGAATCCTTCCAAGACCATGCAGGCGATGGGGATAGAAGATGCTGCAGCAAAGGAATTTATCCGTATTTCCTTTGGGCGGGATTCTTCCTTTGAGGAAATCAGAGAACTTGGCAGCACAATTGCCGGCATCATCAGGGATTACAGCCGGCACAAGCCTGCCGCTGAATGATCGCTTTCAGGAAAATGCTGTGTTAAAATGGTTCATTATAAAAGGTGTTAGGAGAGTTTTGTATGAACGGACAGAAAAAAGTTCTGGGGGATGAACGGCGCTCTATGCTGCTGGATCTCCTTAAATCCCGCCAGGAGCCAGTCACAGGGAGCGAGCTTGCCAGAAAAGCGAATGTTAGCAGGCAGGTCATCGTCGGCGATATCACTCTTCTTAAGGCAAAGAATGAGCCGATCATTGCCACCAGCCAGGGATACCTCTATCTTCAGCAGGTTCCTCCCGCCCAGCTGTTCGAACGGACGGTCGCCTGCTCCCACTCTCCAGACAAGACAGAGGAGGAGCTGAATCTGCTTGTAGACCACGGGGCAACTGTTAAGGATGTGAAGATTGAGCATCCTGTATATGGGGACCTCACAGCATCCATCATGGTTTCCAACCGGCGGGAAGTCAAACAGTTTTTGGAAAAAATCAGGAAAACCAAAGCTTCCTTCCTCTCAGAGCTTACAGGAGGCTTTCACCTCCATACCATCACTGCTCCTTCTGAGTCAATTCTGGATGCTGCAGAACAGGCCCTTTCGGAAGCTGCATTCCTCGTTGACCTTCCGTAGAGCGAATGTTCATCCTAATAGGCAAAAGGCCGGGCTTCAGCAGCCCGGCCTTTCTTTTAGTAATTAATGCGCATTGGACGCCTTATCCCTCGTTTTCCTGCCAATCTGGTAATACGGATAGCTTCCCAGTATTTTCACTCCGCATCCCAGCGCCTCCAGCTCTGCTACCGCTCCGGGTATCAGGATATCATCGGCTTCCATATCAATATCAATGATGAAAAAATAATTGCCAAGCCCCGTTTTCATCGGCCTTGATTCAATCTTGGTCAAATTCAGCTTTCTCCAGGCAAATGCAGATAAAACCTGATGAAGCGCACCTGCCCGGTCTGAGGGCAAGGTGGCCATAACGGTCGTTTTAAAGCCCAGCGCCTTTGTTCTATCAAGCTTGACAGGCTTTTTCGAAATAACAGCAAAGCGGGTGTGGTTATATTGAAAATCATGAATATCCCTTTTTACAATAACCAATCCATATTCCTCTGCCGCGAGTTCATTGGCAATGGCGGCTGCCTTCATTTCCGGATTCTCTTTCACAAATTGAGCGGCAGCAGCCGTCGAGGTCATATTTTCTGACGGGATGCCCCTCAAATCCTGGTGGAGGAATTTATGGCATTGGGCGATTGCATGAGAATGGCTGTAAATGATTTCAGTATCCTGCCACTCTTCTGCATGCTCCGGATGCACCATCAGATGCTGGCTGATTGGAGCCGTTATCTCCCCGCAGATCGGCAAATCTACTTCATGAACCAAATAATCCAGTGTAATATTGACAGATCCTTCAAGCGCATTCTCAATCGGAACAACCGCAAAATCAATTTCTTCATTCAAGACCGCGTCCATGCAGCCTGGAATGGTGCGGTAAGGGATAGATTCCGTCTCCGGAAACATCGCCCTTACTGCCAAGTCAGTGAATGTAGCCTTTGGCCCAAGATAGCCTGCTTTCATAGTCAATACTCCTCCCAAACAAATCCACAGTTCTTTTTATATACTTTAACACTTTACACTGTGTATGTCCTTAGTTTTCAAGATGGGAATGGATAAAACTCTACAAACCTGCAGGGGATGCCGCCCGGTTTTAAAAAAAGGCGCCGGGAATATGGCTATGCACCTGATCCCAGCACCTCTACTTTTTCAACAAATTCCAATTTTCTCAGCCTGGCCAAAAGCTCATCGATTTCAATTCCCATCCCGCTCGTATTGAGAGACATGGTGACATTCGCCCTGCTTTGCAGAGGGATGGTCTGATGAATCGTTAAAACATTGCAGCCTGAGGATGCAACAATCCCAAGCAGCTGAGATAATGTTCCTGACCTGTCCTCCAAATGGAAAAACAGGGTGATAAGCCGCTCTTTGATCACAGTATGAAAAGGGAAGACCGTATCCCGGTACTTATAGAAGGCACTTCTGCTCAAGTCGACCTTCTGGACAGCGTCCCACACCGATTCCGCTTTCCCTCTATCAATCATTTCCTTCGCTTCAAGCGTTTTTTTCATGGCTTCCGGAAGGACATCTTCACGGACCAAATAAAATTTCCTATCTGACTTATCCTGTCTCATTCCTTTCACCCCTTCGCGTAAAGCAGTGTCTATGTATGTAAAATTTTCCTTGAAAAAGCCATGAAGCCTGCGCCGGCCCGACACGGTTCCGGCGCAGCGGCTTTATATGCTATTCAACAAATTCAAATTCAAACTCAAGCAGCTTGATCGTGTCGCCATCCTTGGCTCCGCGTTCCCTCAGTGCCTCGTCCACGCCCATGCCCCTCAGCTGGCGCGCGAAACGGCGGACCGATTCTTCCCGTGAAAAATCGGTCATCTTGAACACTTTGATGACAGCATCGCCGGAAAGGACGAAGCTTCCGTCCGGATCCCTTGTGATTACAAACTCAGTCTGAGGCTTTTCATGCTTATAGACAACCCGGTTAATGCCATTATCCTCTTCTTCATCTTCCATGAGAGGAAATTCAGGCGTTTCCTCGATCTTATCTGCAACAGCAAACAGCAGATCCCTGAGGCCCTGCCTTGTAAAAGCGGAGATCGGGAAAATCGGGTGATCATCAGTCAGCCTGCTCTTGAATTCCTTCAGATTTTCTTCAGCTTCCGGCATGTCCATTTTATTGGCTACAATGATCTGCGGACGCTCTGTCAGGCGAAGATTGTACTCTTTCAGCTCTTTATTGATTGTCAGGTAATCCTCATACGGATCCCGGCCTTCCACTGCTGCCATATCAATAACATGGACAATGACACGGGTCCTTTCGATATGGCGGAGGAACTGATGCCCCAGTCCAACGCCTGAGTGCGCCCCTTCAATCAGCCCGGGCAGGTCTGCCATTACAAAGCTTCTTCCATCTTCTGTTTCAACCATCCCTAAATTCGGGGCGATTGTTGTAAAATGGTACTCGGCAATCTTTGGCCTTGCTGAAGACACAACCGAAAGCAGGGTAGATTTCCCGACGCTTGGGAATCCGACAAGCCCGACATCAGCGAGAAGCTTCAGTTCGAGGACTACTTCCCGCTCCTGGCCAGGCTCGCCATGCTCTGACAGCTCCGGCGCAGGGTTGGCAGGAGTAGCGAATCTGGTATTGCCCCGCCCTCCGCGTCCGCCTTTTGCGATGATGGCCCTTTGCCCATGCTCAGTCAGATCTGCTATAACTTCTTTCGTATCCGCATCGGTCACAACCGTTCCCGGCGGAACCTTGATAATCATATCCTTTGAATTTCTGCCATGCTGATTTTTGGACATTCCATGTTCCCCGCGGGATGCTTTGAAATGGCGGTTATATCGGAAATCCATCAGGGTCCGCAGGCCTTCTTCCACCTCAAACACAACATCTGCACCCTTGCCTCCGTCCCCGCCTGCAGGGCCGCCCTTAGGCACGTACTTTTCACGGCGGAAAGCAACCATCCCGTTGCCTCCGTCTCCGCCTTTCACATATATCTTCGTTTGATCGACAAACATATTAAAAACTCCTCCTGTCTGCTGTATGTACACAAAAATGCGAAGCTACAGCAGTAAAAATCTGCTTTGCCCTAAGCAAGGCTCAGCGAATCCCCTTCCGGGCGCACCCAGCTACTCCAATCCCCTGCTGAATGGCATAAACACTTCCAGGGCCAGCTCCTGCTCAGACAGCTCCTCCATCTTCATCCTGATGGCCTGGTGCTGCTCTCCCAGATAAGATCTGATCGATTCTCTCTCTGTTATTATTCCGCTAAAATCAAAAAACAAACGGATTCCATCCTCCTGAGGCTCTATCAATACCGATAAATGGTTATCATGAAAGGGTTTGACCGAATCGTCCAGCCTTGCAAAAAAGGACCTTGTCCAGCTCTCCAGGAACTGGTCATCCAGTTTTCTGCACTTGACATCATCCAGCACCTCATACTCAATCTGGAACGAATGGTTTTCCCAATTGTAGGTAAACAGCAGGGAGGCAAATTGGGGAATATTCAAGTTGGAAAGCTTTGCTTCATTCTGGGCTTCTACAACGATTTCATCGATGATTTCCTTGGCTCTGTCATATTTGCTTAGGGAAAGATTTCCTTTAATTAATTGTATTTTATTCATCCAGTCATGGCGTGCATGCCGCAAAACCTCAACTGTGCTCCAATCTTTTTCCATAAATGCACTCCTACACAATTATTAGTGTCATAAGATTGCCTGCTGATAGTATATCAAAAAAGAAGATGGGAGTAAGCAATTTCCTGTTAAAATTAAGAATTCAAGGCAGCCGGGCACAAGCCGGCGAACCGCGGAAAAGCCACGGCAGCCCGATGGGGGATCCATGCCCTTTCCGCGGTCCACGCTTGATCATCAGCCCTATCGCTGGAATCGCATCTAAAGGAAAAAAGAAAACTCTAACCTGTCGGTTAGAGTTTTCTGTGGTAAGCTTAAGCTTCTTGAGCAGCTGGATAAACGCTCACTTGCTTGCGGTCACGGCCTACACGCTCGAACTTGACAACTCCGTCCACTTTCGCGAAAAGAGTATCGTCGCCTCCGCGTCCAACGTTCACTCCAGGGTAGATCTTTGTACCGCGCTGACGGTAAAGGATAGAACCGCCGGATACGAATTGACCGTCTGCACGCTTAGCGCCAAGGCGCTTAGAGATTGAGTCACGGCCGTTCTTTGTAGAACCTACTCCTTTTTTAGAAGCGAAAAACTGAAGATCTAATCTTAGCATTTGTTTCACCTCCTATTTTTTGAAGGTTATTTTTATGTGCTTGCCATACTCACGCTCAATCGTCTCCAATGAAACAATCATGCCTTCCAGCAGAAGCTGGACTTTCTCTTGCGTCTCTTCAGGAAGATCCTGCGGAATGTCGCATCGGAGAAAGCCGCTGTCTCCCTGTTCGATGTCAGGCTCGACTCCTGTCAGCGCCATGATGCTGTTGATGGCACCGATGGACACTGCAGAAACGCCTGCACATACGATATCTTTGCCATGGTTGGCAAAAAGGGCATGCCCGCTCAATGAAAAAGACCTGACGCGGCCGGCTTCAGTACGAATAATCGTCGTATGGATCATACAGCCAAACCTTATGCGTTGATCTTTTCGATCACAACTTTAGTGAACGGCTGACGATGACCTTGCTTTTTACGATAGTTTTTCTTCGCTTTGTATTTGAAGACAATGATCTTCTTTGCACGGCCTTGTTTTTCAACTTTAGCCGTTACAGTAGCGCCTTCAACTACAGGGCTTCCTACCTTTACATTGTCGCCGCCTACGAATAAAACTTTGTCAAAAGTAACTGTTTCGCCTTCTACAGTGTCCAGCTTTTCGATGAAGATAGCTTGGCCTTCTTCAACTTTGATCTGCTTTCCACCAGTTTCGATAATAGCGTACATGAACTGCACCTCCTTATAGACTAAGACTCGCCAATTGCAGGCGTTTTGCAAAAAAGAGCAAAAGCTTGAATACCTGCTCTGAGCGGTTGTAGCTTGGTGCGCTACAAACATAACATAAGAATACTATCATATATTCAGAGAGTGTGTCAATACATTATCCCGGTTTTAAATCAGGAAGCTTTATTGCTTTTTATGCTTCGCTTCAATTTCCTTCAGGCTTCCCAGCTGGCGGATTTCATAAAAAGGAATCCCGGAGTCTTCTGCAGCAAAAAAGAGCCTGAGGCCGCATGTTTCTTCCAGCCTTTTCCGGTGAATGCCCTGCTCGCCCGAAAAAACATCCAAAACATCTGCAGAGAGCCTTATGAGGGCGGCTTCATAATCGCTTCCCCGCATTTCCCAAATTTCCCGCTCAAGCCGGAAGGCCGCTGTCTCTGCACTGACCATCCGCCCAGTCCCTTCACAGGCAGTACACTTGACCGTAAGCGATTCAGAAAGGGCAGCACGCGTCTTTTTCCTTGTAATCTGCAATATGCCTAGCGGAGTGAACCCGACGATCCTCGTCCTCCGCTCATCTTTGCGGAGCTCTTTTTCCATCACCCTTGAAATATGCTGCCGGTCTCTTTCCTCTTTCATATCAATGAAATCAATCAGAATCATGCCGCCGATGTCCCTGAGCCTGATCTGCCTTGCAGCCTCTGCCGCCGCCCATTCATTAGTCCTGAGAACCGTGTCGCGCAGATTTTCCCGGCCGGAGTATTTTCCTGTATTCACATCGATGACAGTCAGAGCCTCTGCTTCGTCAAAGATAAGATAGGCGCCGTTATCAAGCCAGACGATTTTTTTTAGCGCCCTATCGATTTCCTGGTCAAGATTATAGGCAGAGAAAATGCTTTCCTTATTATTGTAGTAACGGACTACAGACTCTGCCGCTGCTTTTTCCAGTTTCTGCTTTACAGCAAGGTCGTCAACCACCACCTCGCCGGCTCCAAGCCTGGCCATCTCTGCTGCCGCTTCCTCCAGGAAGGTTTCTTTTTCAGCAAGCTTTGCAGGCTTCTTTACCGAAGCAGCCTTTTTAGCAAGCTCACGGTGTTCTGCACGAAGCTCCTCCAGTTCTTTTTGGAAGTCTTCTTCAGATGCTCCTGCAGCAGAAGTACGGAAGATGAGCCCTTCTTCTTCTTCCTTTAGTTTCATCCCGAGCGTTCTCAGCTCTTCCCTTGCAGAGTCTTCCTCTATTTTCCTTGAAACGGCCACATACCGGCCAAAGGGCATATAAATCAGCTTTTCGCCCTGGAATTCAATGACATTGGTAAGCCGGGGACCTTTCGTGCCCGCAGCATCTTTTTCAACCTGTACAAGCAGTTTTTCACCTTCACGAACAAAAGAGGAGATTGATTTTTTGTCTTTCTTCTCTTTGTCTTCGGCTGAACGCACATATGATGCGAGCCTGTCGCGGTGCAGAAACCCGCTCTTTTCTTCCCCAATCTCAACGAAAGCAGCATTCATCCCAGGCAGCACCTTTGCGACCGTCCCGAGATAAATGCTGCCTACTGCGGATAGATTTTTCGGCTGGTCAATGATCAGCTTTTCCGGCTTGCCCGATTCATTCAGAACTGCATAACGTTTTTCCCTTGTTGCGTAATTGATGACTAATTTTTTCAACTTTATTCCCCGCTTTGATATATCTAAAAATCTTTGTCTATTATTATCAAGCTTTAATAGGCA
The DNA here is from genome assembly GCF_030733525.1 of Bacillus sp. MMSF_3328. NCBI lineage: Bacteria > Bacillati > Bacillota > Bacilli > Caryophanales > Bacillaceae > Bacillus > Bacillus sp. MMSF_3328. Next base: position 96,357 of record NZ_JASHIV010000001.1, on the reverse strand, counting down.
TAAAGCAAATCAGCCATTCGTGCTGTGGTAAGCTTTTCGGAAAAATAGGCATGAAGAAGCTCATTCTCATCAAGTGCTGCATGCTCCTTTCCATCCTTTTCCACAATAATCGGATGCTTGGTGCCGCGCTGGAAACGCTCAAGCACTTCGACAACCATCTCATCCTCTTTGACGATCAATGGCTTCAGTACTTTGAACTCATTCCGGTTTCCATAATACCGCTCAAGCAGGAATCTCATAAAAATAAACCGCCGCTGCTTCCATTCAAAATGCAGGGAAAAAAGCAGGAAGCCGAGCACAATCCAGACATTCGGATTAAGGGGCGCTGCCAGCAGCATAACCGCAGCAAAAATAAGGGCTGCCCCAAGTGAAATCCTTAAGGCCTGTTTGTGGGCATCTGGGAAGGCCTTCTTTTGGGACAGGTATAAAAACAGCAGCTTCCCCCCATCAAGCGGCCAGATAGGCAGAAGATTGAAAATCAGAATCATGATATTATATTGAAAAAAAAGCTCAAACAGTGCCCCGTCCAGCACTGACATACTATAAAGAATGTAGGAAAGGGCAATCAGCCAGACATGCTGGAGAGGCCCGGCCAAAATAACGGCCGCTTCTTCCTTCAGCGGCCTGTTTCCATGCTCATCCATTTCGGCTACTCCGCCAAATGGAAGCAATGATATTCTTTTAATTCGCCATGAAAAGCGGGCTGCCGCCCAGGCATGACCCATTTCGTGCACAAAGACAATCAGGAGGAGCATCATCACCTCCTGAAAACGGGCCGTTGCCACTGCCAGCCCGATGACAGCCCACAGCAGGGGATGAATGTGGATATACCGGAATAGACTGAGCATTTTAGTCAAATTGCATCACCTGGATCGGATCGATAAAATCATCGCCTTGCTTTAGCGCAAAATAAAAAGATCCTTTGCCGCTCTCCGGCACTTCAGCTGCTGTTCCCACTGCGACACCTTTGCCGATATAATCATAAAGATTGACCTTGATCTCGCTCAAATTTCCATACCATGTCTCAGTTTTATCAGCATGCTGGACAATGACGGTTTTCCCGAATCCTTCTTTATTGCTGGCAAACTTAACAAGCCCCTCTTCTACTGATTCCACATTTGCATCGATTGCGACCTCAATCGTCACCCTCTGGCCTGTCTCATCGAACTCCTCAAGGATTTTGCCGGAGGCTGGGAGCGCATATTCCTGGGCGGGAGCTGACTCGTCCCTCTCCTTTTTTGAATCCGTAAAAGGCACCAGCGCCAAAGGCTCCCCGAACTGCTCTTCATACCATTCCGACACAGCGGCAAACTGAAAGTCAGTCTCCATCGTTTTGGCCACAAAGTTTTTGGCCGGCTCAAAGGCAGCTGACGGATTTTTGAAAAGGATGGCTGTGACCAGCACCAGGCATGCAGAGGCCAGCAGCTTAAAGAAAAATACTTCTTTTTTAAAAAGGGGATGCTCTCCTTCAGGAGAGGAAGCTTCATAGGCAGGCATCTTTCCAAACCCGTGCTTTTCTTCCTCTTCTGCCCAGGGAAGCCTGTGCTGCAACTGTTTATTGATCCGTTCCTGGTCTTTTTTCCGCTTTTCGATTCTTTTGCGTATTTCATCTGCTCTTGAACGCATAATCTCCCCACCTGTCCCTAAACTGATTTGTACAAGTCTATGAGGGGTTTGGGGGGAGTATGACATTTTGGGGGAGAAAGAGGCGGAGAGATTGGGAGAATATCAACGATTGGGAACAGTTAAAAAAGCAAACAAAAAAAGCCGGAGATTACCGACTTTTTTGACTGAAGACCAATCGTATTAAACAGATTTTTTGTTGCGCTTAAGTATGAGGCTGTTGATTTGCGTTCCAGGCACTTCGCTTTCCGCGGGGCGGCGCTGAGCCTCCTCGGAGCGAGCTCCTGTGGGGTCTCAGCTCTGCCGCTATTTCCCGCAGGAGTCTGCGTGCCTTCCACTCCAATCAACAGGTTTTTCAAACTTATACGTGCTAAATCATAAGATCTCAAAGCAGATAGAATTTCTCAATTTAAAGCCCTTAATAACTTTGATACTCCTATTTTACACCAAAGAATCTTTTCAGTTTGGTGAACATGCCTGTGTTTTCTTGTTCGAGCTGCTGGAGCGGAACGGCTTCGCCGAGGATGCGGCGGGCGATGTTGCGGTAGGCGACGGATGCTTTGCTGTTCGGGTTGAGTGCGATCGGTTCGCCGTGGTTGGATGCTTTGATGACTTCGTCGTCATCTGCCACGATCCCGATCAGGTCGATGGATAGATGGGCCGTGATTTCATCGACATCCAGCATATCGCCATTTTTCATCATATGGCTGCGGATCCTGTTGATGACAAGTTTGGGCGCTTCGACATTCTCTTCCTTTTCGAGCAGGCCGATGATCCTGTCGGCATCACGGACGGCTGAGACCTCGGGAGTCGTGACGACAATCGCCTTGTCTGCTCCGGCAACGGCATTCTTGTAGCCTTGTTCGATCCCTGCCGGACAATCGATAATGATATAATCATAGTCCTGCTTCAGCTCTTCTACCAGCTTTTTCATCTGTTCAGGATTTACAGCGGTTTTATCACTTGTCTGGGCAGCAGGAAGCAAATAAAGAAGATCTTCAAAGCGCTTGTCCTTCACAAGAGCCTGATGGACCTTGCAGCGGCCTTCAATGACATCCACCAGATCATAGATGATGCGGTTTTCAAGCCCCATCACCACGTCCAGGTTGCGCAGGCCGATATCTGTATCGATAAGGCAGACCCGCTTCCCCTGCAAAGCCAAAGCTGTTCCGATGTTGGCGGATGTAGTCGTTTTGCCGACACCGCCTTTGCCTGAAGTAATTACAATAGCTTCTCCCACACTAGTGTCCCCCTTCCAATCTCGTTAAGTTTGGTCTGAGATGCATTAAAACCTGCAATCTATCAACTATCATTTGTTCATTTTCATCTATGTAGGCACATTCCATTTCCCTCATGTCCTCATCCTTGCTGTGATCAGGCGCCCGGTTGATGCAGTCGCTGATCCTTAGCTGGGAAGGCCTCATCATGCTTGCCGCTATGACTGCCTGCTTGTTTCCGTAGCAGCCGGCATGGGCAATTCCCTTTAAGCTGCCCATGATAAAAATGCTTCCTCCCGCCATGACAGTGCCGCCGGGATTCACATCCCCAATCAGGAGCAGGTCGCCAGGAACTTCAAGGACCTGCCCTGAGCGGATGATTTTTGCCACCGACATAATCTCATTTTCTTTCTTTTCCCTCTCCGCCTCTTCCTTAGTCAGAACATTTGAGCTGACAGAATCAACGACAAAGTTCTTCTTTGACCTGATCAAATCCTTCAGCTCTTCCTCCTGATCAGCGGTAAGATAGCGGTTTCCTGCCTGAACCCTTACAGACATAAGCGGACGGTCTACATTGGTTCTCGCGCTTTCGGAGAGCTTTCTATCAAGCTCCTTTTTCAGTTCCTCATAGGAACAGGAGTCGTCCAGATGAAGAGTCAGGCCGTCCTTTGTCCCTTTTATTGTCACATTCTGAGTTTTCTTCATTGCAAGATGTTCACCTCAATAAGAAAAGCGCAAGCGCTTTGGTCACCCCCTAAAAGCAGAAGGCGATCCTCCCGGAAAGGCGTTCTTTGCCTTTGTGGAAGGATTGGCTTCTGACCTCGAGGGGGCAGGCGCTGTGGCTAGACAGTGATCAAATTAGAAAAAATATAAACTTTCTTATCCTGATAAGAAAAACCTGGCATCTGCCAAGTCCTTACAGCCGGCTGACCGGCTTTCCAACCCTTCAGAACAGCTGTGCTGCCTCTGCAAAGGATACGAGCCGTACACCATACATAGAATCAATGTATGCCTTTTTTGCAGCTCCACATAATACAATTCGACATAAGCTCACAAAATCCTTTTTTCGCCTGTGCAGTTTTACATGCTGCCACAATATTTTTATCGGCTGCCCTCAAGCTTTTTCAATATCACTGGCCGTATTCATCAAGCTCGCGTGCAAACTTTTCGAAAAACTTCTTAAAAGGAAAGGATACCACAACAATGAAAGCGAGATTCAGCACAAGCGTCGGCAGCAGCCTCTGCTGCAGGAACACTGAAAACTCCATGTTTGTGCGGTGAATCAGGAAATTCATCTCGTACACACCCAGTTCCAGAAGCGCCAGTTCAAACAGAGTGATAAGGGCGACCACTGCAAGATTGGTATGCAGGATCCGGATGATTTTGGACGCAATATAGGCCAGCAGCGGCAGCATGAATAAATAGATGCCGATGATATCTGTATACACAATATCAAACAGCAGGCCGAAAATCAGTCCATAGATAATTCCATGTTTTTTACTGCCGTAGATGGTCAGGAAAATGATAATGACCGCCAGGAAATGCGGGACCATGATCCGTTTGCTGTTATACAATTCTGCAGACAGCAGCTGGACAAAAACGCTGTCCAGGACGAAAAAAAATAAAACGAGAAGAGGAAGAAGAAACCGTTTCATTCTCTATTCCTCCTCTTCTTCCAACTTGTCCAGGTCTGGCTTCTCCATTGATAGCTTTGCGACCATAACATGCTCTATATCATAAAAGTCTGCTCCAGGCTTTACATATGCAGTCTGGTTCAAGCCGAACTCATCGGGAACGACCTCTTCCACGACCCCAACAGGCAATCCGGATGGAAATACGCCGCCAAGTCCTGAGGTTGTGACGATTTCCCCTTTTTTAATTTTTGCGTCATATGGAATCCGCTTTAGCAAAAGAAGCTTTTTCTTTGTATCATAGCCTTCAATAGTCCCATAAATCTTTTCATTGATAACGGCTGAAATCCGGTTGGCTGGATCGGTGCTGCTAAGGAGCTGAACACTGGCGGAAAGATTGCTCGTATTTTTCACTTTCCCGATTAAGCCGCCGGCTGTTATAACAGCCATATCTTTCTTCAAGCCATCTTTTTCACCTTTATTGATAATCAGCGTCTCTTCCCAGCGGTCAGGATTCCTCGCAATCACAGTTGCCTGGATGGGCTCATATTTGCTTAAATCACCTTTTTTATCAAGTATTGTCTGCAGCTTTTCATTTTCATCCTTCAGGCGCTGCACATCGGCCTCAAGCATGGCAAGCTGATCAAGCCGGCCCTTCAATTCCTTGTTTTCTTCATATGTATTCTGCAAGTCTTTCACATTTTCGAAGAATCCGGCAACATAGCTTGCCGGCCGGGAAACGATGGTCTGCGCCCAGCTCGCTGTATCTTTCACAAATTGCTCTGCCCATGAAAGCTTTTCCCTTTCTTTCAGGGAAAATCCGATTAATGCCACCAGAATAATGATACTGACAAGCAGGATGATCAGGCGTTTATTCAGGAAAAACTGTGGCATGGTTCACACCTCTATTTCTTTAAAAAGAAGAGACTCCAGGATAAAAGCGAATGACTGCTTCATGCCCGGAGCCGCCCTTTTTGTTATTAATAAGAATCTTTGGATTTGTTTTTGAATAAGTGAATATGGTCGAGCGCCTTCCCTGTTCCGATTGCCACACAGTCAAGCGGATTTTCGGCGATCAGCACAGGCATTTTTGTTTCCTCTGCAATTACCTTGTCCAAATTGCGGAGAAGCGCTCCTCCGCCAGTCAGCACAATCCCCCGGTCCATGATATCAGCAGCCAGTTCAGGCGGCGTTTTTTCCAGGGTGACCTTTACGGCATCCACAATGCTATAGACAGTATCACGAAGGGCAGCGGCAATTTCCTCAGCTGTAATTTCTATCGTTTTTGGCAGTCCTGTCAAAAGATCGCGGCCACGGATTTCCATATTTTCAATGCCTTCAGGCTCACCGGCGGAGCCGATCTCCATTTTAATGCTTTCAGCTGTCCGGTCGCCGATCATCAGGTTATAAGTTTTGCGGATATAATTAATGATTGCATCATCCATTTCATCTCCCGCAATGCGGATTGACTGGCTCGTAACAATGCCGCCAAGTGAAATGATGGCCACTTCAGTCGTCCCGCCGCCGATGTCGACAACCATGCTGCCTGTCGGCTCCCAAACAGGAAGATTTGCACCTATTGCAGCAGCAAACGGCTCTTCAATCGGGTAAGCATCGCGGGCACCAGCCTGGCGTGTTGCATCAATGACAGCACGCTGTTCTACAGCGGTGATGCCTGAAGGCACACATACCATTACATACGGCTTGCCGGCAAAGAAGCCCTTTTTGACAGCCTGTCTTATATAATATTTCATCATGGTAGCCGTTGTTTCATAATCAGCGATAACGCCGTCCTTCATAGGACGCATCGCCACTACATTGCCCGGCGTACGGCCGATCATATTCTTCGCATCGTTGCCGACAGCGACAATGCTTTTAGTATCCGTCTGCATGGCAACCACAGATGGCTCCCTTACAGCGATTCCTTTTCCTTTTACATAAACGAGTGTATTGGCAGTCCCCAAGTCGATTCCAAGATCCCGTGTTCCGATTCCAAACATAGCTGTATCTCCCTTTCTGATACGAAATGCAATTTTTTAAGGTGATTTTTATATTCGAAGAAGGCTGAAAAAGCAGCCTGGTTAGCAGTTGGCAGACTTATTCTAGTCTAAAAAATCATAAATTATATTATATCCTAACAATCGGTAAAATCATAGTGTTATAAATAACCTTTTTCCTTTAAGCTGACATATTTGTTTTCCCCGATGATCAAATGATCGAGCACATCAATGCCGATGATTTTCCCGCACTCCGCCAGCCTCTTCGTGACTTCGATATCCTCCCTGCTCGGAGCAGGGTCGCCAGAAGGATGGTTATGGATGCAGATGATAGACGCAGCCGACCTTCTGAAGGCCTCCTTGAAAACCTCCCTGGGATGAACGATTGAAGCATTCAGGCTGCCGATGAAAATCGTCTGCTTATGGAGCACCTGATTCTTTGTGTTCAAGTAAAGGCAGACAAAATGCTCCTGCGAAAGGAAGCGCATGTCATTCATGACATATTTGGCGCCGTCCTCAGGTGAACGGATCACAAAGCGGTCATCATAGGAAAGGCTGGAAATTCGCCTCCCTATCTCGACCGCGGCCAGTACCTGAATGGCCTTGGCCATGCCGATCCCTTTAATGCTGGTCATCTCATCAAGCGTCGCATCCTTCAGGAGGCGGAGGCCTTCAAAATGGGTAAGAAGCCTGTTTGACAGCTGGAGCACAGACTCCTCTTTAGTCCCGGTCCTGAGCATAAGAGCAAGAAGCTCATGATTGGACAGGCTTTCCGGGCCATTCTGGATAAAGCGTTCGCGCGGCCTCTCATCCTGCGGAAAATCACGTATCATCAATGATTCAGTTTTCAATATGGTTCCTCCCTTGCCGGCGGGAAAGGGAGGCAGATGATCGTACAGTATTTAAAAAGGCAGAGTGAATCCCGCCTTTTTCAATTCTCTTGCTGTTCTTGAAAGCGGAAGCCCGACGACTGCGAAATAATCACCATCAATCCGCTTCACAAGCGTTGCACCAAGACCCTGGATTCCATAAGATCCGGCCTTGTCGAAGGGCTCGCCGCTTTCGATATATGCCGACTTTTCGTCATCTGTCAGCTCCCAAAATTCCACATCCGTTTTTTCGTAAAATTTAACTTTGCTTTTTTGCGGAGTAATAATTGATACTCCGGTATAAACCGAATGGACTCTGCCGGACAAACGAGTCAGCATATCGTATGCATCTCTGCGCCCATCCGGCTTCCCTAGAATAAGACCGTCTGCAAAGACAATCGTGTCCGAACCAATGACAAACGCAGCTGGATTTTTCCGGGCGACAGACTCCGCTTTCCTGGCCGCAAGCTCCATGACCACATTTTCGGGAAGCATTCCCGGTTCGAATGTTTCGTCCACATCACTGCTGGAGACTTCAAATTTCAGCTGAAGATTTTCAAGAAGTTCTTTTCGCCGTGGAGAAGAAGAGGCTAATATGAGGTTCTGCAAAAAAATCACCCTATCCTTTACTTGTATCATTTTGGGAGATACAAACTAATCGTACCAAAATTTATAGGTTCTAACAATTTTTAAAAGAGTTTTGTCAAAAAAAATGGGAGCTTGTCGAATGAAGTCCGACAGCCCCCTATAATGTGCGATATTTCCTGGAAAATATTCACCCTTTTATTAAAGTGCAGTGTACGCTGCAATGAATGACAGCAGATGCTGCTGAATTGCGTAATAGCCTTTTTCATCCGGGTTTTTCTGATAGCTGGCGATCAGTTCCGCTGCTTCTGAAAGCTCCTTCTGCATGACCCCCACACGATCCGCAGAAAGCTTTGCTCCATCAAATCCTGCAAGCTGTACTGATACATCGGCCGCCTGCTTTAATGCTTCTTCCGGAATCGCAGCTCCAGGTGAAGCAGCCCCAATTCCTGCAGCCATTGCCGAATATATCCCCGGGGCCGCTTGCAGGAATTTTTCATCTTCCTCCTGCAGCTTCTCCACAGTTTTTCCACCAGCAGCCAGTTCCTTGGCAAATGTATCAATGCCCTTGCTCTTATAATCTGTTCCAAGCTGTTTCGCATCTTCCAGCGACCCTGCAGCTCCAAGGAACAGATAAGATTTTCCTTCCATCTCCATCAGCTGTGCCGGGGCTCCTTTTTCAAAAATCGTGGTTTGAATCTTTTCAGCCGCATCCTTCGTTGAAAAGACACCGCCCTGAACAACAAAAACTGTAAGAGGCTCAAGGGCCAATGTTCCGTTTCCCGCTGAGCTTTCCTGATTGGTGCCGCTGGCAGTGCCTGCTGCTGTCTGCACAGCTCCTTCAGGCTCCTCAGCACTTCCATCATGTATTACCATCTTCAGCATTAAAAAACCAAGGCTTGTCCCGAACAGGACAGCAAAGAATACAGAAATGACAACTGAACGGACCAGCGCTTTCTGATTGGAAGGCTTCCCCGGTGAGCTGAATATACTGCTTTTCTTCCCGCTTCCTTTTTCTGTCTTTGAGGCAACCTTGTATTCCTTCGGTTCTGGATCCTCCTCCATGATTTCAGGGAGAATCCATTCAAACTCATCATCTGCCGCTTCCCTGGCAGGAGCTGCCTCCAATACAGCCAGGTCCTCGTTTGCTGATAGAACCTTCCCCTCTGCAGACTCTTCTTCCACATTCTCTATGTGCTGCACTTCTTCTGCAGGATCTCTTTCCTTTTGAGCCGTTTTGTCTTTCATATGCACAGCTTCCCGATCCTTGCCATTCAGCTTGATCGTAATGGTCCGTCCGTTCCCTCGGTTTTCCACAGCTTGTCCTCCCCGTGTCGATTGCTGGATTTGCATTCATCCTAACACAGGGGCAAAAAAAAATAACAAGACTTTTGTCGTCTTGTTATAGGATGCTTTCGTCAAATTTTTTAGTTGTCTTTCACAATCAAATCCACTGACAGCTCATGCACCGGAATCGGCTTGCCCGAAGCGCCATTATAAGAGCAAAGATTGCGATTTTCGCCGTACAGGCATACCGCCCTGATATGCTCCCCCTCTATTTCTACAAAGCTGGCGTCTGAGGGTTCAACATAATTGCCCGTATAGGGGTCTTTAAAAGCTTCCATGAAGCCGGCTTCTGAAACCATACTGAAAGTGATCCGCTGAGCGAGTGTATTGCCGCTGGTCACTTCATGCTTCACAAAATAGCCCGCTGCTTCATTCAGCGCATAGGCATTGCCGACAAAGGCTTTATCCCGTGAATTCTGAACCAGACTCAGTATGGAAGCAGTGGCGATTGCGGCAATAATGCCCAGGATTACGAGAACAGCCAGCAGTTCTATTAAAGTTAATCCCTTGTCATTCAGTCTAGCAAAGCTCTTCATCATACTAGACCCCGTTTCTATAGAATAGATTAAGGCTGAGTTTCTTCTTCTATCTCGACGTCCTCCTGGCTGGAGAAACCGCTCAAGGGGTTCTGCTTATTAGAAACAGCAGGAACGTCCAAAGGAGGCAGCTCTTTTTGGAGTTCTTCCAGATTAGGATAATAATATGCTGCAAGTGAGACTTCAAATTCTACATTCTCCGAATCCTGATCCACCGAATAAATTTCTGGCAGTCCGGTGAAGTTAAGGACCTCCACTTTAACGATCCGCTTCAGCGATTCCAGGCTCTTGATGAACTTTTCCATCTCAAAATAGGTTGCTGCTTCGCCGCTCAGCGTCAAGGAAATCTTTCGGATTCCATTGGGGAGGATCTCCTCTGCAGGTGAATTGACTTCACTTGTACTTTCATCGGAGGCTTCCTGATCATCGGCTGGTGATTTTTCCGGTTCCGCCCCGCCCTCTTCTGTTGCTGCTTCGGCAACAAGATCTATTTCCTCATCATCTTCTGTTCCGTCCAGCTTTAACTCTATGATATTTGTATCAGAAATAACTTCTGCTTTTTCAAGGTCAAGTAATAGCTGATCAAGCATCCGTTTGACAGGCACCTGCTTCTGCAGCTCCATTGTGCTGAGGATCGTCTTTTCACCGGTTTCAGCCAGTTTGTTTTCTATAATGGTCAATTCCTGGCTGGCCAGCTTCAATTCAGTTTGCTTTCTGTCTATCTGCTCATGGACAGGCAGTATGAGCAAATAATAGGCACCAGCGACTGCCCCGCCAAGTATAAGGATGGAGAGAAAAATGATCAGCAGATGTTTTTTGGATAATTGGAGGTTCAAGGGGCAGTCCCCCCTTCAGCTTCCTTCTCCTCAATTTCTTGCTTAAGCAAGCTGGAGTTTATCTGCAATTCATAAGCTGCAAAATAACGCGGCAGGATTTCTTCTTCAGCCGCAGAGGTCTCTTCATCATCATCTTTCAGAACATCTGTAGTTTTTGCCTCAGTCAAAACGGCCTCGTCGAGCCATCCCAAAGAGAGCAAAGAATTCAAATAATAGGCAGCCTGACTTTTAGTGTCAAACTGTACAATTTGCTTGATCTTGTTTTCTTCATCTTTTTCAAACTCAGTTATGTAGCCTCTTTCCGGAAGCAGCTTGGTCACTTCATTCAAGATGTAAACCACACTGAAAGGCTGCTCTTTTGCCCAGGAAATGGCATTTTCAAGTTCACCAACCGAATTGGAAGATTCATAATCAGCAAGTTTCACTCGTTGTGCTTCAAGAATTTCATTCGTCTGGGCTATTTGAGTTTCAACCTTTTTTATTTCCTCTTTTTGGCTGGCTAAGTAAACATAGAGGGACACAGACAAGATGACAGCTGCCAAACCTGCAGCTGCCAAAGAGATGTAAGCTGCTTTGCTTCTTTTTTCTTTTTGTGGAAGGAGATTGATATCTACAAGCATGTCTACACCTCTTTCAAGCCCAAACCAACATTAAGATTAAATTGGGGCTTAATTCTCTGTTCTGTGTTATGTTCCCCGCCCAGGACTGCCAGGGGGGCGTCAAACCTTTCCGCAAGACTTGAGCGGATGTCCTCCATCCAAGGGTGATCGCCATCAGCTAAAATCTTAGTGATTTGTTTATTGCCCTGGTTCAAAGAATATCTGTAAAAATTCATGACCCGGTCCAATTCTTTATAAATATCCTCGAGCGGAAGAAGAATCTCGCTTTTGTTGCCTTTATACACCAATCCGCTCCCCGGTTCTGCTTCCCACTTATCATGATCTGCATCAATCATAAGATGGCGCATAAAAACCGGTTCATGTCCTTCAAAAATACTGACATTCACCTGCTGGGCATCAAACTGCACCATCATGAGATGTTCATCAGGAGCCGGAAGGTCGTACTCATAATAGAGGCGATACAAGGCAAGACAGGAGATATCCGCAGAAGATGGCCTTAAACCAGCTTCTTCAAAAAGGGAAACATACTCATTTACAACCTCTTCAGGAGCTGCAAACAGCAAAATTTGCCTCTTTTCTGATTCCTCCTGCAAGGGGGCAAAATCAAAGACTGGATCCTCGAAAGGAAGATGAATGCTAGTCCCGAGCTCCATATACAGATAACCTTTAATTTCTTCACTCGTCACATCTTCGGGAATATCCAGTTTTCTAATGATGATAAAAGGGTCAGGCACTAAAAAGGAGATATTTCTTTTCTTGATCTTCCAGTCGCTCACGCATTCCTCAAGAATGCTGGAAAGTGTTTCAAAATCCTGGATCCTGCCTTCCCTAATAATTCCATTCGGCAAAAAACGCTCTTCACAGCGCAGAGGCTCGGGCTCATTACTGCTCTTCAGTTCGGCCATCCGGATGACATGATCCTTGATCGTAATATTGATGATTCGATTTTTCCCGAATGAAAATAGAGGGGCCATATCAATTTCTCCTTAAATGAATGAATAAAGATACCAATCCAGAATACGCTGGCCAAAAAAATAGGCAGTAAGGCTTCCTAGTGCTATGTATGGACCAAAAGGGATGGGCTTTCCTTTTTCCACCTTTCCAATCAGCATCCCCACAATGCCAAAAACCGCTCCAAATAGGGTTGCAAAGAAGAACGTCAAAAGGACAAGCTTTGTTCCAAGAGCCAGGCCGATTACGGCAAATAGCTTAATGTCTCCCCCGCCCATGCCCCCTTTGCTGATAACGGCAATGAACAGAAGAAGGAAAAAGCCGGCTGCCGCACCCAGCAGTGAATCCCACCATGGCGACAGAGGAAGGAAAATCCTTTCCAATAAAAAAATCACTGCGAACACAAGCAGGACTTTATCTGGAATAATCATATATTTAATATCCGATACAAACACAATGATCATCAGAGAAATCAGCGTCCAAGCGATGATCAGCTCCAGTGTCCATCCCATCAGGAGCGGGGCAAGGACAAATAACAGGCCGGTCGCCAGTTCAACAGCAGGATACAGAAATGAAACCGGCGCTTTGCAGCGCCGGCATTTCCCTCCCTGCAGCAGATAGGCCACTACCGGAATCAACTCATAGGGCCTCAATGTATGCTGGCAATATGGACAATGTGACCGCGGCTTGACTATTGACTGCTTTAGCGGCACTCGCAGGCCAACTACGTTGTAGAAGGAGCCTAGGAGGAGGCCGTAGAGGAAGGTAAGTGTATAAAACATAAATTAACTCCTTATTCAGGAATGTCTGTTTGTCCTTTTGGTGCTTCATCGATCATTTTAATTGTTGCATCTGTAAAGTTAACTGTAACTCCTGACTTACTACCTGAACCATTTAATTTGAACACTCCATCAGCAACTGTTACAGTTACTGTTTTAGCAGTAGCTCCTGTTCCGGTTGTTTCTTTAAAAGTCGTTACATCGTCTAGGAATCCACTTAGTTCTGCTAAAGTAATTTCTGAATCTCCGCTATCCTCAGCATACTTTATCTTTGCAGCATTAAGAATTTGGATTGCATCAGCCTTAACAGCATCAATCTTTGAATTCTCAATAATCTTTCCAATACTTGGAATTGCAATCGCAGCAATAATCCCCAAAATAACAATAACAGCTAAAAGTTCAATCAGCGTCAAACCTTTTTCATTCTTTAATTTTTGACCCAGTTTTTTCAACATCTTCTTTCCCATCTCCTTATGAATATTTGCCTATTACTTTAGTAGGTTAATCCTATTATACTAGATTATTACAATAACAGAAGTCGTATTTCAATGGTTTTTGTAAATTTATTGCACTAGCCGACATGATTGAATATTTGGAACATCGGGACCATTATTGATGTAACGATAGTTCCTACAATTCCGGCAAGGAATACAATCATTAAGGGCTCTATCAATGATTTAAGCCTGTCAGTCGAGCTTTCTACTTCCCGTTCATAAAAATCGGCTACTTTGGACAACATTTCATCCAGGGATCCAGTTTCTTCCCCGATGGCAATCATTTGAGAGACAAGGGGAGGAAAGACCCAATGCAACCGCATCGGCTCAGTCAGAGAGCGCCCTTCCTCTAAAGAAGTCCTGGACTTTTTTAGTACTTTTGAGACTACCTCGTTCTCCACAACATTCTCTACTATGGCAAGGGCCTGGAGAATAGGTACAGAACTGGCAAATAACGAACTTAACGTTCTTGTCATCCTGGCCAATGCAGCTTTTTGCAGCATCTTCCCGAAGATAGGTAGTTTAAGAAAAGCATAGTCCAGAAAGTACTTCGACTTTTTATTATTTCTAATGGCTACGAATCCAATAAACAAACAAATAAAGAATAAAACAACAAGCCACCAGTATGACTGCATAAACTCGCTGGAACTCAGAACAAACTGTGTGATGGCAGGAAGTTCTCCACCGAAATCCTTAAACATATCAACAAATGTAGGAACTACACTTACAAGCAGAAAAATGACTACCGCAACTGCAATGATTCCTACCGCAACTGGGTAGGCAAGGGCAGAAACAATTTTTTGCTTCGTAAAATGCTGTTTCTCATAGTGGACAGCTAGCCTTTCAAGCGTATCGTCAATATTCCCGCCGGCTTCGCCTGCCTTTATCATATTTACAAACATACTTGTAAAGATCTTTTTATGTTTGGCAGCCGCGTCAGATAATGGGTTACCTTCCCTTAAATCCTGCTCTACTGTTTCAAGGGCCCTTCTTAATGCTTTACTTTCTGTTTGCTGGGCAAGTATCCTTGTAGCATCCACCACCGTCACCCCCGCCCGAAGCAGCGTAGAAAACTGCCTCAGATAAATCACAAAATCTTGCAGCTTCACCGGGTTCCCTATGGAAAGCTCTTTGGTAAGCAGGGTTTCTGCTATCTCAGTAAGTTCAGTAACCCTGATGCTATCCTTCTTCAGCTGAAGCATAGCCTCCCGTTTTGAGGCTGCACTTATAATTCCGGACTTCTTCCCTTTCAGGTCACGGCCGCTGTATTTATACCGGGGCATATCAATTCACCTTTTCCTGGAGGTATGGCATGGCCGCCTCCTTGGATACTTGTCCTGACTGCACGAGTTCATTGATGCTTGCATCAAGGGTATGCATGCCCTGAGCCCTTGAGGTTTGCATGATGTTGGCAATCTGATGGACTTTTTCATTACGGATCAGATTGGCCACAGCCGAATTATTGACAAGGATCTCGGTTGCAGCCTTGCGCCCTTTACGGTCAATGATAGGGAAGAGCCGCTGTGATACGATTGAAACAAGTACAGAGGCAAGCTGAATCCTGATCTGTGCCTGCTGGGATGGCGGGAAAACGTCGATGATCCGGTTAATTGTCGCAGGTGCACTTGAAGTATGCAGTGTCCCGAAAACAAGATGTCCTGTTTCAGCTGCCGTTATCGCCGTCTGTATCGTTTCAAGATCACGCATCTCCCCGACCAATATGACGTCAGGATCCTGCCTGAGGGCAGCCCGCAGGCCATTAGCAAAATTATTTGTATCAAACCCGACTTCTCGCTGGTCAATGATGCAATTGCCATGCTTATGCAGATACTCAATCGGATCTTCGAGCGTGATAACGTGCTTCCTCATATTTTGATTCATATAATCAATGATGGAAGCCAGCGTGGTAGATTTTCCGCTTCCTGTCGGGCCTGTCACCAGCACCAGCCCCTGTGGTTTTCCTGCTACCTTCTTGAGAATGTTAGGCAGCTCCAGCTCATCAATCGTCGGGACTCTTGTTGGCACAACCCGGACCGCCAATGCAATGCATGAACGCTGATAATAGGCATTGACGCGAAAACGCGATACCCCTTGGACACCATAGGAAAAATCGAGTTCCCCTTTTTCCTTGAAGCGATCCCACATATTTTCAGGGATGATGGCTTTGGCCATGGACTCTGTATGTGCAGGCAGCAGATTTTCTTTGCCATATCGCTTCAGCTCGCCATTGATCCGGAATATGGGAGGCACTCCAACGGTCAGATGAATATCGGAGGCTTTCAGTTCAAAGCCGGCCCTTAAAAGAATATCAATTGCTTCAGTCATGGTCATTGCTCCTAATCAGGTATGGCGACACGAAGGACTTCTTCTGTCGTCGTAATGCCTTGTTTTACTTTCAGCAGGCCATCATCAATCAAAAATATAGTCTTATTCTTTATAGCAAGCTCACGAAGCCTTGAGAAGGATTCCCCGTTCATGATGACCCTGCGCATTTCATCATCGATCACAAGTACCTCGTGAATGGCAATCCTGCCTTTATAGCCTGTCATATTGCAGGAAGAGCAGCCTCTGCCGCGCTTGATTGTTTCTACCTTCATGCCGCGCCGCGCAAAAATTTCAATCTCCCTTTTTGTTGGTGCCTGAATTTCTTCACAATCCCGGCATACCCGCCTTACAAGCCTTTGGGCGACAATTCCGCTGAGCGAGGATGCCACCAGGAAAGGCTCTACTCCCATATCAAGGAGCCTCGTGATTGAACCAAGCGAATCGTTTGTATGCAGGGTGCTTAGTACAAGATGGCCTGTAAGAGAGGCCCTTATGGCAACCTCCACTGTTTCCTTATCCCGGATTTCCCCAACCATGATAATATTGGGATCCTGCCTCAGGATGGCCCTCAAGCCTTTGGCAAATGTCATCCCTACGTTGGAATTCACCTGAATTTGATTGATGCCTTCAAGCTGATATTCAACAGGATCTTCGACAGTGATGATATTGACTTCTTCGCTGTTCAGCTGATTAAGCGCTGCATAAAGCGTGGATGACTTCCCTGATCCTGTAGGGCCTGTCAGCAGGACGATGCCGGTCGGCTTATTGATCATAGAAGTGAAACGGTTCAAATTCAGCTTGTTGAATCCAAGCTTGTTCATGTCATTTAATGAACTGCCCAAATCAAGCAGACGCATTACAATTTTTTCGCCATAAACAGTCGGCAGCGTCGATATACGGAGGTCAATCGGATGGAAATCAAGATTAATCTTAATTCTGCCATCCTGAGGCACCCGGTGCTCTGTTATATCAAGGTTGGCCATGATTTTAATCCTGGCTGTCAGGACACTCTGCATATGCTTGGGCAGCACCCTCTCTGTCCGAAGTACTCCATCTATCCTGTATCTTACTGCCACCTTTGTTTCCTGAGGGTCAATATGTACATCACTTGCTTTCATGGAGGCAGCGTTTCCAAGGATTTGATTGACGAGCCTGACAATCGGTGAATCCTCATCGGCAATCTTATCGTCCTGCAGTTCTTTTGTGCCAGGTGAAGCGTCAAGGAGTTCCTCAAATCCTTCGTCCATATCATAGTACTTATTGATGGCACGCAGGATATCATCCTTTGTTGCAATGGCAGCCTCTACATGAAATCCGGTTGACAGACGCAGATCATCAATTGTGTAGAAATCCATGGGATCAGCCATGGCGACAAAAAGCTTTTCTCCCTCTTTCTTTAAAGGAATGATCAGATTTCTCTTCGCAAGATCTTTTGGCACCATACTGAAAAGCTTCACATCAAATGGATAGCGATAAAGGCTGACATGCGGGATTCCCAGCTGGAATTCCAGCACTTCTATCAGCTGCTGTTCTGTAATATAGCCCCGCTGCAGGAGGGCATCCCCGATCCTTTGATCTTTATGCTTTTCCGTCAGCGCCTGCTGCAGCTGTTCTTCTGATATCAGACCTGAATCAACAAGCAAATCTCCTAAACGCCTTCTTGTCTGTTTCATTGATATCCCTGCTTTTTCTTCATATTATTTGGCTGCTTCATTCGGCTTTCCCCAAAGGCCATCATCTTCTTTTTCTTGATCAGACTGGCTGGACTCTTCTCCGCTCTTAGAACCGGAGGGCTCTTCCACGGACCCGGCATTATCCGAAGATTCCTCTGGATCTCCAGCTGTGCCGTTCTGCTCTTCGGGAAGACTTCCTGATGTTTGTCCGCTGTTTTCCTGTACGCTGCCTCCATTATTCAAGTTAGCAGACTCCTTAACTGTCAAACTATGAATAATCACTGTATGCACCGGCGGATAAAAGTCTTCTGAAATGGCTTCTGTTTTAATGATGCTCCCATCGCGGTCTACTGTATCCCGGTAGACCTTAATAAGCATCCCGGCCACTCCTTCAACAGCGGTCCTTTGTTCTCCAAATCTCAGCTTTGCATCAAATTGGACGACCGTCTTCGGCTTAAAAGCTTCCTTATCCTTTAATTGGATATTATAAGAATAAACAAGGCTCTGTCCCTTGAGCGCTGTATAGAAGAGGCTGTCGTTATAAGAAAACTCAAGAGTGTAAGCCTGGTCATTGGGATTGGCAATAATCAAATCCATGTTTTTATCTTTGCTGACCTTTGCTTCAAACCCTGGTTCTGCATAATCGGGAAGATTCCTTCCGATATGTCTCTCAGCAAAAGTAAAATTGGTCGGCATAACAGCTTTATAAATGGTACTGGCTACAGCACCGAGAGATTGTTCGTTGTAAGTGACATTGCTTTCTTCCAGGAACTTAAGCAATGAAAAGGTCGATTGAGGCAAAATCTCTATCTTGGGGAATCTTTTGGCCCAGTCTGCCAGATCTTTGGCTGTTTGTTCATCCTTTAATACAGCCTCAGACAGTGTTGCCGCATCTTCTTGAAGCGGAAGGTAGTTTTCAAGCTTAATGGCATGTTCTCCAGACTGTAGCGCTGACGGGTATAATAACAGGTCTGACTTGAACCTGGAAAACTCAAAGCTTTCAGATGCCAGATCTGGAGATATCCCGGCCAAAGTATTCTTTATATCAGCTTCCTCTATATTGGCAATCAGAAGATTTTCTCCTCCTGATACTGCTGAGCCAATCGATTGCTCCAAATCAAAAGTAAAAAGATCTGAAGGCAGAGTGGTTTCCTTCTCTTTATATTTTAGAACCAGCTTCGTGCCACCGACCCACTCAGCAGTTTTGCCAGCCACTTTTTCCATTGCACCAGACGGATCTAATCCCGATATATCTGTATCGGCAATGATAGTGCCTTTTTCAAATGCTTCATTTGGATTCACAGCATTATTGAATGCCATAGCCCCAAATTTAGAAAACGAGAAGATATAAGCCGTGCATAGAATCAGAACAATTGAAAGCTTTACTATTTGTTGAGATTTCATAGCAAGATGCCCCCCCTTGCATTAGGCTTCGACATTCATGGACAATTCAACGACTATATTTGGGCCTTCCTCTTGTGCCTTATTGATAATTTCCCTAGTCAAGATCGTTCCCTGGCTTATGATCACTTCGCCATTCATACCATATATATCTTTTAATACAGCTTTGCCAGAAAGAAGTTCAACCTGTTTTTCCTTTAGAAGCTGGATTTCTTCATCGTTCTCGAAACTGCTGCCAGCTTCAGTGGCTGCCTCGTTGTTCTTTTCATGCGCAGACTGGTTTGGATCAAGAAGGGCTGCATCAATTAAAAAGCCATCAGCGGCATCTTCTTTTACAATAACGATGTCTTTGCCATATGTTAATACAAAATCAGAACGCAGGATTTGTTCACTGCCGCCGCTTTTAATGTCCATACCAAGGATATTGCCTGTTTCATCATCCACATAGAATTCGGAAATTTCGCCGATCAATTCCCCTTTTCGAGTCATGACCTTTGTATTGGTAATCCTGATTTTTTTATTTACAAGCTGGTTGGCAATAGGAATTTCATTCAAATCTATAACAGCATTATCACTTTCTACTGTTACAGCATATTCACCAATACCGACCACTTTTTTGAAGGGAATGGCTTTCACGCTCACTTGCCAGTCCTCGTGCTCTATTGTCAGGAAATCAATAGAGCCTTTTTCAGGATTAATTACTAAAGACTTTACTTTTCCTACCTGCTGTCCATCTGAAATACTTATAATCGGGAGACCCGTAATTTGTAAACTTGTTTTCAATTTATGTCACCACACCTATATTTTAAATTTGTTACATTCATAACAGTTATATTACAACTTTTTCCCACAGGCAACACTCTAATTCGATAAATATATTTTTTGTAAAAAATGGATTTCCTGTAAAATTACAGGATAATTACTAAATTTGGATTCCAAATCACCCAGGAGCAGCAGAAGCTTCTGATATTCTTTTGATGCTGCATAATGTTTTATGAGCAGATTTGCAAATGTATAATAATCAGGAAGCGGAAGGCTCGGGCTCAAACAGCTCTTTACCATCCCTTCATATTGACTCTGTCCAAGGACTCTTTTAGCTGCGTGCAATTGAGCCAGCAGGTTTTGAAGAAGCTGATTCTGCAGCATTGCCTGTTCACTTGTACTATTGTTCATTTCCTCTAAATCCAAATTGTCATATGGAGCATTGCTGTTTTCCAAGGCTGAATCCAGTTTTTCAATATCGTTAAATGTCAGAGCAGAATCTTCTTGGATAAGGTCTTCGCCATTATGAACGGCAATTTCATTTGAATATTCTTCTTTCTCAAATAGTAATTCCGCCTCAGCCTGTCTATTTATCTCATAGATCTCTTCAATATTATCTACTGTGCCAACCGGGATGTCAGATTCTTCAATAATAGGTATCTCTTCCTGCTGCACAAATGGAATATCAATTATTTCTTCACTGTCTTTTTCCCCTGGCAACTCAGTTTCTTCAAGCATCAGCTTTTCTAAATCTGCCATATATTCCGGAACAGGAAGATCGGATTCCACGATCTTGATCTCTTCACCTTGTTCATCTTCAACCCCTGTTAAGCTGAATTCGGGAAAAGGTTCTATTTCATCATCATTTAAGCTTGAATCAGTTAGAGCTAATTCTCTCTCTTCATCAGAGTAGAGATCTGTTGATGCAGAAAGTTCTTCGAATTCCTCAGCAGATTCAGTGTTTCTTCCTGAAAATAAATCTTCCAGCTCTTCTTCTTCCAATCCGACGCTGAAATCTGCAGAATCATTCGTATCGCCCGCTTCTTCCATAACCGGTTCGGTTTCAATTTGATACTCTGGCGCAGCTTGTTCGACTGCTTCCGCTTCTGGAGATGTTTCCAGATCAAGCTCAGACGCCAAAGCAGTTGACTCTTCATGAGGATAACTGAAGCCTGTAAAAGAATCTTCTGCTGTTTCTTCAGCAGAATCAGCAGAAAATAAGGCATTAGGCATTCTGCTTCCCATAAAATATGCCGCAGCCAGCACTAAAGCAAGCATAAGCAGTAAAATCTGCCACCAAAGAAAGCTTGCTTGTGCAGCAACCCCCATTAAAGCGAACAGCAGGGATGCAGAAATAGTAATCATTTTACCTTTCAGTGTCATGCCCAAAGGCAGAAAATAAATAATCGGGATGAGCAGCAATAAAGAAATCAACGCAAATATGTATGTGCTCAAAAACACTTCTCCTTCCAGCAGCAAGTAATATAGTCCTATTAATCTTTTCTTTCTTTATTCTCCTTATATATTTCACTTGTCTTTTTCGACCTTTTAAGACAAATATAGCTATAAAATATTGTATAATATAAGCAGAAAGAATGAAAGAAGGGTCTGAATGAAACTTAAAAAAATAATAAATAGTTCCAATGGACTAACACTTGTAGAAGTACTCCTTTCCCTTACAATCTTAAGCATCATTCTTTTGGGCTCAATGAAATTTTTCACACAGGCATACAGCTATACCAGCGGCAGCCAAAACAAAACTGCCGGAATAAATGTAGCAAGAAATGCTCTAATGTACATAGAAAATGAAAGTTTTATAGAAATCAGGAAAAAATTCACTGACGACCCGGCTGAGGAAATGAAAATAACAATCTGCGATGAGAGCTACAGGGGAGCATGGAAGGATGGAAGCAGCCTTCATTCGGCCGAGGCTGCAGGTGTTCCAAGCTGCATCCCCACTCCTATAGTAATCAATAATGTTGAATACGATGTTACAGTTGCGTTGCCAGAGGGACATATTCCAGAAACTGATGCCTCCTCCATCCCGCTTAGAGCAACCGTAGAATGGGTAGGCAGCGAAACTCCAGTAAAAATTGAAGGAGCCATAAAAAGTGAAGATCTTCGATAACAAGGGGTTTACCTTATATGAACTGCTCGCTGTTCTTGCGATAACAGCTATCGTTTTGCCGGTCATCTATGGCGTTTTCACTTCGGGCATTAAGCTTTATAACAAAATTCAGGTCGAAGGGCAGCTGCGGGATGATGCAGACTACACCTCCACGATGATTATGAATGCCTTTTACTCTTATCCCTTTGACTATGTAAAGAGCTGTGGTGATGATTGTATTGAACTGGTCAACTCAACGTTCACTGGAGTAGACAAAGTTGAAAATAACAGCAGCGGAGCAACATTCTATGGCGTGTATCGCAATAAGAAGAATACATTGGAAACCTCAGTTAGAATTGAATTGACAGAAAAGGCCACAGAAGATGGGACAGTGCGGGTTTTCGAAATCGATGGAAAACCGCTTGAAGTCGAATCTGATTTTAATAACTCAAAGCTTGTTTATAAGTGTGCTAATAACGCAGATGAGGCTGCATGCGGTAAAGGCATGATCAGCCTGGACTACAGCCTGGATAATAATCGTCTGGAAGAAGCTTTAGACCTTCACAGCAAATTTGGTTTTTCTGCAGGAGGGCCGCCTGATGAAGAGTGAACAAGGAAATGCTTTAATTACTGTTCTGCTCATTTCCCTTATCTTCACTATTCTGGGATTGAGCATCATTGCTTCTGCCATTGGAGGTGCAAAAAGGACAGAGACGAGGGAGTCGGACATCGACTTAACATATAGCAGCATAAAGGTGCTTGAGAACATGACCGCTGACCTTTCCCGCTCCCTGGCAGCTTTGGATCTGGAAGATTATATGGATTATGATAAAAAGAAAGTGGAAAGCGGCTATAATACAAGGCTGAAGAGTATTCTGGCAGATGTACTGGAAAAAAGCAGGACTGAGAATACAGCACAGCTTGAGTGCCTTAATATTATAGATATCAGCAAAGGTTCAGAAATTCCGATCGACCCTGCCGTTTCCTGCGGGAAACAGCTCTCTTTCGACCAGGCTGACTATGAAATTGACATAGGTTCCGATTTTACCAGGGTACTTGATTTAGTCTTAGTGACTAATAACCCCCAGGAAACAGAAGGCGAAATTTCCCGTACCATCAAAAAGCGGATCATTCTGTCACCGCTGCCAAGCTTTTTAAAGTATGCGGTCGGCTCAGAGTCGGATGAAGAGGATTCCGGCTTATTCTTAAATGGCTCCCCTAACATCGTTGGTAATACTTATGCGAATAGGCTGTATATCGACGAGGACGCTCACTACGAAGTTGACGGGGGCACAGAGAAAACTCATGGAACACCAATGCCTTCCCTGATGGGGAACTTGTTCAGCAGTTCATCCCATCTGCTCGACATAGTTAAAGATGAAGATAATTTCTACAAAGGGGACATCCCTCCATTAAAGCATGACAGCCAGTTTTTCAATATTGATTACGATAAAACCTTCAGGCAAAGTCTGCGGGATATGCTGAAGGATACTGAAATCAGCCAATCCGTCGCTGACGAAGGGACAAGCTTTAAAGAAAAACTCAGAAGCGAGATTTCGGCCTTGCCTGTAAGGGCTTATGAAATTACGGAGGATGGCTTTGTAAAAGTGATTGAAGGGCAAAGCAGCCCTTTATCAACCCTTGGAGAAAATATAACTCCTACGGCAGGAAGTTATATCATTGACAGCAGTGAACAGGGACTTTATATTTCTGACGATTTTAAGATTAATGGAAACCTTGTCGTCATGAGCACGCAGAATCCAATTATATTCGGCGGTAAATTGATTGTAGAAGGTGATCTGTACCTTACCAGCTATCAAAATCTGACGCTGATGGATAATGTATATGTAACGGGTAAAACCTACATTTTAAACTTAAACGGGAAGCTTGATATGGAGAAGAAAGTTATATCTGCAGATTCGATTATGGCCGAGTCTCATGAAGGCGCCAAATTAAAAGCAAAAGGCGATATACTTACAGGTGAAAGCCTGACCATCCAGCCTTCCAATACTTCTATAGAATTCAGCGAAAATATTATTGCTGCCAATGAGTTCACTGTCAAAGGGGAAAACTCTGATGCCGGCCAGGAGGACGACGCCGTGAAATTTGATTCCGTTGTTTACGCAGGCGGCAAAGCGTCCATTTCTAATGCCAATATTTTAGGTTTATCCAAAGATGGCGAGGAACAGCAGATTATCTTGATGGCCAAACAGGATTTAATGATTACAAGAATCGATGAATTTAACAATTATAATGATACAGATGAAGGTAAGAAACCATATCTTCCAGAAAATGATTCAAAAATCAAGCCGCTTAAAGGGTTTTTCTATACCGAAGAGAATGCCGTGCTTTACGGAGTAGGATCGCTGTTTTATATAAACGGTGGTATTTTTGCCAAGGAGAATTTGACAATTAATGCCATCCGGGGAGAAGTTGGTTCAAACATAGATTACCTGCCAACCTTAACACAGGAAGGAAAGTTCTCCAGATTTGTTGTAAAATACGACCAGGATGTTCTTCTAAAAAGGATTGAATTATTGCCGCTCGCTGAACAGCTGCAAATTTTCTCAGATGAACTGCTGGTAGAATAAGAAAGGTGCTGCACTTGCTGCAGCACCTTTCTTTTGTATGCTTTTTTATTTACCATCGGCCTCCGCTGCCTGTACCGTCATTTCCAGATCCATCCGGATTGACTACTTCAAATAAAGCCGAAGCTTTTGGCTTGGATTTATCCCGTTGTTCTTCGGCAACAGCTGTTACGGTTGTATAGCCGATACCTGCTGCTTCCAGATAAAAATCGTCTCCATCCTGTACAACTCTAACACTGCCATTCTTCGCATCGGCTGTGAAAACCTCAGTGATTTTCTTCTTTGTAGCCTTTTCTGGATTGAATATCAATAGTGATTCAATATTGACTTTCTTATTAATTTCCAGCTTATAGACTGCCTTTTTGAACTTAATTTCTTCAAGGGCAATGTATGGATCTTTAACGATGATTTTGACCCTTTTTTCAAGCTTTGAGCCATCAGTCGTTTTGACAATTAGTTCTGTTTCACCCTTTTTATGTCCATAAACGGAATCCTCTCCAACCAGGCTTGCAATTTCATTATCAACTATCGATATTTCCAATTTCTTATTGGTCGCCTGTGCAGGCAGGATTTCCACTTTGTATACCGCTGTTTTATCTATTTCCACTTCAATTGGATCAGGTGAAACATTGATTGATTCTATTCTTTTCTCAATTGTCAGTGATTTTGTAACTGGCTGATCAGTAGCAGAGAACCCGCCAATCGCTTTAATCTTTATGGTGTTTTCCCCAGGCTCTGTCAGAGGGATTTCTTCATCTGGTGAGAACTCCTTCCATTCGGTTGTGCCTTTTTCGTTTATAATCTTGTAAAAATATTTAACTCCCTGTCCTGCCACCAGCTTTGTCAGTTTAACATTGACATGTTCATTTGCCTTTTCGCTGCTGTTATAAGACTTGCCTGTGTCCACACCTGTCATTTCATAATCAAGTACCAGATAAATTGTAGCCTTGCTCCCATCACTGTATATAACTTCAATTGATTTATTGTTATCAGTAAAACGCATATCCATGATCGGCTTATTGAGCAGCCCGTGATCATTTGGGAATCCAGTCTGCGCCAGCTTTTTCCCATTGTCGCTAAGATCGATTTTGCTGATGATGCCTGCTGCATCACCATCATACGCCTGCTGCTTTGTCGTATCCTTCAGCCTGACTTTCATATTGATGACCTGGCTGGAGGCGGCGATTGTTGTCTGCTGGTTTCCAAAGCGGCTGTCCTTATAATATAAAATGGCAGCTGGCATCTTGACGTTGCTGAGCGCCCAGTCCCCCTTCAGCTTAAAAGCTCCTGTCACAAGGTCAGGAGTGAAACGGCCATTGCTGTAACCCACTGAGCCTGTAAACGATAACTCAATCGCTTTTCTGCCGTCCGGAAGATCGATAGCTGCTGCTCCTGCAGAGCTTACTAGTGATACCCCTTCAGGAAGCGGCTGGACAATCCTCAAATTCGTTAACGAGCCTTTTACAGTATTGTTTACAAGTCCAAACGGATTTAGCGAATAGTGCACCTCAAACTCATTGGTCTTCTCTGCCGATCCGCTAACTTTAATTAGATTGTCAGGAGTGTTGATTGACCCATTAAGATTCATTGTCCCCTTGAAGCCAGGCGGAGCATCGGCTTTGACCTCTATTGTCACAGAGCTATGAGGCTTGGTGATTTTTCGGCCGTTCAAGTCTGTATAGGCCATGCTGATATTATCGAAAGTATAAATCCCCAGCTCTTTAAAGCTTAGTGGAAGGTTTAAATCGATTGGCTGCGGTGCAGTTTGATTTATCGGATACGGAAGATTGAACTTTATGCTGGCAAAGCCGTTTTCATCAATCCTTGCCCCGCTGCCTTCAACCAAACTGACTTTATCACTGTATTTCTTCAAATCTACCTTTATCTCCCCGCTGATGGATGGAGTATCCATGTCAGCAGAAATATCACGGAAAATGGAAGCTATATTTTCCTGAGTGGCTTGCCTGGCCGCTACACCTGTTACAGACGAAAGGCTCCTCAAATAATTCATATCAACTTCAGTGTTATTGCCAAAACCAATGGAAAAAAGCTTGATATCCTTCTCTGCAAGTTTTTGAGCCACCCCGAGACCATGGGCCCTTATACTTTCAACTGTTTCGTTAACTGATTTGCTTATAGATGTTTTCTGGCTGCCATTATAGAAATAGACTGAATTGCTTAAGTTAGGTTTTTGTCCATATAGCTCATAATGCACTTCTTTCATTGCAGTAACATATTCACAGCCCCAGATTAGAAAAGAGCAGGATCTGTATGTAACCTTTTCATTCACGTTGGAAAACGTCGGCTCCCCATCCGTCATAAACAATACATATTTATTATTAGTGCTGTTCCCAAACATACCTAAAGCTGCTTCCAGAGATTGTGTGTAGTTGGTTCCTCCCAGTGCTGAAAGGCTATTCGAATTCGAGTTAATCAGATTAAGGCTGGCTATATTATTGTTGGGAGAAAATGTGACAACCTTCCCTGTTTCAACACCATCGTCAAACGGCACAAAGCCAAACCGGTCATTCGGCCCAGCATTTTCCTTGAAAAAGCTCACAGCGGCCGTCATGGCGTCTTTTGCGCTCTGAAATTTCTGCGGATTCCTGCCTGAGTCATTCATCGAGCCGGATTTATCAAACACAAACACTACATCAATCGGGTCGCGGTTTGCGTTAGTGGCTTTGCCTTTTGGCGTCAGGTGGAAGTCGATGCTTCCCTCGGCATTGCTGTTCTGCGGTTTAACGATGACAGATTGCGATGCCTTTGCGCTAAAATCCACCCCCGCTTCTTCTGCTGCCAATATATCCTTTCCTGTATAGGAAAGCATAAGGATCAGCAGCTGCAGCATCAGGATGGCAGATATAGCTCTGCTATACTTCCTCATCATGTTCCCCCTTTCTCATTTTCCTCTATATAAAACTCTCAGATGTCAACTGTGTCATTTTTACTATTATTATACCAATTTACCTATAGATTCCAAAGCTTTATCTTGCGGAATTTATCATATTTTGCAGTTTGATTCTTCATAACAGGAACTGCCAGAAAACAACAAAATAAAAAAATCCCCAACAGGGGATTTTCCTATTTCACATACTCCGCCACCCGATTCCTCCCTGCCCTTTTCGCGCCTACATACAAAGCGCGGTCGGCATGGCGGATAAGGGCGAGCGGATCATCTGCATCCACTGGTGCAGATGCAACGCCAATAGAGGCAGTGATGCTGACTGAGAGTCTGGAGCCGTCGCCGTCCATATGCTGGGTGATGGTAAAAGGCTGGGTGGCGATGGCAAGGCGGATGACTTCGGCAAGCTCGAGAGCCTCCTGCTTTTCCGCGTCAGGAAGCAGGACAACAAACTCCTCTCCGCCATATCGCGCTACAGTTCCGTATGGCTCTGTGAGCAAGGATAGCCTTTCTGCCAGTTCGATCAGGATCTCATTCCCGCTCTGGTGCCCAAAAGTATCGTTTACGCTTTTAAAGTGATCGATATCCAGGATGATGAGCGAAAGGACGCTCCGTTTTCCAGATTCCATCCTTATGAACTCTTCTCCAAGAAGCACGTCTAAATAGCGGTAATTATACAGCTTCGTCAATGCACAGCGTTCGCTGTTTTCCTTTGTTCTTTCATAGTTCCTGGCGTTTTCAATGGCGACTGCGAAATGGGAACAAAGGATGTCCACAATCATCAGCTGATATTTTTCATAGGCCCTTTTCTTTCGGGACGCGAGAAGGAGGACACCGACAACTTTGCTTGAGCGGGCGATCGGAACGCAGAGGACGCTTTCGACCTCCTTCGGCATATAGCCTTTGGCTGCTGTCTTCCATTCTTTTTTCGTACTGAAAAGGGCAGCTTTCCCTGTCGCCCATACAAGCCCGCTGATGCCCTCATTTCTGCGCAGCGGGAGTGCTGACGGTGTGGTCCGCTCTCCATCCTCCACCTGATAAAGAAGCTTGAGCTCAGACTCATCGACCACATCAAGGATATAAGCATAGTCTACCGGCAGCATGCCGATCAGCTTTTCGATAAAAAGCTCCATCACTTCATTCCTGTTGAGGCGCTCAGCAAGCTGATGGCCGATTTCGGCTGCTTTGTGCAGATAATCGTTCACCTTTTCGCTGGAATTATAGAGTCCCAGGATAATAGACAGGCTGGCAAAGGGTACGCCTACAAACAGGATGGATAATAGCCCCACTTCACGATAGAGGATATAGAGCATGAATCCGACCGGCAGCGTCATGATCGATGTAAGCGACTCCCATATAAAATCCTTCCCGAAAAAATTCGTTTTCTGCTTATGCAGGAAAAAAAGGATCAGGGAAAGGACAAGCTGATTCACAACATAATAGACAATCGGATACAGGATGGACAGCCATAAGGAAGGGCCGTGCTCCATCAGGTCGGCTCCCTGCTTTCCGCCAAGGGAATAATAAAAAACCCCGCTTATGAAGGAAACCACAAAGAACATAAATGAATTGAGCGGAAACCTGTAAGACTGGCTTTTCGGAAGCCGGAGCTTCAGAAGGAGAAAGATGACTGAAGCCTGTACAAGAAGCATTTCGATAAAGATGCCGAAAGTCAAAAAAACGGCAAAAGCCACCCACTGCAGCATAAACACGGGCACGTTATTGATGATGATCGGCATGGATGATACAAAAAACATAAGCAGCATAAATGCCAGGACATCGACGTTCAAAGCTGCAGGCTGCGGAGGATAGAGGGTATAGGTTAGCCAGACTCCGGCAGGCACAGTCAGCGCCCAGATGATCCATATGTATTTTATCGCTCCCTGCTTAACCATAATCCCCATCCTTCCGCCTCAAAATACCCAAGTATTTACAATATAGTAGAATAGTCACAAAATAAATATTATTGTATCAAATTTCCAAAAATTTGTCACTCTAATAATGCGCTGCTCTGCCAAAGCATCAACACCTTTTTCCAATCAGTGAATTCAGAAATGGTTTTGCGGCAGAGAGGAAATAGAGCGACCCTGTAATCACCAGAACATCAGCAGACTGCAGGTTCGACAATTCTGTCCTGATGGCCTCTTCCCAGCTGACACAGGCCGTTTTATTTCTGGATATACTAAGGCCGGCAAGCATTTCAGCATCCGCCGCCCTGGGGAAATCAAATTGGGTAAATGTAATTCTATCGGCAGCTCCATCAAGGATTCTGATCATTTTGTCCAGCTTCTTGTCTGACAATGCTGCGAAGACAACTGCTATTTTTTTGCCATCATACCTTTTGCCCAGCTCATCTGCAAGAGCCATGATGCCTTCTTCATTATGGGCTCCGTCCATGAGAACGACAGGATTGTCAGAAAGGAGTTCAAGCCTGCCTGGCCAATAGGCTTCGGACAGACCTTTCCTAAGATCTTTTTCTTCTATCATAAAGGAGTAGTACTGGTTCAGGATTCCTGCGGCCGCAGCTGCAAGCGCGGCATTCCTTGTCTGATGAGATCCCAGCATGCTGATTTCAAGGTTCTTATATTCCCGGAAAATCGTGCTGACGGTAAACCTTTCACCGTGGTCAGACGATTGATGATCACTGATTCCGATTTCGCTGCCAAGCCGGTACAGCTTCGCGTTCTTTTCTTTAGCTGTTTTTTCAATAACAGAAAGGGCTCCCTCTTGTGAAACAGCCGTCAAGGCAGGGACACCGCTTTTGATGATCCCCGCTTTTTCAAAGGCTATTTGTTCATAGGTATCTCCAAGGATCGCCGTGTGGTCGAGGCCGATGCTGGTGATGATGGACAGAAGCGGATGGACGATATTGGTCGAATCAAACCTTCCTCCCAGGCCGACTTCAAACAGGGCGATATCAACCGGATTTACGTCGGCAAAATAACGGAAGGCCATTGCAGTAATAACTTCAAACTCAGTCGGTGCCCCAAGCTCCGTCTTTTCCAGCTCCTCGCTGAGCGGGTAAATATCATTAACAAGCCTGAGGATTTCTTCATCCTTCACAGGCTGGCCATTCAGGCTGATTCTTTCATTGAATTGTTCAAAATAAGGAGAGGTGAAGGTACCAGTCTTGAATCCGGCACTCACAAGGATGGAACGCAAATAGGCAACCGTTGATCCCTTCCCATTCGTTCCTCCGATATGTACACTCTTGAGCTTTCTCTCGGGATGGCCCAATTTTTCCATCATCCATTCCATCCGCTTTAGCCCAGGCTTGATTCCGAGGCGAAGGCGGGAGTGGATCCAGGATATTGCTTCTTCGTACGTTTGAAACATAAGTATCTGCCTCCATACATAGGAAACCATACGGAAAGACGAATCCTTCCTGGATCCGCCTTTTCCGTTATGGGTGGTTTACCCTTTTAGTTCATTTAAGCGAGCTTCTACAATCGCTCTCTTTTCAGTATAGTCCTTTTCTTTGGCGCGTTCTTCTTCAATGACCTTTTCAGGCGCTTTTTTAACAAAGCCTTCATTGGAGAGCTTCTTCTGTACACGCTCAACCTCTTTGTTCAGCTTATCCCACTCTTTTTTCAACCGGGCAATTTCTTCATCGATGTTGATGAGTCCCTCCAGCGGAAGGATGATCTCAGCTCCGGAAACGACTGCTGTCATTGCCTTATCAGGTGTTGCGGCAGCAGGGCTGATCTCAAGCTCTTCCGGATTGCAGAAGCGCTCAATATAAGCTTTATTGGCTGTTAGAGTAGCAAGAACATCGTCATCATTCGGCTTCAGAATCATCTTGATCTTCTTGCTCAATGGTGTATTCACTTCTGCACGGCTGTTCCGGACAGAACGGATGATTTCAACAAGCAGCTTCATATCGCCTGCTGCCTTTTTATCAGTGTACTCTTCTTTCACCTTCGGCCACTCAGCGATCGTGATTGATTCACCGCTGTGAGGAAGGTTCTGCCAGATTTCTTCTGTAATGAAAGGCATGAACGGGTGGAGAAGCCTCATGGTATTATCCAGTACATATGCAAGAATCGAACGGGTCGTTTTCTTTGCCGCTTCGTCTTCCCCATAAAGCGGAAGCTTCGCCATTTCAATATACCAGTCGCAGAAATCGTCCCAGATGAAGTTATAAAGCACACGGCCGACTTCACCGAATTCATAGCGGTCTGAAAGCCTTGTTACCGTTTCAATCGTTTCGTTGAGCCTTGTCAGGATCCATTTATCAGCTACTGACTTTTCTCCTGTTAAATCGATGTCTTCAAATTTCAGGCCAGCCATATTCATAAGGGCGAAACGGGAGGCATTCCAAATTTTATTGGCAAAATTCCAAGTTGCTTCTACCTTTTCCATGCTGAAGCGCAAATCCTGTCCAGGCGAGCTTCCAGTCGACAGGAAGTAGCGGAGTGAATCGGCACCGTACTGGGCAATGACATCCATCGGATCTACACCATTGCCGAGTGATTTGCTCATTTTCCTGCCTTGCTCATCTCTTACCAGTCCGTGGATGAGTACATCCTTGAATGGGCGCTCTCCTGTAAACTCAAGGCCTTGGAAAATCATCCTGGATACCCAGAAGAAGATGATGTCATAGCCTGTTACAAGGCTTGCTGTCGGATAATAGCGCTTGAAATCAGGGTTTTCTTCATCCGGCCAGCCCATTGTAGAGAATGGCCATAGGGCGGAGCTGAACCAGGTATCAAGAACATCATTATCCTGGGTCCAATTCTCAGCATCAGCCGGAGGCTCGGAATCTACATACACCTCGCCTGTTTCCTTGTGATACCAGGCCGGGATGCGGTGGCCCCACCAGAGCTGCCTGGAGATGCACCAGTCGCGGATATTTTCCATCCAGCGGAGATATGTGTTTTCAAAGCGGTCCGGGATGAAGTTGACTTTGTCTTCTTTCTGCTGCAGCGCTACCGCTTCGTCTGCCAGCGGCTGCATCTTGACAAACCATTGTGTGGACAGATATGGCTCAACTACAGCTCCGCTCCGCTCAGAATGGCCGACAGAATGCATATGCTCTTCAATTTTGAAAAGTACACCCGCGTCCTGCAGGTCCTTCACGATCTGCTTGCGGCATTCAAAGCGGTCAAGGCCGTTGTATTTGCCGGCATTTTCATTCATGGTTCCGTCCTCGTTCATGACAAGGATGCGCGGAAGATCGTGGCGGTTCCCGATTTCAAAATCGTTCGGGTCATGTGCAGGAGTGATTTTAACCGCACCAGATCCGAATTCCTTATCCACATAATCATCGGCAACAATCGGGATTTCACGGCCGGTAATCGGGAGGACAACATTTTTCCCTATCAGATGCTGATAGCGTTCGTCTTCAGGGTGAACCGCTACGGCTGTATCGCCAAGCATGGTCTCCGGACGGGTTGTGGCAACCTCAATGGATCCTGAACCGTCTGCAAGCGGGTAGTTCATATGATAAAAGGCGCCCTGGACATCCTGGTGAATTACTTCGATATCTGAGAGCGCAGTTTTTGTGGCTGGATCCCAGTTGATGATATATTCGCCGCGGTAAATCAGGCCTTTTTTATAAAGAGAGACAAAAACTTTATTAACCGCCTTGGAAAGCCCCTCATCCATTGTGAAGCGCTCGCGGCTGTAATCAAGTCCCAGGCCGAGCTTAGACCACTGCTGGCGGATATGCTCTGCATATTCTTCTTTCCATTTCCATGTTTCCTGGACAAATGCTTCGCGGCCGAGATCGTAGCGGGATTTTCCTTCGCTTTTCAGCTTCTGCTCGACTTTCGCCTGTGTTGCGATGCCGGCATGATCCATGCCCGGAAGCCATAATACATCATAGCCCTGCATCCTCTTCATGCGGGTAAGGATATCCTGAAGCGTGGTATCCCAGGCATGGCCGAGGTGAAGCCTTCCTGTTACGTTCGGCGGCGGGATGACAATCGTATAAGGCTCTTTGCTTTGAGCATCCTTCGCTTCAAAAAATTTGTTCCCGATCCACCATTCATACCGTCCCTTTTCAATATTCCGGGGATCATACTTTGTTGGCATCGCCAATTCATTATTCTCCATTGTATTCCCTGCCTTCCTTGTATCTGTTAGTGTTGTGGGTACCTGAACAAATAAAAAACTCCATCCGTCAATAAAAGGACGAATGGAGCTGATTTCGCGGTACCACCTTTTTTCCGGGCAAGTAATGCAATCCTGCCAGGCGCTTAATCTGATAACGGTTTTCCCGTCTTTCGCTACTGTGAACATGTTCTGTTCGCGAAAGAAGCTCAAGGGCGACCTTCCAATGATTCTGCCTGGAAAACCTTTCAGCTTGGGGTTTTCCTCTCTTTAGGCAGCTTGCACTGTACTCTTCCCTGTCAATGCTTTTCTAATGATATTTATATATGATATAGTACCGAATTTCGCGGTTTATAGTCAATAAGTATCGGCAATATTTTTTAAAATCATACATCCGCCCGTACGATTCTAAAAAATAGGCACTTAACCTGGGGAAGGGACATAGAATGGTGTAAAAGAGATTAGGGGGAAAACAGATGAAAAGGAAATTCAATCCTTATACCCTGCCTCCATGGCTGAGGACCTTTAGAAGTGTTTGTGCCCAATTCATAATTCCCTTCTGTGTCTTTCAGGGAATACGGACCATTCTCATTCCTACGACCTTCGATGTTCTTTTGCTTTCAGTCTTTATCTTGCTGGCTCTGGCACTCCATCTTGAATTCATTTAGGAGCCCTCAGGACGAATTGTCCGGGGCTCCTTCCTGTTCGGCCTGGGCTTTTGCCGCTTCCTGTGCCTGCTGCTTCTGCCTTTCGATTTCGTCGATCCTCATGACGATGTACTCTGTATTCTTCAGAAGCCAGAATTGGCGCTGAAACTGCTGGACGAGCTTTCTTTCATCTGCAGAACCGCGGTTCTTATGGTAGTTTTCCGCCTCTCTCAGGACAGGGCCCGGGTGGGCAAGATAGCTCTGGAACAAGAGCATTTCATCCTGCTTGAACGGCATATATTTAAAGTAGGTATACAGCCACTCAACCGATTCATCGCTCCGCTTCGGGTAACTTCTTAAAGAGCGCGACAGAAACGGCAGGAGATCGTGGAGCGGGGAAGCCTGGCGCGATTTTTCAAAGTTGCTGAAATATCCGTAGCCTCTTTCATCATACAGAAAATGCTCTGTTGAAACTTTTCCATGGATGATGACAGTCCGCGCTTTTTCATCATCCTTCGTTTTTTCATGCCAATCCTTCAGCTTGCCTTTCGAAAATTTCAGCGCCTGGGTAATATCATGGTAATACAGGCAGAAAAGGAGCTCGAATGGCGCCATATACTGCTTTCTTTCACATTCATCAATAAATCCCTCGCAGAATTCTGTCTCCTTCTCCCAGGCGAGCAGGGTCTTTTCATAATGCTCCTGCCGCTCCTCGCTGGTGACATTGACTTCCTTCAATGACAGTGTGTGCAGCCGTGCCAGTTCCCGGAACATCTGCTGATGGCGTTCAAAACGGTTTTCTTTTTCTTCATTGGCGAGCCATGGCATTAAATAATACAGTTCACTCTCATGAAAAACAGCGTAGCGGCCGTCCGCAGCCGGATAGATCGGCACTATCCGGTTGTAGCCCTTCTGATAAAGGGACTGAACCTGCCTGATAAAATCGGTCCCATGCTTTGCTTTCAGCTTTTTCAGTGCAAAAACGCCTTTATCGGAATAGATCTTCCTGGTCCTGCCGTAGTCTTCCACAAAGTGGGGCTGGACGGCATAGTGCTTTAAAATCGGGGAAACCGCTGCTAATCTGTTGCTTCCTTCCATACGCGTATCCCACTTTCTTATTGGCGTAGTGATCCTCCGGAAATAAAAGAAACAGTTGAACAGGTACCTCCATACCTGCCCAGCCTGTTTCATACATGTCTTATTGCCTGCAGAAGGCTATTTCTGATAGGCATGCACAGGGACATACAGCACCTGGCCTTCATAAACGTCCTGGTTCAGCTCCAGGTGATTGACTCTCAGCAGCGCCGGAACAGGAACCTCATATCTTTCTGCGATAATATCGAGTGTATCGCCATGCTGAACGATGCACACTTTCATCCTGGCAGACTGCTCTTCTTCCTTTCGGGCCAGAAACTCAGCCAGTGACAAGCTCTTGCTTTTTTTCTTATTGGCTGCTTTCTTCTTTTTTGGAGCTTGGTCAGAAGAAGATTCACTTTCCTCCTGCTGGGCCTTGAAGCCGGTCAATATTTCTGCCGGCTGCATTTCCGGCTTTTGGTTACCGGCATAAGTATCTTCTGCTGCCTTTTCACTCCTGAACGTTGCAAAGCTATGGTCAGGCACTTGTTCTGCAGGTTCAGCATGGTAGGCTGCTTCCGGGACCGGAAGCTCATGATCTTTGATGGTGTCAAAAAACGCTGCCGGCTTTTCTTCTTTTTCAGCCTCCTCCGGCTGCTTTCTCGCTTCGGCAGTAAAAGGGGCAAACAGATCGGCAGCTTCTGCGTTCTCTGTTTCATCTTCCTCTTCCGCTCCTGCCCCGGCTTTATAAATAGAATCTTTGAAACCGGCATATTCCGGGAGCTGCACCTCTTCATTGTCCTCTATTATTAACTCTGCCGGCGCTGCCGAACGGAATAAAGGCTCCAGCTCCTTTTCAGTCTCCTCTTCTGCTGCAAGCAGTGGCTCAAAATGATCCTGCTGCTGCTCCTCTTCCTGAGCTTCTGCCTCAGCTTCCTCTTCTTCCGGCCTTTCATCGTGTTCCTGTGCTGCATCTTCCTCATCATACTCCGCGGCAGGATGCTGCTGTTCCCCGTAGAGGCCGGTGATGGTCAGATCTGCTGTCAGCCTCATGCAGCTTCTTTCCTGGAATTGATAGTCAAAAGAATCAATATAGACATCCAAATCATAGACGCTTCCTATCCTATTATTCGGAATGGTTATATCAACAGGGAAATGGTGAGAAAATTCACAGATCCCCCCTTCCCTCTCTTCGACGGATTGAATGAATTTTGGACTGGCAAAAGATTCTTCCAGTTCATCTTCTTCATTTTTCCGGTACTCCCCGGCCAGTTTCAGCGATCCTTGAATCGATACATATTGTTCATGTTCCTGGATGGTTATATTCGGATCAAGCGAAATAGAAACAAGCTCAGATACTTCCTGTCCTTTTTGGAACCAGACGGATTCTTCTAAAGAAAAGCGCAGGCATGATTGATCTTCCTGGGACAAAGCGACTCCTCCTTTCAGCTCTTTCACGTATAATCACTATGTCATTATCACTCTATGAACGGCTGATAGTAATTATGATTAGATTGTGAAAAGTTATGGAGCGCAGGAGAGTAGGGGGTGAATATTAATGAGGCAATGAGGGGGGATTCGTGTATAAGGACACACACAAAAAACAGGCCGGAGTTAACCGGCCTGCTTCCATCAGCCTTTCAGCTTGGAAAATGCAAGCTCGGCTGCGTTCAATGTTTTTTCAATATCTTCATCCGTATGGGCGGTTGATAAAAATAATCCCTCGAATTGCGATGGAGGCAGGAAGACTCCTTCATTCGCCATTTCACGGTAATAAGAAGCAAAATAGTCCAGGTTGGAGGTTTTCGCTTTTTCATAATTGATGACTTCTTCGTTTGTAAAGAAGAAACCGATCATTGAACCTGCACGGTTGACCGTCAGCGGGATATCATGCTTCTTCGCTGCTGCATAAAGGCCCTCTTCCAGCTTGTCAGCCTTCCGTTCGAATTCTTTGTACGATTCAGGAGTGAGCTGGCTCAGCGTTTCGTATCCGGCAGTCATGGCCAGCGGATTGCCTGAAAGTGTTCCTGCCTGATAGATCGGGCCGCTCGGGGCGATTCTCTCCATGATTTCCGCTTTGCCGCCATAGGCGCCTACAGGCAGGCCGCCGCCGATTACTTTGCCGAGGCAGGTAATGTCAGGGGTAACGCCGTAATAGCCTTGAGCGCAATGATAGCCGACACGGAAGCCTGTCATGACTTCGTCAAAAATCAGGAGCGTCCCATATTCACTCGTTATGTCCCTTAATGCTTCAAGGAATCCTGGAAGAGGAGGGACAACCCCCATATTGCCGGCAACAGGTTCTACGATGACCCCGGCAATATCTTCGCCGAATTGCTCAAAAGCATATTTTACACTTTCCATATCATTGTAAGGCACAGTAATTGTGTTCTTCGCAACGCCTTCAGGCACCCCCGGGCTGTCGGGAAGGCCGAGTGTGGCAACACCTGAGCCTGCTTTGATCAGGAGGGAATCGCCATGGCCATGGTAGCAGCCTTCAAATTTAAGGATTTTGTTGCGCCCTGTATATCCGCGGGCAAGGCGCAGGGCGCTCATTGTCGCCTCTGTACCTGAAGAAACCATCCTGACGATCTCGATGGACGGCACCCGCTCAATCACAAGCTTGGCCAGCTCATTTTCGGCAATGGTCGGAGCGCCGAAGCTTGTGCCAAGTTCCGCGATTTTCTTGATCCCTTCCACTACCCTGTCATTCGTGTGCCCAAGGATTAACGGCCCCCAGGAAAGCACATAATCGATATATTCATTGCCGTCAATATCATAGATCTTCGAGCCTTTTCCCCGCTCCATGAAGATCGGATCCATATTGACCGATTTAAAGGCACGGACCGGGCTGTTGACGCCGCCTGGCATCAGCGATTTCGCTTCATTATAGGCTTCGGCCGATTTAGTATAAGAACGCATGCTTTTCCCTCTTTTCTTCTTTTTAATCATTCAAGAATAGGATGGCTTTACTGGCATTACTGCTGTTCTTTAATCCATCTTGCAGCATCTTTGGCATGGTAGGTGATGATTAAATCTGAACCGGCACGCTTCATCCCGGTCAGCATCTCCATTACAATGTTTTTCTCGTCAATCCAGCCATTTTGCGCTGCCGCTTTCACCATTGAATATTCGCCGCTCACATTATAGATGACCATTGGCAGGTTCACTGCATTTTTCACGTCTCTTACAATATCCAGATAAGGCATTCCAGGCTTTACAATCAGGAAGTCTGCACCTTCTGCAAGATCAGCTTCTGCTTCCCTGAGTGCCTCCATGCGGTTGGCAGGGTCCATCTGATAAGCTTTCCGGTCGCCAAATTGAGGCGTGCTGCCGGCTGCATCACGGAATGGGCCGTAGAATGCTGAAGAATATTTGACTGCGTAAGACATGACCGGCACATCCTGGAAGCCTGCCTCATCCAGTCCGGCCCTGATGGCTGCAACAAATCCATCCATCATATTGGAAGGGGCGATGATATCAGCGCCTGCTTTCGCCTGGCTGACTGCAGTCTGGACAAGGAGCTCAAGGGACGCGTCGTTCAGGACTTTTCCATCCTCTATCAGCCCGCAATGCCCATGGCTTGTATATTCGCACAGGCAGGTATCGGCGATGATGACCACCTCAGGAAATTTGGACTTGATCAGTCTCGTTGCCTCCTGGACAATACCGTGATCGTGATAAGCCTGCTGGCCGCATTCGTCTTTTTCGAGCGGAATTCCGAATAAGAGGACTGATTTGATCCCTAATGATACAACCTCTTCCATTTCTTCCTCAATGCGGTCAAGGGAAAGGTTATACTGGCCAGGCATAGAAGGGATTTCCCTTTTAATATTTTCTCCTTCTGCGGCGAATATCGGATAAATCAAGTCTTCAATACGAAGATGATTTTCCCTTACAAGCGCTCTCATACTGGCTGTCTGCCGTAAACGGCGGTATCTTTTGAACTGCATATCCATTTCATTTCCTCCTCTGATTCAATTCAGCTGCTATGCTTTTTGCCAAATCTTCAATCGTATATCCGGCAGGGACCACATGGACACCAAGCCCCAGTTCTTCCGCTCTTTTCTGAGTAACAGGGCCGATGCAGGCCACAAGGCAGCCTTTGATAGCTGCTTCAGCACCCGTCTTGCGGACAATCTCCATAAAATGCTCTACAGTCGACGGGCTGGTGAAGGCCAGCACATCCAACGATCCATTTTTCAGCATGACTGCGAGCTTTTCTCCGCTATCTTCAGGAAATCCGGTTTCATATATAATGATTTCCTGCGGCTCTGCCCCTGCCCTTTTAAGCTCGTCTGCAATATAGCTTCTTGCTTTATTCCCTTTGGGGATCAGCACCTTCATGCCTTTTTCGACAAAGGGAAGGAACTCATCAATAAATCCTTCTGCAGCAAATTCCTCCGGAGTAAAGCTGACAGCAAGCCCTGACTCCTCTGCGGCCCTCTCTGTTTTTGTGCCAATGGCCGCAATCTTGGGAAAAACGGCATTTCTGCCGGCAAAGGATATAAAAGTTTCAAGGGCATTTTTGCTGGTAAAAATGACCCAATCGTATGTAGGAAGCTCCCTGACAGCATGAAGGATTTCTTCTGTTACCTCTGCCGGCCTGAAAGCAAGCAGCGGTATTTCCACTGGTATGCCGCCATAGCTGCGGATCAGCTCAGAAAAAGGTCCGGCCTGATCCTTCCCCCTGGGTACAAGCACTTTTTTGCCTGCAAGGGGAAGGCTCTCCCCGGTCATTCTCCGTCAAGCTCCTTTTTTACATCATCAATAAGCTTTTTGGCGCCTTTTTCAATCAGCTTTTCCGCAGTTCTCAGGCCCACTTCTACAGGATCAGCTCCAGTCACTTTTTCTTTATAAATCGTTTTTCCGTCCGGTGAAGCCACAAGACCTGTAAGCTCAATTTCATCCTTCTCATTCAGCACAGCATATCCTGCAATAGGAACCTGGCATCCGCCCTCCATTTTATGAAGGAATGCACGCTCGGCACGGACTGTCTGGTTTGTTGTCCCGCAAGTGAACTTGCTCAGCAGCTCAAGCAGCTCCTTATCGCTCTCGCGGCACTCAATGGACAATGCCCCCTGGCCAACGGCCGGCAGGCAGACTTCCGGCTCAAGGAATTCCGAAACAGTATCAGTTGTCCATCCCATTCTTGACAGACCTGCTGCAGCGAGAATGATGGCATCATACTCCTCTGTTTCAAGCTTTGCGAGCCTCGTATCAATATTGCCCCTGATCCATTTGATTTCAAGATCCGGGCGCTTTGCAAGCAGCTGTGCGCCTCTTCGCAGGCTGCTTGTGCCGACAACCGCTCCCGGCTTAAGCTGATCCAGTGTCTGATGCCCTTTTGAAATCAATGCATCACGGTGATCCTCCCTTTCAGGAATAGAGCCTATCACAAGGCCTTCCGGCAGGACAGCGGGCATATCCTTCATGCTGTGGACTGCCATGTCGATTTCTTCATCAAGCATAGCCTGCTCGATTTCTTTTACAAATAAGCCTTTTCCGCCAACCTTGGATAAGGTCACATCAAGGATCTGATCTCCTTTTGTCACGATTTCTTTCACTTCAAACTCGAAAGAATCGTCTATCTTCTTCAACTGGTCCATCACCCAGTTGGTCTGTGTTAATGCAAGCTTGCTGCGCCTAGAACCGACTATAATTTTTCTCATGACAGCCTCCTATGTATAGGGGGCAAGGCTTTTGCCAAGCCCCCTGATATAAATCATTATTATGAGCTCCAGAAGTGGAAGGATGAAAGCCTTCCAAACAGGAAAAAGTTGATAAGTACAATTAAAAAGGATGCGAGATTCCACAGGGCCAGCGATTTGCCTGAAAAGCCCCTTGCCACCCTCACATACAGGTATACGCTGTATACGCCAAGCACGATGAATGAGCCAATGACTTTCGCATCATACCAATGCATATCTGGTACCTTGATATAAGCCCATTGCGTCCCGAGGATCAGGCTTATAATCAGCATCGGTACACCGATTACATTTAATACATATGACATATGCTCAAGCTTTGACAAATCTGCAATTCTCAGGAGCCTGGATCCCCATTTTTTCCTCTTTAGCAGGTCATACTGAATAAGATACAGCAAAGAGAAGACAAATGACAGTGAAAAGGCGCCATATGAAAGGATTGCGACTGTTATGTGGATCAGGAGCAATTCCGAGACGAGTTGCTGGGCCATGACTTCAGATTCGTACTGAACGGGTGCAAAAGTGTGGATGGCCATGATGACAAAGCCGAGCACATTAGTGAAAAAGACGATAAAATCCACTCTCAGAAGGCGGTTGATTCCGAGCGAAAGAGTGATAAGCACCCAGGCATAAAAATATAGCCCTTCAAATATAGTCAGCACCGGAAAACGCCCTGTATTTTTCATGTACAAAAACAGAAAAACAGTCTGCAGAATCCACACAAATGCAAGTAACCAGAAGGCAACCCTGTTGGCCTTCCGGTTATTGTGAAGAAAGTCGATGAAGTATAAAAGCACGCATAAAGCATACAGAACGACTGTTAACTCATGCAGCCTTGTCATATAGATGTCAAACATTGCCCAGAACCCCGCTTATGACTGAAAAGAAGGCACGGCCGGCTTTACTGCTGCCCGCATTGGTTCTGCTGCCTTCACTTCATCATCATGTTCTGCAACAAGGTCTTCTATATTGAAGATTTTCACAAATAAATCCAGCGCTTTATCGGCATCAGCCTGTGCAGCCATTTCCTTGGCCTGCAGGATTGGGTCTTTCAGCATCTGGTTGATGATGCTCTTCGTGTGTTTGTTCAACACTTTTTTGTCGCGCTCACTGAGATGAGGCAGTTTTCTTTCAATGCTGTTCATGGTTTCGGACTGGATGGCCAAAGCTTTCTCACGCAGGGCGGAAATGACCGGAACAACCCCAAGGAGGTTGAGCCACTGCTTGAATTCCACAATCTCGCCTTCAATCAGCATCATGATAGCTGCTGCCGCTTTTTTGCGTTCCTGGAGATTGGCTTCTACAATGCCTTCCAGATCGTCAATATCATAAAGGAATACGCTGTCCAGCTCAGAAAGCTTAGGATCAAGATCGCGTGGCACGGCAATATCCACCATAAAGAGCGGTTTGCCTTTGCGCATCTTCTCTACATGGACCATCATCTCTTTCGTAATGACGAATTCCTTTGCACCTGTAGAGCTGATCAGGATATCAGCTTCCATTAAAGCGCACTGCAGCTCCTGGAGGGTCTTGGCTTCACCGTGGAAGCGGCTCGCCAGATCCTGGGCCTTTTCAAATGTGCGGTTGATGACAGTCACCTTGCTTGCCCCATTGGCATGCAGGTTCTGAATGGCCAGCTCTCCCATTTTCCCTGCTCCAAGGACAAGGACATGCTTCCGGTCAAGAGATCCGAATATCTTTTTAGCCAGCTCGACGGCAGCATAACTGACCGAAACCGCATTTGCGCCAATTTCAGTTTCAGAATGGGCCTTCTTGGCCAATGTAACAGCCTGCTTGAAAAGCTGATTAAATACAGTGCCTGTCGCCTGCTTTTCCTGTGAAGCCAGGAAGCTAGTACGCACTTGTCCAAGAATCTGTGTTTCGCCAAGAACCATGGAGTCCAAACCGCAGGCAACTTTAAACAGATGCTCTACAGCACCGTCCTGTTCGTAAACAAACAGATACGGAGAGAATTCTTCATGGGCCATATCAAACCACTCAGACAAAAATTCTTTTATATAATAGCGGCCGGTATGAAGCTGATCGACCACTGCGTATATTTCAGTGCGGTTGCAAGTAGAAAGGATAACATTTTCCAGGATGCTCTTTTTGCTGTTCAATGCCATCATGGCATCCCCCAGAGAGTCCGGATTGAATGTCAAACGCTCGCGGATTTCGACAGGGGCAGTTTTATAATTAAGACCTGCTACAATAATATGCATAAAGTGTTTGCACCCCCAGCTAAGTACGTAATTCAATACTATAATTATAACATTTTTTTCGTGTGAAATTGTGAACAGATAATGAACTCATATGGTAATATAAATGATTGAAAGGTGCTCTTGCTGCATGGCTCAAAAGAAGCCTGCAGGAGCAGAAAGCCTTAGCCCAAATTACATATATCGACAAAAAGGCTTACTTATGTACAGTACCAAAAATAAAGCCTGGATTCAAGTGAACCTTACTGGAAGTGGTGTAAAAATGAAAAACCAGCGGATTTTCCCAGGAATCATCCTTATAGGCTTCGGTGCCTATTTCCTGATGCAGCGCTCAAACGTACAATTATTCCAGGATTTCTATTCCTGGCCGACACTATTATTGATCGTCGGTATTGCTTTTCTATTCCAGGGATACGGAGCCAGAGATTATGAAGCGATCCTTCCCGGCGTCATCCTGGCAGGGTTTGGATTGCACTTCCATATTGTAAGCCGGCTCGAAGTGTGGCCTGACCATATCGGCACCTTCATCCTGATCATCGCCCTCGGGTTCCTGCTCAGAGCCCAAAAGACGGGGGCAGGCTTTGTCCAGGGGCTGCTTTTCCTGTCCATCAGCATCCTGCTTCTATTCAATGACAAAGCAGAAAACATTTTAGGACCATTGGGGCCGGGCCTATCATCCATCTTAAGATTCTGGCCGGCTGCGCTTGTGCTGGTGGGCCTGTACCTGCTGTTATCAAAGAAAAAGTAGGCTTATACTGCCTATCATTCCACACTTGCACAAAGATAAAACACCCGTCCGGGTGTTTTATCTTCCTTTATTCAAAAATCTCCACTGCCTTACAGCACAGAATCCAGGAAGCTTTTTGTCCGCTCTTCCTTCGGGCTCAAAAACAGCTGCTCCGGATGGCCTACCTCGACAATCCTTCCTTCATGCATATATACCGCAAAATCGGCGACTTCTCTCGCAAAGCCCATTTCATGGGTCACGACAATCATGGTCATCCCTTCCTTCGCAAGGTCCTTCATGGTGGCAAGCACTTCACCGACCAGCTCGGGGTCAAGCGCAGAGGTCGGTTCGTCAAACAGCATGATATCAGGCTTCATGGCCAATGCCCTTGCAATGGCCACCCTTTGCTTCTGCCCCCCTGACAGCTTGGCGGGATATACATCCTCTTTATCTGATAACCCCACTTTTTTCAGGAGCTCTTTTGCCTCTTGCCTGGCCTGCTCCTTTGGCACTTTCTTTACAAAGACCGGGGCCTCCATCACGTTCTCGAGGACAGTCCGATGGGGGAACAGGTAGAAATGCTGAAACACCATCCCCACTTTTGACCGGATCCTGTTAAGGTCATGCGTTTCTTTCTCAACCTTCTCCCCTTCAATGACAATGTTTCCGCTGTCCTTCATTTCAAGGAAGTTGAGGCATCGCAGCAGCGTGCTTTTTCCTGACCCGCTTGCCCCGATCAAACAGACTACATCGCTTTCTTTCACTGTCATATCTATATCCTTCAATACATGAAGGTCCCCAAACGACTTGTTCAGCTTCTCCACTTTTATCATGACTGCTTCATTCATCTGCCATTGCCTCCTCTTTAATCACTAATTGCCATCCGCTTTTCAATAATGCTGACCAGGAATGAGAATACGAGCACCAGTATGAGGTAATAGACTGCCACGATTAAAAGATAGCTCATATAGTCATACTCATTTGATCCATATGTGGTCGCCACATTGAAAAGCTCGTACATGCCAATGAATGAGGCAAGGGATGAATCCTTCAGCGCTATAATGAATTGATTGCCAAGAGGCGGCAGGGCCCTTCGAACTGCCTGCGGAAGAATGATGCGCCTCATAGCAAGCCCGGCTGACATGCCGAGCGACCTGCCCGCTTCCATCTGCCCTTTTTCAATGGACTGAATCGAGCCCCTGAAAATCTCCGCTATATAAGCGCCGTTATGGAAG
Organism: Bacillus sp. MMSF_3328; assembly: GCF_030733525.1. Classification (NCBI taxonomy): domain Bacteria; kingdom Bacillati; phylum Bacillota; class Bacilli; order Caryophanales; family Bacillaceae; genus Bacillus; species Bacillus sp. MMSF_3328. The sequence goes on along the minus strand of NZ_JASHIV010000001.1, from coordinate 51,447 downwards.
GCGAGCCCAAGGACAACGGCCAGAAACTGCGAGATATTCAGAGATGTCAGCCCAAAGTAGAAGATAAATATCTGGACAACCAAAGGCGTTCCCCTTACAAGGAATATATATATATCTGCAATCCATTCAAGAACTTTTATTCGCGAGATTTTTAAAAAGGCAAAAAACAGCCCGATGAAGATGGCTATAAAAACAGAAACAATCGTCAATTCAAAGGTAAGAAGCATGCCCCGTAAAAATACGGGATATGTTTCTATAAACTTTCCTGCAAGTTCCATAGGCTTTTCCTCTCTTTAATTGTAATATGAAGCATTTCTTTTATGTACATAAAGAGGCGAATGCAAGTTGCATTACATTCGCCTTCTTCCCCTTATTCCTTTTCAGGGTCTTTTGTGATGTCCTCACCGATGTACTTCTTGCTGATTTCTGTCAAAGTTCCATCTTCATGAAGCTTTTCAAGCGCTTCATTGATTTGATCAAGCAGCTCTTCATTGTCCTTCGCTACGGCAATTGCCTGTTCACTGCGCCCAAGCAGCTCCTTGCCTTCGATTTCCATCCCGGAACCGATGGCCTCTTTGCCTGTGATGAAGTCAGTGATGACGGCATCATGCTTCCCCCTGCTCAATGCTTCGAGGGCGGTTACATCACTGTCGTAAAAAATGATGTTGTCTGTCACCTCTTCAGCAGAGTCTGCATAGGTTGAACCTTTGGATACAGCAATCTCCAGATCCTTCAGATCATCAAGGCTTTTCGCCGAACTGTCAGGACGGACAAAAATCTGCGGTCCTGAATAATAATAAGGAATGGAAAAATTCACTGCCTTCAGCCTGTCTTCATTGATGGTGTGGCTCGCTACCGCGGCATCAAAACGCCCTGATTTGACGCCTTCAACAATTCCGCCAAACTTAAATTTCTTCTGAACCGGTTCAAGGCCCAGCTCCTTGGCCACTGCTTCTCCGACTTCAATATCAAAGCCGGTCATGGTCCCATCCGCTTCTGTCACGCTGAAAGGCTTGAATTCACCTGAAGCAGCATATGTAAACTTACCTTCGTCTGCAAGCTCCATCCCCCCGGAGGATGCCTCTTTTTTCCCGCATGCTCCGAGAACAGCGGCACAGCATAAAATTACAACAGCTATGATCCATTTTTTCAATTGTTTTCCCCCTCAATGTTTTCTGAATTTCATTTCAAGCTTATTACCCTTATTACCATAACATTACACTTACTTTTGCCACAAAATTCAAATTTAGCTGTATTTTCAGTCATTAACCCCCATACTGGCCTGACAGCCGCTCAGCTGTACAATGCTATTAAATGGGGGCATATACTGCCCTCTTCTCCCATTTCCTCCCGAACGGCCGCCATACAGCAGCAAAAGAGCTGTTTTTGCAAAAAAAAAAAAAACGCCAAATCGGCGTTTTTTAGCTCTGCATATATTTCTTGAGAATCCCCCAGGCCTCATCCTTGCCTTCACCGGTCTCGGATGAGAACAAAACAATATCGTCCCCAGGTTCAAGCTCCAGAGTCTCTTTCGTGATTTTGAAATGCTTCTGCCTTTTTGTTTTAGGAATTTTATCAGCCTTTGTGGCTATGATGATGCATCGGATTCCGTGGTGCTTCAGGAAATCGTACATCATGATATCATCCTTGGTAGGAGGATGGCGCAAGTCGACGATCAGGACAGCTGCCTTCAGCTGCTCCCTGGAGGTAAAATAGGTTTCAATCATCCTACCCCAAGCTTCGCGCTCCTTTTTGGAAACTTTGGCATAGCCATATCCCGGGACATCGACAAAATGCATCATTTCATTGATCAGATAGAAATTCAATGTCTGGGTTTTGCCTGGCTTCGAGGATGTCCTCGCCAGGTTCTTGCGGTTAAGCATTTTGTTAATAAATGAGGATTTGCCGACATTGGATCTCCCTGCCAGGGCAAACTCGGGCAGGGACTCCTCAGGATATTGTGCCGGTTTGACCGCACTTATAACGATTTCAGCACTATTTACTTTCATTGCTGTGCACTCCATTCAGGGCGTGCTTGAGAACTTCGTCAACATGTGATACGAGAACAAAATCCAATTCGTCGCGGACACTCTCTGGAATATCATCAATATCTTTTTCATTATCTTTAGGAAGGATAATTTTAGTCAATCCCGCTCTATGGGCACTTAAAGTTTTTTCTTTCACTCCGCCGATCGGCAAGACCCGGCCGCGGAGCGTTATTTCTCCTGTCATCCCCACTTCTTTGCGTATCGGATTCCCCGACAGCGCTGAAACAAGGGCTGTAGTGATGGTAATCCCTGCAGATGGGCCGTCTTTTGGAACGGCACCTTCAGGCACATGGATGTGGATATCGTACTTTTCATAAAAATCTGCCTCGATGCCCAGCTCTTTCGCTTTTGAACGGACATAGCTGAATGCTGTCTGTGCAGATTCTTTCATGACATCCCCAAGCTTGCCTGTCAGGACCAATTTGCCTTTGCCTGGAGATAAGGATACTTCGATCTGCAGCGTGTCTCCGCCAACTGTTGTATAAGCAAGGCCGGTCGCAACCCCGATCTGGTCCTCGACCTCTGCCTGGCCATATCTGAACTTTGGCTTGCCAAGGAAGTCTTCTATATTCTTTTCAGAAATGATGACCTTCTTTTTCTCGCCTGAAACAATAATCTTTGCAGTCTTACGGCAGATGGAAGCCAGCTGGCGCTCAAGCCCGCGGACGCCTGCTTCTCTTGTATAATAGCGGACGATTTTCTGGATTCCGTCCTCCCTGATCTGCAGCTGGGATTTAGAAAGCCCGTGCTCGCTGATCTGCTTAGGCAGGAGATGGTCCTTTGCTATATGAATCTTTTCAAGCTCCGTATAGCCCGCAATCGTGATAATTTCCATCCGATCGCGGAGAGGGCCCGGTATGGTTGCCAGATTATTCGCTGTTGCAATGAACATAACCTTCGACAGGTCATATGTTTCTTCAATATAATGATCGCTGAAATTGTGGTTCTGCTCAGGATCCAGGACTTCCAGCATGGCTGATGAAGGGTCTCCCCTGAAATCATTGGACATTTTATCAATTTCATCAAGCAGGAACACCGGATTGATGGTCTCTGCCTTTTTCATGCCCTGGATAATCCGGCCCGGCATGGCGCCGACATAGGTCCTTCTATGTCCGCGGATTTCAGATTCGTCCCGCACCCCTCCAAGGGAAACGCGGACAAAGTTGCGGTTCAGCGACGCAGCAATAGACTTGGCAAGGCTCGTCTTACCGACTCCCGGAGGCCCGGCCAGGCAAAGGATGGGACCTTTCAGCGAATTGGTGAGCTTTTGCACAGCCAAATATTCCAGCACCCGCTCCTTGACCTTTTCAAGGCCGTAATGATCCCTATTCAGGATCCGCTCTGCATTATGAATGTTCAGGTCATCAACAGTTGCCTCAGTCCATGGCAGAGAAACAAGCCAGTCGATATAGTTGCGGATTACCGCGCTTTCAGCAGAGCTGGAAGGCACCTTTTCATAACGGTCAAGCTCTTTTAATGCAGCAAGCTTGACATGATCAGGCATCCCGGATTGTTCGATTCTATCATTGAGCTCGGCGATTTCGCCTGTTTTGCCTTCCTTATCGCCCAATTCCTTCTGAATCGCCTTCATCTGCTCACGGAGATAATACTCCTTCTGCGTTCTTTCCATGCTTTTTTTGACGCGCTGCCCAATCTTCTTCTCAAGATTCAGGACCTCTTTTTCATTGTGGATAATCTCTATGACCTGATTCAGCCTTTTTTTGACATCGATCATTTCTAGAATATCCTGCTTTTCCTTCAGCTTCAGCGGCAGATGGGAAGCGACGATATCTGCCATGCGCCCCGGTTCCTCAATATCGGATACTGAGGAATAGGTTTCTGCAGAAATCTTCTTGGATACTTTTATGTACTGTTCAAAGTACTCAAGCATCGTCCTCATCAGCGCCTGGTCTTCGGCATCCTTGTCTTCTCTGTCATCATAAGTCTCAACACTGACTGTATAATGATCTCCCTCATCGGTGAGCTCGGTAATTTCTGCCCTCTTCAATCCTTCCACCAGCACACGGATTGTGCCGTTTGGAAGCTTCAGCATTTGTTTTACACGGGTAAGAGTACCCATTTTGTATAAGTCATCTTCCGCCGGCTCATCTATTGAAATATCCTTTTGAGTCGTCAAAAAAATAAGATGGTCATCTACCATTGCTTTTTCAAGCGCCTGCACGGATCTTTCCCGTCCAACGTCCAGATGCAGGACCATTGTAGGGTAGACGAGCAAGCCCCGAAGCGGCAGGAGGGGGACGATGATGTCTTTCTTATTCGCCATAGTTTGCACCTCCAAATGCAAATCAAATATATTATCTGCCTCATCCTTATTCTTTGCACTAAGCCCGCAAAAAATGAGAAAGAGAAACCAAACAATCATTCCAAACCCGCATCATATCACAGGTCAAGCCTTTGTACAATTCTAACTTATTTATTTGTGGGTGTCTATTAAATGAAATGCGGAGGCGGCTTGTTCAGAGCCGACAAGCATAAGACGAGCAGGACGGAAGGTTGTTCTTTAACCTTCTGGCCTGATCGGCTTAAGACTCGAGGGGCTAGCGCCCGCAGCTGGACAACACGAAATGCGGAAGCGGCTTGCCCAGGGACGACAAGCATAAGGCAGACTGGATGAAAGGTTTGCTCTTTAACCTTTTAGCCAGGCTGACTTATGTCTCGAGTCCCTAGCCGCTGCAGCTGGACAAATCGAAATGCGCAAGCGGCTTGCCCAGGGACGACAAGCATAAGACAGACTGGATGAAAGGTTTGCTCTTCAACCTTTTAGCCAGGCTGACTTATGTCTCGAGTCCCTAGCCGCTGCAGCTGGACAATCGAAATGCGTAGGGAGCTTGCCCCATCCCCCTTATCTTATTGCTTTATTGCTTCATTGATTATATGACGAATGAATTCCTGTTAGACAGCTTATTTCTCTTTTATCCTGTCAGAATAAAATAAAACTCCGGTTTGAAGCATATGCTGCAAACCGGAGCTCCTTTAGATACTTTCTTTCTTAGAAAGCTCGATTGACGCTGTGAGGGACTGGTCTCTTGCATAGTCTTTCAGCAGGGCTGCAGTGAACACCTGGCTGAGGTGGCTGACAGGAATGATGTCGATTCCCTCTATCTCTTTCAAAATGCTTTGCATATTTTCTTCAGGGATGATAACAGTCCTGGCGCCGGCTTTCTGGGCAGCCTTTACTTTGGCATACACTCCGCCGATCGGCTTAACATGGCCGTGGATGCTGATTTCTCCTGTCATGGCCACTTCCCTGTTCACCGGCCTTTTATATATAGCCGAATAAATTCCGGTAGCCATAGCAATCCCAGCAGAAGGACCGTCAATTGGCACACCGCCTGGGAAATTCACATGGATATCATAATCTTCAGCAGGCACTCCCATTGTTTTTAAAACGGTCAAAACATTTTCAATTGAACCCTTTGCCATACTTTTCCTGCGTATTGATTTTCCGCGGTCCCCGATGCTTTCCTCTTCAACAATCCCGGTGATATTGATAGAACCTTTTTCCTTTGCAGGTATGACCGTCACTTCTATTTCCAGCAGGGCACCTGTGTTTGGCCCATATACAGCAAGTCCGTTTACAAGCCCGACTGCCGATTCTTCACTGATCTTTCTTTCCATCCTTGGAGAGAGCTGGCTTGAGTTAATGACCCATTCAATATCCTCATCCTTTATGTAATCCCTATCCTCGGTAATGGCAACCCCTGCAGATATCTGCACAAGATTTACCGCTTCACGACCGTTTCGTGCGTATGAGGCCAGTGTCTTTAAGCTTTTTCCGCTGATTGGCATTTTGACCTTATCCGCCGCCTTGCTGCTGATCGTTTCCACTTCATCTTCTGTGAGCTCTTTAAAAAATACTTCCATGCAGCGTGATCTGATTGCCGGCGGAATCTCACTCGGAGTCCTTGTCGTCGCTCCCACAAGCCTGAAATCTGCAGGAAGCCCGTTCTTAAAAATATCATGGATATGCTGAGGGATTTGTGTATTTTCTTCATTATAATAAGCACTTTCCAAAAAGACCTTGCGATCCTCTAAAACTTTAAGCAGCTTATTCATTTGAATCGGATGCAATTCGCCAATTTCATCTATGAACAGCACTCCCCCATGCGCATTGGTGACTGCTCCCTGCTTTGGCTGCGGAATGCCTGCCTGTCCCATAGCCCCTGCACCTTGATAGATGGGATCATGGACAGAACCGATCAGCGGATCTGCTATCCCCCTTTCATCAAAGCGGGCTGTTGTCGCATCAAGCTCAACGAAAACAGAAGATTTCCGAAATGGAGACTTGTCCTGCTTCTTTGCTTCTTCCAGCACCAGCCTTGCCGCAGCGGTTTTACCGACTCCAGGCGGCCCATAGATGATGACATGCTGAGGATTGGGTCCGCAGAGTGCCGCTTTTAATGACTTAATTCCATCTGCCTGACCGACGATATCTTCGAAGCTTGCCGGACGCACTCTTTCGGAAAGCGGTTCAGTCAGCCTGATGGAACGCATTTTTTTCAGCTGGTCCATTTCTTTTTTTGACTCCCGGTCGATCGACACCTTTTGAGTCCTCTGGCTCTTTAGCAGATTCCAGAAATAAAGCCCGATAATGATTCCGAAAAACAGCTGGATGAATAAAGCTATCCCGGTCCAACTCATAGTATCCCTCCTGCACTTTTGTTCAAGCTGATACTTGGTAGTATCTCCTTGTACAGGTTGGAATAAACAAGAATACACTGTAAAAAACTTCCTGAGCAAAGACTTGAACAGAATCTTAACGTGCAGCAGTGAATACAAAAAAGCCAGGCAGAGAAAACCCCGGCCTGGCTTTATTTATTCTGTTATCATGCAGAAGTTTTACGCTCTTCTTCCACAACCGTACCATCATTCAGCACAAGCTTTGGCACGCTGTTATCTGTAACTGTCTCTTTTGTGATGATGCATTTAGAAATATCATCACGGGACGGAAGATCGAACATAACATCCAGCATAATGCCTTCAATGATTGAACGGAGTCCGCGGGCGCCTGTTTTTCGCTCGATTGCTTTCTTCGCAATCTCATGCAGGGCACCTTCTTCGAATTCAAGCTCAACATCATCAAGCTCAAGCATTTTCTGATACTGCTTAACAAGAGCATTTTTCGGCTTTGTCAGAATTTCAATAAGAGCTTCCTCATCCAGCTGAGTAAGGCTGGCAATGACCGGAAGACGTCCGATGAATTCAGGGATCAGACCGAATTTCAGCAGGTCTTCAGGAAGAACTTTTGAAAGCAATTCCTTCTGGTCAAGCTCCTGCTGCTTCTGTTCAGAACCGAATCCGATCACTTTCTGGCCAAGACGGCGCTTAATGATCTGCTCGATGCCGTCAAATGCACCCCCGCAGATGAACAGGATATTAGTTGTATCAATTTGGATAAATTCCTGGTGCGGATGCTTTCTTCCGCCCTGTGGAGGAACACTTGCTACAGTTCCTTCCAAAATCTTAAGCAATGCCTGCTGCACACCCTCACCTGATACATCCCTTGTTATGGACGGGTTCTCAGATTTACGCGCCACCTTATCGATTTCATCGATATAGATAATGCCTTTTTCTGCCTTTTCCACATCATAGTCTGCAGCCTGGATCAATTTCAGGAGAATATTTTCCACATCTTCCCCAACATAGCCAGCTTCCGTAAGTGATGTAGCATCAGCAATTGCAAATGGAACGTTGAGAATACGGGCAAGCGTCTGGGCAAGGAGGGTTTTACCGCTTCCTGTCGGCCCGATCATGCTGATATTACTTTTTGAAAGCTCAACATCATCGATCTTGCTGTTTGAATTGATTCTCTTATAGTGGTTATAAACAGCCACTGACAGAGATTTCTTTGCCTGTTCCTGGCCGATTACATACTCGTCAAGAATATCGCGGATTTCTGTTGGCTTTGGCACATCCTTGAATTCCACTTCTTCCTCTGTGCCAAGCTCCTCTTCCACGATTTCCGTGCAGAGCTCGATGCATTCGTCACATATATATACACCTGGTCCGGCAACTAATTTACGTACTTGATCCTGTGTTTTCCCACAGAAGGAACACTTTAATTGCCCTTTTTCATCATTAAATTTAAACAATGCCTTCACCCCTTGAATTACTTCTGTGCCTTATATAAAGCTTGCGGATCACTGCAAACAATTTTTACTATTCAGCTTTTTCAGCTTATGGAATAACGGCTGGGAAAATCCCAAAACAGCCCCTGTGCCTTTATGTCCTTTTGATTGCTATTTGTCAATCGATTGGTTGGGAACAGTTCACACAGGAGAAAACTTTAACAGTTATGTATTGCATTGTAACACATTTAACAACTGGACAGGAAATGATAACTCTTAGAAAAGTATGTTTCATTTTTATCATGATCTGTCTGCTGATCCGCATTTAAAACTATGTACCCAATAAGCTTATCCATAAAACAGAGAGTTAAATCCCGATTAAGGGATATTTAATTACGGCGGTTATGTATAGAATTTTTCCTGTCCGTTTTAAGCCTTAATATACTATATGCTGCTTTTTATTGTATAAAACAAGGCACGATCAAATCGCGCCTTGTTTTATTAAAAAAGTTTATGCAGCCATTGCTGCTATTACAAACATTTATTTTTGGCTATTAAGCAGTTTTGCTGTTTTCGATAAGGAAGTCAACAGCTTTTTTCACTTTAAGGTCTGCTTTCACGCTGTCGAGGCTTCCAAGCGCCTGCTTGATTGCATCGGCAGTCATGTTGTACATTTCAGCCATTTTATCAAGCTCGGCAGTAACCTCTTCGTCTGTTACTTCAATGTTCTCTGCTTTTGCGATCTCTTCAAGAGTCAGGTTGATGCGTACACGCTTTTCGCCTTCTTCTTTCATCTGCTCGCGCAGGGCACTTTCGTCCTGGCCTGAGAACTGGAAGTAAAGCTCAAGGTTCATACCCTGCATTTGAAGGCGCTGTTCGAATTCCTGCATCATTCTGTCGACTTCATTGTCGATCATTACTGCAGGCAGGTCGATTTCAGCATTATCAGCAGCTTTTTCGACTACAGTGTCGCGAAGGTTGTTTTCAGATTCCTGCTTCTTGCTTTCTTCAAGGCGAGTCCTGATTTTTTCCTTAAGGGCATCAAGAGTTTCAACCTCTTCGTCAACATCTTTTGCAAACTCGTCATCAAGCTCAGGAAGCTCTTTGCCTTTGATTTCGTGAACAGTCACCTTGAATACTGCCTTCTTGCCGGCAAGCTCAGCAGCATGGTACTCCTCAGGGAAAGTCACTTCAACATCCTTGGATTCGCCAGCAGCTGTTCCTTCAAGCTGTTCTTCGAAACCAGGGATGAACTGGCCTGAACCAAGCTCTAGTGAATAGTTCTCAGCTTTTCCGCCTTCGAATGCTTCGCCGTCAACAAAACCTTCGAAGTCCATGACAACTGTATCGCCGTTTTCAGCTTTGCCTTCTTCTTTAACGACCAATTCAGCCTGGCGCTCCTGAAGGGAAGTGATTTCATTGTTTACATCTTCTTCAGTTACTTCTGTTTCAAGCTTTTCTACTTCAAGGCCTTTGTATTCGCCAAGCTTAACTTCAGGCTTAACTGTAACTGTTGCCTTGAAAATAAGGCTCTTGCCTTTTTCAATTTGCTCTACATCGATTTCAGGGCGGTCAACAGGCTCGATCCCTGTCTCATCAATTGCACTTGCATATGCTTCAGGAAGAAGGAAGTCAATTGCGTCCTGGTATAGAGATTCAACGCCAAAGCGTTTTTCGAACATCCCGCGCGGCATTTTCCCTTTACGGAATCCTGGCACGTTTACTTGTGCAACAACTTTTTTGAATGCAGCGTCCAGACCTTCTTTGACTTTCTCTGCATCTACTTCAATTGTGAGAACCCCTTGGTTCCCTTCTAGCTTTTCAAACTTAGCAGACATACTATAATTCCCTCCAACAATCTATTGTCATTACCATTTTTGCGGACTTTGTATGAATATTGCCTAAATATCATAGCATATTCATCTTTTTGATATGTAAAATAACTATTTTTACACATAACAGCCACTATATTATAACATACGTTATCTTTGTTTCAACAGAGATACTCAAATATTGGGATAAGAAATTTCTTCTATCTTCCCTATAAAAATCCTGGATGCCTCAAGAGTATCTTCTACCACCCCATATTGGCCGGCCATATCCCCCGGATCTCCATCCATGCCGTAAAATGAGCATCCGACAAGATGGTATGCAGCTGCCCAAAGGTCAGGCTGATCAGGCTGCAGCTTGAACGGGTACAACAGGAAGAACTGCCTCTGGAGCAAAGCGATGATATTTTCCAGCAGGACCGGATCTTCGTGTTCAAGTTTATCTTTAACCGCTGCTTCAATTGCCCTCAGCTGCTTATGATCATGAACGTCATGAAGTGCCGATGGGATGAACTCTTCATTCATCCCGAGCTTTTTTACAGTCACAGGCTTATCATATTCCTGCTCTTTCAGTATATTGATAATCATTGTTTTCAGGAAAGGATGCCCTTCCTCTGAAATCAGGTAAGACTTCAGCTCTTCAAGATATGGCCTGATGTTGATGTTTGCAAGCTTTGCCAGCAGCAGGACCTGCTCTTTGGGATCTTGATAGGACAGGAGGTTCAATTCCTTATCCCTGTATTCTTCGCGGAGCTGTTCTTCTGCAGCAGGATCAGGGCTTCCCTCCGCCATACGCCTGCTGAAGTGCAGCATTTTTGCGAAATGCTCCAGCTTATCCTTAGGGATCTCCCTTTCCTGGAGAAGGGCTTCGATAGTGGCGGCTATTTCCCCATATTCATGGAGCTGGACCATGATCATCAGATAAAGATCTACGATTTCAAAATAATCTCCGATCCCCTCCTGAAGCATGGATTTGGCTAGATTTTTGGCCTTTTTCAGCGCTCCGGCCTCAAAATACGCCAGGACAAGCCCTATATGTATATCACTGCTCTCCGGGTCAAGCTCTTTGGCGTCCTCAAACAGCTGGATTGCATCTGAAAACTTCTTTCCCTGGAGGCTCTCAAGCCCTTTCTCAAGCAAACGTTTTTCCAGACCGGGAAAGGGGATGATATTGCTGCTGTCGTTCTGGTTCCGCTTAGTCATGAAAAAACCGCCTTCCCTGTTAATATTGAAGATAGTATAGCACGCATGGAAAGAAAAAAGAAATTCAAAGAAGAGAGCCTTGAAAGGGGGAATAGATTAACTTCCGCAGTAAAAAAAGAAGATCCACATGAGAGTGGATCTAGCTTGTTTTTTCATACGCCTCTATTTCCTTCTCAAGCTGAAGCGTTATTTCAATTTCATCCCACCCATTAAGAAGCATCGTCTTCCAATAAGGCTGGATCGGAAAGCTTGCTGAGAACCCATCCTCACTATAGACAGTTTGTGTTTCAAGATCAACTGTCAAAATCAGCTCGGCTTCTGCTGCTTTCAGCAGGAGCTGTTCTGTCTCCCCCTGGCTCAGACGGATGGGCAGCAGACCATTTTTCAGGCAGTTCTGATGGAAGATGTCAGCGAAGGAAGGGGCAATTACGGCTTTAAATCCGAAGTCCTGCAGAGCCCAAGGGGCATGTTCTCTTGAAGAGCCGCAGCCAAAGTTTTCATTTGCAATCAGAATTTCCGCACCGCTGTTTTCAGGCTTATTCAATTCAAATGCAGGATCAAGCTGTCCATCTTTATAGCGCCAGTCATAGAATAGGTATTTCCCAAATCCGGTTTTCTCGATTCTTTTTAAAAATTGCTTCGGTATGATCTGATCAGTATCTACATTAACCCTGTCCAGCGCAGCTGCTTTGCCTGACAGCTTTTTGAAACCGCCCATTCTATCTCCTCCTACACTGTAATTGATTCTTCCATCAATGTTTTCCGGACATCAACAAATTTTCCATTCACAGCAGCAGCTGCTGCCATAAGCGGGCTGACAAGATGGGTCCTCGCACCTGATCCCTGCCGCCCCTCGAAATTGCGGTTTGAGGTTGATGCGCAATGCTCGCCCGGAGGCACGATATCATTATTCATGCTGAGGCACATACTGCAGCCTGATTCACGCCATTCAAAGCCGGATTCAATAAAAATATGGTGAAGCCCTTCCTTTTCCGCCTGCTCCTTCACGGCCTGTGATCCCGGTACTACAAGGGCCCTGACACCCGGATGGACTTTTTTGCCGGCCGCAAACTCTGCAGCCTGCCTAAGGTCCTCGATGCGCGAATTTGTGCACGATCCGATGAACACATGCTGAATGCTGATATCGCTGATCTCCTGCCCTTCAGAAAGACCCATATACCGAAGAGCCCGCTCAAGTGACGTCCGTTCTGTTTCGGTCTTGCAATCAGCCTCAGAAGGTATCCTTTCATCAACCCCCGCTGCCATGGAAGGATTGGTCCCCCAGCTGACCATCGGCGGGATCTCCCCGGCATCGAGCGTGATTTCTTTATCATAATTCGCATCAGGATCCGATGCGAGGGCCTGCCAATGAGCAAGGGAAGTATCCCATTCATTGTCTTTCGGTGCATATTTCCGCCCCTTTATATAAGAGAAGGTGGTCTCATCAGGACTGACCAGGCCAGCCCTTGCTCCTCCCTCTATCGACATATTGCATATGGTCATCCGCTCTTCCATGGACATAGACCTTACAGCCTCTCCGCAGTATTCAATGACATGTCCTGTTCCGAACCCGATGCCAAACCTGCTGATGATATACAGGATGACATCCTTGGCTGTAACCCCGCTTTCAAGCCGGCCATCAATCTGAAGCTTCAGTGTTTTCGGCCTGGACTGCCATAATGTCTGGGTTGCAAGGACATGCTCCACTTCACTTGTTCCGATGCCAAAAGCAAGCGAACCAAAAGCACCATGGGTGGAAGTATGGCTGTCCCCGCAGACAATGGTCATCCCCGGTCGGGTCAGGCCAAGTTCAGGGCCGATGACATGGACAATGCCCTGATCCGGGCTGTCCATTCCTGCAAGCGGCACACCAAATTCCCGACAATTTTTTTCAAGGGTGGTCATCTGTTTTTTGGCGACTGGATCATCTATCTGGCCGCGGTTGATTGTCGGCACATTATGATCCATAGTAGCGAAGGTTTTGTCCGGGCGCCTGACTTTCCTGTTTTTCATCCGCAGGCCGGAAAATGCCTGAGGGGATGTGACTTCATGCACTAAATGCAAATCGATATAAAGCAGATCAGGCTTGTCTGTTTCTGTATGGACGATATGCCGGTCCCAAATTTTCTCTACAATTGATTTGCCCATCTATTTTTCTCCCTCCATCTTTTCCGGGTCCTTCTCCCGGAATCTTTTATAAATAAGTACACGGCTGGAAAACCAGCCGTGATATCCTGAATCTGTCAGGCATATGCCCCCATTATCTGCAGAATGGCTTCATTATCCAGCAGAGCAGCTTTAATTTCCTCGGTCATCACCTTGGTAGAAGCTGCCTTCCCTCCTGAAGCCAGATCAGCTGTGCGAATGCCTGATTCGAGTACATCACTGACTGCCTTCTCGATTGCAGCAGCTTCTTCTTCCATCCCGAAGGAGAGGCGGAGCATCATGGCCGCGGAAAGAATCATTCCAACCGGGTTGGCGATGCCTTTGCCTTCGATGTCCGGGGCCGATCCGTGGATCGGCTCATAAAGATATGGCCCGCCTTCTGACAGGCTGGCAGATGGAAGCATGCCGAGCGATCCAGTCAGAACAGAAGCTTCATCACTTAAAATATCTCCAAACATATTCTCGGTAACAATCACATCAAACTGTTTTGGATTTTTAATGATCTGCATGGCTGCATTATCGACCAGCATATGCTCGAGCTGTATATCGGGATATTGGGCTGCAATTTCCTCTGCCGTTTCCCTCCACATCCTGCTTGATTCAAGGACATTCGCCTTATCCACGCTCGTTACCTTTCCGTCCCTTCCCCGGGCGAGTTCAAAGGCCAGCCTAACCACCCTCTGCACTTCTTCCTTTTTATAAAATAAAGTGTCCACGGCAGTTTCTTCACTGCCATTCCCGGCCCTTTCGCTCGGCTTTCCGAAGTAGAGTCCGCCCGTAAGCTCCCTTACCATTAAAAAGTCGGTACCTTCAATGACTTCCTTCCTTAAAGGAGAGGAATCTGCCACACTCGCAAAATAGCTGGTGGGCCGGAGGTTTGCATATAGATTCAGATCTTTACGGATTTTCAGGAGGCCGCGTTCCGGCCGGAGGCTTGGATGGAGCTTCTCCCAGCGCGGGCCGCCAACAGCTCCAAGCAAAATGGCATCACTGCTTTTACAGAGTTCGACTGTTTCATCCGGCAGCGGCACCCCGGTGGAATCAATTGCTGTTCCGCCAATTTTCCCATAGCTGAATTCAAATGTATGCCCAAATCGTTCTCCTGCAGCCTGCAGCACTTCAACTGCCCCTGCTGCCACTTCTTTTCCGATGCCGTCACCCGGCAGCACTGCGATCCGCTTCTTCATGCCTAATCCCTCCGTTGCAAGTTTTATAATGCCACTTTCGTCTTTTCCTCCAGGTAGATGACCCTGTTAACAGCGTTCAGATAGGCTTTCGCGGATGCTTCAAGTACATCCTGCGCAAGCCCCCTCCCGCTCGTTTCCCTGCCATTGTATTTCATTTTGACGAACACCTGCGCCAGGGCATCCCTTCCGGCCCCAACCGACTGGATCCGGTAATCCAGGAGGTTCACCGTACCATTCACTGATTTCTCCAGCGTATTGTACAAGGCTTCAATGCTTCCCGCCCCGGTTGCTGCCTCCTGGACGACTTCATTCTCCCTGCCTGAAAGTGTCACTGTCGCTGTTGGCACTTGATTGGTCCCGTACTGGACCTGGATCTGGAGCAGTTCATAGAATTGCTGATCCTTTGACAGTCTTTCCTCCAGTACGATGGCGGCAAGGTCATCATCTGTCATCTCTTTCTTTCTGTCTGCCAAGTCTTTAAAAATAGCAAACAGCGGCTTGATTTCCTCTTCCGGAACAGCGAGCCCAAGTTCTTCAAGGCGGGATTTAAAAGCATGTCTGCCAGAATGCTTTCCGAGAACCATGGAATTGGCGTGGAAGCCGACAAGTTCAGGCGAAATAATCTCATAAGTGGTCTTCTCTTTCAGCACGCCATCCTGGTGGATGCCTGATTCATGTGCAAAAGCATTTCTGCCGACAATAGCCTTGTTCGCCGGTACAGCCATACCGGTCAGTTTGCTGACCAGGCTGCTTGTTCTGCTGATTTCCTCAAGCTTGAGGCGGGTCCCTGCCTGATAATGGTCCTGCCGTATGTGCAGAGCGACGGCAAGCTCTTCCAGCGCAGCGTTCCCGGCCCGTTCCCCGATGCCGTTGATCGTCCCTTCAATTTGTCCAGCCCCATTTTCGATGGCTGCAAGGGAGTTGGCAATCGCCATGCCAAGATCATCATGGCAATGAGCGGATAATATGACTTTATCAATGGAAGGAACATTCTCTCTTAAATATTGAAAGACTTTCCCATATTCACCTGGCGAAATATATCCGACCGTATCCGGAATATTGATGACACGGGCCCCGGCCTGGATGACCTCCTCAACGATGCGGGCCAGAAAAGGCAGCTCCGTCCGGCAGGCATCCTCTGCCGACCATTGAATGAGCGGGAATTTCCCGGCTGCATATTTCACAGCAGAAACCGCCGTCTCAATAACTTCTTCCTTTGACTGCTTCAACTTATACTGCCGGTGGATGGGAGAGGTTGCGAGGAAGACGTGAAGCCTCGGATCCTCCCCCTCTCTCAATGCTTCCCAGGCTGCATCAATATCTGACATCACTGATCTTGCAAGCCCTGTAACCGAGCAATTCCTGATGAGGGTGGCGATTTCACGGACTGAAATAAAATCACCTTTTGAAGCTGCCGGAAACCCGGCTTCTATAATATCGACATTAAGCCTTTCGAGCTGTTTGGCAATTTCCAGCTTTTCAGATAGATTTAAGTTGACTCCCGCAGACTGTTCCCCGTCACGCAAAGTCGTGTCAAAGATGTTAATGGTTCGCACTGACAGCCACTTCTTTCTTTTTCTCTTTATTCACAAATGGCATCATTTTTCTCAGCTCCCTGCCGACCTGTTCAATCGGATGCTCATTTTCCCTTGCAAGGATACTGTTGAAGACCGGACGGTTTGCCTGGTTTTCCAGGATCCAGCCTTTCGCGAACTTGCCTTCCTGGATATCCTTCAGGACAGCTTTCATCTCCTGCTTCACTCTCTCATCGACTACTCTCGGCCCGCTGACAAAATCACCCCATTGCGCTGTATCCGAAATGCTGTAGCGCATGCCTTCAAGGCCGCCTTCATACATCAGATCAACAATCAGCTTCAGCTCGTGGAGACACTCAAAGTATGCCAGCTCAGGCTGATAGCCTGCCTCAGTCAATGTTTCAAAACCTGCTTTCACCAGAGATGTCAGGCCTCCGCACAATACAGCCTGTTCGCCGAATAAATCAGTTTCTGTTTCTTCCTTAAAAGTGGTTTCCAGCGCCCCTGCCCTCAGTGCCCCAATCGCTCTGGCATAAGCGAGCGCAAGCTCCTGGGCATCTCCCGTTACATCCTGATGGACTGCAAATAATGCCGGCACTCCTGCTCCTTCCTGATATGTCCTTCTTACCAGGTGGCCAGGGCCCTTAGGAGCCACAAGCAGGACATCACATGTCTTTGGCGCCACAATCTGATGGAAATGGATATTGAATCCATGCGCGAAAAGCAAGGCTTGATTTGTCAGATTCGGCTCAATTTCTTCCTTATAGACTTTAGGCTGAAGCTCATCCGGCAGGAGGATCATGACAATATCGCTTTGAGCAACAGACTCTCCAACAGAAAATACCGGGAACCCATCCTCTAACGCTTTATCCCATGAATTTCCTTTCCTCAGGCCGATTACTACATCAGCACCGCTGTCCCTCAGGTTCTGTGCATGGGCATGACCCTGTGATCCATAGCCGATTACCGCTACTTTCTTTCCATTCAGATATGCTGGATTTGCGTCTCCGTTATAATACATTTTCGCCATGATTTATTCTCCCTCTCGTTTTTGGAATATTTTTATTTAAATTATTTTTACACGATTGAATAATTCTTCGGCTGCCCCTGGCTCCTCTGGCTTCCTCTTGTGAAGGCTGTTGTCCCTGTCCGGGCAATCTCCTTGATTCCATACGGCTTTACAAGCTCAATGAAGGCTTCTATTTTTTCCGACTCGCCTGTAATTTGGATGACCAGGCTGTCTTTGCCAACATCTATCACCGATGCCCGGAAAGGCTCAATCAGCGAGTATAACTCACTCCTCGCCTGCGGAAGCGAGAGCACCTTTATGAGCGCAAGCTCCCTGGCGACAATCTGCTGGCCGCTTATATCATTTACTTTCAAGATATCAATCTGTTTATTGAGCTGTTTTGCAATCTGCTCTGCGGCCTCTTCATTGTCCACATGGACCGTGCAGGTAATCCGGGAAATCCCCTCCTGTTCAGAATGCCCGACCGAGATGCTTTCAATATTGAAGTTGCGCTTTGAGAACAGGTTGGTGATTCTATTGAGGACCCCCGGCCTGTTCATCACGGTTAAACAGATGATTCGTTTCATGGTTTTACACCTTCCATCTCATGGTGCCCTTTGCCCGGGGCGATCATCGGGAATACATTTTCATCAGGAGCTATCCTAAAATCGAATAACACCGGCTCATCGCTTTGGAGTGCTTCATCCAGCGCCTTAACAGCTTCTTCCTCAGTTCGGATCTCATAAGCTTTAATATCATAGGCTTCCGCCAGCTTGACAAAAGAAGGCTGATACTGGGCTTTGCTGTGCGAAAAGCGTGAGTCATAAAAGATTTCCTGCCACTGCCTTACCATCCCCAGCGCTCTGTTATTGAAAATAGCTATTTTTACCGGGAGATTAAGCTCACGGATCAGGCCGAGCTCCTGCGCGGACATCTGGAAGCCGCCATCGCCAACAATTGAAACGACCAGGGAATCCGGTGCAGCAAGCTGAGCTCCGATGGCCGCTGGCATTCCGAATCCCATCGTGCCGAGCCCTCCTGAAGTGACCCATCTACCAGCTTTCTTAAAGCGGTAATATTGGGCTGCCCACATTTGATGCTGTCCGACATCTGTTGTGACAATCGCATCTCCGCCCGTCTTTTCAAACAAGAGCTCCATGACCCGCTGCGGCTTCAAGTCAGCCGATTTGTGAAAATGATAAGGAAAATCTTCCTTCCAGCTTCTAAGCTTTGTCATCCATTCACCATGTTCAGGAGGCTCCCCCTTCTGGCTCACAAGCTGATTCAAAGCCTCTTTCGCATCAGCCACAACCGGAATCAGTGTTGGGACGTTTTTGCCGATCTCTGCAGGGTCGATATCAACATGGGCCACATCTGCCTTAGGTGCAAAATAGGCAAGATTGCCGGTGAGCCTGTCATCAAACCTCGCCCCTATATTGATGAGCAGATCGCATTCATGTAAGGCCATATTGGCTGCATAGCATCCATGCATACCGGCCATCCCGACAAACAGGCTGTGGTCTGCAGGAAAGCCCCCGAGTCCGAGAAGGGTATGCACGACCGGAAGCTGCTGCTGTTCGGCATATTCCTTAAGCAATCCGGAAGCCTTTGCATGGAGGACGCCCGCCCCTGCCAGGATGACCGGCCTTTTCGCACGGCTTACAGCTTCTGTCAGCTTGCGGATCTGAAGATAGTTTGGCTTTAGAGTCGGCTGGTAGCCCGGGAGGAAGATCTCTGTCTCCTCAGAGGGCTGTTCTGCGCCTGCAGCAATATCCTTCGGAATATCAATCAATACCGGACCCGGCCTCCCTGTAGAAGCAATATGAAAGGCCTCCTTCACAATCCTCGGAATGTCCGCTATGCTCCTTGCCTGATAGTTATACTTGGTTATCGGGGTGGTAATCCCGAGGATGTCAGCCTCCTGGAAGGCATCCGTTCCGATGACGCCTGTTGCCACCTGCCCGGTAATGACGACAAGAGGCAAAGAATCCATCATGGCATCGGCAAGGCCTGTTACAATATTGGTCGCCCCCGGTCCTGAAGTCGCGATGACAACTCCAGGCTTGCCGGAAATCCTCGCATATCCTTCCGCAGCATGGATGCCTCCCTGTTCATGCCTGGGAAGCACATGAAGTATGCCAGAATCATAGATTTTGTCATAAATCGGAAGAACAGCTCCTCCCGGGTAGCCAAAAATCACTTCCACCTGTTCCTTCTCCAGTGCCTGCAATAGCAGTTCTGCACCGGTTGCCGGCTTCGAGCCAGTCTTGTTTTCTGCAAAGGCAGCTTCCTGCAGCATTTTGAAATAACCTCCTTTTGATTCAAGAAAAAAAACAATATAAAAAGCCTTCCCATCCCCAAGAACGCCTGCATCAGCAGACGAAGGGATGAAAAGGCTTTGTCAGCCTGTTCCACGGTACCACCCTGATTCACGCAATTTGCGTGCACTTATGGACGGCAGCTGCCATCCTTTTTGATAACGGGTGCTCTCACACCCGGCCGGCCCTACTCGTCAAGCTTTCAGGCCGGCGCTCTGAGGGGAGTTCATGATGCGGCAGGAATGCCGGCTCTCAGCCTGCCCGGCTCTCTGTAAATCCTGATCCGCAAAACTACTTATCCTCATCCGCGCTTTTAACATATAGTGATTAGCTGTCAGCTTACATGGGGTTCAAAATGTTTCGATGCTACTTTAACACCTTCTGAAACTACTCTTTCCCTAAATTTCACCAGAAGCTCTTTTGTATGTGCCCCCGGATAGCCTTCACCGATTGTCCGTCCGTCCACCTTTACGACTGCAATGACTTCCGCTGCCGTCCCTGTAAGAAATACTTCATCTGCCGTATAAACATCGTGCCTTGTGAAGGGCTCCTCCTTCACTTCATAGCCAAGCTCCCTTGCAATTTCCATGACCGCATTGCGGGTGATCCCTTCAAGCGCCCCAACGTATCCTGGAGGTGTGTAAAAGCATTTATCCTTAATGATGAACACATTGTCAGCCGAACCCTCCGCCACATAGCCCTGATCATTCAGCATGAGCGCTTCACTGACATTTGCCAGGCGGGCCTCAATCCTTACCAGCACATTGTTCAAATAATTCAATGATTTAACTTTAGGGCTTAATACATCAGGTCTGTTCCTTCTTGTCGCTACTGTGACTATCTCAAGCCCTGTTTCATACAATTCTTTCGGGAAGATGCTCAGCGGCTCGACGATCACGACAACATTTGCTTTTTTGCAATTGTATGGGTCCAGCCCAAGGTCGCCTACTCCCCTGGAAACAACGACCCTGATGTAGGCATCTTCATACAAATTCTTTTCGACAGTGGCAACAATGATATCTGTCAGCTCTTCCTCCGTATATGGCATTGTCAGTAATATGGATTTGGCTGAACGATAAAGCCGGTCCATATGCTCTTTCATCCTGAAGATATTTCCGCTGTATACCCGGATCCCTTCAAAGATGCCATCGCCATACAGGAAGCCATGGTCATAAACGGATATTTTTGCATTCTCTTTCGTCACAAACTCCCCGTTTAAAAATATCAATTGCTCAGACACGAAAAACACCTCTTCGATTTAATGTATACACGCTTTAAACGGTTGAAATGACAGGTTAAAAAAATATGGGTTCCACACTTCCAATTCCCGTGTGGAGCGGTTTGTTTTATTATTTGAGGACTATCTTACGCTCATTTTTTTTGGGAGTCAACACCATTTTCAAGAATTATTTGATAATTTAGATTAATCTGATTTATTGAATGCGCTTACATTGCTTGTATATATGAATTTATTCAGCCAAGAAATTTTTTATTTTATTTTTCAATCCCTCGAGCATGATTCTCCGCTCTTTTTTATCAGCATCGAAAGATCCGTACTGGGGATATACTTAAGAATGCTTTTTCAATATAAAGATGGAGCATATAGAATTTAATGGCGCATTTTCAATGAACATATAATATAGAAGAAACCAGTTAATCATGTCAGGTTTACTAACATACAAAGAAGCGCTTTCATTTGACGGGAGGTATAATATTCAGCTGCAGCACTGAGTACTTTTATAAACCCTGTAACCTTAATCGGAGAAGATACAGATTTTTCGAGGAAGAACAAAGGTGTAAGTGCCTTGAACACAAAAAAAGCCCCGTCCTGGGGGCATCGAAACATCACCGGCATGAAAAGAGTGAGTCATGAATAGTAAGAGGCTTTATCTATGCATAATTGGCATGAAAAGTAGTGAGTCATGCATAGTAAAAAGTCTAATTGATGCATGACTGAAAAAAAAGAAGTTATTTTTAGGAAAGAGGCTTGTAACCCCCGAGAACCCCGGCACAGCGGCTGGACTCGGATCAAGGATTTCTAATTTCTTAACGACAAAAAAACCGCCATTTGATTAGAAATCAAACAGCGGTAATATAGGTGTATGTAGTAATGGCGTCCCAGGAGAGATTCGAACTCCCGACCGACGGCTTAGAAGGCCGTTGCTCTATCCTGCTGAGCTACTGGGACATTTTTTTAATTAGTTATCGCGAGGACATTTTTTATTATAGTAGACAAATAAATGAAAGTCAACAACTTCTCAGGAAAAATATAATAAACCTGGCATCTTTTTTTCCGGCCATATAAATCTGTTTATTGCAAGAGGGGTTCCCCCCTCATGCAATAAACGGATTCATGCCCTTTCCGGAATCTGAAAAGTCTGTGACAGCTTTTCAAGCTTTCCGGTTTCAAAGTCATATATATCCACACGGATTTCCCTCTCCGCCGTTTCCAGCAGAAGATAGGTTCTCTCATAGCGCCCTCTCGGCAGCCTCAAGCTTCCCGGGTTCAAAAACAGCCTGCCATCAATCATTTCTGCCCCAAGCTCGTGCGAATGTCCGAAGCAGATGATATCTGCTCCTTCCTCCTCGCCTTTATATTTCAGCTTCATAAGGCTGCTCTTCACTCCGTAGAGATGCCCATGGGTAACAAAAATCGTCAAACCTCCAAGGTTTTTGACAAGCTGGTCAGGATAAGCATCATCATAATCGCAATTTCCCCTTACTCCAGCAAAACCCGACATAGAAGGGTGTCCGGCAGGCAGCTCGGAATCCCCGCAGTGGATCATGAAATCTGCTTCTTTTCCATGCCTCTCAGCGAGCTGCGCCAGCTCCTCCTCAAGCCCGTGGCTGTCACTTACGATCAATATTCTAGCCATTGGCACCGTCCCCTTTAAAAAGGGCTCCCAGACTGTTTTCCAGCTTCACAAGGGCTTTGGCCCTGTGGCTGATCTGGCTTTTCTCTTCAGGGGGGAGTTCTGCCATGCTTTTATTTTTTTCAGTCACAAAGAAGATCGGATCATAGCCAAATCCATGGCTGCCCCTTTTATCAGTCAGGATCCTGCCCTCACACGCTCCGGAGACTGTGTAAGCTTCCTTGCCTGGCACCGAAACAGCCAAGGCACAATAAAATCTGGCTGTCCTCTTTTCTTCCGGCACACCTACTAGCTCTGCGAGCACCTTTTGCATATTTGCTTCATCACTTTTCGCTTCGCCGGCATACCTTGCGGAGTAGATGCCCGGACGGCCCTCAAGGGCATCGATCATAAGGCCGGAATCATCGGCAATGACGATTTTTCCAAAGGCTTTAGAGACAGCCTCTGCTTTTAGGACTGCATTTTCCTCAAATGTGCTTCCAGTCTCTTCAATATCCTCAAATTCAGGAAAGTCGAGAAGGGTTTTCACTTCATAGCCCAGCGGCTTGAACATCCTGCTGAATTCTTTCGCTTTCCCTGCATTTTTCGTTGCAATAATAACTTCCTGCACAGTTTTCATCTCCCTGGATTTACTTTGCGATCTGTGAGCTGATTTTTTCGCCGAGCACTTGCTTTTGAATATCAAACAGCCTGCCTACGCCTTCTTCCGCCGCTTTTAACAGCTCCGTCAGCTGGCTCGCTGAGAATGTTGCTTCTTCTCCTGTACCCTGAAGCTCCACAAATTCGCCATTGCCTGTCATGACCACATTCATGTCGACTTCCGCCTTGGAATCTTCAGCATAATTCAGGTCAAGGACTACCTGTTTGTTTTCAAGGATTCCCACACTTGTAGCTGCAAGAAATTGCGTAATCGGGAATTTTGACAATTTTTTATTGCTATACAGCTTTTCGACAGCAATTGCCATTGCGACAAATGCGCCTGTGATGGAAGCTGTCCTTGTCCCGCCATCGGCTTGGATAACATCGCAATCCAGCCAGATTGTTCTTTCACCAAGTGCCTCAAGGTCCACGACTGCCCTTAATGCCCGTCCGATCAAGCGCTGTATTTCCATTGTGCGCCCGGTTATTTTCCCCTTTGCGGCTTCACGGATATTTCTTTGCTCTGTTGCCCGGGGCAGCATACTGTATTCAGCCGTAATCCACCCTTTTCCTTCCCCTCTCATAAATGGGGGCACCCGCTCATCTATGCTGGCTGTGCAAATCACCTTTGTATTGCCCACACTGATCAGCACAGAACCTTCAGGATGCATTAAATAATTCGTTTCAATATGTATCGGTCTTAACTGCAGCTGTTCACGCCCGTCTTTCCGCATGTTCATTCCTCCTTCGAACCTGTTCCGGCATGTATCCGGAATCCAATAAAGAAGAGGCGGCAAATAATTGCCTACCTCTATCCTTGTCATTATATAGTATATCAAAAAAGTTTTTTTAAAAACTACCTGTATTCACATTTTCAGGCCGTGTAACCGGTTCTGTCAGCTTTTCGCCATTTTCATCTACCAGCTCTGCCTTTCCATTTACAGTGACTGCTACACTTTCAATGCCCTTTTGTTCAGTCAGGGACAGTACTAATGAATTAAGCAGGTGCTGGGAAATGATTTTTTCTTCAAAGCTGCCATAAACGGATTCATTGAAATCCAATGTTGCCAGACCGTTTTCGATCTTAGGGTCGCCGAGCAGCTCAACCTCCGGCATAAAGTCTGTAAACAAATTGGATGTGAAGCTAGGGCCTTTGACAAGCTCCTTCACTACCGCTTCAACCTGATTGTCTTCCTGTGCGCTGATGCGCTTTGTCACAGGAACATAATAGTAGGCGCCTTCTTCACCGCCCAGATAATAAACCGTCAGGGATTTTGTATTAGAAATATCCACTGCATCGGACGTGTCCATATTGATGCCCTTTGACCTGGACAGGGTTTCGCTGATCGGCGTCCCGTTTACAGGCATTTCTGTCAGAGCATGGCCATTCATCTGGAGCTTTACTTTCTCGATCGAATCGAATTGTGTGAGGGTCCAGGTAATAGATTCAAGAATTTTTTCTTCATCCTCGGCCTGATAGTCCCCGAACTCTTTCGAGAAATCAACGGTAGCCACCTTATCCTTCACGTTTACGCTTATTTTCGTATCTGCAGGAAGGACGGCCCTGAAGTCATTCGGCAGCATATCGGTAACTGGCCCGTTCTGCACGAGATACTCCAGCGCCTGTGTAGCAACAGACTCTGTTTTCGGCAGAGTTAGCGTCTGCGGAACTACATAGCCATTTTTATCAACCAGATATAATTCGGTCTGGACAGAACCCTCCACCTCTGCCTCTTCACCTGACTGCTCTGCCTCAGTTCCAGCTGTTTCCTCAACAGCTGTTTCATCCTCTGTATAGCTGACCTCTTTCGGAGGATCGATCTTTTCTTTTTCCCCGATCCCGAACAGCCCGCATCCGGATAAAAGCACAGAAGAAGCCAGTACGGCTGAAACCATTGTTGTCTTTTTATTTATAGACATATTGAATCCCTCCCAGAACAGTTTGTACTACATATATACGAGCCTTCCGGAAAAATAGACCCGTGAGAGAAAAAAAAATAGGACAACTGAAATGTGGAGGGCGCTTGTCCTATTAAGGAACGCGACTAGGAACTCCAAATCCAGCGCCATGCACATGCGCCGCTTTCTGCCCAATCCAAAAAAAGCAGACCCTGTAAAGGCCTGCTTGTTTTACCATATTCATGATGTGACGGCTGCTTCATTTTTAATCAGTACTGCTTTGATTGTAAAATAGTCGATTTCATCCCCGAGGAGCTCTTTAATGGGCTTAAGCTTTGTATCTCCGCTTTCCACGGCTGCCGACATGATCTTCTGCTCTGTTTCCTCATCAAACAGCTCAGACCAGTTGAAAGGATTCCCTTCAGTCACTGCCCGGAGGACATGGTTCTGGACGGTCACTAAAGAAAAGCCGCGCTGCTTGGCAATCTCTTTTATGCCCATCCCCTCCATATAGTGCTTGTAGGAAACCATATAGCTTGGCTCCTCATCAACCTTGAGCCTGTCCGCCTGTTTTTCCCCTTTCGGGGGGAGGGCAGACGGCGGTTCAATATTGTTTTCCCGCATATATAATTTGATTTCCTCAGCGAACATGCTGCCGTATTTATCATACTTCATCTGCCCGACGCCTTTGATCTGCAGCATAGACTCTCCATCAGCCGGGTAATACTTGCTCATTTCGCGCAATGTGCTATCAGGGAAAACAACATATGGCGGGATTTTCCCCTGTTCAGCCACCTGCTTCCGCAATGCACGCAGCCGTTCAAACAGGTCATGATCCCCTTCAGCTTCGGGCTTCTGTTCGATTGCCTTTGTTTTGCGCATCATGATCGTTTCCTGTCCCTTAAGAACCCCTTGGACCCTTGATGTCAGCATGATCACCGGATACTTCCCGTCTGTCAGGCTGAGGAAACCTTCAGCAAGCAGATAGTTAATAACAGCAGCAATTTCTTTTTCTGCACGATTTCGCATCAATCCATAGGTAGACAACTCATTGAATTTCATATCACGGATTCTTTTATTATTGGAACCTTTCAGCACCTGCGCTGTCAGACTCACGCCAAAGCGCTCACCCATGCGCTTTATACATGAGAAAATCATCTGTGCTTCAAGCGTAATATCAATCTTCTCTCTGTCATCCATGCAATTGCTGCATTTTCCGCAGCGGCTTTCATCGCTTCCATGGTCGAAGTACTCAATGATGTAGGATTGAAGGCATTGCTCTGTATGGCAATAGTTCACCATCCGGTTCAGCTTGCTGAATTCAAGCTCCCTGTTCCGGCTGTCAAGGCCGGTTTCCTCGATCAGGAACTTCTGCAGCTGGATATCCTGCTGGGCGAAAAGAAGGATGCATTCACTCTCCTCCCCGTCACGCCCGGCCCTGCCGGCTTCCTGATAATAGGCCTCAATATTCTTCGGCAGGCTGTAATGGATAACAAAACGGACATTTGATTTATCAATCCCCATGCCAAACGCATTGGTGGCCACCATGATGTCTGTCTGGTCATGGACGAAATCATTCTGGGCTGTTTTCCTGTCTTCCTCATTCATGCCGGCATGGTAGCGTGAAGCCGGGATGTTTTTCCCCTGCAAAAATTGCTGCAGCTGATCGGTTTCCTTGCGGCTCGAGGTGTAAATAATACCCGGCTGTCCTTGATGCTTACGGATATAACTTGCAATGAATTCTCTCTTGTTGACGCCTTTGGCCACTTTAAAAGCAAGGTTTTCCCTCGCGAACCCGGTAATGAATATATCTTCGTCCCTGATCTGCAGCAGCCCGCAGATATCATTGGCCACATCCTCTGTCGCAGTTGCGGTGAGCCCGACAAGGATCGGCCTGCCGTTCAACTGCCCGAGCGCAGGAATAATGGAGCGGTAGCTCGGCCTGAAATCGTGGCCCCATTGGGAGATACAATGTGCTTCATCGAATACAATCATCGAAATATCGATGGAATTCAGCAGATGGATGAATCCAGTGGAATCAAAACGCTCCGGCGCAGCATAAACCAGCTTATACTCTCCATTCCGGATCCCTGAGGTCCTTTCCATCAGCTCCTGCTGAGTGAGGCTGCTGTTTATGAAAGTGGCGGACACGCCTGCTGCAAGCAATGCGTCTACTTGGTCCTTCATTAAAGAAATGAGCGGGGAAATGACGATGGCGGTGCCAGGCATCGCGAGTGCGGGAATTTGAAATGAGAGGGATTTTCCTCCTCCTGTCGGGAGGATGCCAAGAGTATGGCGGCCATTCATGACATTCTGAATGATTTCTTTTTGGCCATTACGGAAGGTGGAATAGCCGAAATATTGCTTGAGCAGCTTTTCCGCTTGTTCTATCAATATCATCACCTTTTTCTTTTAGAGATACTAGAATTGTACCATTTTCGGAAGCCTTATGCCTTTATTTCTGCTATTAACTTTTGGCATTGTTAAACATTGCTGTTGATTTTGGGCTCATATCAGCTGTTCTGAAATGAGCCCAAAATCAACAAGGTACAATAACACAGCCTGACTTTTTAAAAAATTGAACAGCAAAAGCCCCCAAAAAGGAGGCTATGCTTCCAGCTTTATTTTTTCAATATGGTCAATCGGCCTTTGCAGCCATTGGCCCGCAATCTTCGTAAAAATGCTTATGGATCCTGTCGCAAAATATTTATGGACAGGCTCGTCCGCACTTTGATTGAGCAATCCCCGGTAGTCCAGTATGGTGCTGACTTCCCTTGCGGTCTCTTCACCTGAGCTGATCACTTTCACACCCGGCCCCATGATATTTTTAATCAAGGGTTCAAGCAGCGGGTAGTGCGTACACCCAAGGATCAGTGTATCAAGATCCTTGTTCCTTAAAGGCTTCAAGGTTTCAGCAACAATTTTCTTGGCTACAGCACTCCCATATTCCCCGCTTTCCACAAGCGGGACAAATTTCGGGCAGGCCAAAGGTTTCACACATACCTTCCGGTTGATTTGCTTAAGGGCCTTTTCATAGGCTTTGCTGTTGACCGTGCCGATCGTGCCGATGATTCCGATCTTATTGCTTTTGGATACCTTTAAAGCCGCCCTTGCCCCGGGATAGATGACCCCAAGGACAGGAATGGGGAGCTTTTCCTGTATTTCCTCAAGCACGACCGCAGTTGCCGTATTACAGGCAATCACAAGCATTTTGATATCCTGAGTCAATAAAAACTCAGTCATCTGCCATGTAAACCGCCTTACTTCTTCAGCCGTCCTCGGCCCGTAGGGGCACCGGGCAGTATCTCCCAAATAAACGATATTCTCATTCGGCAGCTGCCTCATGACTTCTTTTGCCACTGTCAAACCGCCGACCCCTGAATCAATGATCCCAATTGGTTGCTTCAAACATACCGCCTCATTTTTCGCGCATATCTTGGTGTAATTGCGTTAAGTTGTTCTTCAGTACGGTTACTTCATCCTTGGAGAAATTCTTGAGAACCTCGCGCAAGTAGATCTGCCTCTTCACGATAACCTCTTCGATGATCCGCTCTCCCTCCGGCAGCAGATGGATGCGGACGACCCGCCTGTCATTCGGGTCCTTCACTCTCTGGACGAGCTCGTTTTTTTCCATTCTGTCCACAAGGTCTGTCGTTGTACTGAAGGCTAAATACATTTTATTAGAAAGCTCGCCGATTGTCATGTCCCCTTCCTCGTGCAGCCACTGCAGGGCAACAAACTGTGGGGGCGTAATTGTATAATTGCTTAATATTTCCCGGCCTTTTTGCTTAATGATGCCGGATATGTAGCGAAGGTCTTTCTCAATATCTGCAACAATATCAATCGTTTCTTTTATGTCTTTATTATTTCCATGCGTCATCCCATACAACTCCCATTTAAGCAATTCCAGTCTTTATGCAGGCGGAAAGATTGCAGTTCTTTGCTTTATTGTCTACTTTTTTCATCCAATTTTCAAGATGGAAATCCAGGCAATGCAAAAAATGCGTCAATTCTGCAGACTGCACGTCCTGCCGGCAGGCTCTCCCCTGCAAAACTGCCCTATAAAATATGATAACCGGCAACCTTATCCAAGATTGCCGGCCATAATCAAAGTTCTAGCTCTCCCATTCGAAGGAGCTCTACAACGGCTTGAGAACGCCCCTTAACGCCAAGCTTTTGCATAGCATTTGAAATATGGTTGCGAACCGTCTTTTCGCTAATAAATAGTTCACCAGCGATTTCTTTCGTTGTCTTGTCTTGAACTAATAGCTCGAATACTTCTCTTTCACGTTTGGTGAGTAACGGCTTGTGAGTATATTCGTTCTCCTTCAAGTATTGTAACCCTCCTTGCCTTCGCCAGCTATGAACCGCGGGATGGGTATATATTTAGTCACCATATCATATGTAATCTGTACTGGCGGAGTGACTGCATTTACTGGAAGGAGAGATTATTTTTTCTAAAAGGGCTATTGCCTGGTTTAGTTGGGGGTCCGCGCCATACAGCCACATGATTTATGATTCATGCTCCATACACCTGCTCCCCCAATTATATGCAGCTGCAGGAGCAGGTGTGAAAGAACTGCTCCTGCGGCTTAAGCGTGGATGGTTTTTCCGGCTGTAAGAAGATTCCTCATTCCCTCGGTCCAGGGTACGCCTTTTCCTGTTTTCCTGGAAATTTGCACGATTGTCCCCCTGCCCGCAAAGCAGACTGCTCCATCTTTCCGTTTTGCCATATAATGAAGATCTGCTGAAGACCGCCCAATGCTTTCTGCTTTTACATGGATGCTGAGGCTTTCATCGAAAAATACCTGCTTCAGGAAATCGCACTGCAGATCGGCTACAACAGGAATCGTTTCGTTCCCAGGCTTCACCCATTCCTGCATGAAGCCGATGCTCTTGAAAAACTCTATTCTTGCTTCCTCAAAATATGTGAAGGGAACTGTGTTATTCAAATGGCCAAACATATCTGTTTCTGAAAACCGGACCTTGACAGGATGGGAAAACACAAAGCTTTCCTCCCAAGCCGCAAAGTCATCAACATAATTCATTTTACTCATGACGCGCCTCCAATAATGAATGAACATTCAGTCGTTTTATATTATTATAATTTCTTTCACCGGATTTGGAAACATCAAATGCACAAAAACCCCCTTTCAGCCTGAAAGGGGGTCTGTTCTATTAAGCCTGATCGCTTCCGAAGAAGCTTTTGAATGACTGGATTGTTGTATCCCGGTTCAATGCTGCGATTGAGGTAGTCAAAGGGATGCCTTTCGGGCAGGACTGAACGCAGTTCTGGGAATTTCCGCAGTTCGCCAGTCCGCCATCGCCCATGATCTGCTCCAGGCGTTCGGATTTATTCATTTCACCAGTTGGATGGGCATTGAACAAGCGCACCTGTGATAACGGGGCAGGACCGATGAAATCGGCTTTGCTGTTCACATTCGGGCAGGCCTCAAGGCAAACGCCGCAAGTCATGCACTTGGACAGCTCATAAGCCCATTGGCGCTTCTTCTCAGGCATGCGCGGTCCAGGTCCAAGATCGTATGTTCCGTCAATCGGAATCCATGCTTTCACCTTTTTCAGGGAGTCGAACATGCGGCTTCTGTCTACCTGAAGGTCGCGGACGACAGGGAATGTACGCATCGGCTCAAGCCTGATCGGCTGCTCGAGCTTGTCGACAAGCGCAGTACAGGATTGGCGCGGCTTGCCGTTTATGATCATTGAGCAGGCGCCGCATACTTCTTCAAGACAGTTCATGTCCCATGCAATCGGCGTCGTGCTCTCCCCTTTGGAATTTACCGGATTACGGCGGATTTCCATCAGTGCTGAGATAACGTTCATATTCGGGCGGTAAGCCAGTTTGAACTCTTCTTGATAAGGGGCTGAATCAGGCGAGTCCTGCCGGGTGATTTGAAATGTAACTGTTTTGTTTTCAGACATCGTTTATTTTCCCCCTTTCTTCTTCGTGTAATCACGTTTACGAGGCGTGATCAGGCCTGTATCTACTTCCTCATAATGGAATTGAGGCGCTGAATCAGGACCAGCGAACTTTGCCATGGTCGTTTTCAGGAACTCATCATCATTACGGTCAGGAAATTCAGGCTTATAGTGAGCCCCGCGGCTTTCATTCCGGTTATAGGCACCAATTGTGATGACCCTGGCAAGCTGCAGCATGTTTTGAAGCTGGCGTGTAAAGACAGCTCCCTGATTGCTCCATTTTGCTGTGTCATTGATATTGATATTTTTATACCGTTCAAGCAATTCTACGATTTTTTCATCAGTTTTCAATAGCTTATCATTATGGCGGACAACCGTTACATTATCTGTCATCCATTCGCCCAGCTCTTTATGGAGAACATATGCATTCTCTGTTCCATCAAGGGACATGATGCTGCTCCATTTTTCTTCTTCCTGTCTGACATACCTGTCGAAAACGGAAGAAGAAACATCTTCTGCACTCTTTTCAAGGCCGGCGATATATTCGAGCGCTTTCGGACCTGCAACCATTCCGCCGTAGATGGCAGACAGAAGGGAGTTGGCGCCCAGGCGGTTTGCACCATGCTGGGAATAATCGCACTCCCCTGCTGCAAATAATCCTGGGATATTCGTCATCTGATCATAATCTACCCACAGTCCGCCCATCGAATAGTGTACGGCAGGGAAAATTTTCATAGGTACCTTGCGAGGGTCATCCCCCATGAATTTTTCATAGATTTCAATGATTCCGCCAAGCTTGATGTCAAGCTCTTTAGGATCTTTATGGGACAGGTCAAGATAAACCATGTTCTCGCCATTGATGCCAAGCTTCTGATTGACGCAGACATCGAAGATTTCACGTGTGGCGATATCACGAGGCACCAGGTTTCCGTAGGCTGGATATTTCTCCTCCAGGAAGTACCATGGCTTCCCATCTTTATAGGTCCATACACGGCCGCCCTCACCGCGTGCTGATTCACTCATCAGGCGCAGTTTGTCATCCCCCGGGATGGCTGTCGGATGGATCTGGATGAATTCGCCGTTTGCATAATATGCTCCCTGCTGATATACAATCGATGCAGCAGACCCTGTGTTGATGACAGAGTTGGTTGATTTTCCGAAAATGATGCCCGGGCCTCCGGTTGCCATGATTACGGCATCCCCTGAGAACGATTTGATCTCCATGGATGTGAGATTTTGAGCAATTACCCCGCGGCAAATGCCTTCATCATCGACGACAGAGCCAAGGAACTCCCAGCCTTCATATTTTGTTACAAGGCCAGCCACCTCATGGCGGCGCACCTGCTCATCCAATGCGTACAAAAGCTGCTGGCCGGTCGTGGCGCCTGCAAATGCTGTACGGTGATGCTGGGTTCCGCCGAAGCGCCTGAAGTCCAGCAGTCCTTCCGGTGTACGGTTGAACATGACGCCCATGCGGTCCAATAAATGGATGATTCCCGGCGCTGCTTCAGTCATGGCCTTTACAGGCGGCTGATTGGCAAGGAAATCTCCCCCGTAAACCGTATCATCGAAATGCTCCCAAGGTGAATCTCCTTCACCCTTTGTGTTGACCGCTCCATTAATACCGCCCTGGGCACAAACAGAGTGAGAACGTTTAACCGGGACAAGAGAAAATAATTCAACCGGAGTCCCTGATTCTGCTACTTTAATTGTTGCCATCAAGCCGGCCAGTCCGCCGCCGACAACGATTACTTTTCCTTTACTCATCATGGCTCACTCCCTCAATACTAGTACAGCTCTATTTCAAACTAAGCCTAAGCGCATTTTCCCATGCGCTATGCTGAAAATTACAAGATTAAAGCACTCTGAAACTCTTAAACAAATGCCGTGATTGCGCGGATTCCAACGATGGAAAGGGCAATGAAAATTGCGATTGTAACATAAGTGGAAATCAGCTGTGAACGAGGAGTAACGGTGATTCCCCAGCTTACTGCGAAAGACCACAAACCGTTTGCAAAGTGGAATATTGTAGAAATAACGCCGACAATGTAGAACCAGAACATAAACGGATTCGACAAAATATTCTCCATCATCTGGAAGTTGACATCTGCGCCAAAAGCGGCTGCAACCCTTGTCTCCCACACATGCCAGGTAATGAAAATAAGCGTCACTACACCGGAAACACGCTGGAGAAGGAACATCCAGTTGCGGAAAAATCCGAATCTGCCAGCATTATTCTTAGCAGTAAAAGCAATATAAAGGCCATAGATCGCGTGGAACAGCAAAGGCAGGAAGATGACTACAGTTTCTAAGACATATCTGAATGGAAGCTGCTCCATAAAGTGTGCTGCCTTGTTAAACGATTCTTCTCCTCCTGTTGCAAAATGGTTCACTACAAGGTGCTGAACAAGAAACAGCCCAACTGGAATGACCCCAAGTAATGA
The DNA here is from genome assembly GCF_030733525.1 of Bacillus sp. MMSF_3328. Taxonomy (NCBI): domain Bacteria; kingdom Bacillati; phylum Bacillota; class Bacilli; order Caryophanales; family Bacillaceae; genus Bacillus; species Bacillus sp. MMSF_3328. Next base: position 18,271 of record NZ_JASHIV010000001.1, on the reverse strand, counting down.
ATGCAGTCTGCGATTGAAAAACTCCCGATTACCTGCCATTGATTTACCCCCCCTGAATTTTGAAGAAATGATGAAAGGCCTTTTCTATGAAAATATTATTTCTGGAAAACAGGTCCTTTCCATCATCGAGAAAATGTTAATTATTCATTTTCTTACAATTAAGTGACATGTCCATTTTACTCCCATCGGAATAGAGCGTCAAGAAAACGGATACATAAAATATATGATATAAATAAAATTTTTAAAATATATTGATATTATATAAAGAACGAAAATCCTCTATTTGGCTATGATTCCTTATGTATAGGAGAATATATTGAAATAGCATTTTTTTCTTATAGGACTGAAGCTGTTTTTTCTTGAATCAGTGCTTTATTTTTATCTGGATTGTATATAATAGAATCATAGAAAGAGGGGAGACGATTGAGCAATATGACATCTGCAGAAACAAAGGCTGAGCACGGGCCGGAAACCGTCCCTGCTTTCGGCTATGAATTGATCCGGGAAGAGATTCTTACCGATATGCTCGGCAAGGATGCAGCCGAAATACTTTATTGGGCCGGCAAAAGGCTGGCAAGGAAATACCCGCTTGAATCAATGGAAGCAGTCATTGAGTTTTTTGAAAACGCCGGATGGGGAAATCTTGCTGTAAAAGAAGAAAAAAGGAGCGAAATGGAGCTCCAGCTTTCAAGCCCATTGTTCGCCAGGCGCTTTAAGGAAAATCCTGATTGCACTTTTCAGCTCGAAGCCGGTTTTCTTGCACAGCAGCTGGAATCCCAGAAAGAACTGCTCTCTGAAGCCTTTGAGCATCCCAAAAAAAGGGGCGGCCTTGTCCTTTTCACAGTGAAGTGGGATAAAAAAGACCGCATCAGCCCGCTATAATGGATAAGCTGCTGTAAGCATAAAAGAAGGGATGGCACGAAGCGCGGCGCGCATCCGGGAGGAGATCCTTCCCCGATGCATCCAGCCCGGCGCCTCTGCCATCTTTTTTGATTTACACGCTCTTTGCCGGAGTGCCTGACAGTTCGAACGCTTCGTGGAGGGCTTCCACCGCTTTGACCATAGAGCTGTCACTGATGACCGTTGACACCTTGATCTCTGAAGTGCTGACCATCTTGACCTGGATCCCATTTGAAGAAAGCACTTCGAACATCTCCGCTGCCACCCCAGGATTCGACACCATTCCCGAACCGACAATAGACACTTTTGCAAGTCCTGATTCTGATTCAATCCGGTCATATTTCAGTGTATCCCGATTGTTCTCCAGAACCTTAAGCGTTTCTTCCAGATCATCATTTTTAATTGAAAAAGACAGGCTTCCTGTTTGTCCTTCAGCAACACTCTGAATAATGATGTCAACATTGATGTGATGCGCAGCAAGTGTCGTGAAGACAGTGGACAGGCCCTTCAGGCTGTCCTCCAGCCCAAGGATTGCTACCTTGGTGATCGCATTTTCAAAAGCTACTCCCCGTACAACTAAATTTTCTTCCATCGTTGGCTCCTCCTCAATGATCGTTCCTCTTTCCCTTTCAGTGCTTGATCTGACTTCAAGCGGCACTTCATAATTCTTGGCAAATTCCACTGCCCTCGGATGAAGCACACCTGCGCCGAGATTCGCAAGCTCTAGCATTTCGTCATATGACAGGGACTGCAGCTTCCTTGCTCCTTTTACATAGCGCGGGTCAGTCGTATAGACGCCTGTCACATCTGTATAAATATCGCACTTATCCGCTTTCAGCACTGCTGCCAGCGCCACTGCCGTTGTATCTGAGCCGCCGCGTCCAAGGGTGGAAATGCTCCCATCTTCTGTTACTCCCTGGAATCCGGCAACCACGACGATCTTTCCTTGATTAAGCTGATTTTGGATTTTCTCCGGATCTATATGTACAATCCTTGCGTTCCCATGCACAGCCTCAGTTTCTATTCCTGCCTGCCATCCAGTGAAGGAGATGCTTTCATAGCCTTTTTCGTTCAAAGCCATGCTCAAAAGGCTGATTGTCACCTGTTCACCTGTTGTAAGGAGCATATCCATTTCACGCTTGCTGGGCGAAGCAGAAATTTCCCTGGCCAGGCCTACAAGCTGGTCAGTCGTTTTCCCCATTGCAGATACAACAACGACTACGTCATTGCCTCTCTCTTTTTCTTCAATTGCGCGCTCTGCTGCATTCATGATTCTTTCTGTGCTGCCAACAGAAGTCCCTCCGAATTTCTGGACAATTAATCCCATCGTTTCTCCTTCTTTCATCTGGATATCGTTTTTCCGGCCGCCTGACATGTAAAAGAGAGGTTATCCATTGCTGATTTGAACACAAAAAAGCAATGAGAATAACCATCCCATTGCTGTGTTTTAAATACATATAAAATATGCCCACACAGTGAGATAGCTCTCCAAGACGGCGCTGTCTTGACAATCCAGTATTTATTCAATACAGGACCAGAAAAGAAAGAAATGAGACTTCCTTTTCTTCGGCAAACATTCCCTTTCAAAGCTTTTCACGGAAACTCATCTTTCTCCAAGCTTTTACTGATGAAGTTTGCACCTCTACCTTCACTTTAATGCTATAAAGTGATATTGCTATAAAGTTGAAATCATTATATCATAGCGTTTTTTTTATATCAATGCTATTCAGATAATTTATTTTTTAATTCCTGTGCGACATTAGCCGGAATTCCGATAGCTGTAAATTCATCCAAGCCGGCTTCTTTCATTTTCTTTACGGATCCGAAGGTTTTCAAAAGCAGCTTCTTTCTCTTCTCGCCAATTCCGGGAATGTCATCCAACAATGACTGGAAGGCGCTTTTTCCGCGGAGCTGCCGGTGGAAGGTGATGGCGAAGCGGTGGACTTCATCCTGGATGCGCTGAAGCAGATAAAACTCCTGGCTGTTCCGCTCAAGCGGTATGATTTCCAGCGGATTCCCATACAAGAGCTGGGAAGTCCTGTGCTTCTCATCCTTGGCAAGGCCGGATATCGGGATATCAAGCCCGAGCTCATTTTCAAGTACATCCCTGACCGATTCAATATGGCCTTTCCCGCCGTCGACAATAATAAGATCCGGAATGGGCAGACCTTCTTTAAGCACCCTGGTGTACCGCCTCCGGACAGCCTCGCGCATGGATTCATAATCATCCGGTCCCTTGACTGTCTTGATCTTATATTTCCTGTATTCGCGCTTTTCCGGTTTGCCGTCTATGAATACAATCATGGCAGAAACCGGGTCAGTGCCCTGGATATTCGAGTTATCAAAAGCTTCAATGCGGTGCGGCGTATAAATGCCCAGCTGCCTGCCAAGATTTTCAACCGCTTTGATCGTCCGTTCCTCATCCCGTTCTATAAGGGAGAACTTCTCCTGGAGGGCAATCCTGGCATTTTTCCCCGCCAGCTTGACCAGATCTTTCTTCTGGCCGCGCTGCGGTTTGAGCACCTTTACTTCCAGGAGCTTTTCTGCCATTTCTTCATTGACCGTATCCGGCACCAGAATTTCACGCGGTTTAAAATGGTTTGCCTTTGTATAGAACTGGCCCATGAAGGTAAGCATTTCTTCCTCAGGCTCCCCGTAAACCGGGAACAGCGAAACATCTCTTTCAATCAGCTTCCCCTGTCTGATAAAAAAGACCTGGACGCACATCCAGCCCTTATCGACGGCAAAGCCGAATACATCGCGGTCAGTAAAATCGGTCGATGTCATTTTCTGTTTTTCCATCGTCGCTTCAATATGGGCGATCTGGTCCCTCAGTTCCTTCGCCCTTTCAAAATCCAGTTCCTCTGCTGCTGCCGTCATTTTGACTGTAAGCTCTTTCTTGATGTCTTTGTAGCCGCCGTTCAAAAATCGTGCAATCTCATCGACAATATCTTTATACTGCTTTTCGCTGACCGGCTTGACGCAGGGCGCCAGGCACTGGCCCATATGATAGTACAGGCAGACCCTGTCAGGCAGGGTCGAGCACTTCCTGAGCGGATAGATCCGGTCAAGCAGCTTTTTTGTTTCATTCGCCGCCTGGACATTCGGATATGGCCCAAAGTACTTCCCTTTGTCTTTTTTGACATTCCGGGTTGTGATCAGCCTTGGATGGCGTTCAGCTGTCAGCTTGATGAACGGGTAGCTTTTGTCGTCCTTCAGCATGACATTGTATTTTGGATCATACTTTTTGATCAGGTTCATTTCAAGAATGAGGGCTTCCATATCTGATGATGTGACAATATATTCGAAATCCTCAATTTCATTTACAAGGCGGAGCGTTTTGCCGTCATGTGAACCGGTAAAATAAGAGCGGACTCGGTTCTTCAGTACCTTTGCTTTCCCAACGTAAATCACGGTATCCTGCCTGTCCTTCATAAGGTAGCAGCCTGGCTGGTCCGGCAGCAGCATCAGCTTATTCTTGATTCTTTCGTTCATATTTTCACCCCCGGTGCAAAATCAATCTATATACACGCATTGCGTTACAATTTAGATGCCGCCCTTCCATTTTAATAAAAATTACAAAAGGAAAAAAGCAATAAAGGAAAGGAGGGCAAGATTACTATTATAAAAATTCCACAGGACTGCGTCAATATTTTCTTTTTTTATGAAAACTTCCAGCCTGGCATCAGGAGACATAAGGCAATATTATACATAACAAAACCCCGGCTCTTAGAACCGGGGCCATCTTCAATGTTTACGCGTGTTTTGAAAGAAGTTCTGAAAGAGCTTCTTTTGGCTGGAAGCCGACCACTTTGTCAACGACTTCGCCATCTTTAAGGACCAGCAGTGTAGGAATGCTCATGACACCGAACTTGCCTGCTGTTTCCTGATTTTCATCTACATCGATCTTGACGATTTTCACTTTGTCGCTCATTTCGCTGTCAAGCTCTTCAAGCACAGGTGCAATCATTTTGCATGGTCCGCACCATGGTGCCCAGAAGTCAGCAAGAACCAGGCCAGAGCCAGTTTCTGTTGCAAAAGTTTGATCAGTCGCATTTGTAATTGCCATAATATATGCCTCCTAAAAAGTATAGAGTTTGCCGGGAAGTCCCGTCTGGATTCAGATTGAACAATACAGTTTTCCCGGGCAGCATATCTATGCCTGGCTGCCCAATCAAACCGCCAGCTCGAATTCTAATGACAGTATATCACCGTTTCCCTGACGAAGCTAATAATCTGTTTCGTCCGTAATATACCCTTTTAACACTGTTATATTCATGGTTTGACCCAGAATTAAACCAGGGCCAAAAGAGAAAGAGCGGCTCGTGCCGCTCCCCTCATTATGCGTTTACAACGACCTTTCTGAATTCCTCGGTCAGCAGCGGGAGCACTTCAAACAAGTCTCCGACGATCCCGTAGTCTGCCACTTTGAAGATATTTGCTTCAGGATCTTTATTGATGGCTACAATCACCTTTGAATTGGACATCCCGGCTAAATGCTGGATGGCGCCGGAGATGCCGCATGCGATATAAAGATCCGGTGTAACAACTTTTCCAGTCTGGCCGATCTGAAGTGAATAATCACAGTACTCTGCATCACAGGCACCGCGGGAAGCCCCGACCGCTCCTCCAAGAAGATCTGCAAGCTCCTTCAGCGGCCCGAAGCCGTCTTCACTCTTGACGCCGCGGCCTCCTGCTACAATTACTTTCGCTTCAGAGAGGTCCACCCCTTCAGAAGCTTTTCTTACCACTTCTTTAATGATGGTGCGCAGGTCTTTGATTTCAACAGAAAGTGAAGCTGTATCCCCAGTGCGTGACTCATCCTTTTCAAGCGGTGCGATATTATTTGGCCTGATCGTTGCAAAGATCAGCCCGTCTGTGATGATCTTCTTTTCAAAAGCTTTGCCTGAATAAATCGGGCGTGTGAATACGATATTTCCGCCGCTTTCTTCAACGCTGACTGCATCAGAGATGAGGCCGGATTCAAGCTTTGCCGCAATCCTCGGCGACAGGTCTTTCCCAAGCGCTGTATGTCCGCACACGATCCCTTCCGGACCTTCAGAATCCACCACAGCCAGGAGTGCCTGTGAAAAGCCGTCTGAACTATATTGCTTCAGCTTTTCGTCCTCCACAGTAACAACCCTGTCTGCACCGTACTGGATCAGCTCTGCTCCCAGTGCGCTGACTGAATCCCCAATCAGAACGCCGACAACCTCGCCTCCTTCAGATGCAATTTTGGCAGCTGCAATCGCTTCGAACGATACATTCCGCAATGATCCGTCCCTGACTTCGCCCAATACCAATACTTTTCTAGCCATTTTGTGTACCTCCTGAGTATTTATTCTGTATCAATGAATTAAATGACTTTCGCTTCAGTGTGAAGAAGGCTGACAAGCTCTTTGACCTGGTCTTCAAGGTCGCCTTCCAGCACTTTACCGGCTTCCTTCTTCGGAGGGAGATATATTTCGATCGTCTTTGTCTTCGCCTCTACATCATCTTCTTCAAGGTCAAGATCATCCAGCTCAAGCTCCTCAAGCGGCTTTTTCTTCGCCTTCATGATTCCCGGCAGAGAAGGATATCTCGGTTCATTCAAGCCCTGCTGAGCTGTAGCTAGAAGAGGAAGGCTTGTTTCAATCACTTCAGAATCACCTTCAACATCCCGGACGATCGTTGCTGTTGTACCGCTGATGTCCAGTTTCGTGATAGTAGTGATATAAGGGATATCCAGCAGCTCTGCGACACGGGGGCCAACCTGGCCTGAGCCGCCGTCAATGGCCACATTTCCTGCCAGGATCAAATCGGCTTCTTTGTCCTTTAAGTATTCGGACAGGATCTTGGCTGTTGTGAACTGGTCTCCAGCTTCCACATCATCTTCCGTGTTGATCAGTACCGCTTTGTCAGCTCCCATCGCAAGTGCGGTCCGGAGCTGCTTTTCAGCTTCCTCCGTGCCTACGGAAATGACCGTGACTTCGCCGCCATGCTCATCCCTCACCTGGATCGCTTCCTCGACGGCATATTCATCGTACGGGTTAATGATGAATTCTGCGCCATCTTCATTGATCTGTCCGCCCGAAATGGAAATTTTCTCCTCGGTATCAAAGGTTCTTTTTAATAAGACATAAATGTTCATTATGTTCCCTCCCAAATTGATAGGTTAGATGAATCGAATAATTGTTTGCGTTTACATTTTAGAAAAAAATATCAGTTTAAAAGATTGGGAAAATTCAGGGCGGAGTAAATCCCCAGCCAAGAAGCTGAGGGAAACACTCTCTTTGCAGCAGTTATTTTCCTTTAAAAGCAGGCTCTCTTTTTTCAATGAAAGCCGAGATCCCTTCCTGCCCATCTTCAGAGGCGAACACTTTTCCAAAGAGTTCCGCTTCTTTTTCTACCCCATTATAAAACTCAGCATGCTTGGAATGGCTGAGAAGCTCAATTGCCGCTTTCAGCGCGATCGGGCTCTTCCTGGCAATTTTCTTTGCCATATTAAACGCATTCTCCAGCAGCTCTTCTTCAGGGAATGCATGGTTGGCCAAGCCATACTGGACTGCCTGGATGCCTGTGATCGGATCACTTGTGAACAGCATTTCCGCTGCCCGTGCAGATCCTACCAGCCTTGGCAGCCGCTGTGTGCCGGCAAAGCCCGGGACAAGACCCAGCTGAAGCTCTGGAAGGCCCAGCTTGGCTGTTTCGGAAACAAGCCTGAAATGGCAGCCCATGGCAAGCTCGAGGCCCCCTCCAAGCGCAGCTCCGTGAATGGCGGCAATAATCGGCTTCGGAAATGATTCCATCCTTTCGAACAGATCCTGGCCGAACTTGCCCAGTTTAGAAAAGTCGCCGCTGGACTCTACCTCTGTAAATTCTTTGATGTCAGCGCCCGCTGAGAAGAAACGGCCTTCCCCATGGATGAGGACCACCCTGACCTCGTCAGTTTCTTCAATTTCATCCAATACACCGGAAAGCTCTTTAAGCACGCCGGAAGAAAGTGCATTTGCAGGAGGCCGGCTGATTGCAATCTCGGCAACCATATCCTGATGCGACCAAGTTAAATACTCCATGTTTACCCTCCTATAATCGTCGGTTTACTCTTATTATCAGAGTCTGCCTGCCCTAACGGCTGGAACAGCCGTGCACAAGCAGTTTATGGACAGCAGGGGCCAGATCAGTCAGGCTGTACTTTTGGTCGTTCATGACCCAGGTCGTTACAGTTTCGTCTATTGTGCCAAAAATCATCTGTCTGGCCAGCCTGATATCAAGCGAGGGTGAAAATTCCCCGGTTTCAATTCCTGATGCAAGTATCTGATCGATCGCCTTCAAATAGCCTTTCAGCACGTCATTGATTTTTAAGCGCAAATCCTTATTGGACTGCCTTAATTCAAGCTGGGTGACAATGGCCAGATGGTGATCTTCAGATAAAAGCTTGAAATGATTTTCGACCATCATTAATAATTTCTCTGTGGCTGAGTCATTTCCTGCAATATTCTGTTCGATTTTTTCAACAAAAGATCCCATTTTCTCTTCAAAAAGTGAAATCAGGATATCTTCCTTATTCTTAAAATATAAGTATATCGTCCCGTCAGCCACCCCGGCCTGCCTCGCAATTTTCGAAACCTGGGCCTGGTGGTAGCCGTTTTCTGCTATAACCACTACAGCAGCTTCAATAATTTGCATATATTTTGGTTTATTCTTCTTCAACATTTTTCCCCCGTTCCATTTATCAAAAAGCGCAAAGAAAGGGATAATGCTGTCATGCAGATTGTTCCTTTGTGCTAAAATGAATGAATCATCATTCATATTTTTATAATAGTATTACAAGCAAAAGTTGTCAAGAATTTGTCATGATAAAATTTTCTTATCGGCGCTGAGGCGGACAAGCTCTATTTTTCAAAATAAAGAGTCCGAATGGAGATCCGGCCTCAGGAAGGATCTGAATCTGTTTGTTTATACTTTACTCTATTATCCGCTATTTTAAAAATGATCAGGCTTGCTTTTTCTGTTCTTCTTCCAATTTCTTTTTCTCTTCTTCTACAAGAGCCCGGCGCAGTATTTTTCCGACGGCTGTTTTCGGGAGCTCACTCCTGAATTCATAAATCCTTGGAACCTTGTAGGCAGCAAGATGTTTCCTCGCAAATTCATTCAATTCTTCTTCGGATGCCTCATGCCCTTCTTTCATGACTATATAGGCTTTGACCGTTTCCCCCCTGTATGGGTCAGGGATCCCTGCAGCCACAACTTCCTGTACGCCCGGATGTTCATAGATGACTTCTTCTATTTCACGCGGGTAAATATTGAAGCCGCCGGCAATGATCATATCTTTTTTGCGGTCCACAACATAGAAATAGCCTGATTCGTCCATATACCCAAGATCACCTGTGAGGAGCCAGCCATCCCTTAGAGTCTGGGCCGTATCTTCCGGACGGTTCCAGTAGCCTTTCATGACTTGAGGGCCCTTTACTGCTATTTCCCCGACTTCCCCGGGAGGCAGCTTTTCGCCATTTTCCATTGAGAACACCGCAGCATCTGTATCAGGCCATGGAACACCAATGCTTCCTTTAACCCGCGGACGGTCCCATAGATAGTTTGAATGGGTGACCGGCGAAGATTCTGTCAGCCCGTAGCCTTCAACGAGCTTTCCTCCCGTCACTTCCTCAAAACGCTGCTGTACTTCAACCGGCAGGGGAGCTGAGCCGCTGATGCAGGAATCGATCGATGACAGGTCATATTTCTGAAGATCCGGATGGTTGAGAAGCCCTATATAGATGGTTGGCGCTCCAGGAAACAGGGTTGGCCTTTGCTTTTGGATGGTTTTCAAAGTTGTCTCGGCATCAAATTTCGGCAGCAGGACCATCTTATATGCCTGCATAATGGAAAGGATCATCACAGTGGTCATGCCGTACACATGAAAAAACGGCAGCAGGCCGAGAACGATTTCTTCCCCGCGGCGGCATTTGTAAAGCCATGCCTGGCACATGGAAGCGTTGCTGACAAGATTCCTGTGGGTAAGCATGACCCCTTTGGGGAATCCTGTGGTCCCGCCTGTATATTGCAGCAGGGCGATATCTTCTTCATAGTCGAAGCTATGCTCCTTCAGGCTGCCGATGGGACGCTTCAATATTTCCTTCAGCAAGTGGTTATTTCCTTCATGCTTCACATTAACTACAATGCCATATTGCTTTTTCTGGATATACGGGTAGACAAGATTCTTCGGGAAAGGGAGAGCATCTTTGACAGCGGTTACAATAATATGCTTGATCTCTGTTTTTGGGACAGCCTTTGAAACACGCGGAAACAGAATATCAAGTGTAATGATGGCTTTTGCCCCGGAGTCTTTCATCTGGTACTCAATTTCTCTTTCCATATAGAGCGGATTGGTCTGGACTACCACCCCGCCCGCTATCAGGATGCCATAGTAGCTGATGACTGACTGCGGGGTATTAGGAAGCATGATGGCCACTCTGTCCCCTTTTTCGATGCCCAGCCCCTGAAGATAGGAGGCAAGCTTGAGCGCCTGCTCATACACCTCCTTAAACGTAAATTCCCTGCCCATAAAGTGAATGGCGCTTTTGGTTGGAAACTCCTCTGCTGCTCTTTTTAAATACTGCTGTACCGGTTCGTCTGTGTATGTCAAAGTCGGGGGGATATCTTCCGGATAGCTTTGAAGCCAAGGCCTTTCTTCTGTCATTTTTTTCCCTCCTTCAAAAATGATTTGTTAGAACATTCTAACTGTTCCCATTCATTATAGTATAAGGAAATAATCATGACAATCTGTATGAGCCAAAGGACCTGCTGTTTGGTTCCTGAAAAATAAAAAAACTGCAGGCATGCCCCGCATTAAGGGTTTGCCTGCAGTTTTTGCCGCCATATGCCGGCGGCTCTAACTTTATGCGATGAAAAATATATACACGGCTCCGATGACTATAAATAGCCCGCAAAGCACCAGAAGAATTTTCGCCAATTTTTCCACAGTTCTCCCGCTCCCTGTTAGATGCCTGCCCCGATGACATATGACAATCCGATTGAAATGACCATGGATATGAATCCGACCGCCTTGTTATTATTTTCGATTTCCTCATCGATCCTGAACTTCGGGGTCAGGAATTCATAAATGAAATAGCCTGCCAGCAAAAGGAAAAACCCGAAGACCCCCCAGCCGATCATGGTGAAAAGTGAATCATGCTGAGAAATGGAATGCCTGAAGATGTTGGCGATCCCGAATATCTTCCCCCCTGTTGCCATGGCTACAGCAATATTGCCTTTTTTGATTTCTTCCCAGTTTTTATATTTAGTGACAAGTTCAAAAATGGCCAAAAACACAATCATGCACAAAATGACGACGCTGTAATATGCCGCTGTCTGGATATACTCATTTTCCCAAAAACCGTTCATTCAGACTCTCCCCATCATTTGAACTCCACCACGGTTACGCCTGATCCGCCTTCACCCGCTTCCCCGAAACGGATCCGCTTTACAGACCGGTGGTTCTTCAAGTATTCCTGCACTCCCTGGCGCAGAGCCCCTGTCCCTTTTCCATGAATGATCGAGACCCGGGGATAATTGGACAATAGCGCATCATCAATATATTTCTCGACTCTGATCAGCGCATCCTCATACCGCTCACCGCGCAGGTCCAGTTCAAGGCCTACATGGGAGTCCCTGCCTTTTACGATGGCCATCGCCTTTGTTTCCTTCGGCTTTGGACTTTTAATAAACTCCAGGTCCCGTTCTTTTACCTTCATTTTCAGGATGCCGATCTGAACCTGCCACTCGTCTTCTGAAGCTCTTTCCAGAAGATGCCCTTTTTGGCCAAAGGTCAGTACCTTTACTTCATCCCCGGCTGCAAAATCATGCTTGTCAGACTTTCTTGCCTCTTTTTTGCTTTTGCTGACTTTCGGTGCAGCATCCTCCAGCTTCTTCCGGGCGTCGATCAGCTCATGCTCCTTCACTTCAGCATGCTTTTCGATGCGCATCTTTCTGAGATCACGGATGATCTCTTCTGCTTCCGCCTTCGCCTTCTCGACAATGTCAGCGGCTTTGGCGGCAGCCTTTTCCTGCATCTCGTCCTTTTGCTCATAATACTCCATCATCTGCTTCTGCATATCCTTATGGAGCATATCAGCGCCCCGCAGCAGCTCGTGAGCCTCTTCCAGCTCTTTTTCCGCCTGGCGCCTGCTGTCTTCAAGAGACGCGATCATGTTCTCGATCTGGCTGCTGTCCTCGCTCACATGGGAGCGTGCAGATTCGATTACAGAATTATCGAGGCCAAGGCGCCTGGAGATTTCAAAGGCATTGCTCCGGCCCGGTACCCCGATCAGGAGTTTATAAGTGGGGCTGAGCGTCTCAATATCGAATTCGACACTGGCATTGATAACTCCTTCCCTGTTATACCCGTAAGCCTTCAGTTCAGGATAATGGGTCGTCGCAATAACGCGGCTGCCCCTTTTGTATACCTCATCAAGGATGGAAATAGCAAGGGCTGCCCCTTCCTGCGGATCTGTCCCGGCTCCAAGCTCATCGAAAAGGACAAGGCTTTCAAAATCAGCCTTGGCTAAAATATCAACAATATTGACCATATGTGAAGAAAATGTACTCAAGCTTTGTTCAATAGACTGCTCATCCCCGATATCCGCATAGACAGCCCCAAATACAGACACCTCTGATCCATCCAGAGCAGGAATCTGCAGGCCTGCCTGGGCCATCAGCGTACACAACCCCACAGTCTTAAGCGTTACAGTCTTTCCTCCGGTATTCGGTCCCGTAATCACAATGGTTGTGTAGTCCCTGCCTAAGGAAATATCGTTAGCCACCGCTTCATCTATCGGCAACAGCGGATGCCTTGCCTTGAATAGATTGATCCTTCGCTCATTATTCACTTCCGGCTTGGATGCTTTAAGCCTCCTGCTGTACCTTCCCTTTGCAAACATAAAGTCAACCTCGGCCAGGACCTCGACGATCATATCGAGCTCAGGCTGATAGGCCGCCGCCCGTCCGGAAAGTTCAACTAGTATGCGCTCAATTTCCTGCTGTTCCTTCACCCTGATGCTCTGCAGCTCGTTGTTCAGCTGCACGATTGCCTGCGGTTCAATGAACAGCGTCTGCCCTGATGAGCTTTGATCATGGATGATTCCCCCGTAATGGCCGCGGTATTCCTGTTTGACCGGGATGACAAAACGGTCATTCCGGATGGTGATAATGGCATCTGACAGCATTTTCGCCGCATTGGAAGAACGGATCATGCTCTCCAGCCGCTCACGCACACGTGACTCCCTTGTGCGAAGCTGTGTTCTGATGGACCGGAGGGCATCGCTCGCACTATCCAGCAGTTCGCCGTTTTCATCGATTGCCATGCGGATGGCCTCTTCAAGCTCAGCCAGCACGATTACCCTATCCATATACTCAGTCAGTATCGGCAGTTCTGATTCTTCGTTTGAAAAATCATCAACAAAGCGCTTCAGCTGTCTGCTTGCATGGACTGTGCTTGCAATCTGCACCAGTTCCTGGGGGCTCAGCATGCCTCCAATCACTGATCTTTTTACATGGGGACGGATATCAAAAATGCCCCCAAGCGGAATATTGCCTTTTATCCGCAGCACTTTAACCGCTTCATCTGTTTCCTCCTGCAGCCGCACCACTTCTTCGTAATCGGCAGAAGGAAGGAGCACTTCTGCTTTGCTGCGTCCAAGCGAAGATGACACATGCTCAAGCAGCTGCTCCCTGACTTTATTAAATTCAAGCACCTTAAGCACCCGTGAATCCATGGAGTAATTCCTCCCTTTTTCTTTCTAGTCCTTCTCTATATAAGCCCTCAAGTCCGGCTGTAATTCTCCGCCTTTGACAAAGGGATCATCAATCATTCCGTTTAAGGAAGGAAAGAAGTTCTTCCATGCTGTAAGCATTTATCACATTTTCCTTCCTCAGCCATGCCTTTCTCCCTGCTGCAGCACCGATTTCCATATGGATGAGAGTGTCAAGCTTATGCGCATCTGTATTGATGACAAGCTTCACTCCCGCCTCCTGTGCCTTCCTTAAATGTTCTGCTGCCAAATCAAGCCGGTTCGGGTTGGCATTCAGCTCCAGGGCAGTATTTGTCTCCCTGGCAAGCTCGATCAGCATCTCCATATCCACCTGATAGCCTTCCCTCCGGCCGATCAGCCTGCCGGTCGGGTGGGCGATGATATCCACATGGCCGTTCATCAGGGCCGTCTTCAGACGTTCCATTATTTTATCCTTTGGCTGGCTGAAGGAGGAATGGATCGAGGCGATGACCACATCAACTTCTGCCAGCAAGTCATCTTCAAAATCGAGCGTCCCATCCGGAAGGATATCCATCTCGATCCCTGTCAGGATTTTGAAGTCGTCATATTTTTCATTCAAACTCCTGATCTCTTCCATTTGCTTTCTCAGTCTTTCCGGCGTCAGTCCATTTGCTACCTTCAGGTACTGGGAATGATCAGTGATGGCCAAATATTGATAGCCTCTTTTGCGGCATGCCTCTGCCATTTCTTCAATAGTGTGGGCTCCGTCGCTCCAGGTGGAGTGCATATGAAGATCTCCCTTTATATCTTCCAGGGAAATGAGCTCCATGCCTGCCTTAAAATATTCTACCTCACGGCCGTCCTCGCGGATTTCCGGAGGGATGAAAGGGAGGCCGAAATGCGCATAAAAGGCTTCTTCATCCTTGAAAGTAAGGACTTCGCCCGTTTCAGCATTCTCAACACCATACTCACTTATTTTTTCTCCGCGTTCCTTTGCCAGCTGGCGCATCCGCACATTATGGTCCTTAGAGCCGGTAAAATGATGAAGCGCTGTCGCAAATTCATCCTGTGATACGATCCGGAAATCAGCAGACACATCATACTGATGATCAAATGTCAGCGAGACCTTTGTGTCGCCTGCAGCAATGACATCCTTAATGCCCGGAAGGCTGAGCAGGGCTTCTTTCACTGATGAAGGATCATCGGAAGCAATGATAAAATCCAGGTCCTTGACTGTTTCCCGCATCCTGCGCAGGCTGCCTGCCCTGGAGAACCTGATGATCGAATCCACCCCTGCAAGCCTTGCTTCAATATCCTCTGCAATCGGAAGCATAAAGGCAGCCGGGAGACGGTCCGGCCTTTTACCTGCATTGGCAAGCGCTTCAAGGATCTTTTCCTCTGTTTTCTTTCCGAAGCCTGCAAGCGCCTGAACCCTGCCGTCCCTGCATGCCTGCTCAAGGTCTTCAGCGTCCTCGACCCCAAGCTCCTTATAGAGCTTCGCTATCTTCTTGCCGCCAAGTCCCGGCAGCTGGAGCAGCGGGATAAGGCCTGCAGGCACTTCTTCCTGCAACTCCTTCAGCACGGTTGATGTTCCTTCTTCGATATATTCCTCGATGACCGCAGCCGTCCCTTTACCGATACCGGAAAGCTTCGTGAAATCCTTTATTTCTGAAAACTTGTCATCATTTGCTTCCAGGGCTCCTGCAGCCTTCCGGAAGGCCGCGACCTTGAACGGATTTTCACCTTTCAATTCCATATATACTGCTATTGTCTCCAATAGTCTTACCACATCTTTTTTATTTGGGTTCATTTTCTGCACCTGCCTTTAGAACATTCTCTCTCCTTATCCTTACCCTGAAACAGCGATTATTCTCCCATTCCATCCAGGAGAGCATATAAGTATAATAGCAAACATAGCCTACTATCACGATTTTTTAAAAAAACTGTGCTAAACACGGCTGTTGATTTTGGGGAATCAGCACAGCTGAGTGGCGAGTTGAAACAGAGTTTGACATGAATGAGCCCCAAAACAGCATGTACCACTAACAAAGCATTATAAAAAGAAAACTTCTCTGCTCAAAGAGAAGTTATGCAGCCTTATATTCAATCCACATTTCCTTTAGCTGCTGCGAAAGTGCAGGTGTATGGTTTATGATGAACTTTGCGGTGCCTGAATCATCGATCGGCTGCTGGACTGCTTCCACAGGGAGCAGTGCTCCTATGTATAACAAGATAAAAATGATAAGATAGACTTCAGCAAAACCGAGCAGTCCGCCTGCCCAAACATTGAGCTGCTTCAGCACAGGCAGTGAAGATACAAAATCCAGCATGCTGCCGATGATCTGCAGAATGATCCTTACAGCAAAAAAAATCACGACAAAAGCAATGGCGCGATAATAGGCATCCTCCATATTGGCATTGTCGAAAAACAGCTGAAGGGAAGAATCGCTTCCAAAATTCGGATAGGGCACCCAGAGGTTCAGCTTGGGAGCGAGGTCATCATAGTACATATTTGCTGCAATAAAAGCAACGATGAAGCCTGCTAAATGGATGAGCTGAAGGATAAACCCCCTTTTTAATCCCATAAAAAATCCAAAAACCAGTAATATTAAAATGGCGAGATCCAACATGACCCTGTTCAGTCCTTTACTCTTTTTAATTCATCTTCAAGCCGTTCAAGGCGGTCTAATATCTTAATATAATCATTAACGGCATTGACTGCCGTCAGGACGGCAAGCTTGCTGCTGTCAAGTGAAGGATTCATGGAGCTTATTTCGCGCATCTTTTCATCAACCATAGAAGCGACAAGCCGGATATGGCCTGAGCTTTCCTGGCCGACGATGACATACTGCTGTCCATAAATATCAACACTTGTGCGGTTTTTCTGCGTATCTGACAACGCTAATGCCCCCATTCCTTCCAAATCCTAATCTATATGATAACATGAACGTAAAAGAGTGGGAAGTCAAAGCCTGTCAAATTAAGCCGTATCAAGGGGAATGCTGCTGTTTTTATGGATCATTTACATGAAGACTGATGCTGGAGTTGATCGGCGGATTCAATTTTGGCCTGTAAAGTTTTGTTTATACATATATATTTCTTTTCTAGGAGTGGTAGATATGAGCCATGTTGTACTTCAGAAACATCCCTCGGAAATCGAGGAAATGAAAGCTTACTATAAGCCGAACCTGTCCGGAAAAACACCACAGGGAGGCATTTTTGCCGCCAAAACGGCAAATTGCAGTATAACTGCATATAAATCCGGGAAGGTGCTTTTCCAAGGGGCCGGCTCTGCATCAGAAGCGGCAAAATGGGGAAGCCCTGCCGAAAAAAAGGCGGCATCACCCAAAAGCCCCCAAGGCTCCCACCTTCCGCCTTCTTTTGAAAGCCTTTCTGTCATCGGATCAGATGAGGTCGGGACAGGCGATTATTTCGGTCCAATCACTGTTGTTGCGGCATATGCAAAAAAAGAAAGCCTCCAGCTGCTGAAGGAACTTGGCGTAAAAGATTCAAAACATCTGAAGGATGACCAGATTATCAGGATTGCCAAGGAAATAAAAGAGGTTGTTCCGTACAGCCTGCTGACGCTTAAAAACAGCAAATATAACCAGCTTCAGCAGTCAGGCATGTCCCAGGGGAAGATCAAAGCGCTGCTTCACAACCAGGCAATCGGCAATGTGCTGAAAAAGATGGCACCAGAAAAGCCTGAAGCCATCCTGATTGACCAGTTTGCAAAAGAAGATGTCTATTATAGACATCTTCAAGGACAGTCAGTGATCCAAAGGGAAAATGTCTTTTTCAGCACAAAGGCTGAAGGCATCCACCTCTCGGTCGCCGCCGCCTCCATTCTGGCCCGCTACGCCTTCCTGCGGTATTTCGACAAGCTCAGTGAAGAAGCCGGATTTACCCTGCCAAAAGGTGCCGGGGCTCAGGTGGATAAAGCTGCGGCACGGCTGATCAAGGCTAAAGGAAGGCAGGTTCTGCCTGATTTTGTGAAATTGCATTTCGCTAATACAGAGAAAGCTTCGCGGATTGCAGGCATTTAGCCTGAGACTTAAAAAGGAAGCTGCAGCTAATTGATTCTGCAGAAAAAAGGGGTACGGAATCTTCCGTACCCCTTTTTACGCTTATGCGACCTTTATTCAACAATGTGTCTCCTGTATTAATTAAATTATCCGGGGTGCAGAGCTGAAATCATAACTTTCGTAACCCTGTTAATCGGATTGGAAGGCACGTAGGCTCCGGCGGGACTGCACGGGCAATTTTCACACAATCCGGGCGCAGCGGGAGAAAGCCCAACTTATCCTAAGGAGCAACGGACTTTAATCAGACATCTGCAGCCTCTTTAATTGGCCCTGCAAACTTACCCAACTAATTTTAAGAACCCTGTTGATTGGAGTGCAAGGCACGCAGACTCCTGCGGGATTGCAGCGGCAATGCTGAGACCCCGCAGCGCGCAGCGGGAGGAGGCTCAGCGTCGCCCAGCGGAAAGTGAAGTGCCTGGAACGGAAATCAACAGCCCCATTAGCTGAGCCTGCAAACTTGCCCAACTAATTTTAAGAACCCTGTTGATTGGAGTGCAAGGCACGCAGACTCCTGCGGGATTGCAGCGGCAATGCTGA